>JAFZIL010000059.1 GCA_017554385.1 Prevotella sp. | reverse complement strand
TTCTACACCTTATTATATATATAAGAACATCTAAACTTAAACCTAAACTTACGATGCCGGAATCCATCCATTTTTCTTTTGATTGAGACAAAGAATTGGAACGTATATGTGGCATACAGCTTAATTTTTATTAAAACCATGCATGTTTAGCAAGAAAAACGTGTGAAATGAACGTAATGTCAGAAGAAATCACTACCTTTGCAAACAAAGCTTGCAGAATATGTTTATGAAGACATGGTTCTTCTGGATATATGAAGCAGTGAGAGTTGAGGATTGTGAGACCAAAAGTCGAGCAATTTAGTGTAAAACTAAAATTGAAATTGTTACATTAAAGAAAGATGTACCTGCCATTTATCACGTAGAAGTTGCCATCAGCGTGTAAAAATGCGCAGAATATGACTGGAAAGAGGTGCCAACACTTTACAATAAACTTGTAAGTCTCTGATAGTCAACATCTGTTAGCCGCCGCACAGGCTGCTGTGGAGGAATAAACTAATTCCTTTGCGGATTTATAATAATCCCCCGCTATCGCATTCAGTCGATGGCGGGGGATATTATATTCTTGAAAAACAAATGCAATGCAATATTGCAATAAGCGAATGGAAAGCAATGCTTGGCCAGTATTGTTCTTATGTTAATTGGTGTCTTGGGGTTCATTTGGTTCTGTTGCAGCGTTGCAGTGTTGCAGTGTTGCAGTTCCAAAATAGATTTATGAAGGTCAAAAAATAACTCTATAATTATATATAAATATAGAAGTATGTTTAGGGTATGGAGATACCCTTTAGAGAACTGCAACACTGCAACAGTGCAACAAAAGTTCAGGATTCTGTATGAGTAGTTCTCACCGGCAGCAGGAATAGTTCTCACCGACTGCGTGAGTAGTTCTCACCGACTGCGTGAGTAGTTCTCGAAGGCAGCGAAGATAGTTCTCGTAAGTGAAAGGCCGTCAATGTAGGGGCCGTTTCACCACTTCCATCACTTGAATTAGAGGACAATACTCTGTGGCTCTCCCAATTCCCAAAACAAACAGCAAGTCATTTGTCCCTTCACTCCCATATGGTCGCCGAGGCTCTGTCAAAAGCAGGGGGGGGCGGCGTTTTTTTTCTGCGCTTTTCTTTTGCATTCCTCTCGACTTTTCGTAACTTTGCGCTCATACGAGCGCGAAGATACTCCGTCTCGGCAAAAAAAGAAACAAGATTTCTTTGTTTTGCTCTCGACTTTTCGTAACTTTGCACCTGAATTGTAAAAGAACAGGAAACAGCTATGAGTAATTTCAAGGATTTGGTGCAGCAGCGACGCTCGCACCGCAAGTTTACCACCGAGGAGATTGATGCCGAGGACGTGAAGCTCATTCTCCGTGCAGCACTCATGTCACCCACATCGAAAGGTCAGCGTGCCTGGCAGTTTGTCGTCGTTGACGATCCTACTGACATCGAGAAACTGGCTGATGCCAAAGACCTCGGCTCGCAGTTCCTCAAAGGTGCTCCCCTTGCCATCGTCGTACTGGGCGACCCACAGCAGAACGACTGCTGGATTGAAGACGGCTCGATAGCCGCCATCGCCATGCAGTATCAGGCTGCTGACCTTGGGCTTGGCTCGTGCTGGGCACAGATGCGCGGACGCGGACTTGAAGACGGCACCACAGCCGACACCGTCATTCAGGGCGTGCTTGACATTCCCGAGAACCTCCACGTGCTCTGCATACTGGGCATAGGCCATCCTGCCGACGAGCGGAAGCCGCAGAACGAGGACAAGCTGAAGTGGGAAAACGTACATATCGACAAGTTCTAAGATGAAGTTCGTATTTGTTGGTGCCGGCAGGCTGGCCACTCAACTGTCCCAGGCTCTCTGTGCTGCTGGCCATGAGGTGACTGCCGTCTACAGCAGGACGATGACATCGGCAGAGGGGCTCGCATCGATAGTGGGAGGAGTGGCTACCGACAGCATTGGGTCGCTGCCCCTGCATGCCGATGCATTCATCATCGCGGTGAAGGATGCCGTCATCACGCAGCTGCTGTCGGAACTGATACCGGACAGGAGCCAGGAGGCGTTCTTTCATACTGCCGGCTCCATACCCATGTCGGTATTCGCGACAGCAGGAGCCAGTCGTTATGGTGTCATTTATCCCATGCAGACCTTCTCGAAAGAGCGGAAGCCGGACTTTCACAAGATACCCGTATTCGTAGAAGCCAACAACGACGAGACGCTACGTCTTGCCCACTACATTGCAGAGTCTGTGAGCGACAGGGTGACAGAACTGCCGTCCGACGACCGCCGCCACCTGCACCTCGCAGCTGTCTTTGCCAGCAACTTCGTGAACCACTGCTATGCCTTGTCGGCACAGATACTTGAAGCCCACGGCCTGACCTTCGACACGATGCTCCCCCTGATCGAAGAGACGGCAGAGAAGGTGAAGACCATGCATCCGCTCGACGCGCAGACAGGGCCCGCTGTACGCTTCGACGAACAGGTGATAGCAGCTCAGAGCAGCCTACTGGCCGAATGGCCGATGGTTCGCGAGGTCTACGACCTGATGAGCAAGAGCATCCACGCATCCAAGAACCCTCAACCCTCAACCCCTCAACGTTAAATGATCAACTACGACCTCACAAAGATACGCGCCATCATCTTTGATGTCGATGGCGTACTCAGTCAGGAAACCATCACCCTACCCGAGAGCGGTACTCCGCTCCGCACGGTGAACATCAAGGACGGCTACGCCATACAGTTGGCCATGAAGCTCGGCCTGCGCATTGCCATTATGACCGGAGCCAACGTCGAGTCGCTGCGTACTCGCTACAGCGGTCTGGGCGTCACCGACATTCACATGGGCTGTGCGGTGAAGATAAAGGTCTACAACGATTTTCTCGCAAAATACCAGCTGCAGGACGACGAGATCATGTACATGGGCGACGATATCCCCGACCTCGAAATCATGCGGCGCGTGGGCTGCCCCGTCTGTCCCAAAGACGCATGCATAGAAGTGCGAGAGGCCAGCATCTACATCAGCGAGCGCAACGGCGGACAAGGCTGTGCCCGCGACGTGATAGAACAGACGCTTCGCGCCCAAGGCAAATGGCTCATGGACGAACGTGCCTTTGGCTGGTAGTCTCCCTACCCCATCGCGCATAGATTATTCATTCTAAGCTTCTTCATTCTAAGCTTCTTCATTCCATGCTCCAGAATCTAAACAACTACCATATCATCTTGGCGAGCAACTCTCCGCGTCGCCGGGAATTGCTTGCCGGTCTCGGCATTGACTTCGACATTCGCGTGCTCCCCGACATTGACGAGCACTACCCCGATACCCTGCCCGTAGGCGATATAGCCCAGTTTATTGCCGCAAAGAAAGCCGATGCCTATAAACAGACGATGACTGGCAACGAGCTGGTGATTACGGCAGACACCATTGTCGTTGTCGACGGTGAGGTCATGGGAAAGCCCCATGACGAGGCTGACGCACATCGTATGCTCAGCACCATCAGCGGACGTACGCACCAAGTCATTACCGGCGTATGTCTTACCACGAATACCAAGCAACGCCAGTTCTCGGTCACTACCGATGTCACCTTCAAATCGCTTACTGACGAGGAAATCAACCACTACATCACACATTATCAGCCCTACGACAAAGCAGGTGCCTACGGCATACAGGAGTGGATAGGCTACATCGGCGTTACCGGCCTCAACGGCAGTTACTTCAACGTCATGGGCCTGCCGGTACAGCGCATCTACACAGAGCTGAGCACCATGTAGCAGACATTCCGTTACAGCAACGGCCAAGGCACCACGACATTAAGAATTTTTAGCAAAGAATTTGTTGAAAAGTTTTGGACTATACAACAAATAATCGTAACTTTGCAACCGATAACTAGTAATTTTAATCTATATTTATCATTTTCCAAAGTTTTTTTATAGGGAATCTGTCTGTGAAGATCGATTCCCATTTTTTATGTCTGCCCTGAATCTTAACGCATCACCTTTTTCTTGTCAATGATATTGATGCCGGGCTTCACCGTCGGGAGTTTGCGACCGGAGAGATCGTAGATAGTAGAGGGTGAAGGACTGGTGGTGAAGGGCGAAGAGCTGATACCGTCGACAGTCTTGTCTTCCATCGCCTCACGTACGCCATCGGCATCGAGGGCATAGTTGTAGACGCGTGCATCGTCGATGCTTCCAAGGAAATACGGATCGGTATTGAACTGGCTGCGACCGAAGTAGTTGAGCACGGGGCGGATGTCAGACGGACGGATGGTGATACCCGTGGTGCTGGCAGCTTCCTCGCCGTCGATGAAGATGACGGTCTTTTCGCGTCCAATGCTCACGGCAACATACTTCCACTGGTTGGTCGTCAGCTTCGTAGGACAGTCGAGTGTCTGCTCGTTGCCTCCGTTCTTGATGGCGAAACGCATGACATTAGTGGAGCCGTTGGAAGGCGTGAGAAACATGTAGTGCTCGGTGTCGTTGCCAAAGTCGAAGATGCGTTGCCAGTTGGAGGCGGTAGACCACTTCACCCACATGGCTATGGTGAGCTCCTCGCTATTGGCAATCTCGTATGGCAGCTGTACGTAGGTGGTTGAGGAAAGACGTATGGACTTCTCACCCGACTTATGGTCAGAGGGATAGAGCACGTTACCCTTGAGTGCAGCATCCATCATGTTAGGCGTTGCATCGAAGGTATCGCCATCGAACTGCCAGCGTGCGATGAGCGCAGGTTCGCCAGTAGGCGTGGCATTGACAGGCTCAGAGGGCTCGGAGAGATTCTGTGCCTTGTCGATGGCCTTCACCTTATAACTATAGGCAGTACCCTGCTGACAGGTGTTGTCGACGTAGTAGGTAGTGGTGATTCGGCGGGCAATAGTGTTCCACGACGATTCGTCGCCTGCTATGCCACGAAGAATCATGTAACCATCAAGGTCTTCGTCGCCAACGGCATTCCACGTGAGCCGTACGGAGGCAGGATTAGCCTCGGCAATGAGGTTGGCAGGCTGTGCGGGAGGAGTTGTCTCGTAGGTGATGTCGCTGGGCAGTATGCGCCATAGCTGTTGGTCACGCAGTTCGCCATCGAGCTTCTTGCGCTGTACCACATTGACCTGGACAACGGAGGAGGTACCGGCAGAGGCGAGGTAGAGGGCACTCTCACGGTTGCGGATGTAGTAGTAGCCGTCACCTACATATTCAAGGTACCATTGTTCGTTGCTCGAAGGGGTCTCGTTCTGACTGTAGGCCATGACGTTAGCATTGTCGCTGGTGCTGAAGTCTTGAACGTTCATACGTGTCTGGGCGTTGCTTAACGACTCTATGTCGTAGAAGGACAGGTCGCCTCCGGTGCGGTTGGTGGCAGGCTTTATCGTCCAACGCTGTGTCTTGGCTCCGTTGTCCTTGGCTACGTTGATGTTGGAGCTGTTGACAGTAGCAACGGTACCCGTGGCCTTGTTGACAATTTTGTAGACGCCCTCGGTAATCTGAGTAGGCTGCACATCGGGTCCCCAAGTGATGTCGATAACGCGCTCGGCATTGGTCTGACCCTTCTGATAGCCAGTGCCACCAAGAATCACAGAACGCATCTCGCGCACGGGACCATAGCCGTCGTAGTAGACATCACGTTCGGGTGAAACGAAAAGGTAGGACGTGGTATATGCCTGTCGCTCGCTGGAACCAACGAAAGCCTTGACAGCTCCCTGGTCGTGGCGGTAGACAGAGGCCGAAGTCCAGTTGTTGCGGTGCTCAGCATAGGAGAGGCGCACACCGTTGCGGCTGATGTCGCAGAACTCACCGCGTGCACGGCTGTCGAAGCCCCACCATATACCAACGGTCATTCCGTACTCGAGTCCCACCATAGCCTCGCCTACGTTGTGCATCTCGTCGGCATAGCCAATCTTGCCGTCGGCAGTTACCTTCTGGAAGAAGCCAGCATAGTTATCGAACGAGCCTGCCAGCTGATGGGTATTGCCCCAGTCGTAGTACTCCTTGCCGTCGTTGTACCATTCCCATGCCTTATCGTCGTTGAGGGTGTTGCCTCCAACCATAGCAATATCGGCCATACGCGGATAGTTCTGCTTCAGCAGGCGGGCCACCTCTTTCTGTTTCCCCGTAGTGGCACCCTCCTCCGTAGTCCAGAAATCGGGCTCGTTGAAGGGCGAGACACCAATGACGGGATGCTTGGAGTTGGCCTGAATCCAATGGACGTGACTATTGATCATCGCTGCCCAATGGTCGGTCTTGGCACTCTTGTTGACAACGAAATAGTCGCAAGTACCGGCTTCCTGATCGGCCGTAAGCACGATAGGCAGATCCTGTCTTATACGGTTGAAAGCACTGGTACGTGTGCGAAGTGTCGTGATGACCGAAGAAGCCAGCGCGGAGTCGTTGACAAGAGGCTCGGTGAAGCGGAAGGCCGAGCGCCCTATACCGATGTTGTCGCGCCCCATGTGGTTGATGCCCTTACTGATGTTCTGATTGCTGATCCATGCCATGTCGAGTCCCCAGGTGGGTTCGAAACGAAGGCCTTCATCGCTGAAGCGGAAGGGAATACACACGTCAGACTTATCGGCAGGCTGCAGGTAGAGACTACCTGAGGAGCGCACCGTCTCCTGTGCCAGCAGAGTGTTGCTGGACAACAGGAGTGGTAACAAATATAGGTGTTTCAGATTCATTGAATTAAAGTAGATAGTGATTAACGCTTGATATACTTACGTGCCTTGCCATTGACCACCTGGATATAGAGTCCAGAACGCAGCTGACTGTCGCTGCCTACCTGACGACCGCTGAGGTCGTGGAGCGTAGAGCGTCGAGAGTCGAGAGTCGGCTGGTCGTTGGGCAGCAGGATTTCGTTGGCAAAGTCGATATCTGCTCCAACGATAGGCATGAGTTCATCCTCCCAGGTGTCGTACTCAGCCATTAAGGCGACAACATCCTTCTTCAAACATGCCGAGTAGGCCTCGACATTGGTGACCTGGCTAAGGCGCTCCCACTGACCATTGTTGACAACGTAGAATCCCTCCGGACGTGTGGTGGCCTTGAAGGTGCCCTGCAGGAAGTCATGCGTCTTAGCGAAGCTGAAGTAGTTGCCATAGCCGCTGAACACAGCCGTAGCGTTATCTGACTTGAAGATACAGGGACGTGCCTGGTCTACCTGTTCAATTTCATAGAGGCAGAGATTCTGGTGGTCAGAGGTGATACCTGCGATGGCATAGAAATGCATGCCCTCAGTAGGACGGATGGTATAAGGCAGACAGATGGCTCCGAACTGGCCGGGCGTCACATTCATCCTGTAGCCCGGTGCACGGTAGAGCTGGAAGTCGGTAGCACCCCACCATCCCTCACGCTTGTCGCTTACGTCGGTAGCTGGTGTATTGCCGTTCTTGCCGCCAATCTCATGCCATGCATTGTTCACAGCGCCGCTCTTCGATCCGACGAAACCGATGGTAACGCTGCCACCTTCCTCAACATAGACGGGCGTAGTAGTCAGCTTCTGCCAAACATCTGCTTGAGGCATGTTAAGACGAGAAGCAAGGTCGTAGTAATCAGCAGTAAGAACGGGTGAGACAGCTGTCTGGTCGCCACTGGTAATGTAAGCATGCTGGTCGCTGGTACAATAGTGCTCGGTCATGGCCTTGCATGAAAGCGAGTAGAAGCCATGAGGCAGGTTGGTGATCTCCTGCTTGATTTCCATCGTCTGGCTGCTGCCTGCCGAGGCATCGATGCCCGACCACCATGCATTCCAGAATTTCGTGCCGAGATCTTCCTTTGCCCTCTGGTCGCCTCCGGTATAGGTACCGCACTTCACCGTCCACTTGTTGGTAGTATTGAACTTGCTTTCGTACACAACTCCTGACTGTAGTGTGGAGGTGATATAATTATCAATAGCCTCGGAGAGCGTGTCGCGCGCCTCGATAATCTCGGCAGCAGTAGTGGCTGCGCCAGCCTTGGCTACGGCTTCGGCAAGGATGCTGGCACCCGAGAGTTGCAACTGAACGAGGGCGTTGCTCACGGTGACAAGCGAATCGATGACAGCCATCGTGGCATAAGCCTTCTGAGCGTTGGCTGTATGACTCATCACAGCCGATAGTGCCTTGGCATCATTGTCCGTGACACTAGCAACGAGTTGGGCAAGCTCGGTGTTGAGGTTGTTGTACTTGGTGTTGTACTGCTGGAAGATGGCGGCCTTGTTGCGAGCCTTCTCAATACCATCGGCAATAGCCTCCTCGCGGGTATCGAATAGTCTACAGAGCATCTGTTTGTCGAACTGAGCCTTGCGCTTCAACATGTTGAAGTAGAAGATAACCTTCGTAGAGTCGCCAGTGTTGAACGTCTTGAAGTTCGTAGACCAGGTGTTGTCGGTGCTGGTGTTGTTGAACACACGCGCAGCGGTTGCTACGGTGAGACCGTCACCGCTGAGGTAGACACCACCGTTGGTGACACCATTGGCAAAGGAGCCGGAATAGTAGTAGTCGGTATTGGTGCTGACATCAAAGATGGTCTTGATGAACTGCTCAGGTGTAGCTACTGAACCGTTGGCATAGGACTGTAGATAGCTGCCGCCATCAACGCCTCCGATGGGAACAATCTGGAAGTAGGGAGCGCAAGGCTCATTGCCGTCCATAGTAGTCCAACCGGTAAAGCCGAGATCAAAGTCACCGTTGGCCACCATATTGCCACCGAGGTACTTGGTCGTACCGTTCATGTCGATGGGGTCGCCTGCCTCAAGGTTATTGCTCACGGCAGTAACAGCTTTAGTAGTGCGAATCTTGTGGTTGGCATCCTCAATCTGAATACGGTACTGGTCGCCAGCCTGAGCATCCTCGACGACATAGGTATAGCTTGAAGCCAGGTCTTTACGCTCCACCTCGACAAGATCCTCGAAGCTGCCACCGGCACGCATGCGCTGAATAAACATGCTCACGTTCATCTCACCATTGTACTCGTACCACTTCAGGGTTGCCGTCTGGGCAAGCTTGTCGAACTCAATAGTCAGACTGGTGGGGTCCTTCTGAGTGGGTACCTTCGGGGCGTAGTTGTACTTCTTGTTATAGCCCACACCTGAGTTGAGCTTTGAATACATCTCACCGGCAGGGGTCAGCGATCCGTTCTTATATAATTTCGACGGGTCTCGCTCACCGTTCCAATAGAAGTAGCGTTCCACGTAATCCATGCCGTTAAGGGTATTGCAGATACGCGTAAGGGCGTTCTTCACATCGTTCTCAGTGACTCCACTGGCGAAGGCACCGTTGCTGTTCCACGAAGCGCCCCAACACCACTCTGAAATCCAGATGGGACGGTTGCCTATGTGCCAGTTATTCAGGTTACCGAAATTGCCTTCAGGCCAGTAGCAGTGCATATCGACAATGTCGCAACGCCAACCACGGGCATCAATAGAATCAAGGAAGGTCTTCAGGAATCCCGTACCATTCCAATAGTCGCTGCCGTCCCATGATGAGGGTGTGCAGAGACGCATACCTGTACGCATGAGGCTTTCCCAGTTGTTCAAAATGGCATCAAGGTCCTCGGGATGGTCATCGGAAGAGTTACGGGGCTCGTTGGTGGTCTTCATGTGTGGCGAGAAGTCAGCTGAGCCGATAGACGCTGCCGAGGGATAGCCACTGTAAATCTGATGAGGCACCACCTCGATGTCGGGAGCCATTGAGCTTCCTGTACTCCAGGTGTAGGTGCTGGTGACGTTAAGGGCATTGTTGGCTCCCCAGTCACCGGCAGCAGCAGCGAGACTGACCTTACCAGTATCGTACCACTTGAACACGCGATAGCTCGAGATACTGCGGTCGAGTATTCCTGGCAGCTCAGCTACTGCGAGGTCGGCATCGGCAGCAATGAAGCAACGGCTGTAACCACGTCCGCCAGGACGGTTGGAGAAGGTCACCATGTAGCCGCGCTTCAGCTTGAACGAGCGGATGCGGTTGTTCAGCTTCGAGGCTGTCAGGGTGTTCATGAAGCCACCGCTGTTCTCCAGTCCGAAGTCGTTGCACTCCTCGCCACCGAAGTTCTGCTCGGAATAGACGGTAAGGGGCTTGAAATCGCTGGCGTATGGCATGATGATGGCACCGCGGTTGTATATCTTCACCTGGCAGTTGACGTTGTTTGCTGCCTGTTCGCCATTGATGAAGACATGGCCTGAGAGCAGTTTGATGGCTGCCGACGGCTTTACACCGTTCAGGATAAGAACGGCATGCTCGGTATTGGCAATATTCACCTTGCCGTTAGTGCCGAATGGGGTGGCCGAGTTGACAATATAATCAACATCGTTTGAGATTGTCACCTCACTACTGACCTGATCGACAGTAGTCTTAGTGTTGTCGGCCCATGACAATGCCGACGAAGCAATCAGCAGCAGCATTCCAGCTACTGTTCTGCGTACGAAAGTCGTTGATTTCTTCATTATTTTAAGTTGTTAGTTATAGTTTTCAGATACTTCGGTTGCAAATATACGAAAAAAACATGAAACTGACGTGTATTCAAATAAAAAATTGACCATTATTTGATGATTTTTCGTAAAAACCCATCAAACAATGGTCAAAAACAATTTATTTACCCTGTATAGGAGGTAGCTGTTTACTAATTACTTAACAACAACTTTTTTGCCTCTTATCATATAGATACCAGCAGGAAGCCCTGCGGTTGTGGTGGCACGCGAGCGAACCAGTCGGCCTGATGTGTCATAGATGTCGGCAGGCTCCTGTGTCGAGACTCGTATGGATGTCACCGCATCGGGTACAGACTTCACGAAGAGCAGTCCCTCGCTGATACGGCTGGTATCCCATGTGACACCACCTTGCATGTCAAAGCGAGGAGTACCAGCAAAGCTGTTAGCCTTGAAAAGACGGATACAGTCTCCGGGCTGCAAAGAATGGTCATCAGCAACTATAATTCTCACTGTACCATTGAGCGTCATCTTCGAGATGCCCTCTAAACAAGGACAGCCGTTGATGATGTCGGTAGCACCTCGTTTAGTCGTCACAACGAGCACACCACTCTGATTAATGGTCACGTTCTTGTTGTTGAAGATGAGCGACCCCGTTGTCGTGCCTTCAAACAGACCGGGACGCAAGGTGCCGTTGATGGTAACCGAGGAATTGTTAAGGACGTTCTTCGTACTGTTGGCTCCGCTGAGGATAGCTCCTTCAGCAACGGTCAGTACACCTATTCCCAGTTGTCCGGTAGAGTTGATGACCAACTCTCCTTCGTTGATATTTGTCGTACCGGTATTGTCGCTGGCTCCACCCCATGTCACCTTGCACGAGCCTAACTTCACGAAGTTGGCATTGCCGGTTACCTTTACAGTCGTTGACCACGAAGTATCGTCGTTGCCCACCTGCCAAGTGTTAGCACCAACGCTCACACCGTTGCTGAAGGTGCAGCTTCCTCCCAGGGCTCCCTTACCAGTTACCTTTCCTATGCGATAGGTCTTACCGCTGTTCTGCACCTCGACTTTCTCGGCTATATCCATCGTTCCCTTTGGCATACCACTGCCTGTGTTGAGCGTGAATCGCAGGCAATTGGCATCGTCAAGACTTGACGTGGGCTTCAACGTTCCTTCGAAAGCACTGAAGTCGCACTGTACGGGGGTACGTGTGGCATAGTAGTTGGTACCTTTCTCTGTAACGCAGTAGGCCGTGAGCGTACCCTCGCCAGTCACCTTGTTAGAGTAGGTCGAACGATTGGCCATATACCATGTGCCTTGCTTGCTCTTAGGCACATAGATTTCGTATCCTGTACCCGTGTTTTCACGGAGTGTGCCACCTTGGTATTCCACAGTCTTTGCCGGAGTGGCCGAATTGATGCACTGTACAGTGCCTGCTGCCACAACCATTCTCGAGAGGCTACTGTTGGCTACGTTCAGCTTCATCCATCCCTGACCTTTCTTGGTCATAACGGTACCTATCATGGCACGGTCGACAATGAAATCCTGGGAATTGTTGATGACACCGCCCTGTTCGCCCGCAAACTGAATAGTAGAACCGTTGGTAACAGCAGCAGTTGAGCGCAACTCTGCACCATTCTCGATGATGAACTTGCTGCCTGCTGTAGTAACACCACCCAAGTTACCCTTTTCCTGAGTAGAATTGGCAAGCGACGATACGCTGACAAAACCTCCCGAGATGCGTGTGCCTCCGGTATAGCTGTTGTCGTTCTTGATGGTCAGACCGCCTGTTCCTCGTTTCACCAATGTGGTGTTTCCTACCAAAGAGCCTGTGCCTTGGAAGGTGTAGGCCTTCGTATTGTCGACGATGACGCTATCAGCCTCAAGTTCACCGCTAAGGGTGACATTCAGCTGCGACGCATTGTCGTTGAAGAGAACGTTGTCGCCCGTGATGAAGACATCTGGCTGTCCGCTGCCCGAAACGAAGTTTTCTGTAGCAGCCAGATCCCATACGCTGCCCTGGGCACCCGTCCACTCGATTTTACCCGTATCGCCCATGCTCTCTATAACGATGAAGAGCTGGTTACCGTCGAGCTTGAGCGATGACTTCAGTTGATTGCCAAGGCCCTCGATACGGATGTCGTCGAGTGAACCTTTCGATACATTCGCTACCTGTCCGATAAGATATGTACCGGGCTTTGGCGCGCTACTACCCTGCCAGGCAAACTCGAACACAGGCATCAGGTATTCAGGCCCATACTGCCACGACTTCGTCTCGATGCTCAGATTGTTGACAATCATCTGATCGGTATTCTCGGCAGAGAGGTCGAAGATAACACGTGAACCGAACCTTAGTTCCAGGGATTGGGCCGTAATGGTGCCGAAACTGTTTGCGCCACCAGGACGAAGGCGTGCATCGTACTCCATCTTGATAGATTGGAACGAGCCTCCATTACTGTTCAACTCGGCAAAGCGGTTCAACCAGAGCGGAGAATTAGGCATCGTGCCGTCGAAATTGACGGTGCCAGCCCAGATATCCGTATTGCCGGTATGTGTGAAGTCGGCTTTCGGCAGGTTCAGTATACCATCACCCTGCTTCACCAAGTGGGCAGCACCACTGAGACCGCCACCCGTTACATTACAGGTATAATAGGTATAGTTAATCTTCGGATTACCCGAAGTGTTGTTGCTGTTGGTACCTTGCACCCACGAAGGTACATAGAACGTGGCCACCCAGGGACTGGCACCGTTGCTGATGCTCACGTTGGTATCGGCCCAATCACAGACAATGACATGCTGCCCGTCGTATGCCGAACTGATGTCCTTGGTCTCCACACGGTCGGTCATGGTCAATGGTGGTGGTGCCACGGTGATGTCCTCAAGTTCACCGATGAAATAGCTGGCATGAGGGGGCTGGTTGTAGCCCATGGATTCCCATACCATGCCCTGACGGTACTGGTGGTCGTGCCACAGCGTGTAGTTACGCCACTTGGTAGCAAGATTGGTAGTATATACGCGAACATATTTATTATCCGAAGTACGAACGATGATTTCCTCGCGCCAGTCACCCAGCACGTCGCCCGTAGCCGAGGGGGTGTTCTTCGTCCAGTTGCAGTTGGCAGTGCCATCGGCAGTGAAGACAATACTGCCGTCAGCCTTGAACACACGTGCAGCTCCTTCACGCGAGCTAGCACCGTCGAGACCTTCTTCCAGCAGGTCTCCGTCCCAGTAGATGCGGAAGTTATTGGTAAAGCCTGTGGGACCGTTTGTGATAGGCTTGTCGGCTACACAGGAGATAGTACCCGACTGAGAGGAATGGCCTATGGCTCCAGGATATGCGTTCGAGAAATTACCGCACAGGGCACGCCCGTCGTCACCGGTAGACTGCAGGCGGTAATACAGCTTCGACGTAGTGGCATTACGGTAGTTCATAGCAGGGCTGCTCTCGTTGCAAGTAAAAATTTCCTGTCCGTGACGGTAAGGGTCGAAGTCGCCGCAGTGCTGTGCGTCGCCATGTCCCAAACCGGTAGTAGAGAGTCCCTTTCCATTGTCGTCGATAACCATCGACCCGAACACAATCTCATCGCGTCCATCCCAATCTACATCAGCAATGCCATAGTTGTGGAAGCCTTGTCCAGACCACGGCCAGTCCTCGCCCTTCCATTCCCAGTATTGTGTGAGCTTATGGGTGGTGGGATTCACCGAGAATGCCTTCATGTGGTGCTTCGAATAGCATCCGCGCCCTAAAAAGATATAGGCGTTGCGCCCATCGAGGACGGGAGCACCAAAATAGTGTTTCGTAGATCGGTGGCCATATCCGTCGCCCCAGTCACTGGCATTTCCGCGAGGCAGTGGATAGGTCATCCAAAGGGCATTGTTGGTACCTATGGGATAGGGCTTTCCAGTAGCGCCCTCCAAATAGAGCAGATACTCGTTGCCATAGTTGGTATACGCCATATTGGCATCGCCCTGGTTCACCGTGTTGCGGGTGTTTACCGACATAGTACCGATGTTCTGAGTTGTACCGTCGGCATAGTGTATAATCATGTTGTCGGCACCACGCAGCAGCACCTCGGCTTTGCCATCATTGTCCCAGTCGTAGCCCACGGCATCGTATTGTTCGTCAGGGCCCGACACCATGTTCGGTCCAAGGTCTATCCACCACAGACGCTCACCGTTGAGCTTATAGCATTCAATGCAGTTGAAGGCAGAGTCGTTGGCAATACTAAACTGGTCCTTGTAGTTTCGCTTCATAATAAACTCCGACACACCGTCGCCATCGACATCGGCCAACGCAATGTCATTGATGGTATAGTCGGCAGTAATCTTAGTACCACGGCGCGAGTAAAGGTCCTTCACAGCAAACTGTATATACTGCTGCGAGAGACGTGTCACCGCGGCACATTTCTCCTGCTCCACACCACGAACCACAGCAGCAACCTGGTACTTGGAACCTGCACGTCCGTTGGCATCTGTATAGTTCGAAACTGTCAGTGGTGTGCTGTTCACCTTCGTTCCGTCACGATACAGGTTGTACTCCGTATCGTAGTATTCTTCACCGAAGATTCTCCAGCTCACGAAAGAGCCACTTCCCGACGGTACAGCCACCAAGCCGCGATCAAGCTTGTCGGTCGTTCTCTGAGCATGGCCAATTCCTATAGAAACTGCCATAAAGGTCAATAAAAGTAGTAGATTTTTCATAACTGTTTAGTTCATTCAGCCTGCAAAGTTAGCATAAATAATCGAATTGTCAAAATAATACGAACATATTTGCGCCAATGAACAACTAATAGTCAGTAAACTCGTCAACACTCAACAAAATAAAAGTTAAAAACCCCGAAAACTAACCCAATTATCACGCAAGAGTGTTCAGAACACAAAGAAAAGCACTATCTTTGTGCCTAAATTTTAATTATTCACAAACAGTATCATTCAAAATACATCCAAAATGAATAAAATCCAGATGTCTGTAGCAGTTTTATGCTACATGATGATGATGACATTGGTTACGGCATGCTCTGAAAGCGACGACCCACAGTCACCATCGGAGAACAAAAACGAAAACACTTTCTCAGGTAGCTGGATAGGTGAAGTTACAGGCAACACCTATGCTATATGGAACTATGGTGAGGCATGGAACAAATTGACCTTCCACTCCGACGGAACAGGCATCAGCGACATTTACTACACCTTTGAGCATCAGCCAGTAGCACATGAGCAGCATTCGTTCACATACACCCTCACTGCTGACAAGCTGGCCTTGACGATGGCAGACGACAAAAGGAACTATATTTTCACGATGTCAGACAAAAAGCTGGTGAAAGACGACCTCGTTTACTATAATGGCGATGCGGAAACAGATAGCATCCTCGCCCAATGGAACCAGATGGAGATGCAGACTGTACCCGCACCTGCACGCTATACGGTATTCGTATATGGAACTATTGGCGGTAGTAAGGACAATGTCATCGAGGAGGGATTCTGGGATGTGGTGAAGCCTTATCTCACTGACTCTACCAATGTTCGCGTGGTGTGCCTGTACAAATACGGCAAGAACACCAATTCGAAGTACGCCGACGAGGGCGATGTAGTATGGTTTGAGCTTAACAGCAAGACAGACCTAAACAAAATCCGTGAGAACAGCATTAAGACCATGGGCTATGATGCGAAGGCCATGTCGCTGAAACTCTATGATCCCTCCATGCTCCGCGTATTTATGGAAATGAGCAGTCTGATGTGCCCTGCCCAGGACTATATATTTACTATCTGGGGACATGGGAACGGTTTTCAACCTATGTACGACAAGCCTGACAAGTTTGCCACAACCACTACACGCGGGGTCATTGGAGACGAATGGAACAATAATTTGCAACTCGACATGTACGAATTGGCCGAGGCCATCCGCTCCACTGGCGTTGGACGCTTGAACACTATCTTTTTCCACAATTGCCTGATGGGCAATATGGAAACACTGACCGAGGTGCGCGATGTAGCTGAGTACTTTGTTGCTTCAGCCCACCAACTAAGCGATAGTAATGGCATGCTGGCAGCTTTCGTGCACAGCCTACAGCAAACCGAAAACGTCAACGACGCCATGAAACTCATGTTCCAGACCATCCGTCCAGCATGGGACCAGACTTACCCAAACGACTCAGACCATTTGTTGAGCGGCGACCTCAAACTCATCAGCAGCGATGCCCTTGGCGACGTTATAGATGCCACCAAGCTATTGGCCGACCGCCTCATTGCCCTCTATCCAACACAAAGAGAAGCCATCGACCGCGCAACTACCAAGGTCTACAGATATTTACTTTCTATCGACGACCCCAATTACTATTACTACACTCCCTTCTTCGACCTGGCCGACTATGCCCACAAACTGGCCGAAGAGACAGGAGATGCAGAATTTGCCACCATAGCCGGCGACATTGACAAGGCGTTCAACAAGGCCATCCTGCAATATGCCGACGTGAACTATGCCGTGCAACGCCTCAACCACTACACGTTGAGCGTTTGCCTCTTCAATCAGCTATTCTACGATTTCGACTTCGTTGGTGCAGGATTACCTTGGAGCTGCAACATCGGTGAGGGCTATGCACAGAGCACATTCCACAAACTCACCGGATGGGGTAACTGGTGCCATACGAATCAGAAGCTGCCTTGGGGCAATCCTACCAGCGGTGGCGGAGGAATGCTGAATAAATGACTATAAATGTTAGTCTTTAGACGTTAAAGCACACCCTTTGTTGATGGCAGTTCGTAGTGGTAGATATCACGCCGGACTGCCATCTTCAGGCTTCGGGCGAGAGCTTTAAAGATTCCCTCGATTTTGTGGTGCTCGTTTTGTCCCTCGGCACGAATGAAAAGGTTCATGCGTGCTGCATCGCTCAGACTCTTGAAGAAATGAAGGAACATCTCTGTGGGCATGTCGCCTACGTACTCACGATGGAACTCGGCATCCCATACGAGCCAGGGACGCCCTCCGAAGTCGAGGGCCACGGAGCAGAAACAGTCATCCATCGGCAGGGAGAATCCGTAGCGCTCTATGCCGCGCTTATTGCCAAGGGCACTGAGAAGACATTCTCCGAGTGCGAGTGCGGTATCCTCGATGGTATGGTGTTCATCAACGTTCAGGTCGCCTTTCACGGCAATATCGAGGTCTATGCCGCCATGCTTGCCAATCTGTTCGAGCATATGGTCGAAGAATCCCAGACCTGTGCTGATATTGCAACGTCCTGTACCGTCGAGCGAAAGGCTGACGTTGATATCTGTCTCTTTTGTGGTGCGCTGCACGTGGGCTGTACGTTCGCCGGCAAAGACAATCTCAGCAATCTTTGCCCAAGTCATGCCGTCACGTCCCAGGATGAGCGACTGACAACCTATGTTACGGGCAAACTGTGCATCGGTCTCACGGTCACCGATAACGTAGGAGTGGGCAAGGTCGTAGTCTGGGTTGTCCATGTATTTGGCTACGAGTCCTGTCTGCGGCTTGCGGGTAGGCGCGTTGTCCTCAGGGAAATGGCGGTCAATGAGTATCTCATCGAACGTGATTCCCTCGCCCTCAAGCGTCTGAAGTATAAAGTTGTGGGCGGGCCAAAACGTTGGTTCGGGGAAGGATTCGGTGCCTAGGCCGTCCTGATTGGAAACCATGACAAAACGATAGTCGGTTTTTTCACGAAGGAAAGCCAGGTGACGGAATACGCCTGGTGTGAATTTAACTTTATCCAGTGCGTCCACCTGCTCGTCATGGGGTTCCTCGACAAGCGTTCCGTCGCGGTCGATAAAGAGGATGCGTTGCTGTTTCATCATTCTTCTATTTTTCTATTGATAGTTCCCTTCTCTCTTCTTCCTGTTTCTCGATGGAACCGTAGAGATAGTAAAGGGGGAAAAGGGTTGAAAGGGTAAGATATGCCAGAACAAATCCTGCAAGGCAAAATACGATGAAACTCATCCATCCCATATAGTCGGGCATGCCTATGGGGTCTCCGTTTGCTACGCCTGCCAACGATGTGGTGATGGCCGCCGTCAAGATGTTATAGGGTAGCATGATGACGGTGGAAATAATCGCGTTGATGATAGCCACCATGAACATGACAAGAAACAAGCTTCCCCAGTGGCGTAGACCTACGGAATAAGTATGGGTAAGAATGTTTACAAAGCTTGAACGTGGGGTGAGCAGATACTTGAAAGTTGTGTAAACAAGAGGCAGGAGCATGGCCATGACGATGATGCTTACCAGTATGGAGGCAACGCCTATGGTAATCATGGCATTGCCTATATTGATGCCTGTCACCATCAGCAGGACAGCACCGATTCCAAAGATGATACCAATAGCCATAGAGACGATAATGTCAAGCAGAATGAACCAAAGTAACAGACGCAGCATGCAAAGCATCATAGGCCAGGCACCCACCCTGTACCACTTTGTGGGCGGAGCAATGACACCTGACTGTTGGTACTCAGAAAACAATTTGAATACGGGCGACGCGAGTAATATGTTGATAAGCATTATAACGAGCAGAAGGGGGTACATGAAAGCCTGAAAAGTTCTCAGGTCATTGGTCATAACACCTTGTTGGGCTAGTTTTGTGGCAGTCATCAACTGTGGCAGACTGTGCAGGAAGGCATACATCATCATGGCAATGACTATGGAATAGACAATGGCGAAGGGCCATGTATGACGAAAGATTGTTCTGAAATTATTCATGTAGAGCTTATAGCCGTTGATGATGACGGCACGGCTGCTGCGCACATGGAAAACCGATTGTTCGTTACTCTGATTCATGTATTGTTATTTGTTGTTAATTGATGACCTGCTTATGGTTTTGTCAATAAATTGTTGCAAAGTTACAAAATAATTCATAATTCATCATTCTTAATTGATATTTTTTATTACTTTTGCATCGGATTTACGATAAAATGAGACTAAATGGCTAAGAAAAAGAGCCGCAAGGCTGTAGAGAAGGGCCCCTCGTTTATGGAATCGTTGGGGGTCAAGAATATATTTCAAAACGAAAAAGTCAACTTCATCATAGGCATATTGCTGTTTGCCCTCGCCATCTTCATGGTGTTGAGCTTCATCTCCTATTTTACAACAGGACAGGCCGATCAAGGCCTGATTGAGGAGCTGCGCGAAGGCGAGATGATGGACATGAAGCTGAAGTTCGGTAATATCTGTAATAAGTTCGGAGCTTTTACTGCCTATTATTTTATCAAGCAGTGCTTCGGCCTTTCGGCATTTTTCATTCCTGTGTTCCTCTTCCTCTTAGCAATAAGACTGATGGGAGCATACAAAATGAATTTATTTAAATGGTTTCTAACGCTGATGGTGACGATGATTTGGTCGTCGGTCACTATGGCAAAGTTCCTCTCTCCAGCTTTCGAAGACTGCCATTTCTCACCTGGTGGCGACCATGGCGTCTTTATCTGTCAATGGGTAGAGAATCTTGTGGGCACACCTGGCCTTACCGCGTTGCTGGCTATCGTGGCTATCATCTTCCTTACCTATGTCAGTTCGGAAACCATCTATTTCATCAGAAAATTGCTGAAACCATCGAAGTTCTTTGACCGCATCAAGTTCAAGGTCATTGACACTTCAAAGGAGCCGGTTGAGCCCTCGGACAGCTATGTAAACCAACTGAAGACGCTTGAAGACCCCACAGTATTCGATAATCCTGAAGAGCAGACCGTGGAGTTCAAGATAAAATCTTCTGACCACAATGACAAACCCGCTGAGAACAAGTCTTCTCGTCCCAAGAAGACGGAGGAAGCTGAGTTTGACGTAAAGGGTGGCACTGAGGAGGAAAAGGCCAACGGTAAGGATTTGGTGGCAGTGGGCGACCAGATGCTGGAACCCTACGACCCCAAGCGCGACCTCGAGAACTACCACTACCCTACCCTCGATCTGCTGAAGCATTACGACGATGACGGGAAGCCATATATCGACATGGCTGAGCAGACGGCCAACAAAAACCGCATTGTGGAAGTGTTGCGCACCTTTGGCATCGAGATTTCGAGCATCAAGGCAACAGTGGGGCCCACCATCACGCTCTACGAGATCACACCTGCTCAGGGTGTGCGCATCTCGAAGATACGTGGTTTAGAGGATGACATCGCTCTTTCGCTCAAGGCTTTGGGCATCCGTATCATCGCACCTATTCCCGGTAAGGGAACCATCGGTATTGAAGTGCCTAACGCCAAAGCCAACATTGTGTCGATGGAATCGATACTTAACTCGAAGAAGTTCCAGGAATCGACGATGGATCTGCCCTGTGCAATGGGTAAGACCATCACGAACGAGGTGTTCATGTTCGACCTGGCCAAGGCCCCTCACCTGCTCGTAGCCGGTGCAACTGGCCAGGGTAAGTCGGTAGGCCTGAATGCTATCCTCACCTCTTTATTATATAAAAAGCATCCAGCAGAGCTGAAGATTGTTCTTGTCGACCCGAAGATGGTGGAGTTCAGTATCTACCGCAGTATAGACAAACACTTCCTGGCTGCCCTGCCCGAAGAGGCCGAAACGCCTATCATCACCGATACCAGCAAAGTGATACGTACACTTCAGAGTCTCTGTGTAGAAATGGATGCCCGTTATGAACTGCTGATGAAAGCCGACGTGAGAAACATCAAGGAATACAACGCCAAGTTTATTGCACGCAAGCTGAATCCGGAGAATGGTCACAAGTTCATGCCGTATATCGTTGTCGTCATCGACGAGTATGGTGATTTGATTATGACTGCAGGCAAGGAGATTGAACTGCCCATTGCACGAATCGCACAAAAGGCTCGTGCCGTAGGTATCCACATGATTATTGCCACGCAGCGACCCACCACTAATATTATTACCGGTACCATCAAGGCCAACTTCCCTGCACGTATTGCCTTTAAGGTGTCACAGGGCATCGACTCGAAGACCATCCTCGACCGCATGGGAGCACAACAGCTTATCGGCCGTGGCGACATGCTCTATCTCTCGGGCAACGATCCCATCCGTGTGCAATGCGCTTTCGTAGATACACCGGAGGTGGTCGACGTCAACAGTTTCATTGCCTCCCAACAAGGCTATCTTGAACCCTTCGAGCTCCCAGAGCCAATGATGGCCGATGGAGATATGGAGGGAGGAGGTAGCTCGGCAGATGTAGACCTGAACCATCTCGACCCGATGTTTGAGGATGCCGCCCGACTGATTGTTCAGAGCGGCAGTGGCTCAACAAGCCTTATACAGCGTAAGTTCTCCATAGGCTATAATCGTGCCGGACGCCTGATGGATCTCATGGAGAAGGCAGGCGTGGTAGGACAAGCCCACGGTTCGAAGCCACGTGAAGTGCTCATTCAGGACGAAATGAGCCTCGACCAACTATTAAACTCATTAAAAAACAGATAAACACAACATGAAGAAGTTAGTTTTATTCTTATCAATTCTCGTATTCGGCTCTTCGTTTGCTATGGCCGAGTCGGCAAAGGAAGTCCTCGACAAGTGTGCCGCAACCCTCAATACGAAAGAAGGCCTGAAGGCCGACTTCACCATGAGTAGTGCCCAATATGGCTCAGCCAGTGGAACAATTGCCGTGAAAGGCCGTATGTTCCATGCAACAACATCGGTTGCTGCCATGTGGTTCGACGGAAAGACACAGTGGACCTACATGAAGAAGAATGACGAGGTGAACGTGACCAATCCTACAGAGGCACAGTTGCAGACCATCAATCCTTACAACTTCATCAACCTTTACAAGAATGGTTATAAGTACACGATGACTACAGCCGACAATGCCTATATCGTTCACCTTACTTCCACGGGAAAGAAGCAGATTTCGGAGATGTTCATCACCGTTGACAAGAAGAGCTATCAGCCTACTGAGGTGAAATTGCTCCAAGGAAAGAAGTGGACTACGTTCACTATCTCGAACTTGAAGAAGGTGCCTATGTCCGATGCCTCGTTTAAGTTCAGTTCGAAAGACTATCCTACAGCCGAGGTTATTGACCTGAGATGAACCGTCTGCAATTATTCAAGTTATTGCGCCGCAACAACCAGTTAGGTGTTCGACGTTCGCCTGCTTTTGAGCAAAGCATAATAGCGAAGGTGCTCATGTACCTTGGTGCAGGCTTTGTGACATGCTATCTTATCTTCTTTGGCGTGATGTTCTCCATGATGGCCAATGAAGAGGATGCACCTGGCGTCATCTTTGTCATCCTGCCATTGCTCCTGCTCATGGACTTTGGTGCCCGCTTTGGCGTACAGCAGACTCCAGCCATGCTGATGAAACCCTACATGTTGCTGCCACTTCCGCGACATGCTGTTATCGAGACCTTCCTCGTTTCATCGGTGTTCAGTGGATGGAACCTGCTATGGCTCAGTCTTTTCATACCCTATGCCATTATTATCCTGGCTGGCGGTTGTTCCTTCCTGGTAGTGCTCGCCGTTGTGTTGGCCGGCATGTTGCTGGTGATGTTTAACAGCCAGTGGTATCTGTTTGTACGTACGTTGGTAGCACGTTCCCTGCTTTGGTGGATCATCCCTGCGGTAGTCTATGCCTGCTATTTCGTTACCATGATGAAGGACGACGAGTGGCACATCTTTTCCAAGGTTGCCGACTATATCAGTGAGCCAGAGTCGGCATGGATTATGCTGCTGGTTAGCATCGTACTTCTTACGGGTGCTTTCTTCATCAACCGGAAGATGCAGTTCCGCTTTGTCTTCGAAGAGATTTCTCGTGAAGAGAAGAAGGAAGGTGCCATGAAGCATGTGTCTCAGTTTACCGCTTTGGAACGCTTCGGACAGACAGGCGAATACCTGAAACTGGAGGTGAAGTCCATCATGCGCAACAAAGCCATCCGTTCCCGTGTGTTCATGAGTCTCGGACTGGTGGTGATGCTCATTGCTATCATTACCTTCAGCAGTACGTACGACAATTTCTTCATGCTCAACTTCTGGTGCTATTATTGTTTCAGTATCTACGGCATGACGACTCTTGTCAAGGTTATGGGTGCCGAAGGCAACTATATCGACCTACTGATGACCCATCGTGAAAATATCCTCTCGCTGCTGAAGGCGAAATATTATTTCCATGTAGCCATCCTTGTTGTTCCTTTCCTGTTGGTGATTCCTGCTGTTGTCGCAGGCAAGTTCTCCATCCTCATGGTAATAGCCTACACACTGCTTACTTCCGGTGTGCTCTATCTGGTCATGTTCCAGTTGGGTGTCTATAACAAACAGACGCTACCACTGAACCAGAAGATTACAGGAAAAGGCAACGTAGAGAACGGACTACAACTCGTAGTAGAGCTTCTAGCGATGTTTGTGCCTATCGTTCTGGTCTCAGTCTTGCTCTTGCTCTTCAACGAGACTGTCGCATATATGATATTGTCAGCTATCGGTCTGATTACTACGCTGACCCACCCTTGGTGGCTGCGCAACATCTATCGTCGCATGATGGCACGTCGCTACGAGAATCTCGAGGGCTTCCATGCCTCTCGCTAACAGGAACAGTAGTTCACAAGTCATCAATACTCTACAACAAATATCCACAACTATGAGAAGAATCCTCACTTTGGCCGTCCTCGTGATGGCATTGCTGCCCGCTATGGGACAAGTACCTGCAAGAAGAATACAGCCGAACAAGGTTGACAGTGCTGAAGCCGCACGGCGCTATCAGGCGATGATGGCGATGCAGGCTGAGAAACAGAAAATGATTGGCAAACAGTTTACCGATTTGGAAGAAGCCGACGTCAACGGTGAGATGCACAAACTCAGCGAGTACGTAGGCAAGGGTCGTTGGGTGCTTGTCGATTTCTGGGCTTCGTGGTGTGGACCTTGCCGTGCCGAGATGCCAAACGTGGTGGCCAACTACGAGAAATACCACGACAAGGGTTTCGATATCGTGGGCTTGTCATTCGACAAGAGCAAGGATGCGTGGGTACGTGCCATCAGCGACCTGAAAATGCCTTGGATTCATCTGTCCGACCTTCAGGGATGGCAGTCGGTGGCCTCGTCGGTCTACAACATCCGTTCCATTCCTGCCAGCCTTCTGATTGACCCAAATGGAAAGATTGTTGCCGTAGATCTGCGTGGCGAACTCCTTGGTGAGAAGCTGAAGGAAATCTTTGGCGAATAAAGCCTTTGCTTAATACTTCTCTGCTATACACTCCATCTCGACCAGCCATTTCGGGCGACAAACCTCTGCAAGAGTAAGAATGTGGGGAATGTCAGGATAGAGTTCGTCGAGAATGGATTCTACATCATGGGCATCGGCCAGGTCGCGCAGGTAGACGATAAAGTACTTCACGTCACTCATCGTGGCACCGCCATTCATAAGCAGGGCACCGATGTTTTCTAAGAGTCGTCGCGTCTGCATCTTAACGTCGCCTACAAAGACCACCTCACCGTGATGGTCAATGCTGGCAGTACCCGAAACAAGGAACTGCTGCTTGCCTGAAGCAAAATCGAGTCGGGTGGCACGCTCGAAGGCAACGCCATATTCATGGGTGGGGTTCAGATGGTCGAGTGCTTTCAGATAGACCTTCTGTTCTTCCTTGATATTAGGATAGGTAAGGAAGTCCATAGCTACGAGCACATTACGTTCGCCCGTCCTTCCACCGATACCTGTCGAGGCAATGAAGTGAGTGTCGATAGTCAGACCATGCTGACGGAAGATATCATTGCGAGCACGTACCACACCAGCATAGTTGGCATCAATATCACGCACGTAGAGCCAAGTTCTGACGCAATGGGTCTTCAACTCAATACCATACTGGCGTGTTGCTTCGAGATATTTGTCGAATAGCATGATGGTCTGCACATAACTGCTCTGATGAGCAGCTTCTTCATCGGTCAGACGAATAGCATGAAACAGAGATTGATTCTCTTCGTCTGACGTCTTTATCAGCAATGCTATCTTTGCTCCGTTCACAGGTGGTTGTTGAATCACGGTGAAAGGGGCATTGCGTAATAGGTCGCCCATCAATGTCGACTGCATGAGTTCTGACTCTTGATTGGCAGCATCGCTTAAGAACACTTTTACGTATTGCAAGTAACGGCATAGTTGTTTTTCAGTATGAAGGAAGTCACTGATGTCGGTGTGCAACCGTTCAAGTCTTTCAGAGAAAGTACCCGTTGTAGGGGCAGAGAATATGCTATAATTGTCCATGTCTGATAATGTATCGGTGCAAAGGTACGAAAAAAATCTTAAATCATCATTCTTATTCCATTATTTATTTGTATCTTTGTAGCAAATTTACCAATCAATAACTAATAACAACCCATTAAGATGATTAAAAAACTAATGCTTTCGCTTGTCTGTCTGGCTTCTATGGAGGCTATGGCCGACACTAAGCCCTATTGGCTTGACCCTACGGTGAACCAAGTGAACCGTGAGGCCCGGCGTGCTGCATTCTTCGCATTTGAGGATGCCGACAAAGCCAAGGCCAACGACAAGACCCAGTCGTCGCGCTACCTCTCGATGGAGGGTAAGTGGCGCTTCAATTTCGTGAAAGACCACAACAAGGCTCCGAAGGACTTCTTCTCGCTGAAGTTCGATGACTCGCAGTGGGTCGACTTCCCCGTGCCCGGCCTCTTCGAGATCGAGGGCTATGGTGACAAGATCTACAAGAATGCGGGCTATGCCTGGTGCACCACGTTCGAGAACAACCCGCCTTACATCTCGGAGACCAACAACTACACGGGTTCCTACCGACGTACCTTCGAACTGCCTTCCAACTGGAACGGCCAGGAGGTCTACTTCCACGTAGGCTCAGCAACGAGCAACCTCTATGTTTGGGTCAACGGCAAGTTCGTAGGCTATTCTGAGGATGCGAAGGTGGCTGCCGAGTTCAACATTACGAAGTACTTGAAGAAGGGTCAGAACCTCATCGCCATGCAGGTGATGCGCTGGTGCGACGGCTCCTACTTGGAGGACCAGGATTTCTGGCGCTTCACCGGCATCGCCCGCGAGGTCTATCTCTATGCCCGTCCCAAGTTGCATATTGAGGACATTGTCATCGGCCAGGACTATGTCAACGGCAAGGGCGTCCTTCAGGTTGATGCCAAGGCACCGAAGGGCACGACTGTAGAACAGCGACTGGTGGACAACCAAGGTCAGGAGGTTAGCCTTGATCAGGTGAAGCCTTGGTCGGCAGAGGTGCCCAACCTCTATTCCCTATTTATTACGCTAAAGAAGGGTGACAAGGTGCTCGAAGTGGTGAAGCAGCGCGTAGGCTTCCGCCACATAGAGATCAAGGATGCCCAGCTGCTCATCAACGGTCAGCCTATCCTGATAAAAGGTGCCGACCGCCACGAGCTCGACCCCGACGGAGGATATATTGTCTCGATGGAGCGCATGATCCAGGACATCAAGATTATGAAGCAGCTGAACATCAATGCCGTGCGTACCTGCCACTATCCTGACGACCCGCGCTGGTACGACCTCTGCGACGAGTATGGTATCTATCTCACCGCCGAATCTAACCTCGAGAGCCACGGCATGGGCTACGGCGAGAAAACGCTGGCAAAGAACACCGCCTTCGAAAAAGCACACATCGAGCGTCAGGAGGGCAACGTACTCTCGTTCCGTAACCACCCGTCAATTATCGTATGGTCGCTGGGCAACGAGGCCGGCTATGGTCCCAACTTCGAGAAGGCCTACGACTGGGTGAAGGCTACCGACAAGACCCGTCCCTGCCAGTTTGAGCAAGCCGGACAGAACGGCAAGACTGACATCTTCTGCCCCATGTACTACGACTATAACGGCTGTGAGAAGTATTCGCAGGGCAATAATCCCCGTCCGCTCATCCAGTGCGAGTATGCCCACGCAATGGGTAACTCTATCGGTGGCTTCAAGGAGTACTGGGACCTCATCCGCAAGTACCCGAAGTACCAGGGTGGCTACATCTGGGACTTCGTAGACCAAGGCATGCGCGACAAGAGCCCCATCACGGGACGTGAGATATTCACCTACGGTGGCGACTACGGCAAGTATCCTGCCAGCGACTATAACTTCAACTGTAATGGTATCATCGCCCCCGACCGCCGTCTGAATCCCCATGCCTATGAGGTGGGCTATTACTACCAGAACGTTTGGGTGAAGGATGTCGACCTGAAGGAAGGCAAGTTCGAGATCTATAATGAGAACTTCTTCAAGACGCTCGACGACCTGGAACTACAGTGGTTTGTAGGTGGAGCCGGTGGACACCATCACGCCAATCCCGGACGTCCGGAAGGCATGACCTTCGGACATGGAGGTACCATCGATATTAGCGGCATTCAGCCCCAACAGCGCAAGATTATCACCGACGAGCAACTGAAGCAAACCATTACCCGCGTGCTCGGCCATCATGGCGACAATGAGATATTCGTTGCCTTCTACTTCAAGTCGAAGAATGGTGCCCCCCTCGTAGACAAGGGTCAGGTCATGGCCAAGCAGCAGTTCTGTATCAATGAGTATCAGTTCCCCGACCTGAAATCTCAAACCTCAAACCTCAAATCTCAAATCTTGAAGGAAGAGACCAACAGCTACGTGAAGTTCTCTGCCGCAGGCACCGACCTCTATGTGGGCAAGTGGACGGGCTGGATTGACTATCTGACCGTCGACGGCAAGGAAATGCTCCAGTTCCGCGAGTCGATAGTGCCCGAGTTCTGGCGCGCTCCTACCGACAACGACTACGGTGCAGGCCTGCAGCGTCGCTTCCGCACCTGGCATAACCCACAGATGAAGCTTAAGGACTTTACCGTAGGTGACGGCTCTGCCGTCGCAACATTCGACCTCCCCGACCAAAAGTCACAACTCACGATGACCTACACGCTCACTCCCGAAGGCGAGGTTATCGTGCGCGAGCAGCTTACCACAGACAAGGAGGCCAAAGACATGCCCGAGCTGTTCCGTTTCGGCATGGCTCTTCAGATGCCAAAGGCTTACAACAGCATTGAATACTACGGACGTGGCCCTGCCGAAACCTACATCGACCGTAAGGATTCTGAGTTCCTTGGTGTCTACGCCAATGAGGTCTCGAAGGAGTACTTCGAATATGTGCGTCCACAGGAGTCGGGCAATCACGTCGACGTGCGCTGGTTCTCGGTACTTGACAAGGAGGGTAAGGGTCTCTGCTTCTATTCCGACGCCCCGATGGAGGCCTCGGCACTGCCCTACACCACCGACCAGCTCGACGACGGCCAGCACAAGGACAAGGCATGGGGACACCACAGCGGTGACCTGATTCCCGCAGGCAAAACTAGTGTGCACATTCAGCAGCGACAGCTGGGTCTCGGCTGTGTGAACTCGTGGGGTGCATGGCCTCGTAAGGAATACCGTCTGCCCTATCAGGACTACGACTTCACCTTCGCCATTAAGCCTGTGAAATAAGCGCGATTGGTATTACAACAAATATTTTTACGGCCTCTTCATCCTTCGTTGGATGGAGAGGCCGTAATCAATCGTATGTTCGGTGTAGTCAGTCCCTCAGTGAACGAGGATGGTGGCGACTACTTGGTTATTTCCGTGATAGCCTCGCCTACGCAGGCATTAGGCTGCTGAATGTGTAGCAGCTGGCATACTGTAGCTGCAATATCGGTAATATGAACCTCGCGCGAGGTGGCTCCGTGCGGTACCTTCCATCCGTAGAACAACAACGGTATGTGGGCATCGTATGGGTTCCACTCACCGTGTGTCGTTCCAACGGGCGACGACCATTTGCCAAACTCGTAATAGCCGGGTTCTACGACAATGATCAGGTCACCGGAGCGACGCGGATGGTATCCCATGAGGGCACGCTCGCGAATCAGTGGCGGCATGCTTGCCTGGCTGATTTTCTCGAAGTCGGCAGCGAAGTGTACATTGGGCGAAGTGCGCAGAAAAGCTACGAGGCAGTCCTTCACCTTGTTCAGGTCCAGTCCCTGCTCTTTGATAGACTGATGGTCAAGAAAGACGCGGTAGTCAATGATATCGGCAATGACCGAGCGGGCAGAATGCATCTCTCTGCTTACCGCTGCCTCCATGTCGAGGCGCAGTTGCTGTGAGTTCCATTTGCCGCCGTTCATCTTGTGGTCGACCATATATTTGTAGTTGTGGGCCGCTGCGTGGTCGGCTGTGAGGAACACGAGGTAGTTGCCCTTGCCCACCTGCTCGTCGAGGGCGTCAAGCAGACGGCCCAGGTCGCGGTCGAGCGTCAGATAGGCAGCATCGGTACGTGGTCCGCGGGTACCCCACTGGTGTCCGATAACATCGGTCTGAGAGTAGCTCACGCAGAGCATGTCCGTTGTCTCGCCCCTGCCCAGCTGCTCACCCTTCAGGGCAGCAATGGCCATGTCGGTAGTCACGGTGCCGCAAAGAGGAGTAAAACCGATGCTGTCGCCTACAGCCTTCACCTCCTTGTTCTTCGACAGGGCTTTGTTCACGTCTTTCACGTACTGTGGCAGCTCGTTCATGTAGTAGGTGCTCGTGACAAAACACAGGTTCTTCGTGTCGAGCCAGAACGCGGCATTGGCCGAACGTCCTGCGGGCAGGATGGCCGCACGGTCCTTATAGCTGACGCCCACCACCTTCGAACGGAAGTCGGTATGCATGCGCAGCTGGTCGCCGATGGTCGTTGACAGCAGGTTCCTGGGCGACATCTGTCCCTTGTCGCTCTTTGAGCCAACCGTCTCTGTCGTCTTGTCCGATGTGCAGTAGGTCTTCTTTCCGTCTATGTAGAAGTTGTTGCCACAGATGCCATGCAAGGCCGGAGTGGTGCCCGTATAAACCGACGTGTGGCCGATAGACGTCACCGTGGGCAGGTAGTTGATCAGGCAGTTGTTGCACGAGTAGCCCTCGCCTATAAGCCGGCGGAACCCCTTGTCGCCGAATTGCTGATAGTAGCGGTCCAGATAGTCCCACCTCATCTGGTCGACGACTATGCCCACTACCAGTTTGGGCTTTTCGCCAAACGACGACTGTGCCAGCAGGGTGCCTGCCGACAGATGACTGACGATGAGTGCCAGCAGTAAGAATCTCTTGCTCATTGTGCCTTGAAGTTATTCAGTTTGTCTTTCCAGTATTTGCGCACGTCGTCCCACTTATAATAATAAGGTGTGGCGGTAGGACTGACGGGCAGCGTCATCTCACGCTCGTTCAGCAGCGCTTTCACCAGCACGTCGCCCATACCTTTCTTCGGCTTGTAGAAGATGAGCTGTATGTTGCAGCCCATGGGGTAGATACGGTAGTTCTGCCAGTACTTGTCCAGCTCTTCCAGGTTCTCAACGCTGGCACCGCAGTTGCCCAACTCCATCAAGCAGGCCAGCGGCATGACGCACACCTCATGGCCGAAGCGCATCGTGGCCTGTGGCTTGCCTAATTGAACGCAGGTGTCGGCCGTCTCGATGATGTTGGTCAGCAGGTTGAACTGCGAGAACGGCATCACCCGTCCCGTCAGGGGCGAGGCGCCATAGTTCACGTACCATCCTGCATTGTTGATGCGCCACATGTCGTAGATCTCTTCCTCGTTGAACAGCGAGAGCATGTCGGGGCCGTCCTCGTGGCTCTGCATGTTGATGACCACCTCAAACAGATGACGCATCAGCGAACCCGCATTGACGCTGTCCTTCACCCATTGCTGGTCGTTGAACAGCACGCCCGACAAGCGTTCGGGATGCGTAATCTTATTGCGCAGCTCGTCGACAGCCTTCCAGCCCTTGCCTCCGTTCTCCTTAACCCGTCCTTCCCAAGGCTGGTTCAGGTAGTACTGCAGCGACTGGCTCACATCGTTATGGATCCTGGCCGTAGGGTTGGCAGCCATCAGCTCCTCCATCTCAGCCATCATCGACAAGATACAGCGTTCAACCACGGTCGAGCGGGCATCGATGGCTACACCTTTCTTCAGGAATATCTCTGGAAAGTGCTCGGCTATGCGGCGGCCTATGCCGTGGTGCTGACGTTCGCCAACGGTGGTCAGGTCGCCCAGTCGCTTGTGGGTAGTCTTGTTGAACAGCTCCAGCTTGCGCAGCGTCTCCTGTCCCTCACGGGTCAGCTTGCCCTCCTTGCGGGCCTTGCGCAGCGGACGCAGCACGCGCTCATAGTCGTCCTTACCAATGAGCCAGCGCGCTCCATGCCGGCCGTAGTGCGAGAAATAGAAAGGTACATAGCCCTTCGGGGCCTTGGTGTAGCGGAAATCGGGCAGCTGCCGGTCGTAGTCAACGTAATTCGATCCAGCCAACCAGGGATTCTCCCTGATTTCCTTCCTTGCCAGCGTTTCCTCGCCGGCCTGCTCCTGTGCTTGCATCGCCAGCGTGGTCATGGCCAGTAGCAGTGTAGCAATGTGTTTCTTCATCTTTTTATAGTTGTTTAGTTTGGTAAAATACTCCGAATTACTTCCATCGTCCTTTCATTATCAAAACGATGGCGATGCAAAGATACAAAAAAATCCCGATACTCGAAAGAATATCGGGAAGAATTCATCAGGCTGTGCCTCCCGCTGCTCTTTGCGAGCCAGCGAGCACTGGCTGATGATGGTAAAGCATCGCAGGTACAGGCCAAACGATACGCCGTATCAAAGAGCCTGTCCCTGCTGTACGTGAGCAGGTCAACATTCTTCCTGCCATCAGCAGTTTGGATGCCGATGTAGTATTTGTTGAAGGATTGGAGGAACTTAATCATAGGTCTATCAATCCTTTTGTTTCACTACTCACTCCGCGTCATCGTTTTCAACAAAAGAATCATTTCCTTCCGAGAGCTTAGGAATGCCAAGGTATTCTGCTATAACCCCTATGTGTTCCCAAAATAACTGTGTTACGTAGTCATCACACATCTTGCTGGCCAACCGTTCCATTGTAGCATCGTCAACGGCATTGCCGTCAAAACCAGCTTGAATGAGGTCGTCACGATGAACATTTGTTATCTTGAACCATTCTTTATTTCTTTCCATCGTTCTTCTTCGCACTATCCTTTCTCGGTCCCAAAAACTTATCGCCATTCATATGAATCATATGGTCTGGCATTTCAGCAAGCCATATTTCTGTTTCCCAAGCAAGTTGCTCAGAAAACTGCTTGTAGGTTTTGAAGTCCAAGAATGCCGTGACGAATATCATCCCGGCTTTTACTCCACTTGTCATTGAAGTTATCTCTTGAATACGCTTGGGGTCCATTGGCCCAACTGAGGTTACGGCTTCAATGAAGTATATCCAGTCTTTATCTGCACGATAGAGCACAACATCTGGCATTTTATCGTGTAAGGTAATTGTGAATCCAAGTTCCTTCAGACGCTCTTCTTTTTTTACGAGGTCTTTCTGGATGGTGTCGCCTGCATAGAGGCATTCGGCATTTGGAGCAAAACGTGGTGCGAATTCCTCAATGATGGCTTTCTGAAGTTGATTATGTTTACCTGGGCTAAAGGTGAAGACCTCACCATTGATTTTAACAGGCATTTTCTCCATTTCCTTTTTCGATGCGTAGATCTCCATCAAACTCTGATGGTTTTTCTTGAAAGATTCAAGTGGCTTAGAAGATATGTTTATCTGACGTAGGACTTCTATAAACTCAGCAGTTAATCTGTACCGATAATCGGGGCTGTTAGTAGCCTTGCCATTATCTTCTACAATAGCTGCAGTACGGAAGTGATGAAGAGCCTGTTTGCGGAAAGTCTCACGCGAGTTCTCCGCATACTTCACGCCATAGTTCTTATAAGCAAAAACTATGATGTCATGTATTCTAAGCCACTCGTTTGAAGCCATCGTCCACTTAGTTGTCTTTTTGAGATTGGCCATAGCCAGAATGCTCAACACGCATATATCTGCCTGCTGCCTTGGGGGCATGCCTATGTTTTTAAGCAGCTGCCTAACTTTTTCTATCTTATCCATTTGTCTACAATATTATCACAATTCTGTTCTGTCAGTTCCATACCTATCAGTTCACGTCCCATCTGGCGAATAGACTCTTTCGATGGAACAGGCATCAGATTAATCTCCGTCGAGTTTACCTGAGTCGAACCGTTAAGTATTCTGTAGTATGCGTCGTAAAGTGTCGAATTGAGTAGCACATAAAGACCGTATGCCAGTTCAGGAGTATCGCACTTGATGTAGTTTATTTTGTTCTGCGTGCTGATGTACTTATATTCGCTGTGATCTGCTTTCAAGTAGATTCCGCATTGCAGACGACGCTTCTCTTCTTTCGATGTGAAACGTTTTACAAAAAGATAGTCCGTATTCTCCTGCAAATAGCCTGTTTTATCAGTTACAATATACTCTGACTCTCTACCTGCTGGCCACTGTACACGTCCATTTCTGATATGATGTGAATAGAAAAGAGGGAAAGACCCATCCTCGTCATTGTCACGCAATACCTCACGTGTGCGGAAATCAACAATAAGACCCGTACGCATTCGCAGGTCATCAGACTCTAATGTATTCGACTGGCTGTTGACACGTGAAAGAATCTCAGCCTCTTCCTGACTCGTAACAAGGAAAACAAACTGGTTAGGTGCAACGATGGTGTTATAATCAACATCGTAGTATTTAATATCAGCAAAGTCGGAAGTCTCGCTTGATGACATCTTCACGTATTGTGGTTTCTCCCTTGTCTTTTTAACTTTAATAATCATAGTTTCCTGCAAAACCGATTCGCCGTCAAACACCTTATCTCTACTACCGAAAATATGGATGTTAGTGATAACACAATGACGGAACAAGAATTTACGGAAACGCTCGAAATACGCTCCAGAAGTCCAAGAGCGAGGAATAATATAAACCATTTCCTCACCATCCTTCAGATTGTTGATGCCCATTGCCCAAAACAGGAAATACAAATTGGGGGCACCATAGCATACTTCAGGCATAGCTAAAGCTTCAGGAGCATCTTTGGCAATCTTCAGATATGGAGGGTTGCCGATAATCATGTCAAACTCCTCTGCTTCCTTCTTAAAGAAGTCGGCACTAACGAAGTTCTGAGAAGTAAGGTAATTGTCAATCCTTATTTCATATTTGATACCTAATGTATTCTTCAGATTCTCCAAATTTTCTGCCAATGTAGGTAGAACCTTAATGTCATTCTCATAACAAACAGCAAAGATTTCTCCTTTGTATCCACTATTTCTGAGTCTTTCCACCAATGCTGTTGTTAACAAACCAGTACCGGCACCAGCATCCAACAGTCTTAACTCTGGCTTGGAAAAATCAATTGTGAATAGTGAAGCCATGAATTCTGCCGTCTTTTGTGACGTAAAGAACTGGCCATATTTCTTTCGTTCCTTCTTGGGTATCGACTCCACGAAGGCCGAAGTAACATTATATGCTTTATTTAGAGATTCGCCTACTGACATATCAATCGTAATTTGGTTGCAAATATACAAAATAAATTCGATTCAGGAAACAAAACGTGAGTTTTTTTCAAGGGAATGTGGCTTGCGTCCTTCTCACGGTTGCTGAGGAAGGTAAGAGAGAATTGGGGTAAATGATGGTAAGTTGCACTTTTTGGACAACTTTTTTTGAAAAAGTCTTGGTAATGTTGTCCAAAATGGGTAACTTTGCAGTCTGTCTTAAATATTTTATCTAATGGATAACACAGATAACCTGAAGTATTTCAATCAACCGCAGGAAGCCGACAAGTGGGTTTGGCGTATAGAGCATGGTGTTGCTGAGTGGATTAAGAAAAAGAATGATAAGAGTTACTGGAAGCTGGTATTTTGGGTTAGTAAGACGCACCTGAAAATCCTTAATGAAAGAATAACCATTCCTGAGTTCGCAAAGCTATTGATAGAGGAGTGTCCCCATATATTTCGAGACGAAGAGACCAAGGAAACGCTATTCCACAGCATGGAAAAGTTTAGGTACAACCGTGAGCTAAACGATTTTGATAAAGAACATAACATCTATGTAAGCGCGCTTATCGACGAGGCAGTGGAGTTGCTGACAAAAGATGTCGAGAAGGCAGTAGCCCCCACTCTTCCTACCTTGCAACAGCGCATGCAGAAGTATGTTAGCAACGCAATGGCCACTGGCAGTTATGACAGGGTTTGCGTCAATCATACGTATGATGGCCAGCGGGTGAGCCTATCGGTGGAAAAGTATGTTTCCCAGAAGTTCAGGGACGAAGAGCGATACTCACATGTCATTGTCTTTCAATGTGTAGAGGAAGCAGTGACAGCAGACATCGTGTACTCTTTGCAAGGACAGTTTACCTCTATGTCATCCCTCCCCAGTAAGAAACTATATATTGTTTCGACTTGCTCCTATCCCAAAAAGATTCAAGATCAGGCTGGCAAGGTTAATATTGGACTTGTGATGGTCAATCTGGAATATGAGGTAGACGAGAATTGTTTTGTCTTACCGCGTTCACCGGAAAGAACAGATTATTATTACTGGAGGCAAATGATCTCTGGCGAAAGGCCCATGACACGCCCCATCATTGCCTGCGATCCCTATAAGAATGCTCTTGAAGGCACTATTCTTTACTTTTCTCTGGCTGACCTCCTGATTAAGAACAACGTTTCAGTCAATCGGAGTCAGAAAATCAAAGCACCAGTATTGTCTAACGATGACATTGAAGAGATAGCTTTAGGGTTTATCAAATCGGAAGTAGATGAGCTTGTGAGTTTACTACAACGTTGCGAGCCAAATGACAAATTGCCTCCATGCGCCATAGACCCCTATAAGTTGGCTAAGTCCATGGGCTTGCGTATCGAGAGAGGTTATACGGGTGATAAAAGCGCGTTGATTGATTTCGAAGACAGAAAAGTGATTATTAGCAACGAAAAGCAGTTCTTTTACCATAGTGCCCGATTTGACACGGGCCACGAGGTGGGGCACTATGTTCTTCATTATGACGTGATGGCGCATGCCAAAGCATATAGGCAGATAATACATCCAAATGAAAATGATTGGATGGAGCGGCAGGCTAATCATTTCGCCGCATGCCTGTTGATGCCAGCACCTGTTGTCCGTTTGCTGTTCGACCATTTTATGATAAAACACCTGGGGACCGTCTACTATCCTCTACAGGCAAATAGTGGCTGCACTGTGCTGAACATTATAACGCCTATTGCCAAAGCCATGAATATGTCGGTCGAGGCTGCTACCATCCGATTGAAGAAGTTAGGGCTTATCTACAATCAGCCACCTTTGCCCCGCTGTTTTCCTCTAAGTTGACTATTGGAAGATACTTCATTCCTGCGCTCCGTTCCTTTTTGCCGAAAGGAACGGTTTTTTGTGTTCCTTTTTTACATTCCTGCCTTAGTGATTTGGCGAAAACCAAGTACCTTTGAGCCAGAATTCTGTACCCCAAGGCATTCAAAACTGAGCACGGGCCAAGGGGGAACGGTGGGTAAGATGAAAAATCTCTATATCGAGGCCCGACCGGTGCAAGAGAGTAAACCTCAACATACTAAATAAAGGAAAAGTGTATGGATAAGGTTTTCGATCACTTAGAGACTGGAAACGTTCAGCAGCATGAACAGCCGACTGAACAGATAGACAACCACGCCATGACGGTGAAAGACATCGTGGGCGAGGCTGTCGCTCAGCCAACCGCTGAGGAACAGACAAAGGAGCAGCTCCGTCAGATGCTCCGTGCGACGCGCATCCGTAGTGACACGGAGGTTCCGCCCGAGGAGTATGCGCTGGAGGTTGACGAAAAGGGCATCTTTGCCCTGCGCGACATCCATGCCATCAAGGCCAAGCAAAAGGCAGGAAAGACAACAGCTCTGAAGGTGTTTATCGCCGCCCTGCTGTTGGGAGCAATGTTCCGCGTGAAGTCGTTGTTGGAAAAGCCTCGCATCGTGTTCTTCGATACGGAGCAAAGCCGCACCGACACGAAGCTCATCCTGGAGGATGTTGCACGGATGACAGAACTGCCACCCGAAGTCATCGACTCACAGTTGTCTCTTCACTCGCTTCGCCGCATCGACCAGGAACAGCTGCTACCGCTGCTCGAGGTGGTGCTCGAGGACGAGAAGCCGCAGGTGGTGATGCTCGACGGCATCGTGGAGTTCGTGGCTTCGTTCAACGACGAGACAGAGTCGAAACAGCTGATCAAAGAGCTGTTGAAACTCAGCGACCAGCACAACTGCGCCATCATCTGCGTGCTCCACACCAACAAGGCCGATGAGGACCATAACATGCGCGGCCACCTCGGCACCATGTTGGCTCAGAAGAGCGCAACGGTACTGGAGTGCGTCAAGGAGAAGGGCAGCAGCGTCATTACTGTGAAGTGTTCCGAGGCTCGTCATGAGGAAATGCCCGAATGGAGCATTACCTTCGATTCGGAGGGCCACATTATTGATGCTGACGAGCAGCGCCGCCTGTTGCTTGAACAGCGCAGGGCCGAGCAGCAGCTGAAGCGCCAAGAAGCCATAGACAAGGAGAAGAAGGAACGTCTTGAAACGTGCCTGCGCATCCTAACCGACAAGGGTGGCGTGGTAAGCCGCAAGCAGTTGACGGAGATTCTTGTCAAGGTGCTCAATCGTAAGCGTCCTACTGTCTCCACCTACATCACAGAGTGGCTGAATGACGGTAGCCTCGTTGAGGTCAACGGTATGATTCAGGTCTCCAACGACCTCGCACAACCCTTCTGACCGCGATAAGATTTTTGTTTGTTGTCGGAGCCGCCTATATATATAGCGGCTCCAACAACGAACGAGAATCGCCAACAACTTTTATATGAATCATCAAAAACGTACGATTATGAATACCGATTATCGTTACCAGTTAGAGAGCAAGAAACTGACGGGACATCAGCCACGCAAGCTCAGCTGTCCTCATTGCGGCAAGAAGAAGTGCTTCGTGCGCTATGTCGACACACAGAACGGATTCCGCTACGTGGCCGACATCGTAGGCAAGTGCGATCACCAGCACTCCTGTGGCTACCACTACAAACCCTCGGAGTATTACCATGACAACCAGTGGGCACGGGAGCCTACAACAAGCACGACAAACTACTGTACGCCAGTACCGCTGCCTCCGTTCCAGCCCCTGCCCATGGAGTATGTCGTCCGCAGCCATTCGCCACGCAGCATCTTCTGGAAGTGGTTCGCTTCCGACGTTGCCCAAAGGCTGAACCTCTCTGCGCAGCAACTCCGGCAGGTCTTCGACGACTACCTTGTCGGTGCCACCCGCCGCAGCGACGTCATCTTCTGGCAGATAGACGACCAGAGACAGGTCCACGGGGGGCATATCATGCAATACCGTCAGGACGGCCATCGCGACGGCTTTCAGGGATGGACACACATACCGCTTATCCGTGCAGGAGTGTTGCCGCTCGACTGGCAGCTCTACCAATGCCTATTCGGCCAACATCTGCTACCACAGCGGCCCGATGCCCATGTTTGCATAGTGGAGAGCGAGAAGACGGCACTCGTCATGGCTGCCTGTCAGCCCGAACATCTCTGGTTGGCCACCTGCGGCAGCAGCGGACTCTCGCCTGAGCGTGTCAGCTGCCTTGCAGGGCGTAGCGTCACGGTCTTTCCCGATAGCGGTTGCTACGAAAAGTGGAACCGGCAGATGCAGCTCACCAAAGGCATCGACTACAACATATCGCGGCAACTCGAAGCCTACCCAGCTAACACCGACCTTTGTGACCTGCTGCTCAGTGAACAATAGCTAAACCGCCGGGCACCTTCCCGAGAATCTGTTATAGCGAGAACTATCCTCACTGCCTGCGAGCCGTATTCTCGTCGGCAGTGAGAATAGTTCTCGTCACAGATGATTCTTGCCAAATCGTTGATGGACAGGCCATAAACCGTTACTTTAAACTTTAACATATATTAGCCTAAATAACAGCTAAATAATTTGCGTATCTCGGAAATATTTTGTACCTTTGCAAAGTAAAGAATGAAGAATGAAGAATGAAGAATTTCTTTCAGTCGCATTGCTTTGTGAAAGCGTCGCAGAGCGCCGAGCGGCTACCGCTGCAGAGGTAATCATAATTTTCAATTCTTAATTCTTAATTCTCAATTCGAAGAGCGGGATGTCGGCGACCCGTTAAGTTCGCCGCAAGTGAATCTAATACCATCAAAAACACACACAACTATGGCAAAGATTTTGTATCTGTTGCGTAAGAACAACAACCAACACAGTGCAGGCTTCGGCAAGTACTACGCTTACGTGAAGTCGCTGGAGACCCTCGACATGCGAGGCATGGCCGAGCACATCGCGGAGCACGGCTCTATCTACACCCCCGATGTCATCTTCGGCGTGCTGGAGAAGTTCCGCTCCTGCCTCATCGAGCAGCTCCTGAACTCGAAGAAGGTGAAGATCGACGGCCTCGGCACCTTCTACACCACCATCGAGGGCAAGGGCGAGACCGACCCCGACAAGTTCAACGTGGCCGAGAACATCAAGGCCCTGCACATCCGCTTCCTGCCCGAGCAGGAGCAGGAGATGGACATCTCCAGCCGCCAGTTCCTCAAGAAGGCGAAGTTCGTCAGCGTAGACAGCCTCGGAGACAAGCCCGAGGAGCCGGAGGAGCAGGAGGGCGATTAATCGCCCAGGAAGTCAGGGGAAGTTAGGGGGAGTCAGGGGAAGTTATCGGCCTTCGGCCTCATGAAGTCAGGGGACAATACTCTGCTGGTTCTTTTCAAAAGGTCAAGGGAAGATCGCCCAGTGTAGGGGCAGGCCCCGTGCCAGCCCGCACGCCCGACAGGGCGTTCTTCACGCGCACATACCGCCTAACGGCGGTTCGGGCTGGCACAGGGCCTGCCCCTACACCTAACTCCTTCTGACTTCCTAAAAAACCTCAAATCTCAAACCTCAAATCTCAAACCTCAAATCTCAAATCTCAAACCTCAAACCAAAATCCTATGAAAAAGCGCAAAATTATCGAGCTCGTGGTGAAGATGATAGTAGCCGCCCTCACCGCCTTCCTCACCGCACTCACCACCACCAGTTGCATGAGTGCCACCGGAATGATCTAACTAAAGTTTCCCGCCCTCATGAAACGCTGCAAACGTAGCCCCGAAGGGGCGTTAAGACCATAGGCAGGGGTGAAGCCCCTGCTAAAGACGCCGGGTAAAGAAGCCCTGAAAGGGCGACAGAATGACCGCCGAGGCTCTGCAAAAAAGCAGGGTGTCGGCGGCTTTTTTCTGCGTTTTTGTTGGTTTCCAGTTCTTCTCTACCAGGCCGTGAGCCTATCTGCTGCTTCGAGGCAGATAGGCTAACCGTTTACTGTAGCTGGTCGAGCATAAGGCACGTCTCGACGGGAGGGATGTCGTGGGCAGCGAGGAGTTGGGCACCAGCATGGGCAAACTCGTCGGCGAAGTTGAAATCGGTGCTGAGCTCCTTCAGTCGACGGAATACGGCCACGGCTTCCTGGTTGCGGTGCTGTAGCCAGAGGCAATAGCCATAGTTCAGGAGATCGTCGGGCTGAGGGTCGGGCGTTGCGGCAAGCTGCTCGAAGAGCTTCACGGCCTGCTCGTACTTCGCGTTGAGGGTAAGGGCCCAGGCCAGCGCGCTGCGCACAGACGGATGGTCGGGATGGTCGTAGTTGAGGCGATAGAGTATCTGTAGGGCCTCGCTGCTCTCGCCCATGTTCAGCAGCGATACGGCATTGCCCAGCTCGTAGGCTATGTTGTCTGGGCGCAGCTGCGTGAGACGCACGAAGTGGTCGTGGGCATCGGCATAGCGCTTGTCGGCAAAGAGGGCACGGGCAAGACCAGAGAGAGCGCGCTCGTTATCGGGCTGAAGCTCACAGGCTTTGGCAAAGAGGTCGGTAAGACTGATGTTAGGGTCGAAGGCCGACGGGTTACGCTGAGCGAGCGTGCCCATGAGCATGTAGTACTTGAAATCGTGGTACTCATCGTTGCAGCGCTGAAGCACGGTGAGCACGTCCTTGTACATCTTACGTTTCATGAGGAAGGAGGCCATAGGCACATAGTGCTGCTGCAAGGGTGTGGCTGCAAACAGGGGATTGGCGAAGAACAGATAGTCGGAACGGGTCTCGTCGCCAAAGGGGCTGCGGAACTCACTACGCATGGGGAAGAGTTTGAAGAAGCGGTAGAGATTCTGCAGGTAGATGCGACGGATGAAGGCTGGCTGGCGCTGCTGCTCGGCGTTGATCTCGCCACCTACGGGCATGGGTACGGCCTCGCCCTTCTCGATGAGTTCGATCATGCTCTTGGGCAGGTGTCCCAAGACCTGCTCATAGGCAAGCACGAAGGAGTATTTGTCGCTGTCGCAGAAGGCTCCAATATCGGTAATGACATGAAGGAGCTTGGAGCTGCGGCTCTTGTTCCATATCTGGCTGATGCCCGGATGTTCGGGATAGAAGGGGACGAACCAGTTGGCAATGTCGCTGAAGAAGGGGAAGCGCTTCATCTGGGAGAAACCGCTGAAATAGATGTCGGAGCCTTTCTGCTGCATGTCCACCATCTTCTTCATGCTCTCCTCCATCTTCTCCATGTTGCGCTCGGCTGCATCGGGATGGAGAATCTCCTCGAGCGTGTCCTCCTCTTGTTCCTCAATGCCGGTGCTGGTGAACTTCAGGTTGCTGTGGCTAAGCAGGTCGGGCATAATCTCGTTGCGGATGCGGCGGCTGTCGGCATCGACGTCGAGACAATAGACCAGCTGCATCTGCATCTCGGCCAGCTCCTCGCTACAACGCGGGTCGGCGCAGAGCTCGTCGACAAGGCGTCCCAACTCGTCGTAAAGATTGCCCATAGGGGCGTCGGCCACGATGACCCACCCCACCAAGGCACGTTGGCGCAGGTGCTCGTCGGATGTCTGGCGATAGACCTGTGCGAGTGTGCGGAACTTATGGATGTCGAACTGGTTGAGGGCAGCGAGGGTGATGGCGCTGACGAGCAGTTGTTGGTCTACAGCATCGACCGTAGGCGAGAGAAGCATGGAGGTGTAGGCATCGGCATCGGCTGTCTGCCACATCTCCGAGGTCCAGATATGATTGAACAGGTCGGACATGTACTGACGATGGGCCACGCCAAGTTCTGACATCTTCTGCGAGCGGCGGGGTTCGGGTTCAAGCGACAAAAGCGCCATATCGCTGACGTGGTTCTCAAGGGCAGTACGCACAGCGTCGGCCGACCAGTCGCTGGCATGCTGTGCCGTCTGGCGGCTGAGCGTAAGCCGGAAGGCAGAACGCTGGTTGCACTCCCAGAGATTGAGGCGAGCCGCAAGCCGGTAGAACCGGTGGAGCAGACCGTCGAAGAGCTGCTGGCGCGAGGCATCGTCGCATCCCGAAAGCCAGTAGTCAGAGAGCAACCGATAATCAGAGGCCAGCGTGCGGAAGGCCTCGGTATAGGGATGCGTAGGACGTCCTATGAAATAGAACTCAAGTTGGCTAACGGCCTTTCCCAGCTGACGGCTTAGCAAAGGCTCAACCACGCTACTGAATATATCGCTTTTCCACATATTTCATTGATGCTACTCGTTTTTCCCACCAAGAGGAAGCACGCGTCACGTCGACCTGACGGGGCTCATGGGAATGACGGAAGGGGGGCTGCGACGAGAGCGAGTCGACAGCTGCAGCCGACAGTCGGAGCTGGCTGGCAAGCAGGTCGGCATAGGCAGCAAGGCCCCGCTGGTTAAGACTGTCGACAGCACGGTCGTAGGCACGGAGGATAGCCTTGACATCGCTTTGCTGCTTCATGGCCGAGTCGCCCACAAAGGCAAGACAGCCCAGCCACAGGTCGGCACGGCGGGTGTCGTAGAGCAGCTGTGCCCGATGGTCACGGGCAAGCATCGATTGGGGTTCGGGCAGGAACATTGCGTCCATGATGCCCGACTGGAGCATGCCCAGACGAACGTTCAGATCGTTGATCTGGATGCGGAACACGCGTTCGGGCTTCAAGCCGGCACTATCGACGACAAGGTCGGAAAGCAGGTCGGTAGCCGAATAGCGGGTCATCGCCAGCATCTTGTCATCGAGCTGGGCGAGCTTACTGATACGGGCAGGGCGCATGGACACAAGCTGCCACGCTGCATCGGTAGCCGACACACAGCAGAGATGAAGCCCCTGCTGACGGAGATGCATGACGCGCGCCAAGTCGGTAGCTGCCGCCTGGGCACTACCTCCAAGCAGGGCGGTGTCGACGTCCATCTGCGACTGGAACAGCTGTAAGCCCACGCTGACACCCTCATCGTCGAAGAAACCACGATCCTGGGCAAGCATCAGCGGAAGACAATCCATAGTGGGCAAGACAGCGATATGCCAGCGGGCAGAGTCGGCGACGGTAGTCTTGTCTTCCGACGAACCACTTCCTGAACAAGCTGCGAGAAGTATGACTGCAATAAAGAGAAACAGTTTTCTCATGATGGTCGTTCTTTCTGAAAAAGAAGGGGCAACCAGTGCTCCGAAAAGCCCGTGGACGCCCCTCTGCTATTAATTAATGTGCGATATTAGCCGTTTTCACGTTGCAAAAGTAATAAAAAATTTTGTAAGCAAAAAAAATATTCGTAATTTTGTGCCAGAATAATCAGAAAAAGATATCATGGCAAAGGAAAAGACGGCCTACGTTTGTAGCAACTGCGGTCAGGAGTCGCCCAAATGGGTGGGAAAATGTCCCTCATGCGGCCAATGGAACACCTTCAAGGAGATAAGGCTCTCAAGCGAGTCGACACGCAAGACGGCAGCAACGGCAGCCAGCGTTGGTCACGCCCTGCGGCAGAACAGGGCCATGCGCCTTTCGGAGATTGAAGGACGCGACGACCCGCGCATAGACATGCACGACCAGGAGCTGAACCGCGTACTGGGCGGTGGACTGGTGCCGGGCAGCATCGTGCTGCTGGGCGGTGAGCCGGGTATAGGCAAGTCGACACTTTCGCTGCAGACGATGCTCGCCCTGAAAGACCGCCGCATATTATATATAAGTGGTGAGGAGAGCGCCCATCAGCTGAAGATGCGAGCCGAACGACTGCTACACCAGCAAGAAACCGGCAGCGACCATCTGCTGATACTCTGCGAAAACTCGCTGGAACAGATCTTTGAGCATATACGCGAGGAAAAGCCCGAACTGGTGGTCATAGATTCGATACAGACCATCGCTACGGACGAGGTCGAGTCGAGTGCGGGAAGCATAGCACAGGTGCGCGAGTGTGCATCGCAGCTATTGCGCTTTGCCAAGACCAGCGGCGTGCCCGTCATCCTGATAGGTCACATCACGAAGGAAGGCACGCTGGCAGGCCCAAAGATTTTAGAGCATATCGTCGATACCGTCATCCAGTTTGAGGGTGACCAGCACTATATGTACCGCATTCTGAGAAGCATGAAGAACCGATTCGGAAGTACCTCTGAATTAGGAATTTACGAAATGCGTCAGGACGGTCTTCGACAGGTAGGGAACCCCTCGGAACTGTTGCTCACGGGCGAGCATCAGGGACTGTCGGGTGTAGCTATCAGCTCGGCCATTGAGGGCGTACGCCCCTTCCTCGTAGAGACGCAGGCGCTCGTATCGACAGCAGCCTACGGCACACCTCAGCGACAGGCAACTGGCTTCGACCAGCGACGCCTGAACATGCTGCTTGCCGTACTCGAGAAGCGCGTGGGCTTCAAGCTCATGCAGAAAGACGTGTTCCTGAACATTGCCGGAGGATTGCGCGTCACAGATATGGCTATGGACCTCTCAGTCATTGCAGCCGTACTCTCAAGCAATGTCGACACGCCTATAGAAAACGGATGGTGTATGGCGGGCGAGGTAGGACTGAGCGGAGAGGTAAGACCCGTCAACCGCATTGAACAGCGCATTGCCGAAGCAGAGAAGCTGGGATTCAACCACATCATTCTGCCACAATACAACATGCAGGGCTTCAACCGCAAGAAATTCACCATCGAAATGCATCCCGTAAGGAAAGTCGAAGAAGCCCTCCGTGCTCTTTTCGGATAGTAGCTCACCCTACAACTTTTCCTCTCTCCATCTATAACCCTCCACCTTTAAACCCATCACCTTCATCAAGAATATGATTAAGAACACAGCCAGCTTAGATTTAGTGGAATTTGTAGAGACACAGATTCTGCCGCGTTATGCCGAGTTTGACAAAGCCCATAACCTGGAGCACGTAACGAGGGTTATCAGAAGGTCGCTGGAAATGGTGCGGACAACGGGTGCCGACATCAACATGGCATACGTCATTGCTGCCTATCACGACCTCGGCATGTCTGGCCCAAGAGCCATTCACCATATCACCGGAGGACGCATACTGGCTCAGGATGCAAGGCTACGCCGGTGGTTCTCGGCAGAACAGATCAACACCATGCGCGAAGCCATTGAGGACCACAGAGCATCGGCATCACACGCACCAAGAAGCATCTACGGGAAAATCGTGGCCGAGGCCGACAGGGACATCTCGCCAGAACAGGTGTTCAGGCGAACGGTGCAGTTCGGGTTGGCCAACTACCCTGAGAAGGACAAGGAGGAACACTGGGAGCGGTTCAAGGAACACATGGAAGCAAAATACTCGGAACGAGGATACATCAAACTGTGGCTGCCCAAGTCGCCCAACGAGCAAAGCCTCCGACAGCTGCGCAACATCATTGAAGATACAGCACAGCTCAGAAAAGAGTTTGAGCGCTACTACACGATGGAAACGAACCAAAAAGAAGAAAAGCTATGAGAATGAACACAGGATACGGACGCGAAGGCGACTACGACCATTTCGCGCCAACGGCAGAATGCCAACTGCTCAACTTCCTCTTAGAGAACGTGAAGCAGAGTAGGTCAAAAATCAAGGCCACCCTTCAGGGAAGGGGCGTGAAGGTCGACGGAAAGACGGTGACACAGTTCGACTTCCTGCTTAAGCCAGGAATGAAAGTGGCGGTGAGCAGGACAAAGCGCAACCAGCAGACGTTCAAGAGCAGATACGTGAAGATTGTCTACGAAGACCGCTGGCTCATCGTAGTCGAGAAGCAGGCAGGCATCCTCTCGATGGCAGCAGGACACTCCTCGCTCAACGTGAAGAGTGTGCTTGACGACTATTTCCACAAGACCCGCCAGAAGTGCACAGCCCACGTGGTTCATCGTCTCGACCGAGACACCAGCGGCATTATGGTCTATGCCAAGGACATGGAAACGGAGCAGATTCTGGAGCACAACTGGCATCAGATCGTCTACGACCGTCGATACGTGGCCGTTCTCAGCGGAGAGATGGAACCCGATGAAGGAACCATCAGCAACTGGCTGAAGGACAACAAGGCCTACATCACCTACTCGTCGCCCGTAGACAACGGAGGAAAGCTGGCCATCACCCACTTCCACGTGCTAGACCGTACGACAGAACACTCGTTAGTGGAATTCCAACTGGAAACGGGAAGGAAGAACCAGATACGCGTCCATGCAGCCGATATGGGGCATCCTGTCTGCGGTGACACGAAATACGGCAACGGCGACGACCCGCTTCACCGGCTGTGCCTGCATGCCTGGCTGCTATGCTTCACCCATCCTGTGACGGGAGAGCGCATGGAGTTTGAGACACCCTTCCCTACTGCCTTCAGGATGATGTTCAAATAAAGAATACAACGAAGATATGGAATACTACCTGTTAGTCATCGCCGCCATTATCATTGGCGTGATTGTCGTCAAGAAGATTGCCAGCTGCCTGATCAAAAGCGTGATATTCATCATCATGCTCATCGTGCTGGCTCTGGCCTACTACTACCTGCAAGCAGGCGGCTCACTATAACTTGACCGACTGCTTCAGCTTGATATCGGCACTACTGGCACCAACCTGAATGAGATAAGTGCCCGAGTCGTTCTGCCACTGATGGACGGCCTCGTTCCAAGAAGCAAGGCTGGCGACAGGAACCACCATCTTCAGCGTCTGGCTCTCACCTGGCTGCAACAGTCGGCTCTTGGCAAACGACTTCAGCTCCTTCACAGGCTTCTCTATCTGCTTGTTCTTCGGAGACGACACGTAGAGCTGAACGGTCTCCTTGCCGGCTACGCTACCAGTATTACGAACTGTCACCTCAACCTCGAGACGGTTATCAGTTGCCTGAACATTCAGCTTGTCGTAACCGAACGTGGTATAGCTAAGACCGAAGCCGAAGGGGAACAAGGCTTTGGTCTTGTTCTTGTCGAAACCGCGATAACCCACAAACACATCCTCCTTATAATAGACCTGACGACGGGGCACCTCTCCTGCACTGTTTTTGGGAGCATCTACACCCTTTAGTCCTGGATATGCCTCTTCGCCAAAGCGCACATAGGGATAGTCTTCGTAACGCTTGGCAAAGGTGACGGGGAGCTTGCCGCTGGGACATACCTGACCTGTGAGAATATTAGCCAATGCCCTACCCGACTCGCTGCCGAGATACCAGCAGTGGACAACGGCAGGCACCTGCTGCAACCAAGGCATCGCATAGGGATTGCCACCAAAGGTGACGACAACCAGACGTGGCTGGATGGCAGCAAGCGCAGCAATCAGCTCGTTCTGTCCGAAAGAGAGATCGTAGCCCTCACGGTCGCTGTTCTCACAATCCTGACGGGTGTTCTTGTTCATTCCTCCTATGAAGATGACGAGGTCGGCCTCACGTGCTTTCTCCAAAGCTTCCTGCTTCAATGCCTCCTGACGGGCTGGGTCGAGCTTGTCGACGTGGTCGTACATAGCACGGCCGGAGTAGTAGCCCTGAGCATAGTCGACAGAAGGTTGGGAATTACCTGTTGACAATTGGCTGCGCAAGCCGTCGAGGGGCGATATGTCGCGAAGGGTTTTCAACTCTGAGGAACCACCACCCTGGGTCAGCGAGCGCGTAGCATTCTCGCCCACGACAAGGATTCGCTGGTATTTCGTAAGGTCGAGAGGCAACAGCGGGGCAGCTGATTGAGCATTGCTCATTCCGCATTTCTCATTGCGCAGCAACACAATGCCCTCCTCGGCAATCTGACGGCAGGCATCGTAATGGGCCTCGCTGCACATAGAGCCGATGACCTTCTTCGGATTCATGGCTGAGCGGAAGATGGTGCGAAGCACGCGCCCTGCCTTCTCGTCGAGCACCGACATGGGAACCTTCCCCTCGTTAATGAGCTGTTCAAAGGGACGCGCAAGGTAATAATCATCGTAGGTGAATTCACTCTCCTTCAGTTTGCCATCGGTAAACGTTCCCATCTCTATATCGAGACCTCCATAGACGGCCTGCATGGTGTTGGTAGTTCCACCCCAGTCGCTGACAAGCGCACCGTCCCATTGCCACTCTTTCTTCAGGATGCCGTTGAGCAGCTCATCGTTGTGGCAGCAATGGTCACCCTTCCAAAGGTTATAGGAACCCATGATTGTCCAGACGTTTGCCCGCTTCACGGCTTGCTCGAAAGGATAGAGGTAAATCTCGCGCAGGGCACGCTCGCTCACGTTCACATTCACAGAGAAGCGGTCGATTTCCTGGTCGTTGAGTACGAAATGCTTCAAGCAACAGGCCACTCCATTACGCTGAACAGCTTGGATATAGGGCACAGCCATCTCGCCAGCCAGATAAGGGTCTTCGCCCATATATTCGAAAGCACGCCCATTGAGCGGAGTGCGCTGGATGTTGACACCAGGGCCAAGCAGGATGTCCTTCCCACGAAAGGCAAACTCCTCGCTAATAGAGTTTCCATAAAGAGCAGAAAGGTCACGATTCCACGTGGCAGCAAGACAGGTGAGCGACGGGAAAGCCACACAATAGTCGTTTGTCCATCGTGCAGGATTCCACGTGTTCCACTCGAGCTCCTCGCGTACGCCGTGAGGTCCATCATCCATGTTCAGCTGGCGAATACCCAGACGGGGAACGCCTGCCGAGGTGAACTTGCTCTGCGCATGCAGGATTTTTATCTTCTCCTGAACGGTCATGCGGCTCAGCGCATCCTTCACTCTCTCCTCGATAGGAGCCTGCGGATCTAAATAGACTTGGGCATAAGCGCCAGAAGTCAACAGCATCAACAATGCAGAGACGATGGTTTTTCTCATTACTATTTGGTTTTTAGTTGTTCGGCTTCCAGGAATCGAAGCTCTGCTTCCAGCATTTCGAGCTTCGGCATAGGATGTCCTGCCTCACGGGCAATCTGTAAGGGACGGGTATATAGATAATCGATTTCCATTGGGCGGCGGAAATCGTAATCGAGACGCATTGAGGGTGAATAAGGCACCATTTCATCAGTCATCTGAATCATCTTGTCGGCAAACGACTCATCGATATTCTCCACACCCAGGAACTGTGCCGTCGTGATGACCTCAAGCATCTGCTCACGGATAAGCTGACGGGTGGAGGGATGATTCAGGAGATGATCCGTCTGGGTATGAAGGGCGACGGTCATACCATTGAAAGGCATGTTCCATACAGCCTTCTTCCATCTGGCCTCCTGGTAGTCGACTAAGCCTGCTTTCACGCCAGCATCGTTGAACTCCTCAGTTAGTCGACGAAGCTGAGCCTCGTTTCTACAGGAGTAGTTGCCAAAGTTTATCTGGCCATAACATTGATGGTTGACAACACCTGGCTCTGTTTTCGCGGAACAGATGAACGCCAACCCTGCAACAAGCTGAACATCAGGAAAATACTGCTGCACATCCTGCTCAACGCCAATACCATTCTGGATAAGAACGACAATGCTGTTTTCGTGAAGTAACGGGGGAAGTAGCTCGCGTAGCAAGTGGTTGTTGATGGACTTCAGGCAAACAAGCACCACATCAGATGGAGGCATTTCAGCAGTTTGCCTATAGACGTTGGGATGGTCAAGATGGAAGGAACCGTTACAGGAGTCAACCTGCAAACCGTGTTCGCGTACATAATCAAAATCACGATGTAGCAAGAAGTGCACCTCTTGTCCGTTATGTGCCAACTTTGCACCATAGTAGCCTCCGATGGCTCCTGTTCCTATAACTGCGTATTTCATCTGAACGAGTCGGTGAGCAACTTAATCTCTACCTGCGGCGAGATGCGCTCATACAAAATATTATATACTGCATCGAGTATGGGCATGTTCACGTGGTAATGGCGATTGATTTCCTTCATGCACTTCGTGCCGAAATAGCCTTCGGCTATCATCTCCATCTCCATTTGTGCCGATTTCACCGAATAGCCCTTGCCTATCATCGTGCCGAAGACACGGTTGCGTGAGAAATTGGAATAGCCCGTAACGAGCAGATCGCCCAGATAGACAGAGTCGCCGATGTTTCGCTCAATGGGATGGATGGTTTGCAGGAAACGCTCCATCTCCTGTACGGCGTTCGACATGAGCACAGCCTGGAAATTGTCGCCAAACTTCAATCCGTTGCAGATGCCTGCAGCAATGGCATATACATTCTTCAGCACTGAGGAGAACTCAATGCCAATGACATCGGTCGAGGTCTTGGTCTTGATATACTGGCTTGTAAGCACAGAAGCAAAGGCCTGTGCCTTCTCCTGATCAGCGCAGCCTACCGTAAGATAGCTCAGGCGCTCCAGCGCCACTTCCTCGGCATGCGAGGGGCCGCCAAGACACGCAAGGTTGTGATAGGGCACATCGAACACTTCGTGGAAATACTCAGAACAAACGAGGTTGTCGTCAGGAACAATGCCCTTGATGGCAGTGATGATGAATTTCTCTTTCAGTCGTGTCTTTAGTTTGCGCAGGTGATTCTTCAGGTAGGGCGACGGGATGACAAACACCAGCGTATCGTAAAGCTGCACGATACGGTTGAGGTCGCTCTCGAAATGTATCTCGTCGAGATTGAAATGGACGCTTGTCAGATAAGTCGGATTATGCCCCAGCCGACGGAACTCCTCGATCTGGTCGTCGCGCCGCATATACCAACCCATGTGATGCGTATGCTGCACCACAATCTTGGCAATGGCTGTCGCCCATGATCCGCCACCAATGATGGCAATTCTACCGCACATTACTCTGTTGCTTTGTCAATCCATCCCTGCACCTCATCCACGCTGGGTTTCTGCAGGTCAAGCTTGAATTTTTTCACGATTTCACCGATTTTCTGCTGAAGTCCCTGGGCCTTTTCATCGCGGATGTCCTGGATAAGGTAGAAGCCTGCCTTGCGCAGCACGTAAACCCAATCCTCCTGTACGCCAATAGTGGCCCACTCCTGTATGCTGCTCTGTGGTGCCTTCTTCTCCGGCTTCATCTGCGGGAAGAGCATCACCTCGCCGATGGCGAACTTACCCGTGAGCACCATTACCAGTCGGTCGATGCCGATGCCGATGCCAAAGGTGGGAGGCATACCATATTGCAGGGCGCGGAGGAAGTCCTGATCGATAATCATAGCCTCGTCGTCGCCCTTAGCAGCCAGTCGCATCTGCTCCTTGAAGCGCTCCTCCTGGTCGATGGGGTCGTTGAGCTCAGAATAGGCGTTCGCCAGCTCCTTACCATTGACCATCAGCTCGAAACGCTCAGTGAGGCCAGGCTTCGAGCGGTGCATCTTTGTGAGGGGCGACATCTCTACAGGATAGTCGGTGATGAAAGTCGGCTGGATAAAGGTTCCTTCACAGAACTCGCCGAAGAGCTCGTCGATGAGCTTGCCCTTGCCCATTGTCTCGTCGACCTCCATACCCTTTTCCTTGCAGAAGGCGCGAATCTCGTCTTCCGTCTTGCCGTCGCAGTCGAATCCGGTCTTCTCCTTGATGGCATCGAGAATGGGCAGGCGGCGGAAGGGAGCCTTGAACGAAATGACTTTTCCGTCAATCTCCACCTCAGGCTTGCCGTTCACAGCCGTACAGATTTGCTCCAGCATATTCTCCGTAAAGGTCATACCCCACAGCAGGTCTTTATAGCTCACGTAGAGCTCCATGCAGGTGAACTCAGGATTATGGGTCTTGTCCATTCCCTCGTTACGGAAGTTCTTGCCCATCTCGTAAACGCCCTCGAAACCGCCCACGATAAGGCGCTTCAGATAGAGCTCGGTGGCGATGCGCATGTACATGTCCTGATTCAGCGCATTGAAATGGGTGATGAACGGACGGGCCGAGGCACCGCCGGCTATATTCTGCAAAATAGGTGTATCGACCTCCGTATAACCAGCCTCGTCGAGAATGCGGCGAAGGGTACGGATGATGGTGGCACGCTTGAGGAATGTGTCCTTCACGCCGGCATTCACCACAAGGTCGACATAGCGCTGGCGATAGCGCAGCTCTGGGTCGTCAAAGGCATCGTAGACCTTACCATCGGCATCGGTCTTCACGACGGGCAGGGGCTTCAGGCTCTTGCTCAGCACAGTCATTTCCATCACGTGAACGCTGATTTCGCCCGTCTTCGTACGGAACACATATCCCTTAACGCCGATGAAATCGCCTAAATCAAGGAGTTTCTTGAATACGATATTATAAAGGTCCTTATTCTCGTCAGGACAGATGGAGTCGCGCTGCACGTAGACCTGGATGCGCCCCTTGGAGTCCTGCAACTTGGCGAAGGCGGCCTTTCCCATGATGCTCTTGCTCATGATTCGACCGGCTATGCTCACCATGCGGCTGTTTTCAGGAGTGGCCGTCTCACGCACATCGTTGCCATCCTCGTCTTTGCCTGTGACGGGCAGGTCAACAAAGTCGTTGATGATATCTGTGCTCCATGCTGTTACGGGATACTCTGCTGCAGGATAGGGATTGATACCCATGCGGCGCAGTTCGTCGAGCGACTGCCGACGAAGAATCTCTTGTTCACTCAGTTCAAGTACGTTCATAAAAGACAAAAAAGTTCTTCTTTACTTTGGTTAATTTCACTATTTGGGTGCAAATATACGATTTATTTTTGGAAAAACCGCTAAAAGCCCACGATTTTTCACCTCAATTTCAACTCATCGCCTATACAAAGCACATAATCGGGTTTCAGATGGTTGATTTTGTATAGCGACTTGAGCCTGATTCCGTATTTCTGGGCAATGGAATACATCGACTCGCCAGAGCGTACGAAATGAAGGCGACCCTTGTACTCCTTGGGTGCTTTTTTCTGTTTCTTCTTCAGCCAGATAATCTCTCCTGGAGTGATGGGCGAGTTCTTGTCACGCTCATTATAGCGGGCAATCTTACGATAGGATATGTTTATCTCTTCGCCTATCTTTCTGAACGTATCTCCCTGACGAGCAATGATATAGTAGTTTTTGTTATAGATTTTTATAGGATGCAGCGGCTGGGCATAGGACGACTCTGCCCTGGAGTGCTCAACAACAAATTTGTCGTATGACTTCGCCTTGTCATACTCATAGAGCTTGTAGAGCTGGATGATGTCTATGAGCTGCTGGGCATATCGCGGATTGGTGGCATAGCCAGCAGCCTTCAGCCCGTTTGCCCATCCACGATAGTCAGTTGTCTTCAGCTTGAAAAGGCTCCTGTAGCGCTGTCCGGATGCCAGGAAGCGCGAATGGTCCTCATAGGACTCGAAGGCCGAGTTGTAGGCACGGAAACACTCTTGCCGCGCATCGTCGTCGTGGTAGACGGCTCGCCCCTGCCATCCGTGACACTTGATTCCGAAATGGTTGTTACCCTTCCGCGTCAGTTCGCTGCTTCCTGCTCCTGACTCCAGCACGCCCTGTGCCAGCGTGATGCTGGCAGGTATCTTCCAACGCATCATCTGCTCAATCGCAATATCCTTGTACTGGTCGATATATTGCTGATAGCGCTGATTCCACTTTGACTGAGCCGTCACGAGGGATGCAAATACGGCAAAGACGATTGAGAGTGAGGTTCTCCTTGTCATACACATAAGACAACAGTGTGTGTTACTAATTAATTGGCCTGCTGCAACTGTTCGATAAACTCGCTTGGCTGTACGCCAAACTCCTTCTTGAAACACGTCGCAAAGTACTTCGGATCCTTGAACCCTACCTTATAGGCAAGGTCGCTGACCCTAAGCCCAGGTTGTTGACTGGCCATGCGATAGGCTTCTTTCATGCGAATGTCACGAATGAAGGACGAGACGCCAAGACCTGTGATGGCGCGCAACTTATTATATAAAGTGGAAGAGGACGCCCCCATCTCTACGGCAAAGCTGTCGCGATCGAACTCGCTGTCGCTAAGGTGGGCCTGCACACATTCGGTGGCACGCTTGAGGAACTCTTCTTCCTGGGTGACGGGTGGCGGCGCATCCAAGGGCTGGGACATGAAGTCGCGTCGAATGCGCTTCCTGTTCTCCACCATATTATTAATACGCAGCTGAAGGTCGCCAATCTTGAACGGCTTAGTGATATAGTCGTCGGCTCCTACCAGCATCGATTCCCTGCGGTCTTCCTCCTGTGTACGTGCGGTAAGGAGGATGACGGGCAGGTGGCTCATGTCAGGGTCTGACTTGATCTTCCTTGTAAGCTCGTTACCATCCATCTCAGGCATCATTACGTCAGAGATAACCAGGTCAAGGTCTTGACGGGCAATGACCTCCAGCGCCTCGACGCCGTTATGCGCCGTAAACACGTTGTACTTCTGGCACAACAGGGTGCGCATGAGCATCAGCAGTTCGACATTGTCCTCAACAACCAGAATCTTGTAGGACTCATCGTCTGTAGAGTCGACGGTAGCCGACTGTTTCTTTGGCGTTTCGTCGGCAGCGGGGAACAGCTCCTCGACATCGAGTATTGTCGTAGGCGAACTGCTTAACACCAGCTGGTGGCTCTCGTCGATCTGGGCGGAAGAGAACGCCTCCTTGTTGATGGGTAGGGTAACGGTAAACGTGGTGCCCTTGCCCTCTTCGCTCTCACAGTCGATGGTTCCTCCATGCAGATAGACGAGGTCGCGGGTCAGGGCGAGGCCGAGCCCCGTACCAAAAGTCTTCATCGAGCGGTAGTCGCCGTCATAGAAGCGCTGGAACAGCCGCTTCATCTTCTCAGGCGGAATGCCTATGCCGGTATCGCTCACCTTGATGATCACGTGGTCATAGGTCTTGTTGGTGGTGGCGGTCAGGTCAACGCGCCCAGGGCTGTTGGTATACTTGGCAGCATTCGACATCAGGTTGTAGATAACCTTGTCGAGCTTGTCAGAGTCAATCCATCCCATCATCGACCGTGGGTTGCAATGGACGCTCAGCTGCAACCCCCGCTTGGCTACGAAAGGTTCGATGCAGAGGGCCGTCTTGGCTATATACTCCATCACGTCGCCTTGGGCAACGCGCAGCCTCAGTTCGCCCGTCTGCGACTTGCTCGTCTCGAGTATCTGCTGCAGCAGCCTCACCATGCGCTCTATGTTCAGTTCCATCAGCGTGTAGTCCTTCGAATGGCCTGGTTGCTCCATGCGCAGCCTTTCGATGGATGCCGAGATGACGGTCAGAGGCGTCAGCAGTTCGTGGCCGATATTCGTGAAAACGCGCTCCATCATCAGTCGGTTTCGTATGCGCAAGGCGCGAAAATATGCCCATCGCCCTATGAAAAACAGGGCGAGAACAGCTACGACAGACAGGACAATGACGATGATGAACATAGGTTCTGCAAAAATGGATAGTTTAAATTCTGTGCGAAGGTACTGCTTTTTTATCAAATTCAAGTCAAATCTTTCGTTTTTTTGCTCTTTGCCCTTCATTTTAGGTCGAAAAAATGTGATTTTTGGTTGAAAAATAGTTAAATCACGATTTTTAAACCACATTTAATGAAGATTTGACCTTGATTTCAAAAAAAGATATTACCTTTGCATCACTAAAGATAACAAGTGATTTTTTAATGGTTAAGGTTTATGGTTGATTAATTTAGTTTTAAGTAACCTGAAAAGTCTCGCTGTGAAGCGGGGCTTTTTCCTTTTATACCCTTCAAGACACACGGTTTCTTGCGTCCTTTCAGTAGCAAGCGACCACAGACTGTTAATAAACTAGGCCTAAAAGGAGTCAACCATATTCAGGAAAAGACACAGACACAGTGACGAAGTTACACAGTTACACAGTTGCATTAGGTATTACGCACAGTTGTAGATTTTCTTAAAGATTATTTTTATATTATATATATAATATAAATAGAATTCCAGATTTTTTTTGACGCTCGGCTATGCCGCTTTTCTTGCGCTCCGTAGGTACTCAGGCGCTTCGCGAGGTGTTTTTTCCTACTGGAGGTTGACTCCTTTTAGACCTTTTTTTAACATCTCTCTTTTTTGTACCTTTGCATCAGAAACAAGATATGAAGCGACAAGGGGGCTTCGGTGCGCGAACCGTTCTCACAGCCTCGAAGATTACGGCAAACAGCTGGATTCAACCGTTCCTTTCAGTAGCAAGCATTGCAACTACTTCCCCCATCTGCTGGCGCCATGAAAGATGGGCTACGGAACGACGAATGTCCTCTGGAAGGAAACGACGGGAGTCGATAAAATGGAGTAAACTGTCGAGATCTACGGGCGACTCATCGGCAGGAACGTGGAAGACGTAGGGTTGGGCGTCGAAATCACTATCCTGTTCGCTATACATGAAAGGCAGGCCGCGAGTGGCATATTCCCTGTTCTTCAACGTCTTGATGCTCGTTATATGGCTACGGTGACGCCCCAGCGAGCCCACTGCAAAGCTACATTGGTTGAACACATCGTCCAACTGGTTGCCAAAGAGTTGGCCATGAAAGACGACCGATTGCTGCAAACCATATTTCTCGATCAGTGGAAGGAAGCCAGGAGCATTCTTAGAACCCTGCATCTCAGAAGGTGCCACCCCACCGACTATATGCAGAACGACGCTCCTTTCGTCGCTCAGGCTCCTATGGCGCAAGGCATATTCGCCCATGCCGGCTATCAGACGGTCGAATCCATGCCAGAAGTGCACCTCGGCCACAGCAATCAGATGCAACACGTCGGCATCTTGTGCAGGAACATGACGATGGAGGGGAATTGCATCGAAATCTACGCCATTGCTGATACGGATAGTACGACAACCGAAGATCTCCTCAGCATCGGAAAAAGTGACCATCGCATCCATCTTGCGATAGAGCCTGCAACGGAACAGCTTATCGACATGCAAAGCCACCAACCCTGGAAGATAGTTGGAACCGACAAACTCCTGATCGTAGGGATAGGTAGGCACCTCGGTCACTGCACGCACACCCATGCGGCGCAAACGGCTGAACAACCTAATGAGCCAGGGGCTGGCATTCTGGAAACAGCGGGCATAGACAAGTTCTATCTTCTCGCGTCGACAATAACCAACCACACATCCATAGCTGAGACGCTGGCGAAGAGCCGCCCATCGACCAGTGCCATAATCCTGAAGTACCTTACCGTCAACAAAACGACACCTATGGCCGCAAGAATCGAAATCGTAATAACACAGATGCACCTCATGGCCGTTCTGCTCAAGCCCCTTCACCTGCGCACGGATTTTCTTGGTGATTCCGCTGCTTTCAGAGAATCCATGATAGACGAGGAAAAGAATCTTCATAGAAAGATGATGGATGAGGGAAAAGGGATGAAAGATGAGGGAACATGTGACGTTGAGCGGTAAACGGGACTCGAACCCGCGACCCTCGGCTTGGGAAGCCAATGCTCTACCAACTGAGCTATTACCGCAATATCAACGTGTGTTCGTACCTTAGTGGGCAAATGAAAAGGGGGTATTTCTACCCCTTTTCATCGTTCTGAGCCGACACCCGGACTCGAACCGGGGACCTACGCATTACGAATGCGTTGCTCTACCAACTGAGCCATGTCGGCTTGCGTTTTTTGTTAAGCGGCTGCAAAGTTAGTCATTTTTTTTCTTACTTGCAAATTTTGTCTAAGTTTTTTTTCACAGACATCATTTTTTGATGTTTACGATGCCGCTTGACGCATATCCGAGAGGGCCTTACTTCCTTTGCTGGCGCTGGCGCTGCAGCTCTTCGGCCTGTTTCTGCATAGCTTCAAGGCGTGCGGCCAGTCCGCTCTGCTTCTTGGGGTTAGCCTTGTTCTCCTTGTAGCGGGCTTCGAGGATGGCCAGCAGCTTTGCGTCGTTAGTAGTCTTGCGCAGCGTCCACATGATAACCGACGAGAAGAACAGCGATACGAAGTAGTAGAAGTTCAGGCCTGAACTGTAGTCGTTGAACATGAAGAAGAACATCACGGGCATGAGATACATCATCCACTGCATCATCTTCATCTGCTCGGCCTGCTGACCAACCATCTGGTCGCGCTGCTGGCGCATGGTGAACCAAGAATAAAGGATGTTGGAGCCGCAGAACAGCAGACAGGAGAGCGAGAGATGGTCGCCAATGCCCCAGATGTGGGTTCCCCACTCCACGATAGGATCGTAGGTGGCAAGGTCTTCCATCCAGAGGAACGACTGTCCGCGCAGCTGGATGGCGTTGGGAACAAACCAGAACATGGCAATCCAGATGGGCATCTGAATGAGCATAGGCAGGCAGCCGCTCAGCGGGCTCACGCCATATTGCGAATACAGCTGCATCATGGCCTGTTGTTTCTGCATCTGGTCTTCGGGCTTGTCGTATTGCTTGGTAGCTTCCTCGAGTTTCGGCTTCAGCACGCGCATCTTGGCGCTCGACATATAGCTCTTCTTCACCATCGGGAAGGTGATAGCCTTCAGCAGCAACGTAATGAGAATGAGCACAATACCCATCGAGAAGCCCAACGACGAGAGCCAATCGAAGACATAGAGCGTGAACCAGCGGTTGATGAGGCGGAAGAGCCACCAACCCAGGTTGACGAGCTGCTCCAGGTCGAGATTCTTGCCAAACTGGCTTTGCTTCTCAACATCCTGGATGAGACGGATGTCGTTGGGGCCGATATACATCTCGAACTCTGAAGGCTTCGCACCCGTAGGGTCGAAGGCGGTCTTCAGCTTGGCATCGAACTGCTTCAGATAGCCCGACCCTTTCTCATTGAGCGTGCTCGACAGCTCGGCATCCTGTTCGAAGTTGTCCTTGGAAATGAGAGCGACGCTGAAGAACTGGTTGCGGAAAGCCACCCAGTCGAGCGGTTGCTCGACCTTCTCGTTCTTGTCTGAGGTCTCGCTCAGGTTGTCTGTGCTACCGTCGTTGGCCTCCTTGTAGAAGATGGCCGTATAGCGGTTCTCGAACGAGAAGCCCTTCTCCAGCTGACGGCAATGGTCGCTCCACTCCACATCCATCGACTTGTAGTTGGGAGCAAAGACATTTGACATACCGTTTGCCTGGAGAGAGAAATGAAGCAGATGGTCAGGGCCGAGGCGATAGTCGAGAACGATGCTGCCGCCACCATTGGCCTGAGCGGTCATAGTAACGGTGGAATCGGACAAATTCGACGGTATGAAATAAAGATCGCGCGTGATAATATTATCCTGCTTGCCTGCAAGAAGGAAACCCATCTGCTGGTCTTCACCTTCAAAGAGAGTAACGCCCTGATGGCCTTCACGGTCGGTAAAATTCTTCAAAACAGCCTTTGTAAGGGTGCCGCCTTTCGTGTCGAAAGTCAGCTCCACTTGGTCGTTCTTCAGCACCACAGGCTGGCTGGTGCCGTTAAGAGCCGAGAAAAAGAGGGCGGTAGAGTCGCCTTCGGCAGCAGCTTCGGCAGCGGCTTTCTTTTGTTCGGCTTCGGCAATACGTGCCATTTCGGCCTCCTTCTGAACGGCAGCAATGCTGTCCTGCTGACGCTGGTAAGCATCCAACTGCTCTTGTGACGGCTGATTCCACCACGCGAAACCAACGAGAACGAGGCCAATAAGCACAAATCCGATGAGTGTGTCTCTGTTCATTATTCTTATTTTTTACTTAATTCTTAAAATTCAAGGTGCAAAATTACAAATAAAATTTTATTTTTTACTATCTTTGCACACAATATGAAGAAATTTTTAATTTGTTTAGCGGCTTTTCCAGTACTCAGTACACACGCCGCACAGCCAAGCGACTCAATCAACGGTGTTTTATATCGCCTGTTCACGCCATTGACCTTCTACCATTCGGTGGCAGCTAACCAGTTGACTATCAATCAGACAGATGCCGATGCGGTCAACAGCGAGGTAGAGCAGGCATTGATGCACGTCTACCTGAATCGGCCAGACCTTGTTCAGGTAACGGAATCTGAACAGCAACAGTCAGGCTCTCTGCGCCAGGACGTGATGGCACAACCCATCGTACAGGAAAAGAAGCTTACCGAAGAGGCGGCTCCCCTACCCCAGCAAGCTGAGCCAGAAGCCGACCCAGTAGAAGTGACCGTTGAGAAGCCAAACTTCTGGAAGTACAAGGGCGACGGCTACCTGCAGTTCATGCAGAACTATGTGTCGGGCAACTGGTACAAGGGCGGCGAGGACAACTACTCGGCAGTAGGAAGCCTGACGCTCGAAGCCAACTACGACAACAAGTCGAAATGGAAGTGGGACAACAAGCTGGAGATGAAGCTGGGATTCCAGACATCGCCCTCAGACACCATCCATAAGTTCAAGACGAACGAAGACCTGATACGTCTTACCAGCAAAGTGGGACTTCAGGCAGCCAACAAATGGTACTACACCATACAATTGCTAGCATACACGCAGTTCACCCAAGGTTTGAAGGCCAACAAAGAGAACGTGTTCTCAGACTTCATGTCGCCCTTCAACTTGAACGTAGGTATTGGTATGGATTACAAGATAGAATGGTTCAAAAAGAAGCTGACGGGCTCGGTCAACATATCGCCCCTGGCCGTAAACTACCGTTACGTGGATCGCAGCGACCTGGCCAAGAGCTTCGGCATCGACGTGCCCACTCACGAACACTCGCTGACCGACTTCGGTTCGCAGCTCACGGCCAACGTGGAGTGGAAGATGAACGACGTGGTTACCTGGAAGTCGCGCCTGTATGCGTTCACTAGCTACAAACGCGCAGAGATTGAATGGGAAAACACGTTCGCACTGCGCGTGTCGAAATACATCTCAGCCAACTTGTTCCTGTTCCCACGCTTTGACGACTCGAACAACTGCGACGACAAGCTGGGGTACTGGCAGTTCAAGGAGTACTCATCACTGGGCTTCAGCTACAACTTCTGAACGGAGCTCGTTCAGACGCTCCTTGCTGATGCCGATGGTCTTAGCCGTCATTGTCAGATACATTTGTTCGGCCATAGTGGGCTGCTGGCCATCGGCACACATGACTTTAATCATGCTGCGAAGGGCATCCTCGGCATAGTCAGGGTCGCAACCTAACAGCTCGTAGTCGAGCTCGTAGCTGAAAATGGAGTTGCTATGACTGGCAGTACCCACATTGCTCAGCAAATCGAGCATCTGCTCTTCTTTGATATTGGCATTGGCCACCTTTTCCTCCACCACCTTATAGCGCGCATCAGAGACAGCGCCGTTGATGTTGGCCATATTGACAACTGCCTGCAAGACAGCCAGTTCCTTTGAAACAGGGTCTTTCTCAGACAATTCTGCCTTGATAAACGATGCCTTGATGTTCGAGTATTCCAGCGCATCGATGTCACCATCATCGAAATGCATCTTCTGAGCCTTTAGCCTTTTCTGAAGACGAAGGGCACCAGGTCTGAACGTGAAGAGCGTCATACTGCCAGAGAACAGGCCGCCGGCAACGGGCAGAAACTTACCAAGTCCGCGTGCAAAGCTATCCTTCGACAGTTTCAAGCCAATCATCCGCGCAACCTTCGAGGCTATAGGAAAAACGGCGGCCTTAGTGATGGCAACGCGAGGCAGACGACCGACAGCCGACTTGGCAACGCCTTTTGCCAGCTCGCTGATGCCCTGATCGGCCACGCTTGCACCCATCATCGAACCCATGAATATAGTAAGCAGGTCGCTGGCAGAATCGCTCAACTCGTCGTTCTCGTCGCAGAAATCTGGGAAGCCATAGAGATAGGCCATTTTCTGCGAAAGCACGAACACATGGAAGTAGTACTGCGAGAGATCGCCAGGAATAGTAGCAGCCATTGCCAATCCTCCAGGCAATCCGGCAATGGTCGAGGCAGTCGTAGCCAAAGCGGTATGGCGGTTGATACAGGTCTTGGCAGCACGGTCGATGTCGGCATCCGATGCTATCGTGTAGGGACGCACGCTGCCGAGCATTGCCAGTTTCTGTTCAGTACAATAGGGTCGTAGCGCATTCGTAAGGAATGCCACGCGGTTGACCTTCACTCCTGGCATCTTCAGCACGACAGCCAGTATCTTGTTCCACAATAAGTTTTCGTTCGTCATATTCTATTTCCTGTATTTCTTAATGATGCTATATGCTTGATAAAGACCCAACTCACCAGCCTTGCTCAGGTCGAGTATGCCCACTGACTCCTGCTTGTCATAGACATAGCAAAGCCCACGGTTGAAGTAGGCCTCGGCCAGATGGGAATCGATGGCGATGGCTGCCGAATAGTCGTCGATGGCACGCTTGTATTCCTTACGCTGCGCATAGACATTGGCGCGGTCATAGAGAAGGTACGCATTCTGAGGTGCAAGCTGCAATGCGTGGTTCAGGTCTGCCAGCACGTTGGCCGTCTTCAGGTCGATGCTGGAACTCTCGCCAGCAAGCTGGCCTCCATCACCGTTGGTTGCCGAGAGGAACTGGTTGATCTTCGACTGGCAGAAGGCACGCTGCCACAAGGCCGGAACTGACACGGAGTCAATCTGAAGATATGTCGACAGATCGTCGATGGCACTCTCAAAATTCTGTATGGCGGTATATGCAACAGCGCGCAGCAACAGCATCTGAACGGCATCTGACGTCTGTCGTGACTGGGCAATGCCGTTGCTCAGCGAGTCGATATAGTTGAAATAGGCCGATGACTGCTGGTCGCTAAGCGTGGAGTGGTTATTATTAATAAATATGGTTCGCGCGCGTAACTGCTGGTTTAACGCATCGACATCATGGTCGAAGGCTATATACGACTTCACATCGCTATGGTGCGACTCGAACGAGAGGCCAAACATCGGCTGCAGTTCCATCTCGACCTTATGGTGCTGCACCTTTCCACGGTAGTCGTTCTTGTATTCGTGCTCCAGTTCCTGCTCGTCGGCAACGACCAGCTGGTTGTACTTCTCCAGATCCTCATCGCTGCGTTTGCGCATCTGCTTATTGTTCATCTTCGGCTGGGTGCCATAGAAATGCTTCATCAGACGAGCCCGATAAACGGTATTCTCGTCGGCCTCTGCCTGTCGGTTCATGCCCAACCGCCGATAGCAGGAAGCACGCGCCTCAAGACCCGTCCAGAAGTTGGGATACTCACCAATAACCTTCGAATAGTCGCGGATGGCTCCCTTCAGGTCACCAGTCTTGTCGAGCAGCACGGCGCGGTTGTAGAGTGCAAGCAGGTTGTCTGGTTCCAGGTTCAGCACAAAGTCGAAGTCGGTAATGGCCCTGTTGTCGTCGCCTACCTGCGAGCGCAGCAATCCACGGTTGTAATGCCCCAGGAAGTTGTTGGGTTCCAGGTCAAGCGCCGTATCATAGTCGGCCATAGCACCACGAAGGTTATTCTGGTTATAGCGAGCCAGAGCCCTGTTGATATAGCAGCTGCCGTTCTTAGGCAGAAGGTGGATGGCCTTGTCCAGGAAGCCCTCGGCATCGCTCCATTCCTCGCGCGAAAGGCTGATAATGCTTCGTGCCGCCCAGGTATGACCGTCATAGGGATCAATCTCAAGGCTCCTCTCCAATGAGCCGATGGCCTTTGTAGTGTCTTTCAGCTGCATATGGGCATCGGCCTGCATAGCGTATGCAGGAGCGTGTTTGCTCCATCGACCTATAATGGTGTCCAGCTCGCTCAACGCCGTATCGAAATCCTCGTTGCGCAGTCGGCAAAGCACGCGATTGTGCCACAAGTTGCGGTTCTCAGGATCATAGCGAAGGGCACGGCTATAGTCGTTGGCCGCCTCGGCATACATCTTCTGCTGTATGCGACAAAGGCCGCGAAGCTCGTAGAGGTTCACCACGTAGGGATTGCGCTGGATGGCCTCAGAACAGTCGCGCTCGGCACCTGGGAAGTCATCCAGGTAATACTTGGCTATAGCACGGAAGAACCAAGGTTCATAGAGATAGGGTTTGGCAGAGATGGCCTGATTGAAATACTGGATGGAGAGGACATAGTCCTCATAATACAATGCCGAACGACCGACGGTCATCAAACGCTCTGTATTGAACTGGGCATGTGAAGGTAAAAAGTAGAATAGGAAAAAGGCAAACAGGTAAAAAGGCGAAAGACCTGTCGGCCTCTTACCTCCAAGGCACCTTATGTAATCCCAGTCATTCATTCTTTTAACTTTTTACCCCTTTACCTTTTATCCCTTTCACATTCTTCTTTTCACCAGTTTTCTTTTCACCTTTTCAATTTTTCACCTTTTCACCGGCTTTGTCCTGTAGCCGCAGCGATAGCGTCCCTGAGTCAACGCCTTCAGCTTGTTCTTGATGAGCTGACGACGCAAGGGCGAGATATGGTCAATGAACATGTGACCGTCAAGATGGTCGAACTCATGCTGCATCACACGAGCAAGATAGCCCTCGACCCATTCGTCGTGAGGCGTAAAACTCTCATCCATCCACTTCACATGTATGCGCGTGGGACGAACGACCTTCTCATGGATGGCAGGCAGCGACAGGCATCCTTCTTCTGAAGTATCGGTCTTAGAATCATCGAATTCGATGATATGAGGATTAATGAAGACCTGCTTGAAACCCTTGTACTCAGGCATATCCTCACTTAGCACATCGAGGTCGATGACAGACAGACGGATGGCTTGTCCTATCTGTGGGGCAGCCAAGCCAATGCCTTCAGACTCGGCCAGCGTCTCCCACATGTTGGCAATCAGTTGCTTCAGGTCAGGATAGTCAGGCGTGATGTCTTCGGCAACTTTGCGAAGCACAGGCTGACCATATATATAAATAGGTAAGATCATAATGCGTTTGTTTGAAAAGAATCACTTCATTCGTCGAGCCTCCAAATAATCCTTGAGAATGATGGTGGCGCTAATCTCGTCGACAAGAGCCTTATTCTGACGGGCTTTTTTCTTCAACCCTGCATCAAGCATCGTCTGGTGGGCAAGTACCGAAGTGAAGCGCTCGTCATAATACTCAATGGGAATGGAAGGCATTGCCCTTCGCCAGCGATTGACAAACTGTTCCACACGGGGGAGGTTCTCGCTCGGCATACCATTGGTTTGCATCGGTTTGCCGATAACAATCCTTTCTACCTCCTCACGCGAAACATAGGCTTTCAACCAGTCGAACAATTCTGAAGTAACAACCGTCACCAACCCGCCTGCAATAATCTGCAGAGGGTCAGTGACAGCTATTCCCGTTCGTTTTCGACCGTAGTCAATGGAAAGAATGCGGGCCAATGGTTACTTATTTAGAGAGCAGCCAAGCGTCGCCCTGAGGATTGAGTTCGGTACCACGCAGGGCATCACGGCTGCGAACAGCCTCACCCTTGTTGTCGCAGGTTGTAGCAACCACACGATACATATTGCGATCCTCATTCTTGACAATCTGTGCAGGATAGCCAGCATTCTTCAAACGCTGCTGAAGACCTTCGGCATTAGCAATCACAGAGAACGAGCCGACAACAACGCTGTAGGCACGCAAACCAGTACCACTGACCAGCGTAACCTGCTCCTGACGAACAGCCACGTTGTCATAGTTGTCGACAACCGTCGTCTGATTGGCAGGAACCGTCTGCACGGGAGTAACCACTGGAGTCTCAGTAACCGTGTTCTCAGTAGCAACACGCTGAGCAGCCTCCTGAGACTTGGCCTTCTCGTAAGCCTGCTTGTAGGCACTGTCACTCGACTTGCAACTTGTGAAAGATAATGCGAGGCAAAATCCTGCGCATAAAACCATGAACTTCTTCATAACTTAAATACTTTATTAATTTGATTTGATGATTTAGACAAACTTTTTCACCCGCGAAATTACAAAATATCGATGAAATAACGGAAAAAAAGACGCAAAATCTTTGTTAATTCAAGATTTTATGTGCAATTTAACAAAAAATGACATGAAATATTGTTTCGTATGCGATAAAATCAGTATATTTGCCGAGTAAAGACAATATGTTTCACTAACAAAAAACAAAAGTATGAAAAGTTTAGGTTATATTGGCGCATTTCTTGGCGGTGCCATTGCTGGTGCAGCCATCGGTCTGCTTGTTGCTCCTGAAAAAGGGCGTGACACCCGCGTGAAAATTACTGATACAGTTGAAGAATTCCTTCGCAAGCACAACATCAAGCTCAACCGTAAAGAAGTAGGCGACCTGGTTGACGACATCCAGGATGCTGCATCAGAAGAGTAATGTTATCAAGCGATAAGAACGTTGAGACGATTGCCGAGCTGATTGAACTGCTGAAGCACTACCTGGGCCTTCAGAAGGAGTACATCAAACTCGACGTGATAGACAAGGTCGTTCGCCTACTCACGGCAACGGCCCTGGCTATTCTCCTATTCCTGATTGTCATCGCCGTACTGCTGTTCTTCTGGATGGGCACAGCTTACTGGATAGCCGATTCCATCGGGATTACGGGTGCCTTCTATCTCGTCTCGGGGCTTCATCTGCTCATACTGGTATTGTTCGTTGTTTTTCGCAAGTCTTGGATCGAGAAACCTCTCGTCAGGTTCCTCGCAAGCCTGCTCATGAGTTAATGAAAACGAGAAGAAGATGATGCAGCAAGAGAAGTACCCTACCCCGTCTTCATACACCACGCTTGAGGATATTCGTCGGCGCAAGGAGGATTTGTCTGATGAAATCGACCGTGATACCGAGAAAATCGGCTCCATGTGGAGTTCATTATTTACCCCAAAGGAGAATGCCACAAAGGGCGAATATGTCGCAACGCTCGTTACTAACACCGTTACGGCCATCGATGCCTTCCTACTAATCAGGAAGCTGATGAAAAGCTATTCCGGCCTTTTCAACTTCTTTGGAAAGAAAAAATCAAGTAGGAGGAAGTAGCTTTCCTCCTACTTTCTTTTGCGTATTTAGTTTTATGTCAAAAGACGTAGCATTAGTTTTGTCGAGTGGTGGTGCAAGGGGACTTGCCCATATCGGAGCTATTGAGGAACTGGAAAACCAAGGCTATCGTATCACCTCTATTGCAGGATGCTCTATGGGTGCCCTCATCGGAGGTGTGTATGCGGCAGGAAAACTGGAGGATTTCCGCGAATGGATGAAGACGGTTGACAGGAAGAAGATGCTTGAGCTGACCGACTTCTCGCTGAGCCTTAATCATATAGTCAAGGGTTCGCGCATCATCGAGGCCATTATGGAGTTTGTGCCAGACATGCCGATTGAAGACCTGCCGATACCCTATTGCGCCGTAGCTACCGACCTAAAAGCCGGACATGAGGTCGTGTTTAGAAAAGGAAGTCTCTTCGACGCCATCCGCGCCTCCATCTCTCTGCCGTCGTTCTATGAGCCTGTGCATCGTGACGGAATGATTCTCATAGACGGTGGCGTGACGAACCCCTTACCGATGAACCGTGTGGTGCGTCATGAGGGTGACATTCTGGTTGGGGTCGATGTGAGCGGACATGACTATAAGACGCAGTGGGAGATACAGCATGAGTTGGTGGAGAAGCGCAAGCACAGCAAATCGCTGTCACAGCAGATACTCAACAAGCTGATACCCGATAACCTTGAATTCAACTACTACTCGATGCTCTCGCGAGTCAGCTCACTGATGATTCGTCAGAACTCTATCCTCATGGCCCAGCTGATGAAGCCAGACGTGCTTGTTGACATACAGATGAGCCGCTATGGTGGCTTCGACTATGACAAATCGGAAAAACTCATCGCCATAGGTCGACAGAAAATGCAACAAGCTCTTATGGCTTAATGCAGTAGCTCTTTGGCTTAATGCAACAAGCTCTTATGGCTTAATGCAGCAAGCTCTTTGGCTTAATGCAGCAAGCTCTTTGGCTTAATGCAGTAAGCTCTTATTGTTTCTGAAAATGGCGGGAAATAAGCTTCTTCAACTCTTCGTCTGAAATGTCCGTAGGTATTGACAGAAGTCGACCCTCAATGCCTGTCTCACCATCTGTAGTAAGCTTGATGATGACGATGTGCTCATTAATCTGGTCGAGGACGTCGTGAGCATGGAGGAAAGTTTCGTCGAAAAGGGCGGCAGAATAGCCGTAGTCCTTGCCTTTGCCAATACGCCTTACGACCTGTTCAACCGAGTCGGCATAGATCACGCGACAGGCTTCCTTGAGCTTCTCGCGCAGATGGTTGAAGCGGCCTACGTTCTGCGTGGCAAATAGCAGTTTGGGTACCTCTGGATTGCTATCCTGAGCAAGACTCTGATCGATGTATCGGCGTAGCAGGCGCTTAGACTCAGTGATATCCTTCACATTGATGACCATATAGGGCTGGCCCTCAACGGAGATGTAACGACCTCCAACGTTGACATCGATGTCGGACACATTCTGCTTGCTGTCAGAGAGCTCCATGCTTACCTCGAGGTCGCTGAAATCGTCTTTCCGTTCAAACGACTTCGAGATAACGAAGCGCACAGGACAATGCTTACACGCAAGACCTGTCCCGCAGGTACCTGACTCGCAGGCTGTACTGCAATGAAGCACATTGCCCAGCAGGCGCGGACTGTTTTCGTCTGGCTGCTGAGCAGGGTTAAGTGCGTAATAATTTGTTTCCTTGACTTCAAACTGGTCGTCTATGAGGAAAGCGTAACTGTTGAGGTTCTCCAACATCATGCTCATGCGAAGATAGGCACTTCGCGACTTGCGATAGCGAGTGTACATAAAAGCCATTGCCACAACGGCAAGCAAGAGGAGACCACAAAGTATTATAGTCATCATTTTCTATTCATGGGTTTGCTCCAACGCTTCAGCATGCGACGATGGAAACGGTCTTCGGCTTGAATCACATCATACACCTTCGATGCAGGAAGTATGTCGAGGAACTTGTTATGATAGGTCTGCTGAATGCGCTTCAGCTCGACGTCAATATTGTCGCGGTCCTGAATGGCTTTCTGACATCCAGCCTCATCCTGGGGCTTGATTTTACCCAGCTGGCGCATGCGTTCGTAGATGGCACGCTGCTTACGCTGCATCTCTTTATAGACAGGGAAGAAGCGGGCCGACTCCTGTGGCGTGAGATGGGCTTCCTGCACTATAAACTGCTGAAGCTCGGCATCAAACTTCTCAGGAGAGAAGCGTGGTTGTTCCTGCGCACTCACAGCGACGCTCACCATGAGCACAAGGAAGATGGTAAGGATTTTCTTCATAGTTGTGTAGTCTTTATTCGTTCATCAGACAGAGATAGATATCGTGGTTGTCGATCATAGCATAGTCGGCAGCCTCGTCAACGTAGATTTCACTGGCAGTCTGCTCGGATGCTGCTGAAAGCATGGGCTGCTGCTCATCGGAGAGGTGGGTGTAGACGGCAGCACCAAACACGAAGAGACATACACTTGCGGCAGCATAGAACCAAGGCCTGAGCTGTCGCATTATCACCGTGCGTGGCTTCTTCTCCAGCATTTCGACAACGTTGTCGGGAGTGTCGGGAATCTGCTGCATCACGCGCTCCGTGAACTTGCTGAAATATCCTTCAGGAACGGCGAACGGGTTGTCGTTACGCCCCAGCTTGTTACGAATGTATAATTCCTCATTTGTCATAATTAGTTCTTTATCCGTTTTATATTCATTACATTGGACGATTGTCTTCTGTATAGGTTTAATCGTGCTGATGGAAAAAATCGCTGATTTTCTTCACCGCGATATGATACGATGCCTTGAGGCCTCCCTCGGAGGTGCCGAGAATCTTACTGATCTCGCTGTATTTCATCTCGTCGAAGTAACGCAACTGGAACACCGTTCGTTGAACGTCGGGCAGCTGGGCAATGGCTTCCTGAAGCTGGGCCTGGGTCTCGTCGCCGTTAAAATAGTCGTCGGCCATCAGCTGGTTAGCCAGCCCAAGGTCGGTGTCGTCAGCTGAGAGCATAATGCGGTTCTTTTTCTTCCGCATAAAGTCGAGGGCCTCGTTGATGGCTATGCGCGTGAGCCAGGTGTGAATTTTCGAGTCGCCGTGAAAACCGTCGAGCGCATTCCATGCCTTGAGGAAAGCGTTCTGAAGCACGTCGTCGGCATCCTCATGTACGAGCACGATACGGCGCACCTGCCAATAAAGCTGTTCGCTATATTGGCCGACCATTGCCTCGAATCCCTTTCTTCGCAGATTCTTGTCGGCAAGCATTTCCTTCAGCTGTTGGTCGTTATAATTGGTCATAGCTATATCTCTGTATTTTACATGAAGGGTTTCATGGCTTTCAGCAACAGGGCGTCGTAGCCATAGGGGTCGCCCCAGGTCTGAAGCTTGTTGTCCTCAGGGTTGGGATATGCCGTATAATATATAATGTACACGGGAACATAAGGACTGACAGCCTTGTTGGGGAAGCGGTTGAGCACAGCTTGGGGGTTGTCACCGTTCTCCTCGAGCCATTCTTTCTCCTTGTCGCCCTTCGGCTGCTGTCCGATGGCTACGCGAAGCCTGTCGAGCATTTCTTTGTCGGCCTCTTCGTCGAGATTGAGCAGAAAGCAGGCAAGGTCGTAAGGGCGCTGAACGCGCACGCAACCGTGGGACAGTGCCCTGTCGGCACGCTGGAAGGCGCTGGGGGTGTTCGTGTCGTGCAGATAGACGCTATAGGGGTTGTCGAAATTGAACTTAAGGCGTCCTAACGCGTTGCCAGCACCTCGATGCTGGGTCACACGATAGAGGTTGGCTGCCAGCTGCTCACGCGTAACGTGGCGAGGATTAAGGGTGTCGTTTTTGCTATTGGTGATGAAATAATGGTGACGGGCAAAGTAAGCAGAGTCGCCTCCATGAGGACTCACCTCATCACGAACAAGCTTGGCAGGGATGTACCAATAGGGATTTACAACGACGCGATTGAGCCTCCCCTGCATGAGTGGGGTCTTCGTACGGCGTGCCCCACAGACCACACGCATCTTCAACACGGTATCTGGGCTAACGGCCCACAACTGCTGTGCTGCCACGTTGACAAGCACGTATTTCTCTTCTGAGCGTGGACGATTAGTATGATGCCAACGCTCGCGCTCCATGTTGGCCATAAGGCGTTGGCGAGCGGTGGATTCAGTAGTTTCAGCAAGTTTCTGCTCTAACTGGCGATAAAGGTCAGAGGTGGGTTCACACTTGAGGAGACAGTCCACAGCATTGCCGTTTGCTGCCTCCTGCAATGACTGAGCAGCAAGGTCTGCCGACGGAACCTGAATATGCTGGTCACTTGCCACACAAGCCTCCTGAGCCCTGTTCAATCGTTTCTCTGGATTATCCACAAAACCGAAGCGCTGTCCACGGGTATAACGCAGATAGGCTTTCGAAAGCAGATATTCTAGGCGTGCGAGACGCTCGATATGAGAAGGCTGGAGGGAATCGATACAGACAGACTTAAGACTGTCGATGTCTTCGCGTATCTTGTTCAGTCCGAATGATTTAGTCGAAAATCCTGCACGAATGATTGCACGTTCCAAAACACGCAGCAACGAGTCGGCTTGCTGGGTAGGGAACAGTTCAGGTGTCCAAATACGGACATGGGTGGAGTCAGAATAATAGCTACGTAAATCACGGTCGGCCAAAAGCGAATCTTTGTCTTTAGAAACAAAATGTCCCAAACTCTCGCTCACAAGCTGAGAGTTCAGGGCATATTGACGTTCCCTTTGCTCTGAAAGGGAGTTCGCATCTTGACCGTTGCCACACCCGCTGATTATCATCACAGCGAGAAGGAGCACGAGAAAAGGCGAGAAAACAGCTATCGCACGGTGATCTTCCTCACCACCTTGCCTATTTTCAGAATGTAACAACCTTTAGGCAGATTAAGTTCGACACGCTGAGCAGGGCTATCAATCTTAATGGAAGCCACATTCCTACCCGTGACCGAAACCACTTCGAGGGTCATTCCGGCGGCTCCCGACACCATTACGCTCTTGCCCTCGACATTGAGAGTTATAGTGCGCTCAGGTTCTACCATTTCGGCAACGCCCATCTCCGAAAACATCGGTGCAGCGGCAAAGGTTCCGATGCTAAGCATCAGTGCCGAGGTCAAAATCAGTAGTCTTCTTTGCATAAGCTAATTATTTATTTGGGGCAAAGTTAGAAAAAAAAACTGAGACAGCCAAATGTTTATGCAAAAAAAATATCATCACACGTCAAAAACATGCATTTCATCGGTCAGAAAGCTGTCTGCGAACACTTCCCGAGCCTCATTCAGCAACATTTGTTCATCATTATACCGCGAACTGTAGTGGCCCAACAACAACTTGCCTGCTCCTGCATCACGGGCGACCATAGCTGCCTGTCGCGCTGTGCTATGATAGTATTTCTCAGCCATCACCGCATTGTCATCGGCATAGGTAGTCTCGTGATAGAGGGTATCAACGCCTTTGATTAGCTTGTGGAGTTTGGGCATGTAGCGTGTGTCTGAGCAGTAAGCATAGGAACGGGGCTTGTCGGCTGGTTTGACTAACCGATGGTTGGGCACAACGGTGCCGTCAGGCAACTCATAGTCTTTGCCTGCCTTGATATTGCCAATTTGCGAGACAGGGATCTCGTAGCAGTCGATCATGTCGCGACAGATATGGGGCAGGCCTGGTTTCTCACGAAAGAGATAGCCGCAGCAAGGCATGCGATGCTCAAGGGGAATGGTTTCTACAGTAAGCGAACGGTCGTCGTAGACAATCTCCTGAACGGTGGTGTCAACGGGATGAAACTCGACCTCGTAACCAATGTCATAGTTGAAGAACATGTCGAGCTGAGCCTTCAGCATGGATTCCAGTTCCTTTGGTGCATGGATATGAAGCGTGGCCGTTCGTCCCAAGAGTCCGAAAGTGCTGATAAGACCGATAAGTCCGAAGCAGTGGTCACCATGAATATGAGAGATGAAGACGTGGCCTAACTTGTTGAACGACAGCCCTGAACGCCGCATCTGAAGCTGTGCACCCTCGCCACAGTCCACCATAAACAGTTTTCCCCTGCACTCAACGACCTGCATGGAAGGAAAGTGTCGTAACGTGGGAAGGGCGCTTCCGCACCCCAAGATATGTACTCTGAAAGGTTCCATCGCGATAGTTTCTGAGATATCTGTGGTGAGTAATGGGATTGTTTTCAGTTAAAACACAAAGTCTTCAAACTTCGAATCCTCTAACTCGAAGCCCGGGTCGAAATGCTCCTTCGGTTTCTGACGTGTATATTCGAACACCTCTGCCCGCGTCTCGTTCACGGGTTTCTCTGTTTCCTGGAAAACCAATGAATCCGGACCTAAATACAGCAGCTTATAGCGATAAGTCTCTTCAAAATCTACTCCATCATCGCGCGTGTTGGTAATCTCAAGTTCGCCATTCAGCAATCGCCACGACTGGTATTGAATAGTGGTGTGGTTGATACTCTCAGCCACACCACCGTCTTTGATACTGATACCAACCTCACCGCTTCCGTCAATTGGGTCTTCCATCACCCAGTCGCCGAGCAACGCCGTAATGTTGATTACCTGAACTGCCTCGGTCGAGTCGGAATTAGCCACGACGGCCATGCGTTCTCCCGCCTTGATGCCTCCAAGCACCATACCGGCTTCTTGGGCATTCACCAACGACAGAACGAGCGTATCGCCAGTATCGGTAATAAGTTGCAAACTGTTCATTGACGTGGCCTTTCCACAAGCGCCATAGATAGTTGAGTCACGGTACTGGGCATCGGCATCCACCTCAGATATTGAGCCTACAGGATCGCCTTTCCTGAAAAAGTCACAGCTGGCCACAAGTGCGGTCAGGAATATCATGACGAAAAGTGTTAGGAAAGATTTATTCATAGTCATGGTGATGATAGTTTTCATTTGTTTTCCTGTTGTTTTGCTTCATTCCATAGCGAATCCATCTCTTCGAGCGTCATCTCGGTGAGTGGTTTGCCGGCACGAATGCTGTGCTGCTCGATGTAGTTGAAGCGGCGGATGAACTTGGCATTGGTCTTCTCAAGAGCATTGTCTGGATTCAGCTTGTATAGCCGTGCAGCATTGATCACGGAGAACAAGAAGTCACCCAACTCGTTTTCCTGCAGGCTTCTCAGCGATTGTTTCTCCTCATCGGAAGGATTGTCGGGCAATGTTTTTGCCAACTCGGCTTCCAATTCGCCCATCTCCTCGCGCACCTTTGCCCATACGTCCTCCTTCTTCTCCCAGTCGAACCCCACGTTACGGGCCTTATCCTGTATGCGGTAGGCTTTTATTACGCTTGGCAGGGCGGCAGGCACACCCGAAAGCACCGTCTTGTTGCCGTCCTTCTCCTTCAGTTTGATCTGCTCCCAGTTCTGAAGCACCTGATCGGCAGTACGAACCTGTGAGAACTCACGTTGTTCTGTGGTTTCTCCGTACGGAAGCGGCTTCGGGTATTCTGCGCCCACTTGACTCGGATGGTAGATGTGCGGATGACGGAAGATAAGCTTGTCTGTCTCGGTGTTCAGCACGTCAGCAATATCGAACTCCCCCTGTTCGGCACCAATCCTTGCGTAAAAGCAAACATGCATCAGCACGTCGCCAAGCTCCTTCATCATGTCATGCGTGTCAGCCCGGCTGATAGCATCGCACAGCTCATAGGTCTCTTCTATCGTGTTGGGGCGGAGCGACTCTGGCGTCTGCTTCTTGTCCCACGGACATTTCTCGCGCAACTGATCGAGCACATCGAGCAGCCGTCCGAAAGCCTTCATTTGTTCTTCGCGTGTATGCATTGTCATTCCTATTTTTATGCAAAGGTACAATAATATTTTTGAATCACCAAAAATTTCACGACTTTATTGGGCACGCTTTCAGCGAGAACGGTTCAAACTGCCAGTCTGCCGTAATCTTAGCGAAAGTGAGAACTGTCATTCCAACGCCTATGACAAATGACAGTTATGACAGATGACAGTTTTTGGAATTTGAGAAAAACTGTCATCTGTCATTTGTCATCGACAGCGAGTATTTTTTCGTTTTAACAGCGTTTAACTCATATTACAACACTCATCTTTTGCGAAATCGATTTTTCTTTGTACCTTTGCACCCCAAAAGAGAAAGCATATTATAAAATAGGTATGGAAATTGCAAGCAAGTACGACCCTAAAGAGGTCGAAGGTAAATGGTATCAGTACTGGGTAGACAACAAGTTATTCAGCTCGAAGCCTGACGGCCGCGAGCCCTACACCATCGTCATTCCTCCCCCAAACGTGACGGGTGTGCTCCACATGGGCCACATGCTTAACAACACGATACAGGACATCCTGGTGCGCCGCGCCCGCATGGAAGGAAAGAACGCCTGCTGGGTGCCTGGCACCGACCATGCCTCCATCGCTACGGAGGCTAAGGTGGTGAAGAAGCTGGCCGAGCAGGGCATCAAGAAGCACGACCTGACGCGCGACGAGTTTCTGAAGCACGCATGGGACTGGACCGACGAGCACGGTGGCATCATCCTGAAGCAACTACGCCGTATTGGTGCCTCGTGCGACTGGGACCGCACGGCATTCACGATGGACGAGAAGCGCTCGGAGAGCGTCATCAAAGTCTTCGTGGACCTCTATAACAAGGGCTACATCTACCGTGGCCTGCGCATGGTGAACTGGGACCCCAAGGCCCTCACCGCCCTCTCTACCGAGGAGGTCATCTACCGTGAGGAGAAGAGCCACCTCTACCATCTGAAGTACTACGTTGACGGTCTTGTGTCCACTGATTCTGTCAGTGGAGAGGGCAACGTCGTCCACAAGGACGAGCGCGGCTACTACGCCGTGGTGGCCACCACGCGTCCCGAGACCATCATGGGCGATACGGCCATGTGTATCAACCCCAAGGACCCGAAGAACCAGTGGCTGAAGGGCAAGAAGGTCATCGTTCCGCTGGTGAACCGCGTCATCCCCGTCATCGAGGACCGCTACGTCGATATCGAGTTCGGTACTGGTTGCTTGAAGGTGACGCCCGCCCACGACACCAACGACTACATGCTGGGCAAGACCCACAACCTGGAGACCATCGACATTTTCAATGCCGACGGCACCATCAGCGACCAGTCGCCCATCTACGTCGGCATGGATCGCATGGACTGCCGCAAGCAGATAGCTAAGGATCTCGAGGCCGCCGGTCTGATGGAGAAAATTGAGGACTACACCAACAAGGTGGGCTACTCAGAGCGCAACCCTGACACGGCCATCGAGCCACGCCTTTCGCTGCAGTGGTTCCTGAAGATGCAGCACTTTGCCGAAATAGCCCTCAAGCCCGTCATGGAGGGCGAGATGCACTTCTACCCCCAGAAGTACGTCAACACCTATAAGAACTGGTTAGAGAACATCCAGGACTGGTGCATCAGCCGTCAGCTGTGGTGGGGCCACCGCATTCCCGCTTACTACTACGCCAGTGTGCCCGGCGATTCTGTCGCCGAGGAAAAATTCGTCGTCGCCGAGACAGCCGAGAAAGCCCTCGAACTGGCCCGCAAGGAGAGCGGCAACGCCAATCTCCAGCTCTCTGACTTGCGTCAGGATGAGGACGCACTCGACACTTGGTTCTCCAGCTGGCTGTGGCCCATCTCGCTGTTCGACGGTATCAACAACCCCGGCAACGAAGAGATCAAGTACTACTACCCCACCTCAGACCTGGTGACGGCTCCAGACATTATCTTCTTCTGGGTAGCCCGCATGATTATGGCTGGTGAGGAGTACATGGGCAAGTTCCCCTTCAAGAACGTCTATTTCACAGGTATCGTGCGCGACAAGCTGGGCCGCAAGATGTCAAAGTCGCTCGGCAACAGCCCCGACCCCATCGAGCTCATCGAGAAGTTCGGTGCCGACGGCGTACGCATGGGCATGATGCTCTCTGCCCCTGCCGGCAACGACATTCTCTTCGACGAGGCTCTCTGCGAGCAGGGCCGCAACTTCAACAACAAGATATGGAACGCCTTCCGCCTGGTCAAGGGCTGGCAGGTGGCCGACAGTGTGGTTGACGGTTCTGCCGCCAACAAGACCGCCATCGCCTGGATGGATGCCAAGCTACGCCAGGCCAACGCCGAGATGCAGGACCATTTCTCGAAGTACCGCATCAGCGACGCCCTGATGACCGTCTATAAGCTGTTCTGGGACGAGTTCTCCTCATGGTATCTTGAGATGGTGAAGCCCGCCTACCAGCAGCCCATCGACCGCGAGACCTACGACGCCACCTTGCGCTTCTTCGAGTTGCTGCTGAAGATGCTCCACCCCTTCATGCCCTTCATCACCGAGGAGCTGTGGCAGGCACTCTACGACCGCAAGTCTGGCGAGAGCATCATGCGTTCACCGCTTGTGCTCGAAGGTCTGACTGCAGAGGGCGAGAAGCTCATCGCCGACGTGGAGCAGGTGAAGCTGATTGTGGCTGGTGTGCGTAACGTACGCTCAACGAAGAACATAGCTACCAAGGAAAAACTCGAGCTACAGGCTGTAACTATCAATAAATTTGAGGCTTACAATGCCGTTATCGAGAAGATGGCCAACCTCTCGGCCATCCATGTGGTGGAGCAGAAGGATGCTACTGCCTCGGCCTTCATGGTGGGTACCGACGAGTTTGCCGTACCCCTTGGCTCGCTCATCAATGCCGATGAGGAGATCAAGAAGATGGAGGCCCAGATTGAGCACCTCGAAGGTTTCCTCAATTCGGTGAAGAAGAAGCTCAGCAACGAGCGCTTCGTACAGAACGCCCCTGAGGCTGTCGTGGCTATGGAGCGCAAGAAGCAGGCCGATGCCGAGGAGAAGATCCAGACACTGAAGGAGTCGATTGCAGCCTTGAGCAAGTAATCGAAATAACGAATCATCGAGATATCGAAATAAAAAAATGGATTGGCTCGTTAATCTCTTCCAGGACACCGACAGCGTCGCCCACATCGCGTTGCTCTACGCTGTGGTCATCGCCGTCGGCGTCTATCTGGGTAAAATCAAGGTAGGTGGCATCTCTCTGGGTGTCACCTTCGTACTGTTTGCCGGCATCGTGGCCGGACATATCGGCTTCACAGCCCCCACGCCCATCCTCACGTTCGTCCAGGACTTCGGCCTCATTCTTTTTGTCTTTATGATTGGTATGCAGGTAGGCCCTGGCTTCTTCGAGAGCTTCGGCACGGCAGGTATCAAGCTCAACGGACTTGCTGCTTCGGCCATCGCCTTGAACATCGTCGTAATGTTCGCCTGTTACTTCATCTTCTTCGACACCAACGACGCTACTGCGCTACCAATGATGGTGGGTACTCTCTATGGTGCTGTAACTAACACCCCCGGACTTGGTGCTGCCAACGAGGCCCTTACATCGGTATTCCCCAATGGCGCACCTCAGATTGCTTCCGCCTATGCCTGTGCCTACCCGCTGGGTGTCTTAGGCATCATCGGAGCTACCATCCTCGTGCGCTATCTGTGCAAAGTGAAACTGGAAAAAGAAGAGGCACGCCTGAAGGCAATGGAGGAGACCGCAGCCAACAAGAAACCATACAAGATGCACCTTGAGGTGACAAACAAATACCTCGAAGGTAAGACATTACTGCAGGTACATGATTTCCTGAACCGCGACTTCGTGGTATCTCGCCTTGTGCACGAAGGCGAACTCTGCATCCCTAACCGCAACACCTTGTTCCATGTGGGCGACCAGATGCTGGTAGTATGTGCCGAAGCCGACCAAGAAGCCATCATGGCTTTCATCGGCCCCAAGCTCGACATCGACTTCGAGCAGCAAGACCAGCCGCTTGTTTCGAAGCGCATACTCATTACTAATCCCGAGATCAACGGCAAGACGCTCTCCTCCATGCACTTCTCAAGCGTACATGGTGTGAACGTCACTCGTGTGACCCGCCACGGTATGGATCTCTTCGCATCAGCAGGTCTTCCCCTGCAGGTAGGCGACAAGATCATGGTTGTAGGTCCTGAAGATGCTGTTGACCGCGTGGCCAATAAGATGGGCAACTCCGTTAAACGCCTTGATGCGCCCAACATCGCCACCATCTTCGTGGGCATCTTCCTCGGTCTCATCTTCGGTTCGCTGCCCATCGCCATCCCAGGGATGCCCGTTCCCGTGAAGCTCGGCTTGGCTGGAGGACCGCTGATCATCGCCATCCTCATTGGCCGCTATGGCTACAAGATTCACCTTGTGACCTACACTACAACCTCAGCCAACATGATGCTGCGCGAGATAGGTCTCGTACTGTTCCTCGCCTCGGTGGGCATCAAGGCGGGAGCCTCGTTCTTCTCAACCGTGGTCGAGGGCGACGGCTTACTCTATGTGCTCACGGGTTTCCTCATCACCATTATACCTATATTAATAATAGGCCCCATCGCCCGCGTCAGGTTCAAGTTCAACTACTTTACCATTGCAGGTATGATTGCGGGCACCTATACCGACCCGCCTGCACTGGCCTACGCCAACAGCATCTGCTCGAAAGAAGCACCCGCGCTGGGATATTCAACGGTCTATCCACTATCGATGTTCCTTCGTATCTTCACCGCACAAATCGTCGTGCTCTTCTTCTGCGGATAACGACCTGCCATTAAATTATACACGTACAATCAATAACAACAAATGAACAACTTAAGACTCCTGCTTGGCGGCTTGCTGCTCGCCTCGTCACAGATGCTCTTCGCCCAGGGTGCCAAGAACATCCGCATCAACGAGGTGCTCACCAACAACACCGCCAGCATTCAGGATGAGTTCGGATGCCGCGAGGCATGGATTGAGCTGGAGAACACGTCATTCACGACCTACAACGTGCGCGGCATGTTCATCGCCACCGACCGTCGTGTACTCGATGAGAACCTCTCTGCTCCTGAACGCATCAAAATGATGAGCATCATCCCTTCGGGTGACGACCGCACAGCCATGGGTGCCCGCAAGCATCTGCTGCTCTTCTGCAACTCGAACCCCGCCGAGGGTAAGCTGCATCTCTCTGTCGAGATCCCCATCTCGCAACCCGTATGGATTGCCCTTTACAACGGCAACGGTGTAGAACTCATTGACTCGGTCAGCGTACCTGCCCTCGCTGCCGATCAGTCATTCGCGTTGATCAACGGACGCTGGAGCGTGAAAGCCCCTGATAGCGTTACACCTGGCATCGAAAACTTCATTGAGGCATCGGAAACAAAGATAGATAAGTTCAAACGCGAAGACCCGCACGGTTTCGCTATGGCTATCATGGCTATGGGTATTGTCTTCACCTGCCTGGCAACGCTCTGGATATTCTTCACCCTCTTCGGCATGGTCATGCGTCACATGGAGACAGCCAAGAAAGTTGCCAACAAGCAACCCATCAAACCTATTACGAAAACCGTGGAGAAGACCGTCGAAGTTGCTCATGCAACCAGCAACGTGCTCAAGGAGGGCTTCGACAAGCGAGGACGCGACATGGAGATCTACATGGCTGTCATCGGCTTGGCCTTACGCCAGTACGAAGACGACATACACGACGTGGAAAGCGGTGTTATTACCATCAAGCCGAAAGATACCGGCTGGGACGATGAGTACAGCCAGATGACCCATCTGCATGATCCGTTCATCCCCACCAATCACAATGCGCCAACAATTCCCACTGCACAACAATTACAATAGAGGGACTCATAATAACGAATATTATAATAACGTAATAGCGAAAACAAATGAAAAAATACGAGTATAAAGTACAAGGCGTCGACTACGAAGTAGAGATTACCGAAGTAGAAGGCAAGATTGCCAAAGTAAACGTCAACGGCATCCCCTTCGAGATTGAGATGCAGAAGCCAATTAATGCAGCCAAGCATCCCGAACTGGCTGCTATCAGAAGGACCGTAGCTACCCCTAATGCTCCCGAGGGGGCAACAGCAGCACCGGCCACCCCATCCCCGGCTCCAAAAGTCCAAGCAACTCCTGCTGCCCCCGCTGGTGCAGGTTCTCCCATCAAGGCACCTCTGCCTGGTACCATCACTGAGGTAAAAGTGGCTGTCGGCCAGCAGGTCAGCGTGGGTGAACCCCTGCTCGTTCTCGAAGCCATGAAGATGCAGAACAACATCGAGGCCGAGACTACCGGACAAGTGACTTCCATTTTAGTAAATAAAGGCGACACAGTCATGGAGGGTACTGTGCTGCTCACCATCGCTTAACAAAGCCCCCTAACTTAAGAGGCAAAAAAATATGTGGCAATTCATCGCTGAAAACTTCAATGAGTTCCTGACCTATACTGGCTTTGCTAACGCTACGGCAGGCAACCTCATCATGATTGTGGTAGGAGCCATCTTTATCTACTTGGCCATCAAGAAGGACTTCGAGCCGCTGTTGCTTGTGCCCATCGGTTTGGGCATCATCCTCGGCAACATTCCCTTCCGCGCCGATGCAGGCTTGGAGATTGGTCTCTACGAAGACAACTCTGTACTGAACATCTTCTATCAAGGCGTTCGTCAGGGCTGGTATCCACCTCTCATCTTCCTCGGCATCGGAGCTATGACCGATTTCACGGCCCTCTTGGCCAATCCAAAGCTGGTGCTTATCGGTGCCGCAGCACAGTTCGGCATTTTCGGTGCATATATGTTCGCCCTGGCTATCGGCTTCGAGCCTAACCAGGCGGCAGGCATTGCCATTATCGGTGGTGCCGACGGTCCAACGGCCATCTTCCTCTCGTCGAAGCTCGCCCCTAACCTCATGGGTGCCATCGCCGTCTGTGCATACAGCTACATGGCCCTTGTGCCGCTCATCCAGCCGCCCCTCATGCGACTGCTCACCACAAAGAAAGAGCGCGTCATCAAGATGAAGCCCGGCCGCGAAGTATCACAGACCGAGCGCATCCTCTTCCCCATCATTGGCCTGTTGCTCACCACGTTCATCGTGCCTTCCGGCCTTCCGCTGCTCGGCATGCTGTTCTTCGGCAACCTGCTGAAGGAGAGTGGAAAGACCACACGACTGGCCAAGACCGCTGGAGCTGCGCTCAACGACATCGTGGTGATGCTGCTGGGTCTTACCGTCGGCTGCTCTACACAAGCCAGCGAGTTTCTGACAATGAACACCGTGTTCATTTTTGCTATCGGTGCTGCAGCCTTCGCTATCGCCACGATGAGCGGTGTGTGCTTCGTGAAGCTGATGAACCTCTTCCTGCCTGCCGACAAGAAACTCAATCCCCTCATCGGCAATGCTGGTGTCTCTGCTGTGCCTATGAGTGCCCGCATCTCCAACAACCTCGGACTTGAGTACGACCGTCACAACTTCCTGCTCATGCATGCCATGGGTCCGAATGTAGCAGGTGTCATCGGTTCTGCCGTAGCCGCAGGTGCTCTCCTCGGCTTCTTATCGTAACAACATCATCCCACCCTATCACAAGCGTCCCGCCTGCTACCTTGCAGACGGGACGCTTGCTTTATCAAACGGCATCAGTCCATTTTAGACTACCAAACAGGGACTGACATCACGACATCTATTTGATCTTCAGATGTGTGACACCCTCCGGCATATATGCAGGAAGGGGTATATTCGGCGTATTAATCTGACTGGTAAAGTTGGCAATTATCTCCTTCTTGGCATCATCACCATTCTGGTTTTCCTGTAGAGGGAGAATAAAATCACCAGCAATTTTGTAGTGGTTAGTAACACAACTCTTGTCCCTCTTCAGGTCGGTCCTGTTGGTATCGTAAGCCAACCGACCAGCTTCCACGCTCGACTTGATGAGCTTGTTGATGGGGACGTTCATCTTGAACTGCAGGAAAGCCGGAATGTCTATATCGCATTTAGAACACACCGTTGGGATGACGTCCTGAAAAGACCAATCATAAAGGAATGCAGGTCGGTTGCTCGTGATGTTATATTGATATTCAATGATGCTACCAGCCTCGACATCGGGTACCTCTACATGCAATACCATGTAGTTATTGTCAACACGCTCCTTGATAAAACCATTAGTGTTGATGCTCCTTTTCTCTACTTTTCCTTTATCATTCTTACTGAACACCCTGATTTTCAAATCTGTCAGTGCGTCAGTACTGATAGCCACATCGTCGTTCAAATTAAAGTAAGTGATGTCTATATTAGCGTGCTTTACACCTTCGGGCTTCAGGATCTTGGTGCGGAGTTTAAACTCATATTTCACCAGGGCATTCTCTAAGTCAATCTGGTTCTTGCCAAAATCATCGATATTGTCAGAACCGAGTTCATAGTCAGTCCTATTGCTATTGAACACCTGATCTGAGAGCTGATATGTCACTTTCATCGTCTTGCACAGGATGATGGCATCGGCATTAATAGCATCACCCCAGCCGACGAAGTCCCACTCCATACTCGATGGTTTGCCAAATTTCTCATTGGGCAACTGTGCATTCACCATATTTCCGAAAGCAATAAGAGCTATCAGCAAATAAAATTTCTTAAAAGAAGATTTCATCATATCTGTTATTTATTTGTGTTTTTAATTCCATAGGGGAAAATTATATTTTTTGACGTAATGACTGGCAAAAAGATTAAACTCACTTTCATGTTTTTTCCCGATATTTTCTTTGCGGTTCAGTTTATTTGTCGTAACTTTGCAAAAAATATGAGCATGCAAATACGTCCGAAGATAGCCATTATCGACCCAAACACGCTTGCCGTGCTTGGATTGAGGCAGATACTACAGAACGTGATGCCAATAATGGAGGTGGATACGTTCGGCTCGATGAGTGAGTTTCAGGCCAATCATCCTGAACAGTTCTACCATTACTTCGTAGCGATGAACATCGTGTTGGAGAACCGTTCTTTCTTCACGGAGCACCGTCGGCAGACCATTGTGCTGACGCTCTCGTTGGATGGCAGTAGCAGACTGAACGAGTTTCACAGCATCTGCATCAATATGCCCGAACAGGAGCTGGTTCGTTCTATCCTAATGCTCCAACAGCATGCCCACCCCCATGGGCAGCATCTGCCTCCTTTACCCCATTCGCTCCAACAGAAGGTACTAAGTGACCGCGAGATTGAGGTGATGTCGCTCATCGTTCAGGGACTCATCAACAAGGAGATTGCCGACCGTCTGAACATCGGTGTGACAACGGTTATCACCCACCGTAAGAACATCATGGAGAAATTGGGCATGAAGAGCGTGTCGGCACTGACCATCTATGCTGTGATGCACGGCTATGTAGACATTAACAAGATATAAAGTCAACCACAGAAACAAAATATGACAGAGAAACTGGACTTCACCAACACAGAACGCGAGCAGGCAAAAGCTCTATACACAGAACTGAAAGACAAAATAGCCACTTCGCTCGAAAAAGAAGACAACACGCGATTGCTTCACACCCTGATGCAAGCCATCGAACAGGGGGAAATCAACCGCGATGCCTTTGGTCTGAACCCTATCGTGAACAGTCTGCAGACTGCATTGCTCGTGGTCGAGGAGATTGGTCTGAAGCGCGATGCTGTAATAGCTGTGATGCTACGTCCATGCGTTGAAGCGGGATGCATCACCATCGACGAAGCAGCCAGCCAATATGGGCTGTCGGTAGCCCGTATCCTCAACGGTTTACAGCGTATTCAGGAACTGTACAAGAAGAACCCCATCATCGAGAGTGAGAACTTCCGCAACCTGCTACTCAGTTTTGCCGAAGACATGCGCGTCATCCTGATTATGATTGCCGACAGGGTGAACCTCATGCGCCAGATACGTGACAACGATAACGAGACAGCCCGTCACGACGTAAGCATTGAGGCAGCCTATCTCTATGCTCCGCTTGCCCACAAGTTGGGCCTGTACAAGCTAAAGTCGGAGCTGGAAGACCTGTCGCTGAAGTACTTAGAGCACGACGCCTACTACCATATCAAAGACAAGCTGAACGCAACGAAAAAGACCCGCGATGCCTACATAGAGCGTTTTATCAAGCCTATCGAGGAGAAGCTGACGGCTGCCGGACTGAAGTTCCACATGAAAGGTCGTACAAAGTCTATCCACAGCATCTGGCAGAAGATGAAGAAGCAAAAATGTGCCTTTGAGGGTGTCTACGACCTCTTTGCCATCCGCATCATCATCGACTGTCCATTGGAGAAAGAGAAACAGAGCTGCTGGCAGACATTTGCCATCATCACAGACATGTACACCTCGAACCCCAAGCGCATGCGCGACTGGTTGTCAGTACCAAAGTCAAACGGATACGAGAGTCTGCACATCACCGTCTTGGGCCCAGAACAGAAATGGGTGGAGGTACAGATCAGGACTGAACGCATGGACGAGGTGGCAGAACGTGGTGTTGCTGCCCATTGGCGCTACAAAGGCGTGAGCGGTGGCGAGGGAGGAATGGACGAATGGCTTACCGGCATTAGGCAGATGCTTGAGTCATCGAGCGACAACCTTGACGCGATGGCCCAGTTCAAGATGGATCTTGAGCCGCAAGAGGTCTACGTGTTCACACCTCGCGGTGACCTGTTGAAGTTTACAAAGGGAGCCACAGTGCTTGACATGGCCTACCATATCCATTCGAAGGTGGGCAACCAATGTACAGGTGCCCGCATCAACGGCAAGGTTGTCAGCTTCCGCCAAGAACTGCAGAATGGCGACCAGGTTGAGATTCTGACTGCAACAAACCAGCGTCCCCGTCAGGAGTGGCTAAACATTGTGAAGACTTCACGCGCCAAATCGAAGATACGCTTGGCGCTGAAGGAAACACAGCAGAAAGAGGCTTTGCTGGTTAAGGAAATGCTTGAGCGGAAGTTCAAGAACCGTAAGATAGAGCAGGACGAGAGCACGATGATGCGTGTCATCAAGAAGCTGGGCTACAAGGAGGCAAGCGACTTCTACCGCGATATTGCCGAAGGTGTGCTAGACTCGGCTACCGTCATCGACAAGTATGTGGAACTGCAACAGGGCGACCGTACCATTACGGGTGACAATATTGCTCGCTCGGCTGAGGAGTTCGTATTCGAGGACAACGCCAACGCAAACATTCCACAAAACGATGACGTGCTGATTATTGGTCAGGACTTACGCGGACTTGACTACCAGTTGGCCCATTGTTGCAACCCCATCTATGGTGACGATGTGTTCGGGTTTGTGACTACTGGAGGAGGCATCAAAATCCATCGTCAGGACTGTCCTAACGCACCTGAGATGCGTCGACGCTTTGGCTATCGCATCGTGCGCGCCAAATGGAGCGGAAAGGGTTCTTCGCAATACAGCATTACCCTACGCGTCATCGGCAACGACGACCTGGGCATCGTAAACAACCTCACCTCCATCATCTCCAAGGACGAGAAGCTCGTGCTACGAAGCATTAACATCGATTCCTTCGACGGTCTGTTCAGGGGCAACTTAGTGGTGATGATCAACGACAACACCCGCCTTGAGTCGCTCATCAAGAAGCTGCGAACGGTTAAGGGCGTAAAGCAGGTAGAAAGAATATAGGGCCAATTAGGCCAATTAGCCCAATTAGCCCAATAAGCCCCATAAGCCCTATACAATCTCTACCACAAAGAGACGCTGCCCTTCAACCCTGAAGCGCACATCACGACCAGCGAAGGGCATACCGTAGATACGCGTTGGGTCATCGTGGTAGCGCGGACGGGGGTCTTGCGAAAGTACTTGTACAAGGCCTTTCAGCTCGTCGGCTGTAAACTTCGAGAGCAGCTGCGGTGGCATTTCCACCTCCAATGGACTCCATTCTCTATCGTCGACAAAACCGCAACGTGCATCAGGATGGGCATCGGTATAGGCTACATAGGGTTTCACGTCGTAGATGGGCGTACCGTCCATGAGATCGGCACCCTCAACATGAATCACGGGTCCCTTCTGCGCAGTCAACTCAATCCTTTTCAGACGTACACATGAAAGTCCAAGACCGTTAGGACGGAAGGGGGAACGGGTGGCAAAGACACCGAGACGCTCGTTACCTCCCAAGCGTGGTGGTCTCACAGTGAGACCTGCAGCCTCATGCCGGTTGGCCGAAAACTCCCATATAATCCACAAATGCGAGAAGCCTTCCAACCCTCTTATGGCTTCCTCATGCCTGTAAGCAGGCTCAAACTCAATACGTCCGGGCAACGATGCGGCAAGCCCACTCTGACGTGGAATACCGAATTTTGAGGTCAAGGGCGACCGGAAAAATGCTATTGGATGAATGTTCATAACTGCAAAAATACTAAATTATATTTAAAGTGGTGCAGTTTTCGCGGATTTTTTGTAATTTTGCACGTTAAAACAGAAGAAAGCAGAAAATATGGACGAGAATACAGCACAACGACAGAATCCGTTCTTCATTCCCTATGGAACTCCGCACGACACAGTTCCTTTCGACCGCATCAGGCTTGAGGACTTTGAACCCGCTTTCATGGAAGGCATCCGGCGTGACAACGAGCAGATTGAGAAAACCATCAACAACCCGGCCAAACCCACTTTCGACAATACGATTATCGACAAGGAAGACCAGACAGAGGGCTACTACGACCTGCTTGACCGTGTATCGACCGTATTCTTCAACCTTCTCTCGGCCGAGACCAACGACGAGATGGATGCGCTGGCACAGAAGATACAACCCATCCTCACTCAGCATGCCAACGACGTGAGGCTGAACGAGCGGCTGTTTGAGCGCATCAAATATGTTCACAGCCATCACCGCAAACTCACGCCTGAGGAGAAAATGCTCTTGGACAACACCTATCAGGGCTTCGTTCGTAGTGGTGCTTTGCTCGATCAGGAAGGGAAGGCTCGCCTGCGCCAACTTACTGAAGAGGCCTCGATGCTCTCGCTTCAGTTCTCGCAGAACCTGCTGAAGGAGCAGAAAGCCTTTACCCTGCACATTACCGACGAGAAGCAGCTTGACGGCCTGCCACAGTCAGCCCTCGAAGCAGCTGCCCAGGAAGCCCGTCAGCGCGATCTGGAGGGATGGGTGTTCACGCTCGACTATCCCAACTACACACCCTTCATGACCTATTGCAAGGACAGCGAGCTGCGCAAACAGATGTACATGGCCCGCAACACCATCTGCACCCACGATAACGAGGAGAACAACCTTGAGATATGCAAGCGTCTCATCAACCTACGCCGCGAACTGGCTCAACTGCTTGGTTACAAGACCTACGCCGACTATGTGCTCAAGCATCGCATGGCCTCGAACACCCGAAACGTCTATAAGCTTCTCAATGACCTCATCGATGCCTATAAGCCCACCGCAAAGGAAGAATTGAAAGAACTGAAGGCGTTAGCAAATTCCTCATTTCTCACTTCTCATTCCTCACTTAGCATGCAGCCTTGGGATGCCGCCTTCTACTCGCATAAGCTGAAGCTGAAGAAATACAACATCGATGCCGAAATGTTGCGCCCCTATTTCCAGTTGGACAAGGTCATCGATGGAGTGTTCGGCCTGGCCAACAAGCTCTACGGCATCACGTTCAAGGAGAACAAGGAAATTCCCGTCTACCATCCAGACGTAAAAGCCTATGAGGTATTCGACAAGGACGGCTCCTATCTTGCCGTGTTCTATGCCGACTTCCATCCTCGCAAGGGCAAGCAGGGAGGTGCTTGGATGACCGAGTATCAGGGACAATGTATCGATAAGAAGGGAGAGAATGTCCGTCCTCACGTTTCAGTAGTGATGAACCTCACGAAGCCTACGCCAGATAAGCCTGCACTGCTCACGCTGGGCGAGGTAGAGACGTTCCTGCATGAGTTCGGACACTCGCTCCACGGGATGTTTGCCAACACCCGCTTCGAGAGTCTCAGCGGCACCAACGTCTGGTGGGACTTCGTCGAGCTGCCCTCGCAGTTCATGGAGAACTATGTCGTGGAGAAAGACTTCCTGCGCACCTTCGCCTTCCACTACGAAACTGGTGAGCCTCTGCCCGATGTGCTCATTAGCCGCATCCGCCGCTCACAGAACTTCATGGCTGCCACAGCATGCCTGCGCCAAGTGAGCTTCGGCCTGCTCGATATGGCCTACTACACGAAGAAAGACGAGTTTACCGATGACATCATCCCCTTCGAGAAGAAGGCCTGGAAGAAAGCCATCCTCGGAAAGCAGCTGCCTGACACGTGCATGACCGTACAGTTCTCTCACATCATGGCCGGAGGCTATGCTGCGGGTTACTATAGCTACAAATGGGCCGAAGTGCTCGATGCCGATGCTTTCTCTGTATTCAAGAAGAAGGGCATCTTCAATCAGGAAACGGCCCAGCGTTTCCGAGACAACATCCTCTCGCGTGGCGGTACTGAGCACCCTATGACGCTCTATAAGCGCTTCCGCGGACAAGAACCAACTATCGACGCTATACTCAAAAGAAATGGAATCAAACGACAAACAAAGAAAACTTGACGACCGCTACCTGCGCATGGCTCGCATCTGGGCCGAGAACAGCTACTGTCAGCGCCGTCAGGTGGGTGCTTTGGTGGTAAAGGACAAAATGATCATCAGCGACGGCTACAACGGCACCCCCACAGGCTTTGAGAACGTCTGCGAGGATGAGAACAACGTGTCAAAGCCCTATGTGCTCCACGCTGAGGCCAACGCCATCACCAAGCTTGCCCGCTCCAACAACAACAGCGACGGTGCCACCATCTATATCACGGCATCGCCCTGCATCGAGTGTGCCAAGCTGATTATCCAGTCAGGCGTCAAGCGTGTGGTCTACGGAGAGAAGTATCGCCTCGACGACGGTATCAAGCTGTTAGAGAGAGCAGGAATTGAAGTAGTCTATTTAGGAGAATAACGACAATGAACAACAAGAATAGGTTTTCGCCCATGTGGCTTGCACTAAGTGCAGTGGTGGGCATTTTCATCGGTACGTTCTACGCTAACCACTTTGGGGGCGGCACAAGGCTGAACATCATCAACTCGGGCACCAACAAGCTCCAGAACCTGCTACACATCATCGACGACCAGTATGTTGACACCGTCAACGTGGCCGACCTGGTTGAGAAGGCTATGCCCCAGCTGCTCTCCGAGCTTGACCCCCACTCTGTCTACATCTCGGCCAAGGACAAGCAGATGGCTGAAGACGACCTGCGTGGCTCGTTCTCTGGCGTGGGTATCGAGTTCACCATCCGTCAGGACACCCTGCGTGTACAGAATGTCATTAAGAACGGCCCTTCCGAGCGTGCCGGTCTTCTGGCAGGCGACAAGATCATCACCGTTGATGACTCGGTGTTTACTGGTCCCAAACTGACCAACGAGGAGGCTATGCACCGTCTGAAAGGCCCTAAGGATACGAAGGTGAAGTTGGGCATCCTGCGCTATGGCGAAACCAAGCTGCGCGAGATTACGGTCACCCGCGGTGAGATACCCATGCACAGCGTCAACGCTACCTACATGCTCGACGACGAGACAGGCTACGTACGAATCAAGAACTTCGGAGAGAACACCTATCCCGAATTGCTCATTGCCCTGGCTCAGCTTGCACAGAGCGGATTCCAGCAACTGGTTATCGACCTGCGCGGCAATACGGGCGGCTATCTGGGCTCGGCTGTACAGATTGCCAACGAGTTCCTACCCAAGGGACGCCTCATCGTCTATACCGAGGGGCGCCATGCTCCGCGCGAGGACTTCCGTAGCGACGGGCGCGGCAGTTATCAGCAGATGCCTCTTGTGGTGCTCATCGACGAGGGGTCGGCATCAGCTTCCGAGATTCTTGCGGGTGCCATTCAGGACAACGACCGAGGCACTATCATAGGCCGACGCTCGTTTGGCAAGGGACTGGTTCAGAAGCCCATCGAGTTCAATGACGGCTCGCTCATGCGCCTGACCATTGCCCGCTACTATTCACCCTCTGGACGTTGCATCCAGAAGCCCTACACCAACGGACAGGACAAGAACTACGAGGAAGACCTGATGATGCGCTACCAGAACGGAGAGTTCTTCTCACAGGACAGCATCCACCATACCGGCCCTGCCTACAAGACACGCTTAGGACGCGAGGTATACGGTGGTGGTGGCATCACACCCGACATCTTCGTGGCCGAGGACACCACCGACTACACCTCTTATTATAAAGAGGCAGCCATCACGGGGCTGTTGGTACAGTTCGGCTACGAATATACAGATCGCAACCGCAAGCAGCTCACCTCCTACGAAGAGCTGCCCGAGCTGGTGAAGTACCTGAAGAAGCAGCGGCTCGTCGAGGAGTTTGCCCAGTGGGCCGACGGTCACGGGCTGAAACGCCGCAACCTGCTCATCCAGAAATCACACCGGCTGCTTGAGAACTACCTGCTGTCGCGCATCGTCTACAGCACCCTCAGCGAGCAGGCCTGGATTGAATATACCAATCAAGACGACCCCACCGTGCTCGAAGCCATCCGCGTGCTGAATGCCGGCGAGTCGTTCCCCACAGTAAAGAAATGACAACACAAAAATTATGGACAACAAGCGAATAGTAACCTTCGGAGAGTTGCTGCTCCGATTCTCGAAATCCGACCATCAGCGTCTGACGCAAAGCAACGTTTTCACCAGTATCTACGGTGGCAGTGAGGCTAACGTGGCAGTAAGCCTGGCAACGCTGGGCGACGAAGTCGACTATGTCACCCGACTGCCTGAGACTCCCGTTGGGCGGGCAGGTGTACTGCGTCTTCAGGAGATGGGTGTCAGCTGCCGACACATGCTCTATGGCGGTCGCCGCATAGGTACCTACTATTTTGAGCCTTCTGCCGGCATGCGTGCTGCAAAAGTGGTCTACGACCGCGAGAACTCGGCCTACTCCGAGCTGAAGCCCGGCATGATTCCCTGGCGCGAGATTCTGAAAGGTGCACGTGTGCTCCACGTATCAGGCATCACCGCAGCCATCTCTCAGAATGCTGCCGATGCCACCTTCGAGGCACTTGACATTGCCGACGAGATGGGTGTCAAGATTTCTTTCGACATCAACTACCGCAAGAACCTGTGGAAGTATGGTGCCGACCCTCGCGAGGTCATCAGCAAGATGCTGCAGCGCTGCGACATGATGTTTGGCGATGCCATCGAGTTCGAGTGGCTTTGCCAGCGTGCCCAGCCACCCTTTACCGCCCTTGACTCCAACTTCGAGATGCAGATGGACGAGTACCGCGAGTGGTTCGACGACATCCACCGCCAATGGCCCCGCTGCCGCAACTGGCTCATGGGCATGCGCAACATGGTGTCGTCGAAGCATCACACCCTTACCGCCCTGCTTTGGACTGACGGTGACCTGCTCCAGGCCCCCATCATCAACATTCCCGACGTGGTCGACCCCGTTGGTGTGGGCGATGCCTTCATGGCCGGTTTTCTCCACGCATCGATGATTCATCCTGACGACAAGCAGATGCAGTTGAACTACTCGCTGGCTGCTGCTGCCCTGAAGAACACCGTGCCTGGCGACTTCAACCTCTCTACCGACGACGAGATCATGGACGTGGTCAACCAGGCCCGCAACATCCACTCACTTTATAAAGTGACCATCTGACGCTCCCCCTACATGACCGTACTATACGTCTTTCTCGCCCTTGCAGCCGGCATCGTCTTGGGATGGCTTATTGAGCATAACCGGATGAAGTCACTCTTCATCCAGGAACAGTCACGCCTGCAGTCGAGTCAGGATATCCTGCAGGCACAGCTCAATATGACGACCGCCCAACGCGACGAGGAGCGTACGGAGCATGAGGCACGCATAGCCGAACAGGCAAAGCGCTATGAGCAGCAGCTGGCCTCGCAGCTGACCCTGATACGCGAACAGATGAACAGCGCGACGGAGAAAATACTTCGTGAGCGACAGGAACAGCTAGCCAAGACCAACGAGCAGCAGCTCTCCTCGATACTCACGCCCCTGAAAGAGAACATTCGCCAGATGCGCGAAGCCGTAGAGAAGAGCGACCGAGACCAGACCACGACGATGGAACGTCTTGATGCATCCATCAAGGAGAACCTGCGCCAAGCCCAGCAGGTAGGCGAAAGAGCCGACACGCTGGCACGCGCCCTGACCTCCGACAACAAGACCCAGGGTAACTTCGGCGAGCTGCGCCTGCGTCAGCTCCTGGAGCAGATGGGACTGGAGCGTGGCCTTCAATACGAGGAGCAGACCATGCTGCGCGATGCCAACGGCCAGTTGTTGACCGATGAGGAAGGGCGCAAGATGATTCCCGATGTCATCCTCCACTTTCCTGACGACCGCGACGTGGTCATCGACTCTAAGGTGTCGCTCAAGGCCTTTGAGGACTACTACAGCGCCAAGACGGAGGAAGAGCGGCAGTCGGCCCTGCGCCGTCACGTCATGTCGGTGAGGAGCCACGTTCAGGAACTCTCGCGTAAGAACTACAGCCAGTATATCCGTGAGGGTCGCCAGCGTCTTGACTTCGTGATGATGTACATCTTCAGCGAGTCGGCCCTTCAGCTTGCCCTTGGTGCTGATGCCAAGCTGTGGCGCGAGGCCTACGATCAGGGTGTCATCATTGCCGGCAGCCAGAGCCTCTTCGTCATGCTCCGCGTGCTCGAGATCTCTTGGAAACAGATGCGGCAGGTGGAGAACCAGCAGGACATCATGAACCTCGCCAACACGATAGTCGACCGCGTTCAGCAGTTCTACGAGCGCTTCCTCAAGGCCGAAGAGCAGCTACACCGCACCCAGGAAGCCTTCGACGAACTGCGACGCTCCACAGCTCCCAGCGGACTGAGCATCACCACCGCTGCCACCCGCCTGCTGAAGTACGGAGCGCAGGAGAACCCCAAGCGAAGACAGCGCCTGCCAAAGGCAGAGGAAGAATAAACGAAAAAAACATCTTTATGAAGAAACATTTACCTATAGCGATATGGCTGGTGGCTCTGGTAGTGATAGCCGGAGCCTTGCTTTGGTTTGAGAGCGACCTGCTATGGAAGGTGCAGCAGAAGAACCTCTTCCTCTGCTCCACACTGTTCCTGAAGGAGCAACTGGTGGTGCCTGGCGGCCTGCTTACCTGGGTGGGAGCGTGGTTCACGCAGTTTTTCTACTATCCCTGGTTAGGCGTAGTGCTGCTCTGCGGCTGGTGGCTGCTGATGATGGCCATCGTCAAACGGACTTTCCGCATTCCTGACCGTTGGGCCATCCTGATGCTCATACCCGTAGCCATCCTGCTCATTAACAATGTGGATCAGGGTTATTGGGTCTATATATTGAAGCTGAGGGGCCATTTCTTCGTGACGACCATCGGAACTACAGCCGTTGCTGCCCTGTTGTGGGGTTTCCGATGCCTCCCAGACAAGCATTATCTGCACGCCGTCTGCATCTTCCTCACCTGTGCCATAGGCTATCCGCTCATGGGTATCTATGCGTTGGCAGCCGCCCTGCTGATGGCCGTCTGGTCGTGGCGGCTGGTGGGTCGCACAGATGCTGTCGTGAGTAGCTTGGTGGCCATCCTGAGCGTTGCTGCCGTGCCCCTGCTCTGCTACCGGTACGTCTACTATCAGGTCAACCTTGACAATATCCTTTGGGCTGAGCTGCCTCTCTTCTTTGTCACAGAGAATCATCCCACCTATTATATCCCCTACTACCTGCTGGCGCTGTTCTTCGTGGTGCTGGCTGTGACCTACCGTGCCGAGCGTCTGGCCGTCAAGCCCATGAAAAAGCCCTTCTTCCTGCTTTGTCAGGCCGTGCTGGCCATTGCGCTCGTAGGCAGTGTCTACGGCTTCTGGATGAAGGACGAGAACTTCCACCACGAGCTGACCATGCAGCACCGTATTGCCGACCTCGACTGGATGGGTGTGCTCGAGGAAGCTGCCACCCAGAACGACGAGCCTACGCGAGCCATCGTGATGATGCGCAACCTGGCCCTCTCGCGAATCGGCCGGCAGGGCGACTATCAGTTTCTCTACAAGAACGGCTCCAAGGAGTATGCCTCGCCTTTCGGCATGCGACTCATGTTGTTGTCGGGAGCGATGATCTACTACCAGTATGGCATGCTGAACTACAGCAACCGCCTGTGCATGGAGATGGGCGTGGAGTTCGGCTTCCGCACAGAGGACTATCAACTGCTGGTTGACTGTGCCATCCTCGAAGACGACAAGCCTCTGGCTCGCAAGTATATCGACATTCTGAAGCAGACGCTGTTCTATCGTGACTGGGCCGAGCAGGCCGAAGCGCTTTTGGGCCATCCTGAACGCATCGCAAAGAACCCCGAGATGGAGCCCATCACCCACATGCTCCACTACAACAACTACCTCGGCGGCGACCAGGGCTACACGGAGCGTTTCCTTATGACTCAGCTGGCAAACAGCGTCTACCCCGACGACCCCGTCTTCCAGGAGCAGACCCTGCTGGCCACTCTATGGACCAGGAACGTTAAGCAGTTCTGGTATCATTTCTATGAATACATCAAGCTGCACCCCAATGCCCACATGCCGCGCTACTATCAGGAAGCGGCCTATCTTTACGGAAAGTTAGAAGACCGAACGGACTTAGACCAGATGCCCTTCGACGACAGCGTCAAGGAAAACTACGAACGTTTCGCCACATCGATGACGAAATATGACGGCAAGGAAGCGAGCGAGGCCCGCAAAGACCTCTACATCTTCCACGGCGACACCTACTATTACGACTACTACACGATGAGTCTGTTACCAGAATATTGAGATTTGAGATTTGAGATTTGAGGTTTGAGAATTAAGATATGAGAATTATGAAAAGAGCCATACATTTTTTACCCTTTTACCTTTTTACCCTTCTTCTCTGCTCCTGCGGTACCAGCCTTCCGGAAAACTGCACAGAGAGTAAGGACCTGCCCAGAATCTATCCCGACTATATCGACGTGACCATCCCCGTCAACATGGCCCCGCTCACCTTCGAGCTCGACGAGGAGGCCGACGACATGATTGCCCGCTATGCCGCTGGCAACGAGGAGATCATCTGTGAAGGCAAGGCACAGCCCGATGTCGACGATTGGCAGCAGCTCATCTCAAATGCCCTCCAGACCCCGAACTCGAATATCACCGTCGACGTCTATGCGCGACGCTCAGACCAGTGGACCCACTACAAGCCCTTCAGCATCTACGTGTCGTCCGACAGCATCGACAGCTACCTGAGCTACCGTCTCATCTTCCCCTCCTTCGTCAGCTACGAGTCACTGACCATCAACCAGCGCTGTCTTGAAAACTACGACGAGAGCGTCATCTACGACAACGTGCTCTGCAGCTTCGAGAAAGAGGGGCAGTGCATCAACTGCCACCACTACCAGCAATACAACCCAGAGCGCATGCAGTTCCACGCCCGTCAGAACCACGGAGGCACCGTCATTGCCTACGACGGCAAGATCAAGAAGGTGAACATGCGCAACGACTCCATCCTCTCTGCCGGTGTCTATCCCGCCTGGCATCCCTGGCTCAACCTCATTGTCTATTCCACCAACAAGACCGCCCAGGAGTTCCATACCGTCGACCACAACAAGATTGAGGTGTTCGACTCGCAGAGCGACCTCATTGCCTACGACGTAGAGAAGGGAGAGGTGACCAACCTTGAGAACGACACCACCGAGTTCGAGGTGTTCCCCGCCTGGGCTCCCGACGGCAATACCCTCTACTACTGCAGCGCTCACTTCGAGAAGAAAGACACCACTCTGTCGCAGTCGGCAGAAGTAGTGAAACGCTCTAAGGAGCTGAAATACAACATCTACCGTAAGAGCTTCGACCCAGAGACCATGACCTTCGGACCTCGCGAGCTCGTCTTCGCTGCCGACAGCCTCGACAAGAGTGCCACCCTACCCCGCATCTCGCCTGACGGCCGCTATCTCATGTTCACCCTTGCCGCATACGGCGTGTTCCACATCTGGCACCACGATGCCGACCTATGGCTCATGGACCTTCAGAGCGGAGAGACACGCCCCGCAGAAGAGATCAACTCGTCAGACACAGAGAGCTATCACTCATGGTCGAGCAACGGCAAGTGGGTCGTCTTCAGCAGCCGACGCGACGACGGCACCTACACCCGTCCCTTCTTTGCCCATATCAGCGCTGACGGCCGCTTCACCAAGCCCTTCGAACTGCCCTCTGCCGACCCTGACTACCACCGTCAGTTCATGCGCTGCTACAACATTCCCGAATTCATGCACGGCCCTGTCACCATCAAGCCCCAGACCTTTGCCGACGTGCTCAAGGGCGAAGGCGAACCCGTGAGATACAGATTGTCTTTTGCTGACCACAGGCAGTAACAGTCAAAACAAAAACGGATGAAATTGATACAAGCTGACCACCATAAAAGATTTAAAGATTGAAAGATTGATTTTCGAGCTTTACCCACAGATAAAGGGGTTTCGCGTGTTTTATCACCCGAAACCCCTCTTCATTTTTAATTTTTAAATTTTCTCAGATCATTCCTACAGCGCTCATGCACGAGGTCGTGCCCAGGGCGGTGATGAAGGCCGTGAGAGCGGCGATGACCATCTTCACGACGATGGAGATAATACGTTGCTTAGTCATGGTTTGAGGTTTGAGGTTTGAGGTTTGAGGTTTGAGGTTTGTGGTTGGCGGTTTGTGTTAGTATCCGCGGCGCCTTGCGGATAGCGCAAAGGTACTAAAAAAACGGGTAGGCAGGCAACTGTTTTTACAGATTTTGACACTACTGAAACGTTTTTAATACTCACCCATTTCAATGGCATACTCCATTGATTTCCAACGGCATACGCCGTTTGCTCTGAACGAACCGTTCCATTAATTCTAAGTGGCACGCTCCGTTCGTAGACAACGAAGTCTCCGTTGCACACCATCAGAGCCTTCATTGTCCAACCCGCGTAAAACTGCGCAAAGTGCAAAAATCAATCTTTCAATCATTCAATCTTTTACAAAGTAGGGACTCTAACTTTAATATTATATATATTATAAT
>JAFZIL010000058.1 GCA_017554385.1 Prevotella sp. | reverse complement strand
GAATACCAACACCTTTTCGACTGGCAGCGTGTCCGCAAGGAGGTTCGAATTATCCAGCCTCTATTCTATATCCGCAAGGGAAACGACTTGAAGATGCAGGCCGTATGGGCAAAGACCTGTCGGGGAGCCATGACAAGGTTCATTATCGAAAACCGCATTACTAATCCGACTGACCTCAATGGTTTCAACTACGAGGGCTTTATATACGACCCGACTTTAGGTGAGCCAGATTATCCGCATTTCATAAAAAAGTAATTATTCCAAGACCACGTCTAACAGCATCATCAGCGCAAAGCCTACAGCGAAAAAGATGGTGCTGAGATTGGTGTGCTGACCATTGCTGGCTTCTGGAATCAGTTCTTCTACCACCACGTAAAGCATAGCCCCTGCGGCGAAAGCCAGCATATAGGGGAGCATGGGAACGAACTGGGCTGCCAGCAAGATGACAAGTATGGCTCCAAGAGGCTGGGCGATGCCACTCAGACATCCCAACAAGAACGATCGTGTGCGCGATTTACCCGATGTTCGCATCGGAATGGAAACCACTGCACCCTCGGGTATATTCTGGATGGCGATTCCAAGCGATACAACAAGGGCACTGGCAGCAGTGATGCTGACTCCCGTCTGACCGGCTCCTGCCAGCACGACACCGATGGCCATGCCCTCAGGGAAATGGTGGATGGTGACGGCCAACATCAGCATGGTTGTTTTGGAAAGGCTTGAGCGAGGACCTTCCGGCTGTGTGGTGCCGATATGCAAGTGTGGTGTCAGTACGTCAATAAGCAACAGGAATCCCATACCTAACAGAAAGCCAACTACAGCAGGCATCACAGCCCATTTCGTATCGCCTTGAATCTCGACGGCAGGCAGCAGCAGTGACCAGAACGATGCCGACACCATCACGCCAGCCGCAAAACCCAACAGAGACTTTTGTAGTAGCCCCGACATTTCTTTCCGTGTCAGGAATACCACAGCTGAGCCGAGCACGATGCCCAGCATGGGCACAAGGAGTCCTATAATCAATGTTGTCATCAAGCCTTACCTCGAAACGTATAGCCTATTCCCTCGACTGCCGAGCGGATGGCTTCTTCTGTTGCGGAGCCTTTGATGGTGAGGGTGTTGGCAGAGGCACTGGCCTTGGCTTTCTCCACGCCTGGCAGCTCCTCAACGGCACGAACCACAGCAGCTTCACAATGGCTGCAATGCATATCTTCAACTCGATAGACCACTACATCAGGGTCTAATGGCTTCTTGGTGGTAAACTTGCTAAACAGTTTCATCATAAGAGCAAATATTATAAGTAGGGTTAATACTGTGGCGCATATCAGTTTAAACGGGCTGGGCAGAGCGGATGTCATGCAGCAGGCGTCTTGACTGGCAACGGAAAAGTCCAAGCCGGTAGCATTAAGCAGCAATCCGAAGAAAACGGCAAACACCACAATGGTCATCAGATAGATCCAGGTAAAACGGCGCCCCATCGCCTTATGAACCACGAGGATGGAGGCCAGATTGACAGCAGGACCCGCCATCAGCATTACAAGGGCTGCTCCTGGCGAAAGCCCTTTCATCATCAGTGCCGCAGCCACAGGGATGCTACCCGTTGAGCAGATATACATAGGTACGGCAATAGCAAGGATGACAAGCATCTGCACGAGCGGCTGACTGCCGAAGGAAAGGAAGAATTCATCGGGTACTGCCACCTGAATCAATGCAGCAACGACAAGTCCGATAAGCAGTCGCAAGCCGATGTCACGAATAATATCGTAATAGCCATACTTAAGCACTCGCCAAATTCTGTTGCCAGTTTCTACCTGGCATGAGGCGGTGGTATCTTCCCTTATATCATCCTCAAGAACCAGTCGGTTTACTAGTAATCCGCCGCAGACACCCGTAATGAGTGCCGCTACAGGACGGATAATGGCGAAGCCCAGTCCCATCAGCGAGAAAGTGGCCAGAATGGAGTCGATGCCCGTCTGCGGTGTGGCAATGAGAAACGAGGCGATAGCTCCTTTCGATGCCTTCTCGTTCTTCAAACCGATAGCCGTCGGAATCACGCCGCACGAACACAGTGGCAGGGGTACACCAAGCAACGCTGCCCAAAGTACGGATAGCCTATTGTTGCGCGACAGATAGTTGGCATAGAACTTCTGTGGCACAAACACATGCAGCACCCTGCGATCAGGAATCCCAACAGCAAGTAGGGAGCCATTTCGCAAACCACGTTCAATAGCGATGTAAAGAAACTCTGTAGATCCATGCGGCAAAGGTACAAAAAATCTTTTGCAACTGAGTTGCAAAGACGACATTTTTAGGGATTCACACCAATAATAGTGGCGTATGAGGGTTTCTTGCGATATATTTCGGTCTTCACGAAACCTGCATCATCGAGGAATTGCTTTAGCTGCTTAGGAGGATAGGCCGTCATTCCCTCCACCACGTTTGTCCACATGGAATCCGTATCGACAACTTCTACCATGATAGCAAACCGACTACCAGGCTTCAGAACTCGGCGCACCTCTTTCAGACATTCGGGCAGGTTTGGCCAGAAATAGACAGTTTCCACAGCCGTCACGAGGTCGAACATCCCGTCTTCGTATGGCAGTTTTGCCGCAGATCCTTGCTGTATAAAAACCTGCTTGTCGAGCAGAGCCCTGTTCACTTTGCGGGCTTTGGCTACACTCTCGTCAGAGATGTCGATGCCATAGACTTGGGCATCTTGGCTCCTTTTGAGTAGCCTTTTCAGCGTAGCCCCGCCACCACAACCGATATCGAGCATCGTCCATCCGTCTTGAATATCAACAAGGTTCAACCCCCAATTTGTTAGCGGTGCATGACACAGGTTCATAAACTTCAGCATAGCGCGTCCCATCCGTCCCTTCGGGTGGGCACAATTAGTGAAAAGTGATTTTAATAGTCCCATAACATTAAAAATAATCATTCATTTTGATTTGATGAATCTGGCAACCAAACGTATGCCAAGATAACCCATAAATGCCGTGACAGCAATAATAAGTAAAAGTCCCCACCAATTGGCTAGAAGCATGAGACCATCGGCATAGTCATCGCCCAGTTCCTCGGCAGCACCGTCATGATACCAATCAGTGCGCGTCCAGAGTGGGAGCAACCAACCAATGACACCGATGGCGAGTACTGGATAGGCATAGTCAAGGCGGTCGGTGAGTTTGCGAACGATGTCAGAGACCACGCCTGCAACCGTCATGATACCAAGGGTGACAGCGTCGCCCTCGCCAGTAACGAGAAGGAAAAGACCAAAAACCAATCCCAACAGCGTGCCTACACCGAACTTTGGCCAGCGCATGGCCACATGATAATAAGCATACGCTCCAAGCAGGGCTGCCAGTGCAGGAAAGCCTACCCAGCAGAACGGATGGAGATAACCAAGGAAAGCCGTCGCGAATACCGTCACGACGTACAGGGCCGTAAAACCCACAATACTGAAATAGTTGATTTTGTTCATAATTGTATAATTAAAATAGGGTGCTTACCTCACGGCTGACACCCCTTACTAAACTAAACAAATACTCTTTATGAATTTTCATTGTACCTGAAATGTCTATTGCGCATGCTGGCATTTGTTACATTTGCCCTTGCGCTCGCAGTATCGCTCACACTGTGCGCAGATGTCGTAGCCAAGCATGGCTCCGAGGATGAAGTCCTCTTCTGGAGTCAGCTCATTCAGCGGACGGGTAACGAACAGACGGATGGCATCAAGACACTCCTTGCGCCCGAAATAGACGTTGACATTCTCCTTGCCAGCGGGCTGTACCACGTAGTCGATGGACTGGCGGCACAGACGGTTCGTGGCAAAAGCCTCGAATCGGCGGTTGCAGGTGAAGAGTATCATCCTGCGCACACCTTTTTTATATTCATAGATGTGGTTCATCAGCACCTTCATGGCGGGGGACATTGCCTCACTTGTCATTTGTCTTTCAACCGTCTGCTGCATACACTGAAAGTTTAAAGATTTGGAGAAATCTCGGCTACCCACGCATCAATGCGAGCATCCGTCTTGTCATCCTCGTTCACATCGTCGAGGGGAAGACCCACGAACTTGCCTTCCACGACTGCCTCAGAGTCATCGAACGTGTAGCCGTCTGTGCTGACAGCTCCAACGAAGGTGGCACCGCTCTCTTTAATACCATTATACAGTTCGCCAATGCCACCCACGAAAGTGTCACCATACGACTCACAGTCGCCACAGCCGAAGAGGGCTATGGTCTTGTCAGCAAGATTTGCACCCTGCAGCACTCGCAGTCCGTCGTACCAGTCATCCTGCAACTCACCAGCCCCCCATGTCGAAGTACCGAGAATCAGGTTCTGGTTGCTTTCTACAACATCAGCTGTCAAGTTCTGCACATTAATGGCCTCGCAGCCAAGTTTCTGGGCTATCTTCTCTGCGATAGCCTCGCATGTTCCTGTCGAGGAACCAAATACTACAATAG
>JAFZIL010000057.1 GCA_017554385.1 Prevotella sp. | reverse complement strand
TGTAGAACGATTAAAACAGCAATGCTGATGAAAGAAAGAGATTACGGATAGGTGAGTCAATAAACCACTGAATCCAATTATCCAATCCACAATTAACAACAGTAATAACAATTAAAACGTAAACGAAAAATGAAAATGAATGTAGCAAAGTTCGCAAACAAAAAACTCGTAGCATGTGCAGCCCTCATTGCCGCTGGAGTGTCAACAGCTATGGCCCAGGGCAACGGCCTCGCAGGTATCAACGAGGCAACCAGCATGGTGACATCGTACTTCGAGCCGGGCACCAAGCTCATCTATGCCATCGGTGCCGTAGTCGGCCTGATCGGCGGTGTGAAGGTCTATGGCAAGTTCTCGTCTGGTGACCCCGACACCTCGAAGACCGCTGCCTCCTGGTTCGGTGCCTGTATCTTCCTCATCGTGGCCGCTACCATCCTCCGCTCGTTCTTCCTCTAAGCCGTGTAGCTTCCTATATAAATAAGGTATAAGGAAAACAAGCAATGGCTGAGTTCAATATCAACAAGGGTATTGGCCAGTCGGTGGAGTTCAAGGGATTGAAGGCGCAGTACCTCTTCATCTTCGCAGGAGGACTGTTGGCCGTGTTCGTGCTGTTCGTGATTCTCTATCTCGCTGGCATCAACCAGTGGGTGTGCATAGGTCTGGGCGTGTCGTCTGCCTCGCTGCTGGTGTGGCAGACCTTCGCCCTCAACCGACGCTACGGGGAACACGGACTGATGAAGAGAATGGCCAACCGCAACCATCCCCGATTCTTGATCAACCGACGTAAGCCGTACCTGATTATCAAGAACAACGTAAAGCAAGAACCCAATGAGGAATACGCTGAAAGCAACCACGATTGAGAACAAGCTGCCCCTGCTGGCGGTTGAGAACGGCTGCATCGTGTCGAAGGACGCAGACCTGACCGTCGCCTTTGAGGTGACACTGCCGGAACTCTACACCGTGACCTCACAGGAGTACGAGACCATTCACGGCTGCTGGTGCAAGGCGATCAAGGTACTGCCAGACTACAGCATCGTGCACAAACAGGACTGGTTTATCCGTGAGACCTACAAGCCGGAGTTGCAGAAGGACGGCATGACCTTCCTGTCCCGCAGTTTCGAGCGCCATTTCAACGAACGTCCGTTCCTGAAGCATACGTGTTATCTCTACCTGACGAAGACCACCAAGGAGCGAAACCGTATGCAGAGCAATTTTTCAACGCTGTGCCGTGGTCACATCATCCCGAAGGAGCTGGACAAGGAAACGGCCTCTCGCTTCTTGGAGTCTGTGGAGCAGTTCGAGCGCATCATGAACGATTCCGGATTTGTGAAGCTACGCAAGCTGACCGACAACGAGATTGTCGGCACCCGTCGCAAGGCGGGGGTGATAGAGCGCTACTTGTCACTGATGCCTGAGGATAACGCCTCGCTGCAGGACATCGACCTCAGTCCCGACGAGATGAAGATCGGCGATAACCGCCTGTGCCTTTTCACCCTCTCCGACGTGAACGATCTCCCTGCCAAGGTGCATACCGACACCCGTTACGAGCGGCTGAGCACAGACCGAAGCGACTGCCGCCTGTCGTTTGCCAGTCCTGTGGGACTGCTGCTGCCCTGCAACCATATCTACAACCAGTATGTGCTCATCGACAACAGCGACGACAACCTGCAGCACTTTGAGAAGACGGCCAGAAACATGCAGTCGCTCAGCCGCTACTCGCGAAGCAACGCCATCAACAAGGAGTGGATAGACCTCTATCTGAACGAGGCTCATTCCCAGGGACTCATCAGCGTCCGTGCCCACTACAACGTAATAGCGTGGAGCGACGACGCCGAGGAACTGAAACACGCCAAGAACGACATCGGCAGTCAGCTGGCAAGTATGGAGTGCATGCCCCGACATAACACCGTCGATTGCCCGACGCTCTACTGGTCTGGCATTCCCGGCAACGAGGCCGACTTTCCTGCGGAAGAATCGTTCTATACCTTCATCGAGCCAGCGGTTTGCCTCTTCACTGAGGAAACGAACTACCGTTCTTCCTTGTCGCCCTTCGGCATCAAGATGGTGGACAGGCTGACGGGAAAGCCGCTGCACATAGACATCTCCGACTTGCCGATGAAGAAAGGTGTCACGACCAACCGCAACAAGTTCGTGCTGGGGCCGTCGGGCAGCGGAAAGTCGTTCTTCATGAACCACGTTGTGCGCCAGTACTACGAGCAGGGTACACATGTCGTGCTGATTGACACAGGACACTCCTATTCAGGACTGTGCGACATGATCCACCGCCGGACACACGGCAGGGACGGCATCTACTATACCTACACTGAGGAGCACCCGATTTCGTTCAACCCGTTCTATACGGACGATTACGTGTTCGACGTGGAAAAGAAGGATTCGATAGTGACGCTGCTGCTGACGCTCTGGAAGAGCGAGAACGAAGAGGTCACCAAGACGGAGTCAGGCGAATTGGGCGGTGCCGTGTCGGCCTACATCAGTATGATACAGGCAGACCATACTGTCGTGCCGTGCTTCGACACCTTCTACGAGTACATGCGTGACGTGTACCGTACCCAGATGGCAGAGCGCGACATCAAGGTCGGCAAGGATGACTTCAACATCGACAACTTCCTGACGACGCTGCGCCAGTATTACCGTGGTGGCCGCTATGATTTCCTGCTGAACTCGAAAGAGAACATCGACCTGCTTGGCAAACGCTTCATCGTGTTTGAAATCGACTCCATCAAGGACAACAAGGAGCTGTTCCCTGTGGTGACCATCATCATCATGGAGGCGTTCATCAACAAGATGCGACGGCTGAAGGGTGTGCGT
>JAFZIL010000056.1 GCA_017554385.1 Prevotella sp. | reverse complement strand
TTTCCGTCTTTTTGAGCCTTAGGACTCAATTGGCTTTCGCCTTTCCGAGCCTCTTGTCGGATTCGAACCAACGACCCCGAGATTACAAATCACGTGCTCTGGCCAACTGAGCTAAAGAGGCTTTTCTAAGCAGCCGCTCTCGTTTCAGATTTACGACCTGTTGGAAAACGGCTGCAAAGTTACTACTTATTTTTGAATTACCAAAACTTTTCTCGTTTTTTTTTTAGTAATTTCTCAATTTTTCCTTGAATTTCTGCAGTTGCACCCTCATTGAGTCAACGCAAAGATCTATTCCTTCTTCAAACGTGTCGCTCACCTTCTCTACATGAAGTGTGTTTCCAGGCACCGCCACCGACAGGCTCGTTTCCTTATTTTGAGCTGTAGCGGGCTTGACGACTTTCAATTGCACCTCTACTTTCTGAATATCTTCGTACGACTTTTCTAACTTGGCGACCTTCTTCTCGATGAACGCCTCTAATTTCTCGGTAGCGTCGAAATGAATCGACTGAATCTTAATTTCCATAGTTACCTCCTGTTTTTTTAAAAGTTAAACTATAAAGGTCAGCCCCTTGGATGGGCATCTTTGTAAACTCGTTTCATCTGCTCGAATGTGGCATGTGTATAGATCTCTGTTGTCTCTATGCTTTCATGTCCCAGCAACAACCTGACATTCTCGAGTCCGGCATCGTGGTTGAGCAGGGCCGTTGCAAAGGAGTGACGCAGGACGTGTGGCGAACGTTTCTTCAGCGAGGTGGCGAACGTTAGGTTTTCCTTCACGATGGAGTAGACCTTTTCTCCACTAATCCGCTGTCCCTTTTCTGTCAGGAAGAGTGCATCACACTGTCGCTCGATGGTTTTATCGCGCACCTCGATGTATTGTCTCAGTGCTTTCTCGAGCTCATCCCCAAAAGGAACGATGCGCTGCTTGCGTCTTTTACCAGTCACCCTGACCTGTCGCGACACGAAATCAACATCGTTGTCGTTGAGTCCAGTCAGCTCGCTGCGTCGCAATCCCGTTTCGTAGAGTAATAATATAATGGTACGCGCACGTACATTATTATAATCATCACCCCATTCCTTGCCATCGAGCAGCTCGTCCATCTCCCGTTCCTTTACGAACTGGGGTAGCGTTTTCTGCTTTTTGGGCCCTGTCACCAGACGGGCGGGATCACAATCAATCAGCTTGCGCGAGAGTGCGAAACGGAACAACGAACGCACCGCCGACAGGTCTGCATTGACCGAAGTGGCCTTGTTACCTTTATCCATCATTTTTTCCATCCACTCTCGGATGATGTCGGCATCCACTGCCGACCATGACAGACTGCTGTCTTTCTCAGTGAAAAAGGTTTCGAAGTCGCGCAGGCTGCGCTCATATCTTTTTACCGTCAGTTCACTGCGGTTGCGCTCAAAGCGCAAATAGCTGATAAACAGGCCAATGATATTTGCCATAGACCGTTATTAACGATTTGATGGCACGAATTTACGGAAATTTTATGAAACTACCAAATTTTCCGAAGAAAATTTTATTCCTCGGCAGTGCGCAGCTGCTGTACGTAGATGGCATGCTCCATCTTCAGGCGCTTCAGAACAGACGGCTTGTCAAACTGCTGACGACGACGCAGCTCTTTCACGACACCAGTCTTTTCATACTTTCTCTTGAACTTCTTGAGGGCCTTTTCGATGTTCTCGCCTTCTTTTACGGGTACAATAATCATTGTTTTTTGATTTTAATTATTTTGAAATTGTTAGACATTAGTGCATGCGCGTGGCATAGCCACACGAAATGCGGCTGCAAAATTACAACTTATTTACCAAACTACCAAGCTTTTATGCAAATTTTATCGTTTTCACGCTTAACTTTGCGTGAAAACAGGTGCCGCGAGCGGGACTCGAACCCGCACAACCATTCCTGGTCAAGGGATTTTAAGTCCCTCGTGTCTACCATTCCACCATCGCGGCTCTTCTTAGCGGATGCAAAGGTAAGGTGTTTTTTCGAAATAGCCAAACGATTTGGCAGTTTTTTCTGCGAATCAATTATGGACGTATATTTTTTCGCCGTTAAAATCTATCCGGTACTCTATCAGCCGCTTCGATTCGCTGCCGCTGACAGCCACTCCGTCGGCATTCGGGTTGAACTTCATGTTGCATTTCTGGCAATGCAGCATCTGTCCCTTGTCGGTCCACGTCAACGGACGGTTGGGCGAAGAGCTGGTCTCCAGACAACTGGGACACTGTCCGTCAAAGGCTTTCAGTCCGTTGAAGTTCGACTGTCCGATAATCAGTCGCCTGTTCGCGCCCATACGATCATAGGTCAACCGGTCGTTTTCTATGGCTGTGAGCATGGCCACATCGGTCTGTTCCTCCGTCCAGCTACCATAGTTGGGGGTCATTATCAGATGGGTGACACCCCCCACCAGCTTGGGCTGCACGATACAGAACTGTCCTGCATTGCCCACGGTCAGCGTCAGTGCACTGTTCGGATGGTTACTGGCATAGTAGACGAAGCTGCAAGGATACTGCGTACTGTACTGCTGCTCTGCACTACAGGATGCGAAAAGAAGAGAAACGAAGCCGATGATGCTTATGATTCCTCTTTCTTTCAATATGGGCAAATGCATTCCTTTCAAGTCAAATTACACTTCAAGCAGTTTTTTCTCGGCCTCGCTGACGCGTTCGAAGGCAAAACCTTCAAACACACTCTGCATGAGTGCCTCGATGCGGTCGTTACAGAGGTTGCCGATGCTACCCTCGTGGGTGTGGTGGATATGCTTGTCAGGCGTGAAGCGGCCTGCCTCGATGTCGAGGCCCACCTTCTTATAGGCATCGCGGAAGGGCATGCCGGCAGCCGCCAACCTGTTCACCTCCTCGACAGAGAACATCGGGTCGTACATCGGGTTGTCGAGCAGGTGCTCGTTCACTTCCACCTTATTAATAATATATGCCGTCATCTTCAGACAGTCGAGCAACTCGTCAAAGGCAGGCAGGAACACCTCCTTGATAATCTGCAGGTCGCGGAAATAGCCCACCGGCAGGTTGTTCATCATCAACGTGATCTGCTGGGGCAGTCCCTGAAGCTTGTTCGACTTCGACCTGATCAGCTCGAAGACGTCGGGGTTTTTCTTGTGGGGCATGATCGACGAACCGGTGGTGCATTCCTTCGGAAGCTTCACAAACGAGAAGTTCTGCGAGTTAAACAGACAAGCGTCCATCGCCAACTTCGCCATCGTACCGGCGATGGTCGCAATGGCAAACGCCACGTTGCGCTCCATCTTGCCGCGCCCCATCTGGGCATAGACCACGTTATAGTCCATCGAGTCGAAGCCCAACAGGTCTGTGGTCATCTGACGGTTCAGGGGGAACGACGATCCATAGCCGGCAGCCGAGCCGAGAGGATTGCGGTTGGTCATGCGCCAGGCGGCCTGAAGGAAGAGCATGTCGTCGGCAAGGCTCTCGGCATAGGCACCCAACCACAGTCCGAACGACGAGGGCATAGCCACCTGCAGGTGGGTGTAACCCGGCATCAGCACGTCCTTGTACTGGTTGCTCTTTGCGATGAGCTGGTCGAAGAGGTCCTTCACGGCCTCAGCCACCTCTCTGATCTTCGCACGCGTAAAAAGCTTCAGATCCACGAGCACCTGGTCGTTGCGCGAACGTCCCGAATGGATCTTCTTACCCATGTCACCCAGTCGACGGGTGAGCATCAGCTCCACCTGCGAATGCACGTCCTCGATGCCCTCTTCTATCTCGAACTCTCCGCGCTGTGTCTGCTCGTAGATGCTACGCAGCTCGCGTAGCAGCACGGGCAGCTCGTCCTTACCTAACAGACCGATGCTTTCCAGCATGGTAATATGGGCCATAGAGCCCAGCACGTCGTAGGGGGCGAGATAGAGGTCCATCTCGCGGTCACGACCCACAGTGAACCGTTCTATCTCACTGTTTATCTCAAAGTCTTTTTCCCACAGTTTCATAACAAATGATTCCCTTATCCTTTATCCCTTACACATACGGCACCATAGCCAGTGCGTCGGCAATCTTTTCCACGCCATCCTGCAACGGACCGCTGACCATACCGCGTAGCATCAGGGGAATGTCGGCCTTCACCGTCACCTTCATCTTCGACGACTCCTGCGTCACAGGGAGCACCTGTATCCAGAGGTTGAACGAGATGGGCGACTCCACACTCTCGAACTTCACGCACTTCGGCTCCTCACGATCGATGATACGCAAGGTAATCTTTCCCACAGGGGGCACGCTCACCGAGACGGTGTCCTCATCGAACGAAAAGCTCTCCAGCTTGTCCTCGGGCACGCGGTCACGTACCCGCTCCAGATTGCGCAGGTCACTGATATTGCGATAGACTGCCTCCTGTGCATAAGGCACCTGCTTAATGCTGCTTTCAAATTTTGCCATAACCTTAGTCTTTAATTAGAAATGAGAAATATGAAATGCATTGATCATCCTGTTTATCCTTGCCAGGTGCTGGGCGACTGACGCCATTCGGCCAGTACCGCCTTGTCCTCTTCCTTGATATAGCCTGTGGCCACGGCCTGCTCGACCACAGCCTCGTAGTCGGTAAGCGTCAGCAGACGTACGCCTGCCTGACGGAAGGCCTCCTCAGCAACAGGGAAACCGTAGGTGTACGAAGCCACCATACCTATCACCTCGACGCCAGCCTCGCGCAACGCCTCGACAGCCTTCAGCGAAGACCCTCCGGTGGAAATCAGATCCTCCACGACTACAACCTTCGCGCCACGTGCCACCTCACCCTCAATCAGGTTCTGCATGCCGTGGTCCTTTGCTTTCGAACGCACATAGCAGAAAGGCAGTCCCAGCTCCTCAGCTACCAACGCACCCTGTGCAATGGCACCTGTGGCTACGCCTGCCACGGCTTCTGCCTCGGGAAACGCTTCCTGTATCAGATGACACAGTTCCAACTTCACAAACGAACGAAGACGGGGAAACGACAGGGTCTTGCGATTGTCACAATAGAAGGGCGACTTCCAGCCAGAAGCCCAGGTAAACGGATCCTTGGGCTGCAGCTTGATAGCTTTCACCTCAAGTAGGCGCGAAGCGAAAATCTTGCTTGTTGTACTCATAACTTTTCTTAATAATGTAAATTCTGCGTGCAAAGATAATCAAAAAACTTCGCTTTTTTGCGGCCAATACAAATTATTTAATTACTTTTGCCGCGATTTTAACCATTTAAATATCAAAAAGATGAAAAAACTCAGTTTAAAAGTTGCAGTATGCCTTCTTTCGGGCAGTCTGCTTTGTAGCTCTTGCATCGGTTCCTTCAGTCTGTTCAACAACTATGCAGAATGGCAGCGCACGATGTCGAACAACAAGTTCGTCAACGCCGTTGTAGGCTTCGTACTCATGCCCTTCGTAGGAAGCATCTGCCTAACCGTCGACTACCTCGTTCTCAACACTATCGAGTTCTGGAGCGGTGAGAACCCTGTGGCTGCCAACGTTGGAAAGACCCAGCAGGTACTTGGCAGCGACGGTCGCTACTATGCAGTGAAGACCCTGAAGGACGGCTACGAGGTGACGTCGCCCACCGGCGAGGTAAGCCTGTTCAAGTATGACAAGAAGCAGAACATCTGGTCGCTCACCCAAAATGGTGTCACTCGCGAGCTCTTCCGCTTCAATGCCGACGGCACCATCACCACCACCGTTGCAGACAAGCAGCTCACCGTCACTCCCGACCAGGCAGGCCTCTACCAGGTACGCATGGCTGCCACCAATGGCAACTACTTTGCCATGAACTAAGCCGTCAAGCGGAAATCACAAAACTTCGATAGATGCAGGCCGTCTACACATTGTGCAGACGGCCTGCTTTCGAAAACACCGGGCAATCACATAATGACTCGGATTCCTTATTATTCTTTTCAACGATAGCCGCCGACACACCCCATCCACATTATTATATCTGCTTTGCAAGCGACTCAAGGAACTTCTTCCTATTTCTTCTTCAATGGTGTTAAGACGATGGCCAATGGATACTACCTGGTTTGTTCCTCGTCTCGATGCCACGAAGGACTGCTTCAACGACATTACAGACTATTTGTAATAGCGTTACAGACTATTTGTAATAGCGTTACAGACTATTTGTAACGATACAATAAGTCACGGTTGAAAATGTCGGCTCACTTTATCTCGAGAAGATCACGCATAATGCTATCGATTGTTCACTTTACCTCGAGAAAATGGCGCAAAAAGCTATCGAATGTTCGCTTTACCTCGAAAAAAAGGCAAAAAATGCTTTTGAATATTCACTTTTCTACGAGAAAAAGTGCAAAAAGTAGCCTAATCTAAGCTAAAAATAGGCTGTTTTTCCTCAAAAAAGCAGTTTGTTGTCATATTTTCATTTGTTGTTATCATTCGAAACAACCTGATTATCAATAGTTTAATCGAAGAATAACAACAAAACAACAAATCCGCCAAAAAAAAATATAGATATAACGGGTAGTCCTTGTAACAGCGCACCAACTCAAGATGGAAACGGAATTATCTCTGCCATTGTAGAACGCAGAGGCAAGCGTGAGGACAAGAACCTTATGAGTTACCATCAACAGCTATTGGAGAGAGGTACTTATTGGGTAACCGGCAAGTTGATGGGGCTGAAACCAAGAAGTTACGAGGGTACGAAGAAAAAGAAAGTGAGAAATCCGAAGCGGTTTCTCACTCAGTACCCCGACCGAGAATCGAACTCGGAACTAAGCTTTAGGAGAGCCTTGTTATATCCATTTAACTATCAGGGCAACATTTTCGGGTGCAAAGTTACGAAAAAATTTTTAAAGGTAAAAAAGTAAGAAAGTAAAAAAGTGAAAAAATTATAGTCGAAGCAGCAGTTCGGGCTTAGTGCCAACGACTGTCCGGTGCACTTATTGTTCAAAGCCCCCATAACCGCCCTGCGAGTCTTCCTCGCTACCTTGACCCTCTTCGTCGCGTTGTGGTTTCTTCTTCGGCATCATATTGCCGAAGTTCCAGGTGAGCTGCACGTTCAGGCGCGGATCGCGGTGGTTCTTCTGGTGACGCCAGAAGGTGGGGCCCTCGGTATAGTTCTCCCAGGAACGGGAGTCGAACACGTCGCGCCAGTTCACAGCCAGTGCGAAGGTCTTGTTGAGGAACGTCTTACGCAGGCCGAGGTCGAGCGAGCCGTTGGCACGGCGATAGCCCTGTGTGATGACCTGGCGCGAGTTGTAGTTGCCCGTGGCCTGGATGGAGATATCGTAGGGCAGGATGATGCAGGCCAGGAGACGTCCTGTCCATGCGAAGTTCTCCTGTCCCTCGCCGGTGACCAGCTGTTTCTCGACGATTGTCTCGAAGCCATCGAGCTTGTAGTAGTAGGCGTTGAGCGTGGTGGTCAGGTCAAGGATGCGCCACAGCTTATCCTTCAGTATCAGCTCAGCGCCTGCACTCTGGCTGCGGGCCACGTTCAGGTTGGTCATGAACATCGATGGCTGTCCATTGTATGTACTCTGATAACGTATGCGCTGCATCACGTCGGTGGTGGGCCGGTAGTAGGTGCCGATGGATAGCGTATGCTCGGGCCATGTCTTCAGGTAGTTCAGTGAGAAGGAGTTGGTGTATTCCGGTGTCAGCTCCGGATTACCGAACTCGATCATCGAGGCATCGCGCGTGTTCTTGAACGAGTTCAGCTGTCCGCCCCAGGGCCGGCGCAACCGGCGCGTGTAGTTCAGCTGCACCTGTGAGGTCTCAGTGATTGCATAGTTCAGGAAGAGCGAGGGGAACAGCTGGAAGTAGTCCTTCTTGAAAGGGGTCTCCACCTGATAGTAGTCGGTGCTGCGCGTGTCAACCTTCCAATATTCGCCGCGTAAGCCCGCCATCACGCCGAGCCGTCCGAACTTCATGTTGGCCGTGGCATAGAGGGCGTGGATGTTGTTGTCGTAGACGAAGCGGTTATAGAAGTAGGCATCCTCTACCAGTCGAGGGTCGTCGGTCGAGAGCCGTCCTATGGCCCCCGTTCCGCTATATTCGAAGCTCTGCTGCGGCGTGTCCTCGTGGCTGAAGCGTCCGTTGTAGCCCGCTTCGACCTTCAGGTTCTCGCTGACCTGGTTCTCATAGTCCACCTTTGCCTCCCAGTGGCGGTTGTTGATGTCGCGGGGACGATACTGATAAGAGGAGAAATGGGGGCCGAGCGAGTTAATGGTCACGTCGGTGGTGTCGTTCAGGTATTCGATACCATCGTCGCTGTTCCACTTGTTGAACGACAGCGAGGCATCGAGCTTGTGCGTACCCTGCTCGTTGAACTTATGGGTATAGCCCAGCTCACCGTGGTAGTTATGGTTCTTGCCGTCGCCCCACGTCTGTCGGCTCAGCATCTTCTGGAGTATCTCGTTGCCACTGACATTATACGTACCATAATAATATGTGGTAAGGTTGTCGTTCGAGCGGTTGCCCTGCATGGTCATGCCCGTGAGGCTGAGGTCGTCGTTGTTGGTGATATGCCAGGTGAGGCCTGCCCTTGCAAAGAGTCCCCCTCCGTGGTTGTTGTTCTCGCCCTCGGAGAGCTGGTAGGAGTTGAAGGGCGCGCCCTCAGCCGCGCGATAGCGCTGGTCGCTCATGTTCGAGCCGCTGCCCTTACGCTTGCGGTAGCCAATGTTGGCAAAGGCATCGAGCACGCCGCTCGAGTAGTTGATATTTCCGCTGGCGTTCCAGCCTTTCTGGTTGTTCATGCCCGTCTGCAGGGAACCGTAGTAGCCCGCCTTGCGATTGCGCTTCAGGATGATGTTGATGATACCGGCGGTGCCCTCGGGCGAGTATTTTGCCGACGGGTTGTCGATGACCTCGATGCGCTCGATACTCTCGGCAGGTATCTGCTGCAGGATCTCCGCACGGTTATCGGAGGTCAGGCCGCTGGCCTTGCCGTTGATCCACACCTCGACACTCGAGTTGCCGCGCAGCGAGATCTCGCCGTCGGTGGTCACCTCCACGCTGGGGATATTTTCCAGCAGGTCGCTGGCACTTCCACCCGCAGCGGCAAGCACCTCGTCGACAGTGAACGTCTTGCGGTCTACCTCGAGCTTCATCTGCGAGCGCTGGCCGGTGACGGTCACCTCCTTCAGGGTCTTCGTATCCTCGTGCAGGTATAGGGCGTTATAGTGTACGGTGCGCTTTGCAGGAGTAATGACGAACTGCCTTGTCACGGTCTTGTAGCCCATGAACGACAGTTCAAGACTATACTGTCCATCCTTCAGTGAACTCACTTGGAACGAACCTTTCACGTCGGTCATGCCACCGCCTGCCACCTTGCCCTGCTCGTCAATCACGCGAACATTCACAAATTGCAACACTTCGTCCGTCTGGCGGTCGAGCACCTTACCCCTTACAATGCCCTGTGCCTGCACACCTGCGGCACTGAGCAATAAAATGATAGCAAGTATAAATCGATTCATAACAATACTTTGACTCCATATTCTCCATAAAGTTTAACCGCTCATCAAAGAACCGACGAATTTTAGTGTATTTTGAACGGTTTTTCCCCTAATTTCCCTTTATTTCTTCCAAAATGGGACAATTTCTTTCGTCATATCAGATTCTTTTTATACTTTTGTGGCATGATAACACAACTATACCGATTATGGTTGCTGGCTGCGATACTCTTTGGGGCTTTGCCAGTGGTTCAGGCCCAAAACAGCTTCGTAGCCGACACACTAACGGACGCAGTGTTCCTTCGCATGCAGGGTCGGTCGTTTCCTGTGGGATGCAGCATTCCGCGAAGCGACCTGCGCTATCTGCGCGTGCTCCACTACGATGCCAGTGGGCAGGTACAACAGGGTGAGCTGGTGTGTAACAAAGCCATTGCCCAAGACCTGCTCGACATCTTCCGCCAGCTCTACCACGCCCACTATCCCATCGAGCGCATGCGCCTCATTGACGACTACGATGCCGACGATGAGCAGTCGATGCGGGCAAATAACACATCGTGTTTCTGTTTCCGCGCCGTCAGCGGCAGCCGCAAGCTGTCGAAACATGCACAGGGACTGGCCATCGACATCAACCCCCTCTATAATCCATATATAAAAGGTACGCGCGTTCTACCCCGCAATGCCGCAAAGTACTGCAACCGCAAGCTGACCTTTCCCTACAAAATTGCAGCGGGCGACCTCTGTCATCGTCTCTTCAGACAGCATGGTTTCCATTGGGGCGGCAGCTGGCGTTCCTTGAAAGACTATCAGCACTTCGAGAAATGACAAACCTCAAACAAACGGTGTTTCGAGTCCCTGAACTCAGAAAAGCTGAAATAAATTTGGCTTTTCTTCCGTTTTTTCGTAATTTTGCCGCATTAAAGCAACAATAACCATATTATGATTCAATCAATGACAGGCTACGGCAAGGCTGTAGTGGTCTACAAGGACAAGAAAATCAATGTTGAAATCAAGTCGCTCAACTCAAAGCAGCTCGACTTGCAGACACGCATCGCCCCACTCTACCGCGAGAAGGAGATGGAGATACGTCAGATGGTGAGCACAGCACTGGAGCGCGGTAAGGTGGACTTCTCTCTCTGGATTGAGCGCGACCAGGGTATTGAGGCCACACCTGTAAATGCAGCCTTAGTGGAGAACTACTACCAGCAGCTGAAGAGCGTAGCCGCAAAGGTGGGTATCCCAGAACCAGAAGACTGGATATACACCCTGACGCGCATGCCCGACGTATTGACGAAGACTGAGCAGGAGGTGCTCACCGACGAGGAATGGGCTGCCGGACGACAGGCCGTTGTTCAGGCCATAGACGCGCTGGTGAGCTTTCGCAAGCAGGAAGGCGCTGCATTGGAGAAGAAGTTCAATGAGAAGATCGACAACATCGAACGACTGCTCTTTGAGATAGAACCTTACGAGAAGAGCCGCGTGGAGAAGATCCGCCAGCGCATCGTCGAGGGGCTGCAGCAGATTCCCGGCGTAGAGTACGACAAGAACCGCTTGGAGCAAGAGCTGATCTACTACATCGAGAAGCTCGACATCAGCGAGGAGAAGCAGCGACTGACCAACCACCTGAAGTACTTCCGCGAGACGATGGCCGACGGTCACGGACAGGGAAAGAAACTGGGCTTCATCGCACAAGAGATGGGTCGCGAGATCAACACCACCGGCTCGAAGAGCAACCAGGCCGAGATGCAGAACATCGTGGTGCAGATGAAGGATGAACTGGAACAGATCAAGGAGCAGGTGCTCAACGCCCTGTGAAAAAGAAATTCACTCTTTTATCAAGGGAAAGAAATGATGGGAAATTAAGGGAAATTGCCAATGATAACCAAACAGGAATATCTTGACATTTATGACGTAGTGGGAGCGCCTATGGAAGTGCATAAGACGCTCGGTAGAGGTTTGGCAGAGCCTTTATACCAAGAAGCATTGGAGATGGAACTGAGGATCAATGGTCTGGAAGCTGAACGCGAAAAGACCCTTCTGTGCTACTATAAAGAGCAAAAGATGAAGAAGCACTATGTTGCTGACTTCTACTATAAGGGAATCATCATTGAACTAAAATCGGTAGAAAAACTCCTTCCTGAACATCGTGCACAACTCATCAACTATATGCACATCAGTCATCAGGAAATAAGGTATGCTAATAAACTTCGGCGAAAAAAGCCTGCGCACAGAGCGTTTTATCTACGACTCCGAAAACGATGACTTTATATTACTTACCAAACAGAATTATAAAGACTACATCATCGACATATAATATCCCACATAAAAATTTCCCATAATTTCCCATAATTTCTTTCCCCCCAAAATAATTCCCATAATTTCTTTCCCCCCAAAAACCGAACATTTCTTTTCATACATTATGGATAAAGGTCATTTGATTATTGTAAGTGCTCCGAGCGGTAGCGGGAAGTCGACTATCGTGCAGTGGCTGATGAAGGAACATCCAGAGTTGCAGCTGTATTTCAGTGTAAGTGCAACATCAAGACCGCCACGCGGCACCGAGCAGCACGGCGTGGAGTATTTCTTCCTTTCGCCCGAGGAGTTCCGCGAGCGCATCGAGCGTAACGAGTTCTTAGAGTACGAAGAGGTCTATCACGACCGCTTCTATGGTACGCTAAAAGAACAGGTGGAGCGCCAACGCGAGGCGGGACAGAACGTAGTGTTCGACGTTGACGTAAAGGGCGGCATCAACATCAAGAAGTACTACGGCGACGAGGCCTTAAGCATGTTCATCCAGCCGCCATCGGTCGAGGAGCTGCGCCGTCGGTTAGAAGGACGAGGCACTGATACACCCGAGGCCATCGAGGAACGACTGGCCAAGGCAGAGTACGAGATGACGTTCGCCCCGCAGTTCGACCATATCATCATCAATGACAACTTGGAGACAGCCAAGGCCGAGACGCTGAGCGTGATATCATCTTTTCTTGAATCAAAAGAAATTTGAAGATGATTTAGAAAGAAATTTGGGGAAATTAAGAGAAATTCTTCCTCTTGGAAAAGGAAAACGTTGATGTCATAACATTTTAATCATTTCCCGTAATTTCCCCTAATTTCTTTCCCAAAATCATCTATCAATTTCTTTCAAACTATCATTTCTTCCAAGCATGAAGATCGGCATTTTCGGCGGTTCGTTCAACCCCATTCATTGCGGACACATCGCACTGGCGCAGGAGATTCTTCGTCAGTGTAAGCTGGACGAGGTATGGTTGATGGTGTCACCACAGAACCCTTTGAAACAACTATCTCCTGACCTGCTTGATGACCAGCTACGATTGCGGTTGGCAGAGAAAGCCCTTGAAGGCATTGAGGGTGTAAAGGCCTGTGATTATGAGTTTGGCCTGCCAAAACCCTCTTATACCTGGAACACCCTTCAGCATCTATCGCAAGACTACCCTGACATCCGTTTCATATTATTAATAGGAGGTGACAACTGGGCACACTTCACCCGTTGGCACCATTGGCAGGATATTCTTCGTCATCACGACGTCATCGTCTATCCACGCGACAAGCATCCTGGTACTATTGATGTGCCCTTGCTCCGTGTGAGCAGCACTGAGATTCGTGAGCGCGTCAGCCGGGGAGAGAGCATTGAGGGTCTGGTGCCCGACGCGATTATCAATGACGTAAAACAACTGTACCGATGAAACGAATCCTGCAGCTACTCGGTTTGTTCTGGAAACCCATCAGCCTGAACGCAGCGTTTTTCGCGTTCATGTATGCGCTGGGCTACTACTGCACACAGACGGAGATACAGCTTCACCTGCGCGGGGCAGTGCCTTACAAGCTGTCGGCTTCGGAATTGTTCTTCGACGTCTACCTGCTCTGCGCCTTGCTGGCCCTCATCCCACGAATCGTGCGGAAGTGGGTGCGCCTCGTGGTAGCAGTGTTACTTTATGCCATAGCCCTCATTGACGTGTTCTGCTACGTGCGCTTCGAGTCGACGCTCACGCCTACGATGCTCATGCTCTTCTTCGAGACCAACGGACGCGAGGCCGGTGAGTTCCTGAAGTCGTTTGTTGGCTGGGACCTGTTCACGTCGCTAGTAGGTGGCGTACTGCTCATTGCCCTGCTGCATATTGTATGGTCGGTGTTGCGCTTTTGGCAGAGGCGTAGGCGCTGGATGGGGCCTCGGCTCTCGAAGCCCGCACTGCTCGTTGGCAATGCCCTGATGGGCCTGCTCGCAGCAGTGCTCCTCGGCTACTGTACCTCGGAATGCTGGGCAAACAAGCAGGCGATGATGCGCCTGCTGACGAAGCAGAACCTCGGGGAAGTGGAACACGAGCTGACCACCCGCGAGCATGCCATCCTTTACCTACCTGTACACCGCATGGCGTTCAGTCTTAGGGCTAACCAGTTGGCAAGTCAACAGATCAGTACCCTGGTGGGCCATCTCGGAGAGGCGCAGGTAGACAGTTGTGACTTCCGTTCACCGCAGATAGTGCTCATCATCGGCGAGAGTTTCAACCGTTACCGTTCGCAGCTCTACGGCTACGACCATGAGACCACACCGCGACAGTTAGAGCGGATGCGTGACAGCAGTCTTGTCGCGTTCACCGACGTCGTGGCACCTTGGAATCTTACGAGCTTTGTCTTCAAGCACGTCTTCTCACTTTATACCGTGGGCGACAAGGGCGATTGGTGCGATGCACCGCTCTTTCCGGAGGTGTTCCGTCGGGCAGGCTACCACGTGACGTTCATCACCAATCAGTTCATGTCACGAGCCGGCGAGCAGGTGTATGACTTCAGTGGCGGTTTCTTCCTGAACAACCCACAACTCAGCAACGCGTTGTTCGATGAGCGCAACCAGCGCACCCATCCTTACGATGACGGCGTATTGGCCGACTACGACGCCATGATTAAGAAACAACGACACGAGCACCAACTCACCATCTTCCATCTGATGGGACAACATGTAGACTATTTAGGTCGTTTCCCACGCAAGTCACGTCGACATTTCAAGCCTGCCGACTACCACCGTGATGACCTGACCGAAGAGAAGCAGCAGATAAACGCCGACTACGACAATGCCGTGCTCTACAACGACTCGATTGTCGACCAGATTCTGCGGCGTTTCGAGCAGGAGAACGCCATTGTCATCTATATGCCCGATCACGGTGAGGAATGCTTCAACGACTCAATGGGCTTCTACGGGCGACTGCACTCTGCTGAGATCGACCGCCGTTTAGCTCGCGAAGAGTTCGAGATACCTTTCTGGATATGGGCTTCTGAACAATACCGCAACACCCACCCCTACGGTTGGATGGCCATACGCCGCTACAGTCAGCGCCCCTATATGATTGACCGGCTACCTCACACGCTCTTGTTCCTCGGTGGCATCCATACCCCACTCTACCGCAAGGAGCTCGACGTGCTTAATGCTGACTATGACGAGCACCGTCCACGGTTGCTGAAAGGAAAAACGGACTATGATCAATTGAGAATAAAGAAGTGAACATGCTGACCAGAACTGAATGTACCGCCCTGCGTGGCCTGGCTATTGTGGCTATCATGCTGCACAACTACTGTCACTTCATCGGACGTATTGTGCAGGAGAACGAATACCAGTATCACGAGCAACATAATGACCAGCTGTGGAACATACTGTCGAATCCCGACGTGCTGTTGCCCGTACACCTGCTGTCGTACTTCGGACACTATGGCGTACCTGTGTTCTTGTTCCTGAGCGGACTGGGGTTGGTGATGAAGTATGAAGCCCCCCTCAATCCCCCCAAGGGGGGGAAGATTGTCTCCCCATCCCTCAATCCTATACCCTTTCTTCGGTACCACTACCTGAAGCTGCTGCGCATGCTCGTCGTGGGCTTCGTGCTATTTGTCATTATCGACACCGTGACACCCGGCCGTTTCCATTTCCATTGGTACAACGTGCTGGCTCAGCTCACCATGACGATCAACCTGCTTCCCACACCCGACAAGATCATCTGGCCCGGCATCTACTGGTTCTTCGGGCTGATGATGGAGCTGTATCTGGTCTACCGCCTGATGCTCTACCGTCGCAGTTCATGGTTGACGGTGGGACTCATTGCCGTCTGCTGGCTCTTACAGGTGGTCTGCGAGCCCGACGGCGAGACGCTCAACCGATTGCGCTATAATTTCATAGGTGGTATGCTTCCTTTCGGAGCTGGAGTCCTTTTTGCCAGATACGAGGAAAAGCTGAAACTGCCAGTCCTGCGCCCCTACCAGTGGCTCATTGTCAGTTTGTTGGTCTTCGCAGCGGTGTTCGCCATGTGCTTCAATTTCCAGACGTGGCTGTGGATACCTCTGCTTATCGTGGTGGGCAGTATCGCTTTTGTCAAAGCTTTACCGTCAGGCCTGATGAAGGTCACCGTGTGGCTTGGCAGCCTCTCGGCAGCCATGTTCGTGGCCCATCCCATTGCCCGCAAGCTCCTGATCATCGTAGCATGGAAGGATGACATCTACGACGGACTGATGCTCTATATTGTGGTGACCATCGGCCTGTCGTGGGCTGTAAAGCAAATCATCGACCGTATTCCAGCTCCTAAGCTTAAGGGAAAAATGAAAAGTGAAAAGTGAGAAGTGAAGAGTGAAAAATAAAGTCTATGCCTTCGACTTCGACGGAACGCTGACCACGCGCGACACGCTGCTCTGCTTCATCCGTTATGCCTGCGGAACACGCCGTTTCCTCTGGGGCATGCTACTGCACCTGCCGCTGTTGGTGCTGATGAAGCTGCATCTGCGAGACAACGGACGTACAAAGGAACAGATTTTTACCCATTTCTTCGGTGGCATGAGCATTGAGGATTTCAATTGTCTCTGTCAGCGTTTTGCCCTTGACAACCGTCATCTGCTGCGTCCTGAGGGCATCGAAACCATCAAGCAGGCGCAAGCCGAAGGGGGGCGCATCTGCATCGTCAGTGCCTCTATCGACGACTGGGTGCAGCCATTCTTGCCCGAGGCCGAGGTTCTTGGCACACAGATTGAGGTCATGGACGGCATAGTAACGGGACGATTCCTCACCCCCAACTGCTACGGTGAAGAGAAGGTACACCGGCTCTTAGCTGCCTGCCCCGACCGCCAGAGCTATCATCTCACCGCCTATGGCGACAGCCGTGGCGACCAAGAGCTACTCAGTCTGGCCGACGAAGCCCATTTCAAGCCTTTCCGTCCTGCCTCCCATTCAAAAGAAGAAAGGCCCCTCGCCCTGCTCGTCACGCTATGGGTGGCCATACTTCAGGTTCTCATGCTTAGTAAGTACTACGACGTACTATTCTTAGGTGACTGCGACCTCACAAAGCTCATCCAACAACACTTCCATCTCTCGGGTTTCGATGCCATCACCTATCGTGTACTTACCGACTGGGGACCGTATTTCGACGTCGTGCGTCATCCGTTACTGCACTGGCTGCTGTACCCCTTCTACCTGCTGAACCAAGGACTATGGTGGCTCACGGGGATGAACTGCGCCATGCCTATTACCAGCCTGCTGTTGTGCGCATGTGCTTGGTTCAGCACCGTGTTCTTCTATCGCATCGTCAGGAAGATCATCGGGGTAGGTCGGCGTGACGCTACCATGCTCACACTGCTCTGCTTCTCCTTTGCCTATATCATGGTCACCTTCATTGCACCCGACCATTTCGCCCTGTCGATGACGCTGCTGCTGTGGGTAATCAATAGGGCCTATGGGGCTAATAGGGCTAATGGGGCCAATGAGACTAATGAGACCCATAAGCCTAATAGCCACTGGTCGCTCCTTGTCTTTCTTACCGCAGGCATCACGCTGACCAACGGTGCGAAGGTCGTGTTGGCTATGCTCTTTGCGCAGGGGCGGAAGTTTCGGAGGCTACGCAGACTATTGCTGTGTGTGCTGCTGCCATTTGCACTGGTACTGGGTACGGCATGGGTGCAACACCGCATCTACGTACTGCCTCAACAACAGGCACAGCAACAATACGAGAAGACACACCGTGCTGAGTTCCTGCGTCAGGCCCGCGAGAACCACAAGAAATACAAGAATGCACCGTGGGTCATCCATAAGGGCAAGCCCATAGGCTACGGTCGTAAGCAGGAAGGCAACGAACTCAGCAACAGTCTGCTGCGCTGGACTGACATTACCACCGACCGCTGGGACACTACAGTTGAAAACCTGTTTGGCGAAAGCATACAGTTCCATGAGACCCACATGCTCGAAGACGTGCTTGTCTACTATCGTCCTGTGCTACTCAGCTACGAGGGTTGGTGGCATTATCTGGTCGAGGGGCTGCTCATGGCACTCTTCCTTGCTGGCTGCTGGATGGGACGTAGAAAACGTCTGCTATGGATGTTGCTCTCGTGGGCGGCCATCGACCTGACGATGCACATCGGACTAGGCTTCGCTATCAACGAGGTCTATATCATGTCGGGCCACTGGCTGTTTGTGCTCCCGCTGGCAATGGCTTACCTTTTCACCCCTGAACGCAGGCCTTGGCTGGTCAAAAGTGCCCGTATTCTTGTGTCTTTACTAGTTCTATACCTTATTATATATAATAGCGGACAGCTCGTAGGATGGCTCCAGCAACCCATCCTACCACCGCCGTTCAACGTGTGAAGATGAGACAGCTATTGCGCATACTGAAGATACGTCCTGACGAGCGCCCACACGTACTGGCCCTACTGGCAGTGCTTGTCGCGCTGCAAGCCTGTGGCATTGGCTGCTTCTGGGACTCGTTCTCGACCGGGTCGCTGGAGAGCGGCGACGTGTTCTTTCGCGACTTCCACGTCTCGGGCTTCGATCCTATTACCTATTTCGTCACCACCTACTGGCGTCTGTCCACCTATCAGGTCTACCGCCACCCGTTACTGGCATTCTTCGTGCTGCCCTTCTTTCTGCTCAACAAGCTGCTGATCCTGCTCTTCGGCATCAACATGGTCCAGGTGGTGCTGGCATTGCCGTTGCTGTTCGCCGGTGTCTACAGCTTTGTGTTCCTCTACCGCATCCTGCGCGAACAGGTAGGACTGGCCCGCCTCGATGCCCTGTTGTCGGACTGGTTGTTCATGGGCTTCGCCTATGTAATGGTGTCGTTGACCGTGGCCGACCACTTTGCCGTTTCTATGCTATTGCTGATTGCCGCTCTCTATGTGTCCGGACTGTATATGCAACGCCGACAGACGATAGGCGTGCTGCCTGCTGCCCTGATGTTCCTGCTTACCGCGGGCGTCACACTGAGCAATGGACTGAAAATCTTCATCGACCAGCTTTTCGTGAATGGCCGCCGGTTCTTCCGTCCCCGGTTCCTGCTCCTTGCGGTAGTAATGCCCGTGGTCCTGGTCTTCGGCTTTGCCAAATGGGAAGACTATACCTACGTCCGTCCGAAGGAACGCCATAACCGCTCGGTGCGCCAGCAGGCCGAATACAATCGCAAGCTACTGGCCCATGCCGCCTTCATGGACACAACGGTCATAGCCGACTCGGCTGCCCGTGAGACCGCCTTCAAGAAGGAATACCGCAGGCTGCTGGTCAGAGAAGCCATTGAACGCTCGAAAAAACTGAAAAAAGGCAAGCCCATCAGTACTGAGAGCGAGTTTGCCCGTTGGACTGACATAGGTACTGAACGCTGGCCTTCGCTGGTCGAGAACTTTTTCGGCGAGAGCCTGCAACTGCATCCAGACTACCTGTTAGACGATCTTTTGCGCGAGCGTCCTGTCATCGTGGAGTATCGTTCATGGCTGAATTATGCTGTCGAGCTACTGCTCGTTGTCCTGTTTGTGGCAGGCATCTGGTGCGGGCGCCAGAGCCGTTTCCTCTGGATGGCGCTTGCAGGGTTTGCCATCGACCTGCTTATCCATCTCGGACTGGGCTTCGGACTGAACGAGGTCTATATCATGTCGCCCCACTGGCTGTTCGTCATGCCTATTGCTACGGCCTTCTTCCTGCATCGGCTACAAGGCCGCCCGCTCCTTCTTGCCCGCGCCGTTCTCTTCTTGACCACGCTCTTCCTCTGGGGCCACAATGCCTCCCTACTCATTAGCTTCTATTGCTCCATAGCCCTCTAAGTAACGTTTGGATCATAAGCTTCAACAAATCGCGAGGGCTATTTCTTTGCGTGGCGAAGCAACTGCTTGTAGCCATGAATAAGGTAGTAGCTGAGGCGCGGGGGCAGCAGGATGGCAACGCGGTCCATCAACGGGATGTCGCTTGTAAGCTGGCGGCGCAACGGACGATAGTAGTCGCGCAGGACGTGGAACTGGCGACGGTCTATGAACTTCTCGTAGACCTTGAGCTGGTGATGGACGAAGGCCGACTGGTAGCGCTGCCACTGGGGCTGTAGCGTCTCGCGCAGTTCGTTGTCGTAGATACGTATCCAGTCGAGCGTCTCGCGCCGCGAGTTGGGCACGTCTTCATAGTGCAGGTAGGCCGGCTGGTCGATGAAAAAGACGCGGGGCTGGCGCATGAGACACTTGATTTGCATGAGCGAGTCTTCACGCTCAACAATCACGCGGGGGGCCGAAAGACAGCCGCTGAGCAGCTGGCGACGGAAGATGATGCCCCATAGCACGCAGAACTTACTGCGCACGGCCAGCAGATCGCGTATCAATGATTCCGGCTCGACGAATCCGCGCAGGCCGGAGTCGTGGCGATGGCCGTACTGGTCGTCGTAGGGGCCTACGACCTCGTCGGCCTGTGTGCGCTCGATGGCGTCGTGCATCAGCTGGAGCGAGCCCTCGGTGAGCAGGTCGTCGGCATCGGCAAACATGATGTATCGGCCTTCGGAATGTTCGTAACCGATGCGGCGCGCAGCGGTCACGCCACCGTTATCCACATGAACGACGCGAAGACGCGGCTCCTTTGCGGCCCATGAATCGCAGACAGTGCCAGAGCGGTCGGTGGATCCGTCGTCAACGGCCACCACCTCGAACGACGGGAACGGCTGCGAGAAAATGCTCTCGAAGCAACGGTCTATGTATTCCTCCTTGTTGTAAACGGGTATGATGACGGATATTTCCATTGTCTATGAATAGGTTGACTTCCCGGTAAGCTTCTTGAAACGGTGGACGATGGCCTCCCCTATCTGGCGAAAGTTGCCATAGCGCAGGTTGCGGTAGAGTTCTTCGAACGAGCGGCCTATCTTGATCCACGGATGTCCCCATGCCATGATGCGGTGGACGCGCTCCTTATACTCAACGTTCTCAATGACATAGTGCGGATGGCGCAGGGGCCATTGCAGCTCGTAGCTCGGCATGGTGAGCATTTGCTGCATGCGGCGGGGCAGGGTCTTCATCGAGTTCTGGAAGTGGGCCGACTCCTCGCTGACGGCGGTGTTCTGGATAAGATTGCGCGTAGGCGTGATGACAAGGCCGGAGCTCAGCACGCAGGCCGACCAGCAGACGGACTCGTAGATGGGCTGTCCCGCCTCCTTGTGCTTGTACAGCTTCTTTGTCATCTCCTCACGCTCTCCATGCTTGCGACAGAGCACTTCAAGCTGGTGCATGTCGAAGGCATCGTCGACCACTGAATAATGGTCGTTCCACTGGTCGACGACACGGCGCCATGTGGCCCATCCCCAGATGCTGAAGACAGTGGTGAAAAGATAGTCATAGGGTGCGTCCGTCTTCTCTTCGTGGTTGTAGCCCGCAATCATGGTGATGCGCTCATCGTGCTCATAGCGGTTGAGCATCTCGGTGCAGAACGGAATGAACGAGAGCGAAGGCGTGGAGTCGTCCTCGATGATGATACACTTGTCGTAGAGCGTGAAAGCCCATCGTTGCGCCCGGTAGTTCGAGGCCCACGCACCGCTGTTCTCCTCGTGGTAGCTGCGGCGCACGTCGCACTCCCAGTCTATTTCCTCGTCGTCCACAATCATGCGGGCCTCCTCAATCTTCCGGGCCTCGTCATCGTTGCGCGGTCCGTCCTGATAGAGATAAAGCCGCGAAGGTCGCGAGCGTCGGATGACGTCGAACGTGCGTCGTAGCGTCTCGGTGCGCGTAAAGAAAATCAGCAGCACCGCCACATCGTTTTGGGCAGGATGTTTAGTCATTGTTCGGGGAATTGTTTTTTACGGATGAACTGCAGGCATTCGCGCAGGATGGCCACGTTAAGCAGGCGCATGACGACGTAGTAGAGTACGGCGGCCATAACGATGCGGGCGAAGAGGAGGGCAAGGAGTAATGGATAATGGATAATGGATAATAGATAATGGATAATTGCCCACTGGGTGACGAAGTGGGTGACCAGCATTACAGCGGCTGCAATCAGCATGAAAGGCAGTACGTCCTTCAGCAGGTCGACGGTGCGCAGGCCGATGATGCGACGGGCGAAAGGCTGCCAGACTGCCAGCCATAAGACATTAAATACGGTGTAGGCCACGACCATCGTGGTGATTCCCTCGCGATAGAACAGCAGAATAATGACCAGCTGCAAGACAATCTGCCCAATGTTCAGCCACATGTTCACGTCGCTACGGCCATGACTGATGACCAAGTTCTGATACAGCGTATAGATGGGCATGAAGGCACCACTCAAACAAAGTATCTGCAACAGCGGCACGCAGTGTATCCACTCCTCACCAATCGTACAGAGGATAAACTCGCGGGCCACCAAGGCCAGTCCGAACAATGCAGGGAACGATAGGAAAGCTGCGAATCGCAGCATCTTCCGGAATACCTGCAGTTCGCGGTCTTTATCTTCGCGCACGCTCACCAGCACGGGCTGTGCCACCTGCGCCAACATGCCGCCAACGGTCTGGAAAGCCATCGAGTCCCACTTGTAGGCCTGGAAGAAATTTCCCACCACGCGGGCGTCGCGGAACAGACGACCGAAGATAACGGTGAGCATGTTCTGGTTCACCGTGTTCACAATCATTGTCACCAGAATCTTCATCGAGAACGAGAACGTCTGACGGATATAGTCGAAGGTGAAGTGAAGCGTAGGACGCCACTTCACATACCAAAAACGCCCAATGACCAACACCGTGGCGTTGACCACCTGTTGCCAGGCCAGGCTCCAGTAAGCCATGTCGTTAAGGGCCATCACGATGGCCGTGAGACCAGAAACGATGAGTGCCGTAATATTGATGATAGTAATCTCACGGTTCATCATATTCTTCATCATGTAGGCATTGGTCGAGATGCCAAACGACGAGATGAAGAAGGCGAGGAACAGGAAGCGCGACAGATCGGTGAGCCTTGGCTGGTGGAAGAACCACGCAATGAGCGGTGCAGAACAGAACAGAACGGCATAGAGCATACCACCCATCAGCACGTTGAACCAGAAGACGCTGTTGTATTGCTGCGGCGTAGGCTCCTTCTCGTTAATCAACGCGGTTGAGAAACCACTCGACTGCAAGTTGCCCGCAATGGCAGCAAAGATGGCCAACATGCCCACGAGACCCGTATCCTCTGGTGTCAGCTGACGCAGGATGATGATGCCGATAAGCAGGTTCAGCACCTGCATGGTGCCATTGTTCACAGCGCCCCACATCAGTCCTCGTGCAGTCTTTTGTTTCAGATGATCCATAACGACGGTGCAAAAATACGAAGATTTGTTTGAAGTTCAAAATAAAATCGTTAATTTTGCACGTTGTTATGGAGAATACGATTCATAAGAAACCACGCATAGGCTGGATTGACGCACTTCGCGGGTTCACGATGATTCTTGTCGTGGCCTTCCATGTGTGTCAAGACGGCTTCGGATTACAGGCACAGCAGTCGTCGTCGATGCCACTGCTGAAGTTGTTCCGCATGCCGCTGTTCTTCTTCATCAGCGGTTTTCTGGCTTATTCGGCATCGCGCCAATGGTCGCTGCCAGTACTGGGGTCGCTCCTGCTGAAGAAGCTTCGTGTACAGGTGGTGCCTACGTTGGTATTCTTCACCGTGTTCATCATGCTGATGTACCACGACTGGACCACGGCGTGGTGGCAGAGCTGGGACACCGAGACAAAGGCAGGCTACTGGTTCACCTTGGCCCTGCTCTATATGTTTTTGGTGTATTACCTGTTCGAATACATCTTCAGGCGCGGCATCACCGTGCTGTTCGTAGTGTCGTTGGCCATTTGCGTCAGCTGCTACATGCCCGCGTGGTTCCCCTGGGCATTAGGCTATAAAGGAGAACCGTGCGACTGGATCATCCGCTCCAGCCTGCGCATGTCCATGGTCTATTTCCCCTTCTTTCTGTTGGGCAACATCGTTCACCGCCACTGGCAACGGGCTCAACAGCTGATGGACTCCCGATGGCTCATGCCCATGCTGGTCATCGTGGCCTTTGTGAGTGCCTTCGACTATATGAAATGGCACTACCTGCGTCTCGCATGGCATTCGCTGCCACTCATAACGGCCCGTTTCTCGCTGCTGCTTATCGTGCTGATGAGCTTCCGTCACTACCAGACATTCTTCAGCGAGGCTACCCGGGTGGGACGGGCGCTGCAGTATATCGGTCGGCGCACACTCGACATCTACCTTCTTCACTTCCTCTTTGTTCCGCGACTGCCCGAGGTGGGAGCATACTTCAGCACTCATCCCCATACGTTCATTGCCGACTTCACGCTGGCCGTCATCGTCAGCATTGTGGTCATCGGCTTCTGCCTCGTCACCTCCAACGTGCTCCGCGTGAGTCCGTTCTTGAAGAAATGGCTATTTGGAAGGTCGTAGAGGCTGTCAGATTTTTCATATTTGTCAGAAAGTGGTGCTTTAAGAAATTTGCATATTCAAATTATATTCATTAATTTTGCAGGCGATAAAAAAAAAGAAAAACTATGGTTATAGGATATACGACAGGCGTTTTTGACCTTTTCCATATTGGTCATCTGACACTCTTGAAGAATGCAAAGGGACTGTGTGACAAACTTATTGTTGGCGTCACGGTTGACGAGTTGGTTCTTTACAAGGGTAAACATGCCATGATTCCCTTTTCTGATCGTGCTGAGATAGTAAGAAGTATCAAGTATGTAGATGCCGTGGTACCTCAGTATGATATGGATAAACTTGCAGCTTGCAAAAAACTGGGAGCTACGGTGCTTTTTGTTGGTGATGACTGGTATGGTACAGAGAAATGGAAGAAATATGAGGAGGACTTTGCAAAAGAAGGAATCAGAATCGTATATTTCCCTTATACCAAGGGTATATCATCTACAAAGATTACGGAGGCCCTAAAGGCTACGCGTGGCTGGGTGGATGGAAAGGAGGCTGACAACCATGAGGATGATCACATGAACAAATAGATTATTATGGTTGATAAGAGTTATTGCATGAGCTCATATCTCTCACTGAGGTATGTCGAGGATGATGATAAACAGTTTTTTGAAGGCTTGCATCACCAGGTATATAAGCAACATCCGTTAGAGCGTAAGGTTATGGTTTCGGATGCTCACGATGTAGATGTTGCCCTGCGAAATGTATTCAGATGTATAGCTCACGAGAAATTAGGGATGCTTCTTTCTGGGGGTATGGACAGTTCTATTCTGGCTTCCTATATGCCAGAAGGTGCTGATGCCTACACATTTCGTTTTCTGGGTGGAAAATACCAAAGCGATGAATTGGAAAGGGCTGAGTATTACGCCAAGTACTATCATTTAAACCTGCATTACGTAGATATTGACTGGAGCACTGTAGAGCAAAACGTAGATAAGGTTATGGCGCATAAGGGCGCTCCTGTTCATTCCATAGAGCCTCAGTTGTATGCTGCTGCTATGCAGGCTAAGAGGGATGGTATATCAATGTTGGTAATCGGCGATGCGGCAGACTATGTGTTTGGGGGAATGGACGGTCTCCTGTCCAGGAACTGGAGCTATGACGAGTATGTGAAGCGCTCTGTATATGTGGACCCTGCCGAGGTGCTGAAGGAACCCTATGATATGAATTACCTCTTCGAGCGCTATCGCTTGGGAAAGAATAGCATCGACTATCTGCGCTTTTATGATGAGGTGGTAACTGACGAGAGTTATGCATCTTACGAGAATGCTTTCGAGACTGCCGAGATAGACTTCATCGATCCCTATGAGTTGTTGAAAATGGCAAGGCCTTTGGATCTGGGTAGAATACGCAATGGTGATACCAAGTATCTCATTCGTGACCTCTTCCGAATGAAGTATCCTGAGACCACTGTGCCTTTGAAACAGCCGATGCCACGGCCTGTAGATGAATATTTTGCCAACTGGGAAGGACCCAAGCGCAAGGAGTTTCGTAATGATATTGATATGGCAAAATACATCGGAAATCAGAAGTGGTTGCTTTATTGCCTGGAAAGATTTTTGAATAATAATGATTAATGGTATATTTTAAGTTATGGTAGACAAAGAATTCTGCTTAAGTTCGTATATTGCTTTTCGCTATATCTGGAAAGATGGGGTCGACTTTGCTGAGGGCTTCCAGCACAAGAACTTTCGTCCTGTTGAAGATAGTTGCCGTATTCCTGTAAAAACCTCAGAAGACATAGACAGGGAAATTCAAAAACAGTTTGATGAGCTCTATGCAAAGTATGGAAATATCGGTATTTTGCTCTCAGGAGGTATGGATAGCGCCAATTTGGCTGCTTACCTGAAGCCTGGTAGTCATGCTTATACTTTCAATTCTACGTCTGGTGTCTTCGATGCTGATGTAGAACGTGCCAAGACGTATTGCAAGAAGCTGCAACTGGTTCATCATCTGATTGATATCACAATGGAGGACTATGAGAAGTACACCCCTATTGTGATGCGCTATAAGTTCGCACCCGTTCACTCCATAGAACCGCAGATATACAAGGCAGCCGAAATGGCTAAAAAGGATGGTGTGCAACTGATGATTGTTGGCGAGAGTGCCGACCTGATCTTTGGTGGAATGGATAAACTTATTTCTCCAAAGTGGACCTTCGATGCTTTTTCAGAGCGCTATACATTCCTAAATCCTCAATTGGTATTGAGTAAGCCTGTTAACCAGTCGGAACTGTTCGAGCATTATCGTACAGGTGCTGATACAATTGACTATATGAAGTTTATGGACGAGGTGTTCTCTATTGAGAGCAGTAGTTCATACCTAAATGCTTTTGGGGCAGCTTGGTTGCCTTATTATGACCCATACGCCAAGCTCATCATGGCAGAACCTTTGGATATGGAACGTGTGCGTAATGGCGAACCCAAATACCTTGTTCGTGGACTCTATGCCATCAAGTATCCTGAGCTGGAGATTCCTTTCAAAATTCCCATGCCGCGTCCTGTTGATGCCATCTTCAAGGATTGGGAAGGTCCGACGCGTCCGGAATTCCGTAAGGATATACCTATGCAACAACTGACGGGTAATCAGAAATGGCAGTTATGGTGTGCTGAACAGTTTTTAAACATGATTTAGCATGGCAGACGTAGATTTCGAGAAACGTTTCAAACAGCAGATTCTGCATGTGTTTAAGTACACGGTGCAGTTCTTGGAAAAACATCATCTGCGTTATGTGGCCTGTGGAGGTACGGTGTTGGGGGCTGTTCGCCATCAGGATTTTATACCATGGGATGATGATATTGATATCTATCTGCCTCGTCAGGATTATGAGCGCTTGCTTGATCTGAAGGAGGAGTGCCACAAGGATGGCTTTGATGTCCTGTCGTTGCGCGATAAGGGCTACTACCTTCCTTTTGCCAAGATATCCGATATGAATACCACGTTGTGGGAGGAAGAGAAGTTTCCTTTTTTGATGGGGGTCTATGTGGACTTGTTTGCGCTAGATAACTTTAGTTGCAGCGATGCCGAACTTACGGCTATCCAAAAGCGCAGTCTTAAGAAATTCTATAATTATCAGAAGACGTTGACAAACCCGTTGTTACGTCCCTTGCGTAGCATCATGCTCAAAAGATTCCTGAAGTATCAGAACTGGTACAGCAGTTTTGATGGTGACAAGACGGTGTGTGTGACTCAGTGGGCTGGGCGTATCTTTAAGCGCGAGTGGTTTGAGGATACGATAGAACTGCCTTTTAGTGATACCAAGGTTGTGGTGCCTCGTAACTATGATGGCTATCTGACTTGTCTGTATGGAGATTATATGACGTTGCCTCCAGTGGAAAAGCGGGTGTCGGAGCATAATCATTTCTACCTGAATTTCGATGAGGCTCTGACCATTGAAGAAATAAAGGAACGGAAGAATTAGCCCATGCCAGCCGCGAGGATGATTGCTTGCATATTGTTTGTTAATTAATAGCCTTGCGCTGCAAAGAGGCTGTCGAGCGTGACGACCCTCTGGAATATTCCACTGTGAATGCCAAATTTCAACCCATAGGTGGTGACAAGAGTCATTTGAACATTGCTTTGCCTGCCCACATGATCTGCCATCCACTGAAGACGATCGCGTAGCTTTGCTTCATACTCCTTTTTTACCTCAAACTCCGTCCCTACGAACTTCATCTCGCACAGGTTGACCACCCGGTCACTGCGGTTGATAATCAAGTCTATCTGCATGCCCTGCTGCCCATCCATGCCTCTCATGGTCCAAGAAGCGTTCTCCGACCTGATACCTCCCACGCCCATTGCCGCCTTGATCTGGTCAATGTGCATCAGACAGGCATTCTCGAATGCCCTACCCCGCCAAGTGTTAAGCAAGGGACTGTTTTCGTTGTCGCACCAGAAATGCTCACCCCTTTCCTGACCTTCCACTTGATTCAGGTAGAACAGGCAGAAGGGGTCCGTCAACCTATAGAGCATGTTGCGCTTGTTGTTCTCGAACGGCTTGTAGCATTCTATGAAGTCGCTGGTTTCGAGAGCCCGCAGGATGCTGGTCAGGTTCTTGCCGGAAGCTATGCCCGTCTTCTGCGAGATGTCATCACGACTGTAGCCGTCCTGTCGTTTGGACAACAGGCGAATAACTGACATGTAATTGTCAGGAGACTTGAAAATGGAATAGAAAAGCCGTTCGAACTCATCTCTCAGCTTTGCCTGACGGTTAAAGTAAAGCTTGTCGACGAGCTGCGCAAGGCTGTACCCTGGTAAGGCATAACTCAAGTACATGGGAATACCTCCTACAGCCATGTATAGCTGCAATATGTCGTAGCGTGACAGCGTTATGCCTTGCGCCTGTAGCAGTTGCTCGGTTTCTTGTAGGGTGAAGGGCGACAGACGTATCTCGGCATTGAGCCGTGCGTAGAGACCTCCATAAGAGTTGATGAGATTGTCTTGTATCCACGACGTAGCCGAACCACACACAATGAGCATCAAGTTTTCCTGTCCCGCTCCCCAGCCATTCCAAAAATGCTCGAAAGCAGTAATAAAACCTGAACGCGGCGTGTCCATCCAAGGCATTTCATCAATGAATACCACCTGTCGTTGATCATTATCCTGTGTGCTAAGTAACGTGGAAAGGCGGTCGAAGGCTTCCATCCAGTCTTTCGGGCGCGCTTCAACCTTCGCTCCGTAACGTATCAAGCTGGAATTGAAAGCCTTCAACTGCGCCTCCAGCAGGTTGCCGTCCTTCAATTCTAATGGCGAGACTCCCGTATGATAGAAAGCAAAATGCTCCTTAAACAGCTCACGGACAAGGTATGTCTTGCCCACACGACGACGTCCATAGACTGCCACTAACTGTGCCTGCCTACGCTGATAAATGCTTCTCAGCTCCTCTATTTCCCGTTTACGCCCTACGATAATACTCATACAATGCTTCTTGTAAGGTGCAAAGTAACACAAATTTTGTCAAACGACCAAATCTTTTGGCGTCAAATCGTCCACGAAACACCATTTTTGTTATTTCGCGGACGATTTAACATACACTATTCGTCCACGAAACACCATTTTTGTTATTTCGCGGACGATTTAACATACACTATTCGTCCACGAAACACTGTTTTGTGCGTTTCGTGGACGAATAAGGCTGAATCACTGGCATGGTTGACTGGTGACGTTCACACCGTTTTTCTTCAGCTCTCCGTCACCATCTTAAAAACGAACCTATCCTACCTGACTGCCGGGACGTACATCCTTCGTGGTGGTAACCACGCTGAGACTCTCATCGCTGTCCACGGCACTGAGGATCATGCCCTGGCTTTCAATGCCCATCATATTGCGGGGAGCGAAGTTGGCCACGAAGAGGATACGTTTGCCGATGAGCTCCTCCGGTTTCTCGTAGAAGGCAGCGATGCCAGAGCAGATGGTGCGGTCGGTGCCGCTGCCGTCGTCGATGGTGAACTGTAGCAGCTTCTTCGACTTCTTCACTTTCTGACAGTCCTTCACCAGTCCCACGCGGATGTCGAGCTTCTCAAAATCCTCAAACGAGACGGTATCTTTGATGGGAGCAGCCTTATAGGCAGCAGCCTCGTTGGCCTTCTTAGTAGCCTCAAGCTTATCAAGCTGCTTCTGGATCACCTCGTCCTCAATCTTCTCGAAGAGCAGAGCGGGCTCGCCCAACTGATGACCAGCCTTCAGCAGGTCGGTGCTGCCAAGCTGTTCCCACTCGAACGACTCGATGGCCAGCATGTCGCGCAGCTTCTTGCTGCTGAATGGCAGGAATGGCTCAAAGGCGATGGCGAGGTTAGCGGTCAGCTGCAGACAGATGTTCAGGATGGTCTCACACCGCTTCGGATCGGTCTTCCAGACCTTCCAAGGCTCACAATCGGTGATATACTTATTGCCGATACGTGCCAGGTTCATAGCCTCGAACTGAGCATCGCGGAACTTGAACTTCTCCAGAAGATCCTCAACCTTCTCTTTCACGCCTTTGAACTCCTCAAGTGCCTGACGGTCAACGTCAAGCAGCTCACCGCAGGCAGGCACTACGCCATTCCAGTATTTCTTTGTCAGCTGCAGGGCACGATTGACGAAGTTGCCATAGACAGCCACCAGCTCGTTGTTGTTACGATCCTGGAAGTCCTTCCATGTGAAATTGTTGTCCTTGGTTTCAGGTGCATTAGCGGTAAGCACATAGCGCAACACGTCCTGCTTGCCAGGCATGTCCTCCAAATACTCATGGAGCCATACGGCCCAGTTGCGTGATGTGGAGATTTTGTCGTTCTCAAGGTTCAGGAACTCGTTGGCAGGCACGTTATCCGGCATGATATACTTGCCGTGGGCCTTCATCATCACAGGGAAGATGATACAGTGGAACACGATATTGTCTTTACCAATGAAGTGAACCAGACGAGTATCTTCATCCTGCCACCATTTCTCCCATGAGCCCCACTTCTCGGGATCCTTCTCGCAGAGTTCCTTTGTGTTCGACACATAGCCGATGGGCGCATCAAACCACACATAGAGCACCTTGCCTTCGGCTCCCTCAACAGGTACAGGGATGCCCCAGTCGAGGTCGCGCGTCATGGCGCGGGGCTGCAAGTCCATATCGAGCCACGACTTACACTGTCCGTAGACGTTCGGGCGCCACTCCTTGTGCTCCTCGAGGATCCACTTCTTCAGCCACTCCTGATACTCGTTTAGGGGCAGGTACCAGTTCTTTGTCTCTTTCAATACAGGAGTAGAGCCACTGATGGTAGACTTCGGATTAATCAGCTCTGTAGGCGAAAGGTCACGTCCGCACTTCTCACACTGGTCGCCGTAGGCACCTTCATTGTGGCAGTGGGGACACTCGCCCGTCACATAGCGGTCGGCAAGGAACTGCTTGGCCTCCTCGTCATAGAGCTGGGTGGTTGTCTCTTCTGTCAGCTTACCTTCGTCATAGAGCTTACGGAACCACTCGGCAGCGAACTTATGATGGGTCTCTGAGGTGGTACGGCTGTATATGTCGAACGAGATACCAAACTCCTCGAACGAGTCCTTGATCATCTTGTGATAGCGGTCGACCACGTCCTGCGGGGTGATACCCTCTTTACGCGCGCGAATAGTAATAGGTACACCATGCTCATCGCTACCTCCGATAAACATGACTTCGCGTTTCTTCAGACGGAGATAACGCACGTAGATGTCGGCCGGCACGTAAACGCCGGCAAGGTGTCCGATGTGCACACCACCGTTGGCGTATGGCAGTGCCGAGGTCACGGTGATGCGTTTAAACTGTTTCTGTTCCATTGTTTCTTTGACTATTTGTTTCGATTTTGCCTGCAAAATTACAAAAAAAAAGCGAGACTCCTCATGGATTCACGCTTTTTTGTTGTTTTTCTGTATAATACTCCCTTCAAGACTGGCCTTCCTCTTTCTTCAGTTCCGGATAGCTGATTCGGGTATGATAGATGGTCTTCAATTTCTCTATGAGCACCGTCTTGCTGTACTGGATGTCACGGAAGGTGATGGGGCACTCGCGGAAGTAGCCTTCGCTGACCTGCGAGTCGATGATGCGTGTCACGAGGTTACGAATGGACTGCTCGGTATAGTCGGGCAGTGAGCGTGACGCTGCCTCAACGGCATCGGCCATCATCAGCACCGCCTGCTCCTTGGTGAAGGGATTGGGTCCTGGATAGGTGAAGAGCAAATCATCGATCTCCTCATTGGGGTGATCGTTCTTCCACTTCACATAGAAATACTTGGCCTTGCCCTGTCCATGGTGGGTTGAGATAAAGGTCTTGATAACATCGGGCAGGTTATGTTTATCGGCCAGCTTCAGTCCTTCGGTCACATGACTGATGATCATCTGTGCACTGTCTATGCACGAGAGCTGTTCGTGCGGATTGATGCCGCCCGACTGGTTCTCGGTGAAATAGATGGGATTCTGCGTCTTGCCTATATCGTGATAGAGTGCTCCTGTACGTACCAGTAGCGGGTTGGCACCAACCTTGCGTGCAATCTCAGCGGCGAGATTACCCACCTGAATGGAGTGTTGGAAGGTGCCAGGGGCAACCTCGCTCATGCGACGCAGCAAGGGCTTGTTCATGTCGCTGAGCTCAATAAGAGTAATGTCGCTGGTGAAACCGAAGAGGCGCTCCATGATATAGAGCAACGGATATGAGCAGAAGAGCAGTATACCCGCAACAATCAGGTAGTTGAATTCGCTCGCATCAAGGCGCGAGATATCATCCTCCTGTATCATATACACCGCAAAGTTCATCATCAGGGCTGCCACCGTGGTGAGTGCTGCCGTCCAGAAAAGCTGCGAACGGCTTGACAGTTCGCGCATAGAGTAGATGGCTGCCAAGCCTGCCATTATCTCTACGGCAATGAAGTCGAACGGACGCATCAGGATGATGGCCATGATTAACACGATAACCGTATGAAGCATGAAAGCCGTGCGCGAATCCATAAACACCCGTACGAAGATAGGAGCCATGGCGACGGGAAGAATGTATACGTGAAGCAGGTTATGGCTCACCAACAGCGAGGCAAGGACTGAGAAGAGCACGATGAGCGAATAGAAGAGTGCCAATGACGGGAGATGGTCGAAATAATCCCTACGGAACAGGGCCAGGTAGACGGTAAAGGCCACTACAAGCAAAAGCACATAGAGCAGTTCGCCGAAATAGGTGGTATTAAGCTTCGATTCTGCAGCATAACGACGTTCGCTCTCTTTTACATACGACTCCAGCAACATGTAGGTCTGCTCGTCGACGAGGGTTCCACGACTGATGATTTTCTGTCCGCGTTGAGCCACGCCACTTGCCTGAGGGATGGTGTTGAGCAGTTCCTGACGCGACAGTTCACTACGTTCCTTGTCATAGATTAGGTTCGGCACAATGAAGTCGTTCAAGTTCAACTGTTGCAGTTCTTCGCGACGGGCGTTGAGAGCCTCGTCGTGTATCAGTGCCTCATAGGCCTGCATGGCAGTATATACCGAAGTCCCCATCTTGCTCACAGCCCTGTTGTCTACGACTACACGCATGGTGCTGGTAGTGTCTGAAGGGTCACCCAATGGTTCTTTCGTATCAACGATACCCTGGGTGTAGAGAGTCGCCAAGCGGTTGGCAATGATGCTTTTGTAATCATCCGACAGGCCAGGAAGTCCGTTGGCATAGGTCTGCATGAAAGCGCGCACCTGAGAGCGGCCCACATCGCTGTGCAAGGTATAGTAGGGCTCGTAGTCACGCAACGCACTATCTTTCTCTGCCTTGATGGTTGCATCGCTCTTGTAGATAGGGAAGTCGAAAGGTGCCGTCAGGTCGGCATAGCGCCAAGGCTTCCCTTGCTCAATCTTAAAAGTCAGGCGATTATCGCGTGGCATGAACCATACGACAAGGGCCACCGTTCCTACAATAAGCGCCAAACGCCATATAATGTCGCGCCACGTGCCGAAAAACGACGAGCGAGGTGCAAGCGTACGTGAGTACGGAGTCAGACTATTGTGTAAACTATTATTCACGATGCTTTAGGTTCAATGTTCATTATTCAACAGTACCACGCCTGTCTGCTTTTTTCCGTCCATCATTATCTTGAGTGGACGGTCGAAGCGCACATGGCGCACGTGCTCAGTCTCTTCAACGGCAGGCAGGGCATCGAGCACATCCTGTTGGAGCACGCCTTCACCGGTATAGGTGTTGATGGTGAAGTAGCCCACGCCGAACGACGTAAGGTTTTGGAAGAAGTGGGTACCCTGCGAGGGGTCTACATGATAGTTCTTCAGACCCGTCTCTACAATAAGGCGCGAGGCCGAGATGTGGGGCCACTTGACCGGAATGCCCAACCAGTAGTCGCTCGATCCCCACCGGCCGGGGCCGATGAGCACGTAGTTCTTTCCTTCGTTAAGGAACTTGCGGTTAATCTGCTCAATCTCCACGGCTATCTGGGGATTGTTCGAAGCCGTAAAGTTATCGTCGGTCTTCACGTAGACCACGTCGACCACATCTTCAGAGATTCCGTGGCCCAGCGAATTGTATGAGCGTAACAGACAGTCACTATCGGGAATCTTCTGCAAGTCCTCGTCGAGTACCTGCTTCGAGTCGACGATGGGACGTATCTGCAGGAGGTAGAAAGCCCCCTGTAATCCCCCAAAGGGGGATGTTGAGAGCCCCCCTTCGGGGGCTTGGGGAGCTAAGTTACATGCAAACTCAATCTCTACGGGTCGCCGCATTTCCTCGGCACCGAGCTTTTGCGAAAGCTGTAGCAGCTCGGGCAGGGGGAAGATGCCCTGTTCGAGCACGCCACAGAACGAGATAATCTTGCGCCCGCCCTCGTAGAGACCGGGACGGATAATCTGGTCTACGGGGTCGTAAGTCGAGGCGATGCCGTTGAGCGAGCCGTCCTGGTCGGCCTGCTTCACCCGCAGGTTCTTGATGTTGAAGCCGTCGTCTACCTTGAAGTCGTCGCCCACGTGACTCATATCGAGCGCATAGAAGCGGGTCTGCGTCTCGCGCAGGGCGGTGTCCATCTCGCTGGTCTGCAACACCTGGGTAGGATGATAGGGCGACACGCGCAGCGTCTGGCCACCATCGACGATATACTTGCCCAGTCCCAACGCCAGCGAGGCGATGCCCTCCTCGGCGGTCTCGTCGCCGATGGGGTAGTAGTTCAGTGAACGCAGCACGCCGGAGAACGTGGGATAGTACAGGTCGCCATATTGCTGGCCCACCACTTCTTGCAGTATGACGGCCATCTTCTCCTGGTCGATGACGTTCTGCGTGGCGGTCATGTAGGCCTTCGAGTCACGATAGTAGACCGAGGCATAGACGCTCTTGATGGCGCAGGCCAGCATGCGGAGCATGGTGTACTTGTCGTCGAGCCAGGGAATCATATAGGTGGCATAGATACCGGCGAAGGGCTGGTAGTGGGAGTCCTCGAGAAGCGACGAGGAACGAATGGCGATAGGTTTCTTCGTCGCCTCGAAGAAGATGAAGAAGTCCTCAATGAGGTCGTCGGGCAACTGTGCCTCGAGGAAGTGATGCAGGATCTCCTCGTCGGGTGCGTCGCTCAGGGCAATGCCCCAGAGGTTGTTCTCCTCCATGAAATTATCGAAGAAGTCGGTGCAGAGCACCACCGTCTTCGGTATCTGTACCGACGCTCCTGGAAACTGGTTCAGCTCGGGATGACGCTTCACAATCTTGTCGAGGAAGGCCAAGCCACGACCCTTGCCACCTAAGGAGCCGTCGCCGATACGGGCGAAATGGGCATAGCGGTCGAACTTCTTACGGTCGAACACGGCTACCTCACCGATATTCTTCATCCGTCGGTACTGCACAATGGCATCGAAGATAATCTGTCGATGGGCATCCACGTCTTGCAACTTATGCCAGGTGACGTGCTTCAGGAAGTTCGACACGGGGAAGATGGCACGTGCACAGAGCCAACGGCTCATGTGGTTACGGCGTATGTGGCGCATGAGCGCGTCATGCGGAATCTTGAAGATGTTGTCCTGCAGTTCCTTCAGCGTGGCCACGCGAGCCACCTCCTGCTTCGTCACAGGGTCGCGGAAGATGAAGTCGCCAAAGCCCAAGTGTTCCTCTAAGATACGGCGCAAGTCCACATTGAACTTCTTCGAGTTCTTGTCGAGGAAGTCGAAGCCCGAGTCCCACGCCTTCTGGCGGTTCTCCGTCTCCGAGCTCTGCAGGATGAGCGGCACAAACTCATCGCGACGGCGAATCTCCTGAAGCAGACGGAGACCGGCCTCGGCATCGCCCTCCTCCACATGGCTCAGTCGTCCCTCGTGGGTCTTCATGGGGAAGCGGGTGTCGGAGATGATGCCCTGCACATTGTCGTGATACTTCTCATAGATCTGCATGGCCTCCTCATAGTTCGTGGCGAGCACCACCTTGGGGCGTCCGCGCTTGCGCTGTGCGGCAGCATGGGGGTTCAGGGCTTCCGTAGAAAAGCTCTTCGACTGCGCCAGGATATAATTATAAAGGTTCGGGAGGATGCTGGAGTAGAAGCGGATGTTGTCCTCGACGAGCAGGATCATCTGCACGCCGGCCTCACGGATGTCGTGCTCCAGGTTCATGCGGTCCTCGATGAGCTTGATGATCGACAGGATGAGGTTGGTGTTACCCAGCCAACAGAACACATAGTCGAAGATCGACATGTCTTCGTCCTGCATGCGACGGGTGATACCGTGACTAAAGGGAGTGAGCACGACACAGGGAATCTGCGGATGCACCGACTTCACCTCGCGGGCCACGGTAAAGGCATCGTTGTCGGCATTGCCGGGCATACAGATCACCAGGTCGATGTCGGTGGTCTTCAACACCTCATTGGCCTCCTCGGTCGTACTGACCTGGGTGAAGGTAGGCGGGTAGCGCATACCCAGCTCCGTATATTCATCAAACACCTTTTCGTCTACACGGCCATCGTCTTCAAGCATGAAGGCATCGTAGGGATTGGCCACGATAAGCACGTTGAAGATGCGTCGCGTCATCAGGTTGACGAACGACACATCCTTGAGGAAGAAGTTATTAAACTCCTGCGGTATGTTTGCCATGAGTTGTTATCGATTGCTATACGACTGCAAAATTACACTTTTTCATTCCTTCTACAAAGAAAATGAACAGTTTTTTCTTTTTTTACGCCACCATTTTCCGTTTTTTACTTACCTTTGCACCCATGAAACAACGCATAGGCATTTTTGTGGGCAGTTTCGACCCGTTTACCATTGGCCACGACTCCGTGGTCAGAAGGGCACTGCCACTCTTCGACAAACTCATCATAGGCGTCGTGGGCGACAACGTGCAGAAGCCCTATATGCGACCAGCTACCGAGCGCATGCAAGCTATCAGACAGCTATACCGCGACGAGTCGGCCATCGAGGTGAAGCCATACTACGGCCTGGCTGTCGACTTTGCACGTCAGGAGAACGCCCGTTTCATCGTCAAGGGCGTGCGTTCTTCCAAGGACTTCGAGTACGAGCGTGAACAGGCCGATATCAACCGTCTCATTACCGAGGGAGCGATAGAGACCATCCTGCTCTATGCCGAGCCTCAACTGAGCAGCATCTCGTCTTCGATGGTGCGCGAACTACAGCACTTCGGTCAGGATGTCTCTGCCTTCCTGCCCAAATAACTATCATCTTTCATCTCCAAATATGATTACCTACAACTGCGAAAACGTGAAAATGCCTGCCATACGCCGACGCGACACCTCGGCGTGGATACGCCGCGTGGCCCAGTCATACGGACGCCGCATAGGCGAGGTGGGCTATCTGTTCTGCGACGACGAGAAGATTCTTGAGGTCAACCGCGAGTACCTCGGCCACGACTATTACACCGACATCATCACCTTCGACTACTGCGAAGACGACCTGCTCAACGGCGACCTCGTCATCTCACTCGACACCGTGCGCAGCAATGCCGAGCTCTTCCACAAGGACTACGACGAAGAGCTCCACCGCGTCATCATCCACGGCATCCTGCACCTCTGCGGACAAAACGACAAAGGGCCCGGTGAACGCGAACAGATGGAAGCCGCTGAGAACCGTGCGTTGGCCATGAGGAACAACCCATAACTTTTCAACAATGAAACGATTATTGACCATTCTCCTCTTGCTGTCGACAGGACTCATAGCTGCCCTGGCCCAGGACTTCGGCGACCCGACGTTTGTACCCACAGTGAAGGTGGGCAAGACGCTGGCCCCCGACGGCGACTCCATCCAGTACATGGAGATGTCGGCTGTCTACGTCTACCCCGAGCCCACGTTCAAGAACAAGCGCCAGCAGCAGGCCTACATGCGACTGGTGAAGAACGTGAAAAAGGTTTTGCCGCTGGCCAAGCAGGCCCGACAGATGCTTATCGAGACCGCCGAATACCTGGAGACCCTGCCCACGCAACAAGAACGCGATGCCCATATCAAGCGCGTCGAGGAGGCTATCGTTAAGGAGTACAAGCCAAAGATGAAGAAACTCACCTTCTCGCAGGGTAAACTGCTCATCAAGCTCATTGACCGCGAGTGTCACTCTACGGCCTATGAAGCTATGCAGGCGTTCATCGGTCCATTCCGCTCCGGCCTGTGGCAAGCCTTCGCATGGGCTTTTGGAGCTTCGTTGAAGAAAGGCTACGACCCTGAGGGTGTCGACAGGCTTACCGAAAGAGTGGTGCTCATGGTCGAGGCAGGCCAGCTCTGACGGACAAGAAAGCCATGTAGGGGTATTAAAAAACGTGAATCGTGCAGGTATTACGATAGTTTTGTCTAATTTTGCACCATCTTTAGCAATAGAAACAATGAGTCTTACTCGAATAGCAAGGAATTTTTTCGCTTCACGCTGGCATGAGCTTGAAAGGCATCAACGCGAAGGAGAGACGCTGCAGAGAGAAGTACTGAGCAGCCTGCTCAACAGGGCGAAGGACACAGAATATGGCCGCAACCACCTGTTTGGGGCATGCAAGGGATACGACGATTTTGCACGGAACACGCCCTTGGTCGACTATGAGGACCTGAAAGGCTACATCGACCGCATGCGCCAGGGCGAGCACGACGTGCTTTGGCCGGGCACCGTCAAGTGGTATGCCAAGTCGAGCGGAACCACCAACGACAAGTCGAAGTTCATCCCCGTCTCACCCGACGGGTTGAAGCAGTTGCACTATCGTGGCGGCACCGATGCTGTGGCTCTCTATCTGCGCAACAACCCTGACAGCCGCATGTTCGACGGACGCGGCCTGATACTCGGTGGCAGCCATGCGCCAAACTATAACCTGCCCGGTTCGCTCGTTGGCGACTTAAGCGCCATCCTTATTGAGAACATCAACCCGATAGTGAACCTCATCCGCGTGCCTTCAAAGAAGACTGCCCTGCTGGCCGACTTCGAGGTGAAGCGCGACCGCATTGCCGAGGAAGCCATCAAGAAGAACGTGACTAACATCTCCGGCGTACCCTCATGGATGCTGTCGGTACTGAGGCGCGTGATGGAAATCTCAGGCAAACAACACTTGGAAGAGGTATGGCCAAACATCGAGGTTTTCTTCCACGGCGGCGTGGCCTTCACTCCCTACCGTGAACAGTATGAGCAACTTATCACCTCGCCGCGCATGCACTACATGGAGACCTACAATGCCAGCGAAGGCTTTTTCGGCCTACAGGACGATCCTAACGACCGCTCTATGCTGCTCATGCTCGACTATGATGTTTTCTATGAGTTTGCCGAAATTAGAAATGACAAATCAGAAATGAGTCCTGTTCCTCTTTGGGCCGTGGAGAAGGACAAGAACTACGCGATGATCATCTCGACATCGTGCGGACTGTGGCGCTACATGATTGGCGACACCATCCGCTTCACGTCGCTGAATCCTTATAAGTTCGTCATCTCCGGACGCACGAAGAGCTTCATCAACGCCTTTGGCGAAGAGCTCATCGTCGACAATGCCGAACAGGGACTGGCCTACGCCTGCCAGAAGACAGGAGCCATCGTGTCCGAATACACCGCTGCACCCGTGTTCATGGATGCCGAGGCGAAATGCCGCCACCAGTGGCTCATTGAGTTTGAGAAACGTCCCGCCGACCTGACGCAGTTCGGACAAATCCTCGACCGTAAGCTACAGGAGCTGAACAGCGACTACGAGGCAAAGCGCTACAAGAACATTACTCTTCAGCCCTTGGAAATCATCGAAGCCCATCAGGGACTGTTCAACAACTGGCTGCGCAACCTTGGTAAGCTGGGCGGTCAGCACAAGGTACCACGACTGAGCAACAGCCGCGAGCACATTGAGCAGCTGCTGAAGCTAAATGAAGAATGAAGAAT
>JAFZIL010000055.1 GCA_017554385.1 Prevotella sp. | reverse complement strand
GGCACCTTCGCCTCGTGGAAGCTGAAGCCCCTCACCAAGGAGTACTTCCTTTGGTTCACCCTGCTGTCGACGGGTGTGTTCGGCTTCTTCATCTGCACCGACATGTTCACCATGTTCATGTTCTACGAGGTGGCCCTCATCCCCATGTACCTGCTCATCGGCGTATGGGGCTCAGACCATAAGGAGTATTCGGCCATGAAGCTCACGCTGATGCTGATGGGCGGCTCGGCCCTGCTCATCCTCGGCATCCTGGGCATCTACTACTTCAACGGTGTCTACAGCGGCACGTTCACAATGAACGTCAACGAGATTGCCGCCACGTCGCACGCCATTCCCGTGGGCATACAGAATGCCTTCTTCCCCTTCATCTTCATCGGTTTCGGTGTGCTGGGCGCCCTGTTCCCGTTCCACACATGGAGCCCCGACGGTCACGCCTCAGCGCCTACCGCCGTGTCGATGCTCCATGCCGGTGTGCTGATGAAGCTCGGAGGCTATGGCTGCTTCCGCGTAGCCATGTATCTGCTCCCTGACGCTGCTCAGCAGCTGTCGTGGATCTTTATCATCCTCACCACCATCAGCGTGGTCTACGGAGCCTTCTCCGCTTGCGTGCAGACCGACCTGAAGTACATCAACGCCTACTCGTCGGTGTCGCACTGCGGCCTCGTGCTCTTCGCCCTGCTGATGATGAGTCAGACGGCTGTGACGGGTGCCATCCTGCAGATGCTCTCCCACGGATTGATGACGGCCCTGTTCTTTGCCCTCATCGGTATGATCTACGGTCGTACCCACACCCGTGATATCCGCGAGCTGGCCGGTCTGATGAAGATCATGCCGTTCCTCGCCGTGGGCTATGTCATTGCTGGTTTGGCCAACCTCGGTCTGCCAGGCTTCTCGGGCTTCATTGCCGAGATGACCATCTTCGTGGGTGCCTTCGGTGCCGACCCGTTGGTGGGCGACCCGAACACGTCGTTCCGCATGGTGGCCACCATCATCGCCTGTACGTCGATTGTCGTCACCGCAGTCTACATCCTGCGTGTTGTCGGCAAGATTCTCTATGGCGAGGTCGAGAACAAGCACTTCCTCGAGCTGACCGACGCCACTTGGGACGAGCGCGTCGCCGTCATTTGCCTCATATTCTGTGTGGCAGGCCTCGGATGTGCTCCGTTCTTCTTCAGTGACATGATTTCGCCGAGCGCAGGATCGATACTTCAGTCAATTGGTGTAATGTAAAGTAAAGGAGGAAAAGATATGAATTACGAACAATTCTTAAATATGATTCCAGAGGCTACGCTGGTAGCTATTCTGCTGATAGTTTTCTGTACCGACTTTGCATTGCACAAGGACGAGAACAAGCTGTCCAAACTCTGGACGGTGACCGTTGGCGCCTTGCTGCTTCAGACCTGTCTGCTGTTCGGTCTTCAGGAACCCGCTGAGGCCTTCGGTGGCATCTATGTCACTACGCCGATGGTCAACGTGATGAAGATTATCCTCACCGCCGGTACGCTCATCGTCGTCATCATGTCGCGCACATGGTTGGAGACGAACCAGAAGTACACAGGTGAATTCTTTATGTTGATACTGAGCACACTCCTAGGCATGTACATGATGATGTCCTCCGGCTCGTTCCTCATGTTCTTCCTTGGCCTCGAGATGGCTTCCGTGCCCCTGGCATGTATGGTCGCCTTCGACAAGATGAAGAAAGACAGTGCCGAGGCTGCTGCCAAGTACATCCTTGTGGCAACTTTCTCCAGTGGCGTGATGCTCTTCGGCATCTCGTTCATCTATGCCGCCACAGGCTCGCTCTACTATGACAATGTGGCCGGGGCACTGACGTCTACACCGCTCACCATCATGGGCCTGGTGTTCTTCTTCAGTGGCTTGGGCTTCAAGCTCTCGCTCGTGCCCTTCCACTTCTGGACGGCTGACACTTATCAAGGTGCGCCCACGCCGGTGACGGGCTATCTGAGCGTCATCTCGAAGGGAGCCGCCGCCCTGACCCTCTGCATCATCCTGACAAAGGTGTTTGGTTCGATGGTCGACTACTGGAACCCGATGCTGTGGATTGTCATCATGCTCTCTATCACCATCGCCAACCTCTTCGCCATCCGTCAGAAGGAGCTGAAGCGCTTCATGGCCTTCTCGTCCATCTCGCAGGCCGGCTACATCATGTTGGCCGTGATCGGAGCCAATGCACAGGCTGGTGCTACCGCCCTGACTTTCTATGTACTCGTCTACGTGGTGGCTAACATGGCCGTCTTCACCGTGATTAGTGCTGTAGAGAACAACGGTGGCAATACCCAGATGTCTGCTTATAACGGACTGTACCAGACCAACCCGAAGCTGGCCCTGCTCATGACCTTGGCCCTCTTCTCGCTGGCAGGCATTCCTCCGTTCGCAGGTATGTTCTCGAAGTTCTTCGTGTTCCTCGCCGCAGTGAACGGTCAGAACGCCGATCCTTTCTGGCCTTATTTCGTCGTGCTCGTTGCCTTGGTCAACACGGTGGTCAGCTTGTACTACTACCTGCTTATCGTCAAGGCTATGTACATCAAGCAGGAGGCTAACCCGCTGCCTGCCTTTGCTACCGATAGCGCCACGAAGATTTCCCTCGTCCTCTGCACTGCTGGCATCTGCTTCTTCGGCATCGTCAGCTGCATCTACGAGTGGATTTCCGCTGCTGCGTTGTAAGAATCGTTTTACCATCAAATAGAGAATCCCGATGCCCCCAATAAGCATCGGGATTCTTTTTATGCTCTTTCGAGGTTGCTGACGGAGGTCAGCAAAGCAGAAGAAGCTTTCTTTCGACGAAAAGGCATTCGATCCGCAAGTGCAAAGGCACTTTTTTCTCCATCTTCTTTTATTTTTTTGTCTTTTTCATCCACCATTAGAATTATTTTTGTATATTTGCAACGTAAATGTCAATAGTCAGACAATGAGTACACAGGCAATGACACAACAGATAGCTGAATATTTCAAGACGCAGCCCGTCTTGAAAGCATGGATCTTTGGATCCTTTGCCCGTGGTGAGGAACGTGAGGACAGCGATGTGGATGTACTTGTTAAATTTGACCGTAGTATTCCGATTGGCTTGTTCGCTTATGTTCGTATGCATCGTGAGTTGGAGGAAAAACTAGGCCGTAAGGTTGATCTTGTAGAAGAAGGAACTCTTCGTCCGGCTGTACAAAAGACTGCAAATCGTGATTTAAAGGTAATTTATGAGAGAGGCAATTAGAGACATAGACCGCCTTCGACATATTGATGAGTGCATAGAACACATCAATGACTTCCTTATGGGAAAGTCGTTCGAAGACATGAAGGCTGATGTCATGTGCTTTCATGCTGTGGTTTATAATATCATGATTATCGGTGAAGCAGCCAATCTGTTGACAAAAGAATTTCGCGATAGGCATCCAGCTGTGCCTTGGCGCGACATTGTGGATATGCGAAATGCGCTGGTACATGGTTATATCACCACAAATGCCTCATTGGTTTGGGATACCTGCACCAATGATTTGCCTGTACTGAAGAATGAAATTACTAAGTTCATAAAAGAATTGAATAATAATGTGTAACTAAAGTTTCCCACCTTTTGTAAAAAGCCCATAAAATAACACTTTTCCAAAATTTTGTTGTATCTTTGTATTCGCTAAAGTACATAGAAACAACGAATTGAAAAAGTGTTATGATTGCAAAATTAGGTAATTTCAGCGAATTATCCAAGCTTGTAAGTGTTAAAAGTCGCATCGGGGACGATATTTTCGTCCTTTTCGGCATGTTTCGCCTCTCCCAGACCCTCCTGGAACGCTATGCCGTTGACCATGACCCCAAGAGCGGCATCACCAACGACCCCAACGACTGGGCGCGTGAGCACCACAAGCCCCGCTACATCCTCGACCTCCTGCTTTCCGTCATCAACGTCTCTGTTCAGACGGTGGATATTGTCAACAAACTGCCAAGACTGAAGTTTGAATAGCGGAAGTGGTCTATTAATTTGACAGTTTGTTATCTTATTGTAATAACTCATCGGAAGTGAGACCTCCCCTCGCTCGGCTTTGCCGCTTTGCTTTGCAAAGAACCCCTCCTGTAGGAGGGGGACAAGTTTGACTCTACAACAGGACTGTCCCTCCTACAGGAGAAACCGAATCCCCCTCCTGTAGGAGAAACCTAACCCCTCCTATAGGAGAAACCTAATCCCCCTCCTACAGGAGAAACCGAATCCCCCTCCTACAGGAGGGGTTCTTTGCAAAGCAAAGCGGCAAAGCCGAGCGAGGGGAGGTCATATTTTCAATGAAAGAGGTCACACTTCCGAAGACTCCTATATAACAAAACTGTTATTCCCTGTTTCGCTCGCTGAAGACCAGCGTGGTGAACTGAGTCGTTACATCTTATTGAACAATTGCAAAATAAACCTAAAATCCCCGATAGTCGCTCCCGATTGTCGTGGAATATTTGTACTTTTGTAAGAATAAAGATGCTGAAGTGAAATTTCGGATTTGCAAATGCACAAGGAGCGGTGATGTGTTTCGGCGTGAACGATGACCATGAAATGGATTAAATAATCAAGTGAAAGTATAATGGACAAGAAGGAAAACAAACTGATACTGTATAAGGATGAGGATGGAAGGTTGAGTGTGAACACTCGCTTTGCAGATGAGGATGTGTGGCTGACACAGGCACAGTTGGTGGAGATTTATCAATCGAGTAAATCGAACATCAGCGAACATATCAAGCATATCTTTGAGGATAAAGAACTGGACGAAGAAGTGGTAGTTCGGAAATTCCGAACTACCACTCAGCATGGAGCTATTGAGGGTAAAATTCAGACTCACGAAGTGCTGCACTACAACCTCGACGTGATAATCGCTCTTGGCTATCGTGTACAGTCATCTATTGCCGTTCGCTTTCGTCGCTGGGCCACACAGCGGCTGCATGAGTACATTCAGAAGGGCTTCACGATGGATGATGAACGGCTGAAACAAGGTGGAAACAGGTATTTCCGTGAACTGTTGCAACGTATCCGTGACATACGGAGCAGTGAGCGGAACTTCTATCAGCAGGTGACGGATATCTATGCAACATCCACTGACTATGATCCACGAGCGAAAATGACTAAGCTGTTCTTTGCTACTGTACAGAATAAGATGCACTATGCCGTTCATGAGCATACAGCTGCGGAGTTGATTTACGAACGTGTAGATAATGAAAAGCCTTTCGTGGGAATGACGAACTTCAAGGGTAATTATGTGACGTGCGATGACGTTAAGATAGCAAAGAACTACCTGACGGAGCTGGAATTACAACGACTGAACCTGTTGACTTCGCAGTTTCTGGATTACGCAGAGTTTCAGGCTTTGGAGCAGAATCCTATGACGATGGCCGCTTGGATTGCCGCCTTGGATGACCAGATACTGCGCCTTCGTAAGAGCATCCTTGAAGGCAGCGGAAGTGTTTCACATCAAGAGGCCATAGAGAAGGCTGAACGAGAGTTTGAAATCTATCGTGAGCGTGAAATGCGACTCTTGGAGAGCGACTTCGACAAGGCTGTGAAGAGATTGAAAAACTTGGAAAGCGATGCAGAAGAAGATAATAAATGAGACATTGATACAAAATAAAGGTGACATGTGTGGTGTGGCGTAACCAAGTAAAAAAGTGGAATTATCTGATTATCCTACACCAAGTGCTGATTATCAATTAGTTGCGATGCAATTATCCGTAAATTATCCGCAATTATCCTACACCAAAAATCGTGAGGCAGTGTCTATGGGTCAAGGTGAGAGCGTAGGCCTATCCTTTCCGTAGGATGCCGACGACAATCAGCAGATAGCCAGTGAGGCAGAGCATGGGGGCAATGACGATTCTGCGGGTAGTGAAGATGTCGGGATTGAACGATTGCGCCGTGCTGCCTGGGCCGGACATCAAGATGTAGCCAGCTGCTATCAGCATACAGGCCACAATCAAGATGCTGCGACTGGTCAGGACGCGACGGGAAGAGTGGTTAGAGTTGTTCATATTGATGGATGTATTTTTGGTAAATATCGTTTCTTTCAAATTGTGCGGCTACGGTGAGTGCCTCTTCCATCGTCTGTATCCACGTGTAGCGAGAATAGTCTGAGCCAGCGCGGCGCGAGGGAGTGATGGTCTCTATCCAAGAGAGCCACTCAGCAGAACGGTGCAGCAGGTTGTCGACCACCGCATCGCCTTGTTTAGTCAGACGGTTCAGATAGAAGCAGCGGGCCATCGAAAGGGCTGCATCGGTATAGGGTACGTTCTCCTGTGGCAGTTCCTGTTGCCACTTCCGGCATACTGCCAGTGCCCGTTCGGTATCGCCCTGCTGGAGCAGCGAGTCGATGAGTATGCCCATGACCAGCTGATGGGTGTTGGCCAAGTGTTTCACATCTTCGTCCACATAGATGTCCTTCGTACTGAGACCGCCATAGCGGAAGCGGTGCATCACGTTGTCGTAGAGCCTTTCCACGTCTACCTGCCTATTGGTGGCGTTTGGAGAGATGCGATAGGCGAGCCCTTCGAGTACCAGATGGTCGCGGAGGAACGACAGGTTGTCGGACCCTAAACCTATGGAAGCATAGACAGGACGGTTCCAGTCGGCATGCGACAGCATCTCTAACACCATCAGCTCGTTTTTGCCAAGTCCCTGTTTCCCTTTCAGTGAGATAGTCATCTTGTTTTCGGACGACGTAATGGTGACGCTGTCGGTTGGTATGCATTGCATCTCTGGCTGGTCGCTGAGTACCCAGTAGCTGATGATGTTCCTTAGTTCGAACGGTTCGTCGCCCAGCAACTCCCGTGCCTCTTTAGGATGCTGTGAAAAGTATTCCATCACCTCGCCTTTTAGCTCCAGTCGAATGGGGATATACTCCCTGCGGCCTTCCTGATAGTCTTCGTGATGCCAGCTGACGGGTAGGGCAGGGGAGTCGTAGGCGGGCCGTTTCATCTGATCGATGTACCAGTCGGTCTGTAGATATTCCAGGTTGCAGTCGCGAGTGTCCCTTCGTACGCCCTCCACCTCGTGGTTATACCAGAGTGGAAACGTGTCGTTGTCGCCATTGGTGAAGATGATGGGGTTGCCCCTGTCCTGCATCGTCATCAGGTAATTATGTCCGAAGTCGCGACAGGCAAAGCGGCCCGAACGGTCGTGGTCGTCCCACGTCTGCGTGGCCATCTGGAGGGGAACAAGGATACATAAGAGACATAGAAGGGAGGTGGTAGCGGTAGCAAATTTTTCCCTTTTCACTTTTACTTTTTCCCTTTTCATTTTTCCTTTTTCACTTTTCACTTTTCCTTTTTCCCTGATTATTCCCACTCCCAACCCTATCCAGATGGCAAAGGCATAGAACGAACCGGCGTAGGCATAGTCGCGTTCACGCGGTTGTAGCGGTGTCTGGTTGAGATATACCACGATGGCAAGTCCCGTCATTACGAACAGCAGCGAGACAACCAATAGTTGCTGACGACCCTTACTGCCTCTTCGCCATTGTCCGACGATGCCCAACAGTCCAAGCAGTAATGGCAAACCATAAAAGACGTTGTGCCCTTTGTTCTCTTTCAGGTCCGATGGTAGTTTCGACGTGTCGCACCCCAACAGCCAGTCGTCTATCCATCGGAAGCCCGTAATCCAGTTGCCGTGTTCCACCTCGCCGTGTCCCTGTATGTTGTTCTGTCGCCCTACGAAGTTCCATAGGAAGTAGCGCCAGTACATGAAGTTTACTTGGTAGGTTAGGAAGAAGCGCAGGTTCTCCCCGGCAGTAGGCACGCCGTCTTTTTTCTTGACACCGCCCATCCAGTCTTCGTAGGCCTTGGCGTGTCGGGCAGAGTGCATACGAGGAAAATACATGTTGTTCTTATACATATATTTAATTTCGTGTCGCGTCACCTCGTATTCCTGCTTCGACGGGTCGGCTGCTGGCCGGTAGATAGCCCTGCCCTCTTCTTGCTTCGGCACCAGATAGTTGCCTTCTGCCTGGCGGTCTACCTCGCTGCAATAGGCGGGGCCGTAGAACAGTGGCGTATATCCATACTGCTCGCGGTTTAGGTAGCTGCCAAGCGAGAAGATGTTGTCAGGCGCATTTTCGCACATTGGCGTGCAGGCATTGGCCCGGATGCAGATGACACCGTAACTGCTATAGCCTGCCAGCATCATCAGCACGCAGGCCAACGACAGCCTGAGCATGCTGCGCCGCGCCTTGTAGTAGGCAAAGACGAGTGCTCCCGTCATCAGAACGATGTAGCAGATGAGGCCCTTATTGTATGGGCAACCCAGCACGTTGGTGAACAACAGCTCTGCCCAGTCGCCCATCTTCACCACACCGGGAATCAGTCCGTAGAGAATCACGCCCACAAGAGCGAAGCCTGCCATCAGTGTCTTTACAATACCCATTGGTGTGATACGCTTCGACTTACGGAAATACACCACGAACGACATGGCGGGCAGGCAGAGCAGACAAAGCAGGTGGACACCGATGGACAGGCCTGTGATATAGGCTATCAGGATTATCCAGCGTTCACTACGTGGACTATCGGCCTCGTTCTCCCATTTCAGTATCAGCCAGAACATCAGTGCCGTGAGGAACGAGGAGAAGGCGTAGACCTCGGCTTCGACAGCCGAGAACCAGAACGTGTCGCTGAAAGTGTAGGCCAATGCTCCTACCACGCCGCATGCCTCGATGGTAATAACATTCTGAAGGGAATAGTGAATAGTGAAAAGTGAAAAATTTGCTGCCGCCCTCCCCTTTTGAGCAGAATCATTGGCAGTAGCAAGTCTTTCACTGTTCACTATTACCTTTTCACTTAAATGCGTAATAGTCAAGAACAGGAAGAAGATGCAGCCCGCACTCAGGAGTGCCGACAGCAGGTTGACCATCAGTGCTACCTGCGACGGATTGCTGGCAAACTGAGAGAACAGGTTGGCCACCAGCATAAAGACTGGTGCGCCTGGCGGGTGTCCTATCTCTAATTTGTAGCCGCACGCGATGAATTCAGGACAGTCCCACAGGCTGGCCGTCGGCTCTACGGTCAGCCCATACACCACAGCGGCAATGGCAAACATGAGCCATGCCATGCAGGTGTTGATTCTCGAAAAGGTTTGTTGTTGCATCATACGTTTGCTTTTTTGCGGCAAAGGTATGAAGACTATTGGTTGCTGACAAAAATAATGCCTGACATTTGCCTGACATTTACCTGACAATTAGGTTTTTATGCCTGACGGGCAAATTCTGGAGGATGCATCACTGCGGCCTCCAGAATCTCCCGGGTACTACTATTTACTAACTTTATTTACGGCCGTATACGGCCTTGACGATGTGCCATTGGCGGTGCACGTCAGCACAATCCATGTGGTTGGGAGCCATCGTGTCGAAGAGTTTGTTGTATGGCGTTCCCTTTGCCTTCTCGGCCTGTGCCCACTTGCGTAGCTCGGTGTCAGAGAAATGACGCTTGGGCAGGTTGCGCACCACCTCATAGTTTGTGATGCCCAGTTCGCGCATTAAGGCCTCGGCACGGTCGATGTCTTTCTTGGCAGTCTCCACGCTGGCATAGATCCAGCATTTGAAGCCGGGCTTCTTCTTGCTGCGCTCGAACTCGTTGCGTACGCTGTAACCATAGGATGTCGGTTCCCAGTCGGTGATGGAGCAATGCATCCAGTCGCCAGGCGTGGCCTTGCCGTTATGGATGTAGAGTTCGCCCCTGCCCGGCAGCAACAGGGTCTGCACACGGGGCACGTTACCCTCAATGCCTGCGGGGATAGTGACGGGCGTGGTGATGAGGTTCACCGTGGTATGCTGTCCCTTGACAGAGAGAGACTTTCCATTGGCGTCATACTCAAGGGCAGCGTTCCCTTTCCCTTCCGTTTTGATTTCCATCTTCTTAAGATCATTGCTGGTCAGTTTGGGCAGGTGGTCTTGGTCGAAGGGTACGCCGTTGAGCATCATCACGACGATGTTATTTACCTTCCCATCCTGGGTGTTGTCGAAAGCGTAGGTGAAAAACTGTTCCTCGATGTGCGAGGTGCCATTGCTTTCTATCCACACACCTTGTGGCAAGTGGACGCGGTAGTAGTCGCGGTAGCCCTTACCCCACTTCTGGTGGGGCTTGTACTCCACAAGCACCGTACCATCCGTCTTTTCGTCTTGAAGGTAATTACTCCCCTCTCCAGTCGGAGAGGGGGTGGGGGTGAGGCTTGGTGTAGCAAACGCCATGACTGCCAGCGCGGCTACGGGGATGGCGAACGTTGCACGCAGCATGCGCCATCGGTTGGATTTTCGTTGTTGCATCATGTTGATTCGTTTTTTAAGTGAGCCGCGATTCAGGGTGTTGGCTAACAGCTGCAGACGATTGCCGACAGCCTTGATCACGAGAAGTTGTTGATATTGCTTTGCATCGATGCCTTGACAGATGACGGCCTCGTCGGCCTCATATTCATGGATAGCTTTCAGTTCGCGGCCCAAGAGCCACGCGAATGGATTGAACCATTGTACCATCTGCACCATCTCGAGTAGCAGCACATCCCACGAATGCCCCAGTCGGGCATGGACCTGCTCGTGGGTGAGGATGCTACGGCGATGTTGTTCATAATCACCGACACTCATGACAATCCAGTGCATGAAACTGAACGGCGGGAATGCTCCACCCTTCACGACGATGGTGTTGCCCAGTTCATCGCGTAAGCGCAGTCCGCCCCGCAAACCGCGGATTAGCAGGACGCCGCGACGGACGAAGCACACGAGAGCGACGATTATACCTATTATATATAGGATCTCCCAGAAGTTTTCTTCCTTGAAAAGATTGCCTACTGACACCTGTGGCTCGACCTTCGTTACTTCTACCTCCGCCGTCTTCTCATCAACTGCAGGGATTTCTTCCTCAGGCATAGGACTCTCAACCCAATACTGCTCCAGTACTATCGGCGCAGGACTGGTTGTCGTGATGTGCACGGCAGGCAACACCATCGACAACACTACGATGCTGAGCAGCATCATGCGGTTGAAGCGGTGGAATGTCTCGCGACTGAGCAGAGCTGAAAAGCCACCATATAGTAACGTCAGCACCAAGGCAGACTTCAAGGCATAGTATATCATAGCGAGTGGTCGTTTTCGTTGATTAGTTCAAGAATCTCTTGCAGTTCCTCGTCGCTGATGTCCTCATTCTGCACGAAGAACGATAGCATTTTTTTCACCGAACTGCCAAACATGGTGTCCTTCACGTCGCGCAGCACACAGGTGACGTAACGCTCGCGGGTAAGCAGCGGCGAAAAGACAAACGTGCGGCCCGTGCCGTCCACTCGGCGGTGCTCCACATAGCCTTTTGCCTCTAATATCTTCAGCAGCGTGGCTACGGTGGTGCGGGCGGGCTGCGGCTCGGTATGAAGTTCAACCAATTGGTTGATGGTCACGCCCTGCGACTGATCCCACAGCAGGTTCATCAGTTCTGACTCAGCGCGCGTCAACGGTCTCATGGAATGATTCTCTGTCATAGCGTCGGTGATTTTGTTTTCAGTGCAAAGTTAGCCTGAAACCGCTATATCGTCAAACCATTCCCTGTCCTTTTTCCTTTTCCTTCCCTGTTTTTTAACGTTTATGTTTAGTCAACGCTCTTCCCATTTTTAGTTTTTAACCAAAAGCCTTGTCGCTTATCTGATAGCAAATCTCTTCTGCCATAGCGTTGAGTGCCACGCAATCCGCACGGCTGATATGGCGTTTGCTAGCATCGTAAGGCCAGGGGCTGAGTATCAGTACCCGCCCTGATGCACAAGCGTCGAAAAGGCTGTCGATGGGTTTGTAGTATTCACGGAAACCATTGTCTGCAAGACAGACGAACGGATGCTGCTCGTGTAACAGCACTTCCATGACCTGTTTCTCCTGATGAGAGATGAAAGGCGATACCATGACCACGCCTTGACGTGCCAGCAGCACACGGGAGTTCATGTAATTGCGTAGTGTCTCAGTGTCGCCGTGTTCTGCCGCTTTAACCATCGTGCTGCGTACATGTACTGGCTCAAAACGGTCGGCCATGAGCAGCATCGCATTGCCCACGCCATCGTAGCTGCGCCCACCGATTGTTATTCCCCGTTGCACTCGGAAAAGGCCCGGCTTCATTCGTTTAGTGGCTAAGCGTTGCGGATTCATGTCTATGTAGCGGATGGTGTTGGGCAGTTGTGTGTTGTGTCCCATCGGGCGGATGAACGGCATCTCCGTGAAGACGGGTGCCAGGCGATAATAGGCTTCGTCGCCCATCTCTTCGCGCAGTGCGGCAGAAAATGCCTCCAATCGGTCGGTTGCTTCTTGAAGGGTATCCTTCCCTTCTTGCCATTTCCCTCTCTCTTCTTGGTGGTTCCCCCTCCCTTCTTGGTAGTTCCCCCTCCCTTCTTGGTAGTTCCCCCTCCCTTCTTGGTAGTTCCCCCTCCCTTCTTGGTGGTTCCCCCGAATATCATTCGGGGCAAAGGAAGAAGGGCTAAAAGAAGCAGAAGCCGAGTTTGCCCTTCCCAGCTTCTTAGCGGCCTGCCAGAACCCCCGCACCACTGTCCCTATGCCTGTAGCCATCCTCCGCTTCACATACAGCACAGCATGCAGGTGGTCGGGCATGAGGCAGAAATGCAACACCTGTACCTCAGGGTGATATCGTGGAATGCTCAGCAGGCAGTCCACCAGCGCGTTCCCTAACGCCGTTCGCCTCACTCTGGCCATCATTGGATTATGGTCCGGGGTATCGAGCATGCCCAACAAAGGCTGCCGGTCGGTAATCGTCAGCGTGATATGATACAGGGCAACGCCTTTCCACGTCGTGCCAGGCTCTTGCCACTGCCATTTCTCCTGCTCTTCCATCTGCTGCCTCTTCCGTTTCTATTGCTCACTTCACTCTCAGTTCATACGCCCTTCCCCTGTCAGCTTCAATCTTCAGGTCAGAATGTTGCTCGATGACGGGCTTCAGCCTTCTGATGAGCGTATAGAGCGTGTCGGTGGCATCGGGCTTCTTAGGCCAAAGCGCATCACAAATCTCAGCCTTCGTCAACGAGTGGGTGGGCGAAAGGAAGAACAGTTCCATCAGCTGGTGCTGCATGGGCGTAAGCCCTACGGCCTCTCCGTTGGCTGCAAAGAACCGCCCGTCGGCAGCAGAGTAGGTCAGTCCGCCATAGCTGTTTCCTGAACCGTTAGTTGTGAGCGGGACGACATGAGGGGCAACCTGCTTCCGACGGTACCAGACGAACATCACCCAGAAGCCCGTCAACACCCATAGCAGCATGGCTGGACGCTGGTCGGACAGTCTGAAGACGGTGGCCTCAGAGCAGTGGGCGTAGGCTTTGAACTGGCTTCCTCGGGCATCAACGGCCAGCGTGGCCTTGCCCCGGAGTTCTGCCATCTGCAGGTAGTTGTTGAACTTACGGATGGTGTCTTGGCTGATTACGTCGCTCTGCTGCTCCTGCAACGCGAGCGCCAACGCTCTGTCCATGTCCTCACTGACGCGTTGGCTCGTAGCACTATAACAGCCAAAACTGGTAAGGGAAGAAGCCAGGATGAGTGCGAAAAGCACGACGACGGCATATTGCTGTTTCATAAACGCATTCTTTTTGATGGTGCAAAGTTATAAAAATCGTACAGAAAACGAGTAAAAACATGGTTTTCTGTACGACAATTAATAACTTTTAGACTTTCTTCTCAGCCTTTTGGTGGCGAGAGAAAGTTCTTCAGTGCCTCGACGTATGCTCCATTCTTGTTGTAAACAGGCTCTTTCGTTCATCAAAGAACACTTTTTAGCGTTTGCTGACCTTCGTCAGCAAGTCTGCTGAAGTTCGTCGGCAACACTGCTGACGAATGTCAGCAATATGAAAGAAGCATTTTTTCGACGAGAAACTTGCATGTTCCAGAAAAAAATAGTACCTTTGCAATACAAGAAACAAGCATCTGATAATCCATAGGAAAAACGAATACAATGAAAGGAAAAACCATTCACTACAGCGTGCATCCGACACCCATGAAGCCGAGCGACACCGTTCAGACCTACCATGTACGCCAGGACCAGTACTACGTCATGCACTCACGCGAGCTGCGTAGCCATATTGCGGCCAACAGCCTCGTGAGCGAGGGCATCTTCGAGATGGTGATGGACGTGTTGCAGAAGGAGATTGCCGAGCAGTTGCTAGATGGCAAAGGCGTCCATCTCGACGGCATAGGGCGCTTCAGCCTGCAGATAGGCACGGTAAAGGAAAAGGACGAGCAGGGCAAATGGCGTGCGAAAGTCTATACCAAACCATCGCAGCTGACGGCCCGCGAGCTGGTCGTCGAGGGCGTCACCTTCGTTCCCGACAAGGAGATGCTGGACCGGCTGAAGACCGATGAGCACCACTTCGTTTGTGACAAAGGTTCCTACAAGCTCGACATACCTCGCGCCAAGCTGCTCGCCACCCTCGACGACTACTGTGCCCAGCACGGTTCCTTCTCCCGCCGCAACTTCCAGACCCTCTTCGGCGTGTCGCGCTACAAGGCCGACCAGCTGCTCAACGACCTCATCAGCGAGCCTTCCCCACAGTACTACCGCCAGAAGCACGGGTCTTCCTGGGTCTATCGCAAGAGCGGCACATAGAATGCGTGGTAACGTAATAGCTTTATAACGCCATAACTAAGATCGTGGCAAGGTGACGATGAAGCGGCAACCGTCGTGGTATTCGGTGTCGAGGCTGATGTTTCCGCCTAAGTTGTTGATATGACGTTTGGCAAGGGGAAGGCCGAGGCCGAGTCCTTCGGTGAGGTCGTCGACCTTGGTGAAAGGTTCGAATATCAGGTCGTGGTCGGCTTCTGAGATGCCTTTTCCGGTGTCTTCGACGGTGAAGGTGACAGCGTTTTCGGTAGCACTCACGCTGATGGCTACGCGCTGACCGTCGGAATACTTGGCTGCGTTGTAGAGCAGTTCTCTCAGACTGCGCATGAGATATAGCTGGTTGGTCTTGATGCAGAGGTCTGACGGTACACTGGAGTTGAAGCTGACGTTGAGTTCGGGGTAGTGGAGCTTGACGTAGCTCATGGCTTCCTTGGCCACATCGTTGCATGAAACATTGTCAATCTGATGGCTGTTCAACTCGTCGTTGATGCCCAAGGCCGAGCTGTCGTATAGCATCTGAACAAGCCGGTTGAGCGTCTGTGCGTTGTGTTTCATGGTTTGCGTGATGTTCTTGGTCTCTTCGTCGCTCAGCGAGGGCTGCATGGCGTCGGCAGTGTAGTCGCGGAGCACCTGTGTGAATCCCATGACGATGTTAAGAGGGGTACGTATCTGGTGAGTGACGTTCTGGATGAAGACCGTTTTCTGCTGCACCGCCTCTTTAGCCAGTTTTGTAGCTTGTGCCAGTTCTGCATTGCGCTGTTCGGCCTGTCCGGCAGTATAACGTATGCTGCCCATGTGGAAGTTGAGCGACTGGAGCATGGTGGCGAAGTTGTTCTGCAGCTGTCCTACGGCATCAGGTCGGTCGCTGCGCGGAATGTAGACTTCGTAGTTGCCGGCAGCGATGCTTTGGGTCTTGGTGAGCAGTTGGTTGAGCGGGGCCAGGGCGTGGGCCACGGCTTGCTTGGCGAAGACGAGTATGACGAGGAGGCCCGCGAAGAGCAGTGGTATGATGATGATGACGAGACGGTGATAGCTGCGCAGTATGTCGCTCTCGGGGCATACGAGTGCGAGGCTCCATGGTGTTCCTTGTACAGGCTGGAAACATACGAGGCTGGGCTTGCCATCGATGTTGAGCGAGATGGTGCCCTGTTCGCCTGATGCCATTTCCCTTCCAAGGGCGTTGAGTGCCGGCGTGTCGAAGATGGCGTGGGTGAAAAGCTGTGTGGTGTCAGGGTGGATGATATAGTGTCCGTCGGGTCCTAACATCATGAAGTATGAGTTAGGATAGGGCTTTTCAGAGGTGATGACATGCGAAAGGTGGATTAGCGAGATGTCGGTCGAGATGATGCCGATGAGGCGCTTCCGACTGTCGTATAGTGGTTTTCCGTAGGAAGCTATCATCCCATCGAGGGTGAGCTCTAAAGAGTCGGCCTCGTCGTAGTAGTTTACCCAGCATGGTTTATTCAGGGTGAGCGGGGTCTTGTACCAGATCTTCTCGAAGTATTCATACTCTTCTTCGACAACGGTGAGGATGCTGTCGGGCGATTGCAGGGTGGAGTGGGGCGAAGCCTTATCCTTTCTGATGGAATAGGCTGAGAAATATCGGCCCATGTTTTCGAAGAAATAGGGTTCGGTGCTGATAGAGCATCCGCTGACGTGTGGGTTGAGCTTCACGACGCGGTGTGTGAGTGCGAGCAGTGAGTCTGGAGTTGGGGTGTCGATGGCCTCCCATGCGTTGATGTTGGTGGCAGTCTCTACGGCCATGAGGTATCGGTTGACGCGTTGCATGGTAGTGTTGAGCACGCTCTGTGCATGCTCGGTAGCCTCTTTCTTGATGTTGTTTCTCGACTGCACGAACAGGATGCCCAGCGCCAGTACGAAGATAGGGATAGCCAGCAGTACGATGCCCAGGCTGAGCTTCGATGAGAGACTGCGTGACGCGAGCGTTTTTTTGAGGCTGTGACGACTGGTGAGGTTACTCATGGGCGGCCTCCTTTCCTGTTTCTTTTTCCGAGTCCTGCAGCAGGTCGTACAGTAGGTCGGTAATGGTTTTGCCCTGTTTCAGGATGTCGTCGGCAATGGTGCCTGCCTCTTCTTTCTGTATGTCGTAGTCGGAGCGGCACAGCATGTCAACATCGTTGTTGATGGTATTGGCAGGGGCGAGCATCTGGTCGGTCATGTTGTGTAGGAACACTGTCTTCAGTCTGTTGGCCTTGCTGACCTGCTCGTAGGTAGTCCGCAGTTCCTCGCCCCGTTTCTTCAGCGTGGCTGTCAGTTGTTCCAGTTCGCCAATGTTGTTGGCAAGCGAGAGCTGCATCTGCTGGAAGTGGTTCTGCAGTCGTCCAATCTCGTCTTGATGTCGGCTGTCAGGTATCATTTCTGTGTAGTGGCCTTTGGCAATGTGCTGCGCCGAGGTAGTGAGCATTCTGAGTGGCAGCAGCTGTCGATGAATAATCGTCCTGCTGAGTATGAAGATCAGCAGCAAGCCGATGACGGCTATGGCAAGGACATAGTTCAGCAGTCGGTTGTAGTCGCCGAAGATATCCTCTTCGGGATAGATGATGCCAGCACTCCATCCGAGGTCTTCCAATGAGCGCCCTCTCACGACGGTACGCTTGAAGGGTTTGAAGAACACGCAATATCTGGTACCGTTCATCTTAAATGTCCTGTAGTCGGTAGCACCTGCCAGCATTGCCTTGGCCGCCTCTTTGATGGCAGGGTCAATGGTTTGCCTGCTCTCAGTGAAGACTGTCTGATTTTGCAGCTTGTTGCTGTCAGGATGAACGATGAACGAGCCGTCTTCGGCCAGCAGTGTGCAGTAGGAGTTGGGCGACGGCTTTGCTGCCAGCACAATCTTCGACAGCATGTTGAGCGACACGTCGACACCGATGACGCCTACCGGCTTTCCGTCTTTGCCAGGTATGGGCAGACTGAACGTGAAGATGGGTGCCATGTTCACCTTCATTCCCTTCAGTGGGTTCAGCCAGTCGGGCTTGCCCGTGGCCATAGGCTCGGTATACCACACCTGTTCCGTATAGGGCCTGTCGCCAAACGTCTCGCTTTGCACCGTAGCAAATCCATCGGCATTATGACTGTCGGTGTTGCGGTGAGAGTAAGCCATAAACAGCTCACGGTCTTTATAATAGTAAGGTTTAAAGGCAATGGCACAACCGTCTATATAAGGGTTAGACTCCACCAGTCGTCGGCTGTAGATGTACATCTTCTCGGGCTGGTCGAGATACGGTTGCATGCTAAAGTAAATATTGCCTGTGGCCTGCTCCACACTCAAGAGGATGTTGTCGATGCGCTGCGTTGTGCCCTCTAATGTCTGCGAGGCTTTCTGTAGCGCCTCTTCTTTCACTGCCTTTCTGGAAAAGTGGAGTATAACAATCAACGAGGCCATGAGCAGGATGGCCATAGCCGATACCACCATCAGACTAAGTCGTACTGATAAGGTATTGTTGATAAATTTAGGCAGACGTAACATTTTGGCCACAAATATAATCATTTTTTGGGAATTACCGTACCATTTATCACGAAATTATGTTAATTCGGCAAAAGTTTCACGAATAATTTGTACCTTTGCAACCGCTTATTTATTAAGGGATAGAGAGAAAGCTAATAATTCCAATCATAAAACAACAACACAATGCAAAGAGACAACACCGTTTTCGAGTTGATTGAGAAAGAGCATCAGCGCCAGCTGAAAGGCATAGAGCTGATAGCCAGTGAGAACTTCGTAAGTGACCAGGTGATGGAGGCTATGGGCTCCTATCTCACCAACAAGTATGCCGAGGGCTATCCCGGCAAGCGCTATTATGGCGGCTGTCAGGTGGTCGACGAGGTGGAGCGGCTGGCCATTGAGCGTGTCTGCAAACTGTTCGATGCCGAGTATGCCAACGTGCAGCCCCACTCTGGCGCACAGGCCAACGCTGCCGTGCTGCTGGCCGTACTGAAGCCCGGCGACACGTTCATGGGTATGAACCTGGATCATGGTGGCCACCTGTCGCATGGTTCTCACGTCAACACGAGCGGTATTCTGTATAACCCCATCGGCTATAACCTCAACGAGGAGACCGGTCGCGTTGACTACGACGAGATGGAGAAGCTGGCTTTAGAGCACAAGCCCAAGCTCATCATCGGTGGTGGCTCGGCCTACAGCCGTGAGTGGGACTATAAGCGCATGCGCGAGATTGCCGACAAGGTGGGTGCCCTGCTGATGATTGACATGGCTCATCCTGCCGGACTGATTGCTGCCGGACTGCTGGACAACCCCGTGAAGTATGCCCATATCGTGACCTCGACCACCCACAAGACCCTGCGCGGTCCGCGTGGTGGTATCATCCTGATGGGTAAGGATTTTGAGAACCCTTGGGGCCTGAAGACGCCGAAGGGCGAGGTGAAGATGATGTCGGCCCTGCTCAACTCGGCCGTGTTCCCTGGTCAGCAGGGAGGTCCTCTGGAGCATGTCATCGCTGCCAAGGCTGTTGCCTTCGGCGAGGCTTTGCAGCCTGAATTCAAGCAGTGGGCACAGCAGGTGAAGAAGAATGCCGCCGTGCTGGCCGAAGAGCTCATCAAGCGTGGATTCAAGATTGTCAGCGGTGGTACCGACAACCACTCGATGCTCGTCGACCTGCGCACCAAATATCCTGACCTTACGGGTAAGGTGGCCGAGAACGCACTCGTGGCTGCCGACATCACGGCCAACAAGAACATGGTGCCCTTCGACTCACGCTCGGCCTTCCAGACCAGCGGCCTACGTCTGGGCACGCCTGCCATCACCACACGCGGTGCAAAGGAAGACCTGATGGTGCAGATTGCAGCATGGATCGAGGAGGTGCTCAACAGTCCTACCGACGAGCAGGTCATCGCCTCAGTACGCCAGCGCGTCAACGAGAAGATGAAAGAGTATCCGCTCTTCGCCTATTAATATAATAAGGTGGAGTTGCCCCTGTATATAGCATGCAGGGGCAACTCCTTTTCTTTTACCAATACCTAAGACTATGAAACTGATCAGTTGGAACGTCAACGGCCTTCGTGCCTGTGAGGGAAAGGGCTTCAGCGACATCTTCCGTCAGCTTGATGCCGATTTCTTCTGTCTGCAGGAGACGAAGATGCAACATGGACAGCTCGACATTGCCTTCGAAGGCTATGAGAGCTATTGGAACTCGGCCGAGAAAAAGGGCTATTCGGGCACGGCTGTCTTCACCCGTCATCAGCCGCTGAACGTCAGCTACGGCATCGGCATCGAAGAGCACGACCATGAGGGCCGCGTCGTGACACTCGAGATGAACGACTTTTTCCTTGTGTGCTGCTACACCCCCAATTCGCAGGACGGCCTGAAGCGGCTCGACTATCGCATGCAGTGGGAACGTGACTTCCAGGCTTACCTGCAACGGCTCGACGCCGTGAAACCCGTAGTGCTCTGTGGCGACTTGAACGTGGCCCATGAGGAGATAGACATCAAGAACCCGAAGACCAACCGCCACAATGCAGGCTTCACCGACGAAGAGCGCGAGCAGTTCTCGGCATTGCTGTCGAAGGGCTTCACCGATACATTCCGCGCACTCTATCCTGAGCAGGTCACCTACTCATGGTGGTCCTACCGCTTCCAGGCAAGACAGAAGAACGCAGGCTGGCGCATCGACTATTTTGTCGTGAGCAACCGTCTGATGGACCACGTAGCTGATGCACGCATCCATACCGACATCTTCGGCTCAGACCATTGCCCTGTAGAACTTGACCTGAAGTTATAGGTATTTCGGAGTGTAGCCCTTGTCGCTCTTGGCCACTTCCTCGGGCGTACCGGTAGAGAGGATAGTGCCGCCACGGCGTCCGCCTTCCGGTCCCATGTCTATGAGCCAGTCGGCCTGACGGATGACGTCGAGGTTGTGTTCGATGATAATCACGGTGTTGCCACGGTCTACGAGCCGTCGCAGCACCGTCATTAGTATACGGATGTCCTCGAAATGAAGGCCTGTGGTGGGCTCGTCGAGGATGTAGAGCGTCTTGCCCGTGTCCTTCTTCGACAACTCGGCAGCCAGTTTTACGCGTTGGCTCTCGCCGCCGGATAGGGTGGTGGAGGGCTGTCCGAGCTTGATATAGCCGAGGCCCACCTCCTGTATGGTCTTGATCTTGCGCAGGATGTCGGGCACGTTCTCGAAAAATTCGACGGCCTGGTTGATGGTCATGTCTAGTACGTCGGCAATCGACTTTCCCTTGTAGCGCACCTCTAAGGTCTCGCGGTTGTAGCGCTTGCCGTGACACTCCTCGCAGGGCACCTGTATGTCAGGCAGGAAGTTCATCTCGATAGTCTTGTAGCCATTGCCGCCGCAGGCCTCGCAACGACCACCCTTCACGTTGAACGAGAAGCGCCCGGGCTTATAGCCGCGGATCTTTGCCTCGGGCAGACCGACGAAGAGTGAGCGTATGTCGCTGAACACGCCGGTATAGGTGGCGGGGTTCGAGCGGGGCGTACGTCCCAAGGGCGACTGATCCACGTTGACCACCTTGTCTATCAGTTCCATTCCCTCGATGCTGTCGTAGGGCATGGGGCGCTTCAATGAGCGGTAGAAATGCTGGGAGAGGATGGGTTGCAGCGTCTCGTTGATGAGCGTCGACTTGCCAGAGCCTGATACGCCAGTGACCACGATGAGCTTGCCCAAGGGGAACTCGACGTCGATGTGCTTGAGGTTGTTGCCGGAGCAGCCGTGGAGGGAGAGCACGTTTCCGGAATTTCCAGAATCTCCGGAATTTCCGGATCGTGCGGAGTTTCCGGATTGTGCGGTGTTTCCGGATTGTGCGGTGTTTCCGAAATTTCCGGAAAGAACGGTGTCTTCCCTGAGATACTGTGCTGTCAGCGTATCGGATTTCAGCAGGTCGGCAGGAGTGCCCTGGAACACCACTTCGCCACCTTTACGCCCGGCGAGGGGACCTATGTCGACGATGTAGTCGGCTGCAAGCATCATGTCGCGGTCATGCTCTACTACGATGACGGTGTTGCCCAGGTCGCGTAGCTGCTTCAGCGAGTGGATGAGCCGCTCGTTGTCACGCTGGTGTAGGCCTATGGAAGGCTCGTCAAGAATATAGAGCACGTTGACCAGTTGCGAGCCGATCTGCGTGGCAAGGCGTATGCGCTGGCTCTCACCACCCGACAGGGATGCCGACGGGCGGTTAAGTGACAGGTAGTCAAGTCCCACTTCGAGCAGGAAGTCCAGTCGGGTGCGTATCTCCTTCAGGATCTCGGTAGCTATCTGGCGCTGCTGGGTGTCTAGTTTAGCGTTTAGCGTGTAGCGTGTAGAGTTTGCTGCTGCCGTCCCTTCAAGCTCGTCCAGCCATTCTCTCAGCTCGCTGATGTCCATTGCTGCCAGTTCGGCAATGTTCTTGTCCCAGATGCGGTAGCTGAGAGCCTCGCGGTTCAGGCGCTGGCCCTTGCACTCAGGACATTGGCACTCCTCCATGAACTGGTCGGCCCACTTCTGGCCAGCCGTTGAGTCGTCGCGTTCCATCACGTCGCGCAGGTACTTGATGATGCCATCGAAGGCCACAAAGTAGTCGCTCGACGTGTGAACCAGCTCTTTGTCTATGCGTACGTTCTCCAACGAACCATATAGTATCTCGGTCATTGCCTCCTCGGGAATGTCGTCGATGCGGGTCTTCAGGTCGAGGTCGTATTTCTTCAGGATGGCCTCTATCTGCCAGAATATCAGTTGGTTCTTGTATTTGCCCAAGGGCACGATGCCACCATCGTGGATGCTCAGCTGTCGGTTGGGGATGACCTTCGAGAGGTCGATCATGTTGACCGAGCCCAGTCCCTTGCAGCGCGGACAGGCCCCTTGTGGCGAGTTGAACGAGAAGTTGTTGGGAGCAGGGTCGCTATAGCTCATGCCCGTGGTAGGACACATCAGCCGCTTGGAGAAATGTTTTACGGCACCGGTGTCCTTGTCCATAATCATGATCAGCCCTTCCCCCTGTTTCATGGCCAACTCGACTGACTTCTTCAGTCGCTCAGTGTTTCCGGCTCCTCCCTCAGAAAGGCTTAGTTTGTCAATCACCACCTCGATGTCGTGGTTCTTATAGCGGTCGACCTTCATGCCTTGTGTGACCTCGACAATCTCGCCATCGACGCGCATGGTGAGATAGCCTTTGCGGCGCATGGCTTCGAACAGCTCGCGATAATGTCCCTTGCGGCTGCGCACTAATGGGGCAAGGATGAAAATCTTCTTGCCGATATAGTCGTGCAGAATCATGTCGATGATTTTCTCCTCTGTGTACTTCACCATTGGTTCGCCCGTCACATAGCTGTAGGCTCGACCGGCGCGGGCAAAGAGCAGGCGCATGTAGTCATAGATCTCGGTGGTGGTGCCTACGGTGGAGCGAGGGTTCTTGTTGGTGGTCTTCTGCTCAATGCTGATAACGGGCGAGAGTCCTGTGATTTTGTCTACGTCAGGACGCTCCAGCCCACCGAGGAAGTTGCGGGCGTATGCCGAGAACGTCTCGATGTAGCGGCGCTGACCTTCAGCGAAGATGGTGTCGAAGGCCAGTGACGACTTACCGCTGCCGCTGAGTCCGGTGATGACGGTAAGCGAATGGCGCGGAATCACCACGTCAATATTCTTCAGGTTGTGTACGCGAGCGCCATAGACGCAGATGTTGTCGGACATGGGTAATGGGGTTTGTGAGACTTAATGGACCAATGGGACTAATGGGGGCTACTCGGTGGAAGTTGTTGAGCCGCTTTCGTTTTGGTTATAGCCGCGAAGAAGGTTGACATCACGTCGGATGTTGTACTCGCGACCGTCGGCACCCTTGGCCTTCACCAGGACAAAGTAGACACCGTCCTTCACGGGATGGCCGTTGTATGTCCCGTCCCAACCTTTGCTCACGTCGGTCCACTCGAATAGTTTCTGTCCCCACCTGTTGAAGATATAGGCGTGGAACTCGACGATGCTCTTGTAATGTTCGGTGCTGTTGGGATCGGCCACACCTTTCGCTCCATAGATGTCGTTGATGCCGTCGTCGTTGGGTGAGAAGGCGTTGGGGAACTCAAGTTTACTGGTGGAGATGACTACGATGATGCTTTTCGGATCGAGTTCGGCCGTGTCATCACCGCGCGACAGTGTCGTCATTAGAACAATGTTGTAGGTTCCCGACTCGGTAAACGTGTATTGCGTGTTTTCTTCGTAGCGCACGAGCAGTTCTTCTTCGCCCGTATCGGCATTGGTCCTTTTGAAATGCCATTCGTACGAGGGTGTCCAGTCATCCATGTTCGTTGGATTGGCACGAAACTCCACGTCCAGTGGTGCCTCACCGTCTTCAATGCTTATCGTGTCGCACAACTCGCCTTCGCTGTTGGTGTAGTAGGCTTTGGGGTCTACTTGCTGTGCCAGTGTAGTCAGTGGCATGAAAACTGCTATGAGAAACAGGCCTATCAGTATTCTTTTCATCTTTTTTAGGTGTTTAAAGTGCAAAGGTACAAATAATTTCTTAATTCGAGGTCGATTTCATGGAACTTTCGTTTCATAATTCATATTTATTTCGTACTTTTGTAGCGCAAAACAAGAATTATTGAGAAATATGTATCGACTTTTCAGATATTTGCTGGTGGGTGTCATGCTGTTGTGGTCATCCGGCATGATGATGGCACAGACCACGAGCTGGCAGGCCATCCATGAGGTAAAGAAGAAGGAAACCGTTTTTGGCATCGCCCAAAATTATGGTATCACTATGGAGCAGCTCAGGGTTGCCAATCCGCAGTTGCTGCAGCCGGGTTATCAGCTAAAGAAAGGCGAAAAGCTCTTTATCCCGTATGCTGCAAAGCCGTTGGCCACAGGGCCGCAGGAGACAGTAGGCATAGCTTCGCGTCCTATTCGTCTGGGTGTCATGCTACCTCTGCACGATGTGAATGGCGACGGTCGGCGTATGGTGGAGTATTATCGTGGTGTGCTGATGGCATGCGACAGTCTGAAGAAGATTGGGCTTTCGGTCGATGTGCGTGCATGGAACGTACCAGAGGATGCCGACATTGCCAGGACACTTGAAGATCCTGCCGCTGCCAAGCTCGACATGATTATCGGTCCGCTCTACTCGAAGCAGATGCCGGCCATTAGCGACTTTGTCTCCCGTCATGGTATTCCCCTCGTTATACCTTTCTCTATTAATGCACCTCAGTTGCAGAGCAATCCCTATATCTTCCAAATATATCAGAGTCAGGATCAGATAGATGAGGCTACCGTGCGCCGCGCATGTAGCTGGTTCAAGGACTATCATCCCATCATCATTGACTGTGGCGATGCCCAGAGCACCAAGGGAAACTTTACGGCCAGCCTGCGCAAGGGCTTCGAACAGCGTGGCGTTCAGTATAGCCTAACCAGTCTGACGTCGGCTACTAATCAGTTCCTTAATGCTTTTGACACGAAGAAGCGTAATGTGGTCATTCTCAATTCTTCGCGTACATCCTGTCTGGAGGCAGCCTTGGGTAAACTGGGGGTTGTTGCGAGCATGAAGCCCGAGGCCGCCATCTCGATGCTGGGTTATAACGACTGGCTTTTGCAGGTACCCAAGCATGGCGACTACTTCCATACCTTCGATGTCTATATACCCTCGGTCTATTATGCCAATCCGAAGGCTCCGGCCACTCTTCGACTGCAGCAGAAGTATCGTTGGAATTTCCATCAGGACATGCTGCCCGTGCAGCCTAACTTCGCATTGACAGGCTTCGACCATGCTTACTTCTTCCTCCGTGGCCTGAACAAATATGGAAAGGCTTTTGATGGAGCCGGTGGCCGTCTTGCAGGAGATCCTGTACAGACACCGCTGAAGTTCCAGCGTCAGGGCAATGGCGGTCACCTGAACCGTGGTTATATGTTCGTTCACTTCAAGAACGACCGTCAAGTGGAAATGATTAACTATTAACATCCCATGCGCCTTAAACTCTTAGTTGTATTCCTGTTGTCATGTGGCATGGCCAATGCCCAGATAGGCGATTACCGTAGCGAGTTTGCCATTGGCTTTGGTGGCGGCTATGTGATGAGCTCTCTTGATTTTGTGCCCGAAGTGCCGCAGTTGCAGCATCCTGGTTACATCGGTGGTCTTACCATGCGCTATACGTCTGAGCGTTATTTTAACAGTGTCTGTGCTATCGTAGGCGAGGTCAACTATGCCAAGGTGGGATGGAAGGAGGATATTCTCGACCCTGACGACCAACCTGTCATCAACAGCGTGACAGGCGAGGCCGAGGCCTATCAGCGCGACCAGTTCTACTTACAGGTACCCCTTATGGCGCGCTTAGGGTGGGGACGTGAGCGCAAGGGCTTTCAGGTGTTCTTCCAGGCAGGTCCGCAGTTTGGCTATTTCCTGAACGAGTCGACCAAAAGCAATTTCACCTTGAATAATGCGAACTTGGCAAATCGTACGTCTTATATCGTTGCCCAGGATACGATGGCAGTGGAACACCGTGTAGACTATGGTATCACCGCAGGCCTCGGACTGGAGTTCTCCCATCCCCGCTTGGGCCATTTCCTGCTCGAAGGCCGCTACTATTACGGTCTGGGCAATATTTATGGTGCTACGAAGCGCGACTACTTCGCCCGTTCCAACTTCGCACAGATCGTCATCAAGTTCAGTTATCTCTTCGACCTTTCCAAGACTAATAACCCTAAAATTAAATAACTATGTTCGAAAACCAACCTAAAGGACTTTTCGCGTTGGCACTGGCCAACACTGGCGAGCGTTTCGGCTACTACACGATGCTCGCTGTCTTCGCACTTTTTCTGAGGGCCAACTATGGCCTTTCGCCAGCTGTGGCAGGAACCATCTATAGTGCGTTCCTCATGCTGGTCTATTTCTTCCCGCTCATCGGAGGCATGATGGCCGACAAGTTCGGCTTCGGCAAGATGGTCACCTCGGGTATCATTATCATGTTCCTGGGCTACCTGCTGCTCTCAGTTCCCCTGGGTGGCGACAGTGTGGCACTGGTGGTGATGCTGGGCGCATTGCTGCTCATAGGCTTCGGTACTGGCCTGTTCAAGGGTAACCTCCAGGTGATGGTAGGCGACCTGTACAATGATCCGCAGTACAAGGACAAGCGTGACTCTGGCTTCTCCATCTTCTACATGGCCATTAACATCGGTGCCCTCTTTGCTCCGACGGCTGCCATCAAGATTAAGGAGTATGCCGAGGTGAGCTTAGGCTATTCGAGCAACGATGCCTATCACTTCTCGTTTGCAGTGGCCTGTGCCTCGCTCATCCTCTCGATTGCTATCTACTACCTGTTCCGCAGCACTTTCCGTCATACCGAGGGTGGTAAGAAGAAGGAAGAGACTGTGGCCAGCGGTTCTGCCGCTGGTGAAGAGCTGTCGAAGGAAGAGACCAAGCAGCGCATCGTGGCCCTGTGTCTGGTGTTCGCTGTGGTGATTTTCTTCTGGATGGCCTTCCATCAGAACGGACTTTCGCTGACCTACTTTGCCGACGAGTTCACGGCCCACACCTCTTCGGGCGTGCAGGGCATGGCATTCGATGTGTGGAACCTGGTGCTTGTTATCTTTATCGTCTATGCCGGCTTCTCACTCTTCCAGAGCAAGACCTCGAAGGCACGGGGTATCTCGGCATTGGTTATCGTTGCTGCAGTAGGTCTGCTGATATGGAAATACTATGCACAGACGGGCGAGATTTCGTTCACTGCTCCTATCTTCCAGCAGTTCAATCCCTTCTATGTAGTAGCTCTGACACCCGTGTCGATGGCTATCTTCGGATCGTTAGCCGCAAAGGGCAAGGAGCCTTCGGCACCGCGTAAGATTGCCTACGGTATGATTGTGGCTGCTGCTGCCTATGCCGTGATGATGCTCTTCTCGATGGGACTGCCCATGCCGCAGACCGAGATGGGTGCCGACGGCAATCCTGTGGCCGTCCATGTGGCCGACGTAACACCAAACCTGCTCATCGGTGTCTACCTGATCCTGACGTTTGGCGAGTTGTTATTGTCGCCCATGGGTATCTCTTTCGTCTCGAAAGTGGCTCCTCCCAAGTATAAGGGTATGATGATGGGTGGCTGGTTCGTGGCTACTGCCATTGGTAACCAGTTGGTTGTCGTAGGTGGCCTGCTCTGGGGTGCCGTGCCTCTTTGGGTGTGCTGGAGCGTGTTCATGGCCATCTGTCTTGTCGCTGCCGTCTTCATGTTTGTCATGATGAAGCGACTGGAAGCCGTCTGCTGAATGTAAGTGAATAATGAGGAATGAGTAATGATGAATGGAAATGAGAAATGACATTGCACACAATGAAAGCGCAGTTTATTTATCAATTTTTCATTTCCATTCTTTATTTCTCATTCCTCATTTCTCATTTCTCTTTCTCTTTTTCCATTTCTCATGCTTCATTTTTCCTTTCGAAGCTTCAGCGCAGCAGCTGATCTTCGTCGAACTGAACTGTGAGAATCTTTTCGACTGTCGCCACGATTCGCTGAAACAGGATGACGAGTATCTGCCTGAAAGCTTGCGCCATTGGACCCGCTCGCGCTACTGGCGGAAATTGAACCATACTGGACAGACCATCCTCTCGTGTAGTCAGGAACTGCCTGACTTCGTGGCCCTTGTTGAGGTGGAGAATGATACTGTGCTCCATGACCTCACCCGTCGTTCGCTCCTGCGCAATGCCGGCTACGACTATCTGATGACCGAGTCGCCCGACGAGCGAGGCGTTGATGTGGCTCTCCTCTATCAGCCATCTTCGTTTCGTCCTGTTTGTTACGAAACCATTACCGTACCCCTCGTCAAGGGCATGCGCCCTACACGCGACATTCTCTATGTGAAAGGTGAGATAATCACTGGCGACACCCTTCACGTTTTCGTTGTTCATGCCCCCAGCCGATATGGTGGTGAGCGCGAGACACGTCCCTATCGCATGCAGGTAGCACGTCATGTTACTGCTGCCATCGATTATTTGCACCGTTGGTCGCCCGATGCCCTTGTCCTTGTGGCAGGCGATTTCAATGCCACTCTCAAGGACAAGTCCATACGTTTTCTTCTGGAACAGGGACTCGTCAGTGCTGCTCCCAACGTCGAGGGAACCCATGGTGCGCGTGCCAACTATCGATATCATGGCCTTTGGGAACAGATAGACCATGTGCTTGTGTCACCCTCTCTGCTTCAGCACAAAGTCGAGGCCTATGTCAACGATGCTCCCTTCCTGCTCGAGGAAGACACCAAATATGGCGGAGTGAAGCCCTTCCGTACCTATAACGGCTACCAGTATCAACCCGGATTCAGTGACCATTTGCCTGTCGTCGTACGCTTCTCGTTTGCCAATGTATACTATCGCTGAATCATCAAGCAGGTGTTAATCTTCCCAAAAACTATGTGCCATGTCAGTTTAATTGATTATCTTTGCAAGATAAATCAAAACGATAAGCACAAATGAGACGTATTTCCTTTGTTCTGATGATTCTGTTGTCATCAGTTGCATTACCTGCATTGGCAGGACAGAAACTTGATTTGAAGAGCATTACGCAGGGCGTATTCCGTCCGGAGACGATGGCAGCCGTGGAGCCAATGAGCGACGGCGAGACTTACACCCAGATTTCACGTGACGGAAAGCAGATCGTGAAGTATTCGTTCCGAACGGGAAAGCAGGTCGGGGTGTTGTTCGATGTCGCTACTGCTCGCGGTGCTCAGGTGTCGAGGGTCGATGGCTATATCATGAGTCCCGACGGTACGCGCATGCTCATCCAGACGCAGACAAAGAGCATTTATCGCCACTCGTTCACCGCCACCTATTATATATATAATATTGCCAACAACCGCTTGGAGCCGTTGAGCGAAGGTGGCCCCCAACAGACACCGCTCTTCTCGCCCGACGGCAACCAGATAGCCTTCGTGCGTGATAACAACATCTTCCTCGTGAAACTACTCTACGACAATGCCGAGAGTCAGGTGACGAAGGATGGCGAGCGCAACAAGGTCATCAATGGACTGCCCGACTGGGTGTGCGAGGAGGAATTTTCTCACAACCGCGCCATGGTCTTCTCGGCCGATTCTAAGCAGATTGTCTGGGTGCGGTATGATGAAAGCGAGGTGAAGGAATACTCTATGATGCTCTTCAAGGGTATGAACCCCGAGCGCGAGGAGTATGCCGCCTATCCCGGCTTCTATACCTATAAATATCCGAAGGCCGGTGAGCAGAATGCCCGCCTGTCGCTCCTGAGCTATGATATCAAGAGCCATCAGACGCGCACCCTCCAGCTGCCTCTTGATGCCGACGGATATATTCCCCGCATCATCGCAACTGCCGACCCGTCGAAGGTAGCCGTTTTCACGCTGAACCGCCATCAGGACTGTCTTAAGGTCTATATGGCCAACCCGCTCAGCACTGTATGTCAGTTGGTCATCGAGGATAATGTGGACAAATATATCAACGAGAACGTCTTCGCCCATGTGAAGATTACCGACCACAACATCGTGCTCACCAGCGAGCGCGACGGCTACAACCACATCTATCTATACAATCTCAATGGTCAGTTGCTGCGTTCGGTGGGCGATCTGGAGCCATCAGTACTTCGTCTCGGTGAGTCTGCTCATACTATCGTCACCGATGTCTATGGCTACAATGAGACGACGGGTGACATCTTCTTTGCTGCTCTCAACGACGGGCCTACCGATCAACAAGTCTTTGTGAATCACAAGAATGGTAAGACCGACTGTCTCACACCGAAGAAAGGCTGGAGCAGCGCTGTCTTCTCAAGTGACTTCAAGAACTTTCTCTGCACGTGGAGCGACCTGAATACCCCGCCCCAAATCACTCTTAATAGTGTGTTGGGCGGTTCTTCCGTCCGAACAACGGCTACCCTCATCGACAATAAAGCCCTTGCCGATAAGTACAACTCTTACGATATGGGCACGAAGGAGCTTTTCATCTTCACCACTCCTGATACTAAACTTTGTGGCTGGATGGTGAAGCCCGTCGGCTTCGATCCATCGAAGCGCTATCCCGTGGTGATGTACCAATACGGTGGCCCCGGCAACCAGCAGGTGAAGAATACCTGGAACATCGGCATGAACGGACAGGGAGCCATTCTCGAGCAGTACCTGGCTCAGCAAGGCTACATCGTTGTTTGTGTGGACAACCGCGGCACGGGTGGCCGTGGTGCCGAGTTCGAGAAGTGCACCTACCTGCGACTCGGTGAGCTGGAGGCCAAGGATCAGGTCGAGGCCGCACTGTGGCTAGGGCGGCAGTCCTACGTCGACAAAGACCGCATCGCCATCTGGGGATGGTCCTATGGCGGTTGGAACACGCTGATGTCGATGTCCGAGGGTCGTCCCGTGTTCCGTTGCGGCGTGGCCATTGCTCCGCCTACTTGCTGGCGCTATTACGACACTGTCTACACCGAGCGCTTCATGCGTACACCCAAAGAGAATGGCAAGGGCTACAACGAGGTGACACCTATCGCCCGTGCCTCTCAGCTTAGCGGAGCCCTTCTGCTCTGTCACGGCTTGGCCGACGACAATGTGCACTACCAGAACACGGCCGAATACGTCGAGGCCCTCGTGCAGGCCGACAAGGATTTCCGCCAACTGGTCTATACCAACCGCAATCACAGCATCTATGGTGGTAACACCCGCAACCACCTGTTCCGCCAGTGCTTCAACTTCTTCAATGAGCACCTGAAATAAGTTCTATGAGATAAATATTTAGCCGAAAGTTTTGCGCTTTCGGCTTTTTTGTTTAAATTTGCAGAATTATCTGACAAGAAAAATAAACACTACTAATTAATATGAGAAAACTAACCTTACTTTTGATTGCTTTGGCCGTATGTTTCACTGCCGACGCAAAGAAGAAAAAGCGTGTGGAAGCGAAGCCGCTCCCCACCGTTGAGATGATTACCAAAGTCAATGATTTCTGGCAGCAGCACCACTCACCGCTCGTGCGTTCGTTCTGGGACGAGGCCGCCTACCATACAGGAAACATGGAGGCTTACCGGCTTTTAGGTACTGCCCGCTGGTTGGACTACAGCTCGCGATGGGCCAATCATAACCTGTGGCAGGGCGCACGCGAGAAAGACCCGTCGAAGTGGCGCTACAAGACCTACGGCGAGGGCCATGACTTCGTGCTCTTCGGTGACTGGCAGATATGCTTCCAAACGTACATCGACATGTACGAACTGAACCCCGATCCTTATAAGATCAAGCGTGCTATAGAGGTGATGGACTATGAGGTGCGCCAGCCGGAGAACGACTTCTGGTGGTGGGCTGACGCACTCTACATGGTCATGCCCGTGATGACCAAGCTCTACAAGGTGACGGGCGACGTGAAATATTTGGATAAGCTATATGAGAACTTCAAGTGGAGCGACGAGCTGATGTACGACAAGGACGAGCAACTCTACTACCGCGATGCGAAATACATCTATCCGAAGGTGAAGACTGCCTGTAACGAGGGAAAGAGCTTCTGGGCGCGCGGCGACGGATGGGTGCTGGCCGGACTGGCAAAGGTGCTGGCCGACATGCCCGCTGACTATAAGAACCGTCCGTTCTTCCTTCAGCGCTTCCGTGAACTGGCCGAGGGCGTAGCCCGCGTGCAGCGTCCCGGTGGCTACTGGAGCCGTTCAATGCTCTGCGAAGAGGATGCACCGGGACCTGAGACCTCGGGCACAGCCTTCTTTACCTACGGCTTGCTGTGGGGCGTGAACCACGGATTACTTGATCGCGCCACGTATGTACCCGTCATTGAGAAGGCATGGAACTACCTGACTACCGTTGCCCTGCAGGCTGATGGTTGTGTAGGATTCGTTCAGCCTATCGGTGAGAAACCCGACCCGACGAAGACCATCAATGCGCGTTCTGAGACCAACTTTGGTGTGGGCGCTTTCCTGCTTGCTGCCTGTGAACACCTGCGCTATGAGACTGCTTCTTCGGAAAGCGGTGCTGGTTCTGCCGTCACCCTTACCGTGACGAACAACAGCGACGAGTACCGTCATCAGGTTGTGGAGATTGATGCCAAGGAGGTTTTCCAGAAGCTTGGCATACAGGGTGGCCGTCAGTTCATCGTCTTTGACAATGCCGGACTCGAACTGCCTTATCAGCTTAGCTACGACGGTAAGGTGCTCATCGAGGCCGACGCGCGCCCGCATACCTCTGCCCGTTTCACCATTCGTCGCGGTACGCCCAAGACCTACGCCACTACTTGCTACGGCCGTATCTATCCCGAACGAAAGGATGACTATGCTTGGGAGAACGACCGTGGCGCTTATCGCGTCTATGGTCCCGCTTTGCAGAAGACGGGCGAACGGTCGTATGGTACCGACGTATGGTCGAAGAACACACCCGAACTGGTGGTGGAGCAGCGCTACTGGATCGAGGACGTGGTGATGATGCCCGCCGTAGACAAGCTGCGCAAGGAGAACCGCCAGCGCGGTGACTCGCTCTATCGACTGAACTCGTATCACCACGACCATGGACGCGGCATGGACCTCTACAAGGTCGGTGCCACCTTAGGTTGTGGTACGCCTGCGCTGATGAAAGACGGTCAGTTGCAGTATCCCTATTGCTTCAAAGACTACAAAGTTCTCGACAACGGCCCGTTGCGCACCACCGTCGAACTCGTCTACCATAAGACAGCCTTCGGCAGCGACTCGATTACTGAGCACCGCATCATCACACTTGACAAAGGTTCGAACTTCAACCGTGTCACTGTCTGGTACGAAGGACTATCCGAACCCACGCAGCTGGCATCGGGTGTGGTCATTCACTCTGAAGAGAAAGAGAACGTTGTCCTGGGAAAGGACTACGTGCAGTATGCCGATCCAACCGACAATGTGGGCTACAACAACTGTTACCTCTATGTGGCCGCTCTCTTCCCCAATGGTAATGTAACCACCAAGAAAGTACTCTTTGACCAGCCTAAGGGTGGCAATGAAGGTCATGCTCTTGGCATTGTGAGTGACTATAAGGGCGAGCCATATTCCTATTATTATGGTTCTGCTTGGAGTCGCTACGATGTTCGTACGCAAGCCGAGTGGCAGCAGCGCATCGATTGGACGTTGCGCTCAATGCGCCAGCCGCTCACTGTGAAAATAGAGTGATGTAGCCATTAGAAAAGCTTAACCCCAAAATCAAAACACTATGGATAATAACAGGCAGACACGTGCTGCAATACCAGCAGAGAATTCGTTCTCGTTGGCAAAGAATCAATTGGTGGGCTATCTTGGAAAACCTGCCGCGGATTTCTCCAAGGACGACATAGTGAGGTATGTCGTCGAAAACGATGTGGAGATGATCAACTTCATGTATCCTGGCGGCGATGGAAGACTAAAGACGCTGAATTTCGTGGTCAGTAGTAGAGAATACCTTGAAACCATACTGACCTGTGGCGAGCGGGTTGACGGCTCAAGCCTCTTCCCGTTTATCCAGGCATCTTCAAGTGATCTCTATGTTTTGCCGCGTTTCCGTACAGCGTTTGTCGACCCCTTTGCCCCGCTGCCAACGGTGACCATGCTCTGTTCGTTTTTCGACAAGGACGGAAGGCCGTTAGCCAGTGCACCAGAACAGACACTGCATAAGGCAGCTGAGGCTTTTACTCGTGTCACGGGCATGCAGTTCGAGGCTATGGGCGAACTGGAGTATTATGTGGTGAGTGAAAAGGAATCGGCTTTTCCTGCTGTCGACCAACATGGATATCATGAGTCGGCTCCTTTTGCCAAGGCTGGTGAGTTCCGTACACTCTGCATGAAATATATTGCCCAAACGGGCGGACAAATAAAGTACGGTCACTCTGAAGTGGGTAATTTTTCCCTTGACGGTTTGAACTACGAGCAGAACGAGATTGAGTTTCTTCCTGTTCCAGTAGAGCAGGCAGCTGACCAGCTGATGCTTGCCAAGTGGGTTATACGCAATTTGGCTTATCAAGAAGGTTATGAGGTGACCTTTGCTCCGAAGATTACTACAGGAAAGGCGGGTAGCGGACTGCATATTCACATGCGAATGACCCGTAATGGACGCAATCAGATGCTCGCTGACGGGCAGCTCACTGCCGATGCTGGATGTATGATTGCAGGAATGATGGAACTGGCACAGGCTCTCACTGCTTTTGGTAACAAGAATCCCATGAGTTATTTCCGCCTTGTTCCGCATCAAGAAGCACCCACCAATGTCTGCTGGGGCGATAGAAACCGTTCGGTGCTGGTACGTGTTCCATTAGGGTGGACATCAGGCAGCGACATGATGGCAATGGCCAATCCTAAGGAACAACCGTCGCAACGGGATTTGAGTGATAAACAGACTGTTGAGTTGCGTTCGCCCGACGGCTCTGCTGACCTCTATCAGCTGTTGGCTGGTCTATGTGTGGCTTGTCGTCATGGATTCGAGATGGTAGACGCACTTGAGTTGGCCCAACGTACTTATGTCGATGTCAATATCCACGATGCGCAGAATGTCGATAGGCTGAAAGGGCTGAAGCAATTGCCAGACTCGTGTGCCGCTTCTGCCGACTGTCTGGAAAGACAGCGTTATATTTTCGAGCAATACGGAGTGTTCACACCGGCTATGATCGATGGCATTATTAGCGAACTGAAGGCTTTTGACGATGCGGACTTACGCAGTAGGGTAGCCAATGAGCCTGAACTTCTACAGCAAATGGTGGAGCGCTATTTCCATTGTGGTTAAACAATCTTTAGAGTGAACACAGAACGATGCCAAAGGAACAGTCGAAAATACGTGAGCGACAGCACACAGATCTCAGAGAACCGCGTCGCTATAAGGTAACCATCTATAACGACGACTTCACCGAGATGGATTTCGTGGTGAAAGTGCTCGTTGAGGTGTTCTTCAAAGCGCACGACGAGGCCGTAACATTGATGATGGACGTCCATAAGTCGGGCAAGGCAGTGGTGGGCATCTATAGTTACGACATTGCCCTTTCAAAAGTACAGAAGGCAGTCGCTATGGCACGCAACGAGGGTTTCCCGTTGCGTCTGACCTGCGAGCCAGAATAATGAAGAATGGTTCACCTGTTATGTCTTGATGACAAGGGAATCTGAAAAAGAATATTATGCCAGAAATCAAAAATACGTCAAGTGCAGAGAAACTGCTTAGTGATGCTCATGGCCAGGCACTCAGCTTCGGCCATGAGTTTGTTATGCCTGAACATCTGCTCTATTGCTTGCTTGACGACTCTACTTTCACCTTTGTAATAAGCGAGTACGGATCTGTCGAGACACTTACGGAGGAGTTGGAACGCTATCTCAGATCGTTGGAGACTGTGCCCAACAGAGAGGATATGTCTCGGATTCCGGTATTTTCGGAACAGATGAAACTCCTGATAACCAATGCCTGCGATCAGGTGGTGTTGAGCGAGGCAGATGCTCTCGATGTGCCCCACCTGCTCATGGGGTTGCTACGTATGGAAGAGTCATGGGCCTGCTATCTGCTGAAAAAGAATATCGGAGGGATGCAGGAGCAGTTTATGAGTGACTTCATTACCTATCATGGATTAGATTATCTGGTCGATTCCGATACAGGCAATTATGATGACTACGACGATGACGACCTGAGTTTTTTGAGCAATGAGGATGACAGACAGCGTAAACCTGCTTCTTGGCGTAAGCTGGTGACGTTGATGAACGAACAAGTTGAGCAACGTAACGAACTGGTTGGCCGTGAGCAGGAGTTGGAGCGCACCATTCAGGTGCTCTGCCGACGCGAAAAGAACAATCCGCTGCATGTCGGAGAGCCCGGCGTGGGCAAGACGGCACTGGTATGGGGATTGGTAAGCCGTATAGAGAAGCAACAGGTGCCTGAACGCCTGCTTGGCAGTCACGTCTTCATGCTCGACATGGGTACGCTGATTGCGGGGTCGCAGTATCGCGGCGACTTTGAGAATCGTATCAAACTCGTGATGGAGGGCGTAATCCAGGACGGCCCCAACAATATTGTATATATCGACGAGATCCACAATGTGGTGGGAGCAGGTGCAAGTGGCGACAGTTCGCTGGATGGTGCTAATCTGCTGAAACCTTATTTGGAGAGCGGTCGCATCAAGTTCATCGGTTCTACGACCTATGAGGAGTATAACCGGCACTTCTCCCGTTCGAAAGGGCTGGTACGACGCTTTCAGCAGATTGATATATTGGAACCCAGTATCGACGAGACCATCAACATCCTGAACCAGCTGCGTCCGAAATATGAGGAGTTCCATGGGGTGGTCTATGAAGACGAAGCATTAAGGTTTGCCGTTGAGGCCAGTGCCAAGTTTGTCAATGACCGTTTCCTGCCCGATAAGGCACTTGATTTGATTGACGAGGCTGGAGCTGCGTTGGAAATCAGCGATGCTGAGGTAAAGGTCGTCAATAAACTGTTCATTGCCGATATCTTGGCAAAGACTTGTAAGGTCGATGCCCTTGCATTGAAGGAAGACGACAACGACCGGTTGGAGTCGCTCGACAAGCAGCTAATGTCGCAAATCTATGGTCAGGACGAGGCTATCCGTCAGGTGGTCACGGCAGTGCAGATGTCGAAGGCAGGACTGACCGACGACGACAAGCCCATCGCCTCGTTGCTGTTTGTGGGACCGACAGGTGTCGGAAAGACCGAGGTAGCGCGACAGTTAGCCCGTCAGTTGGGCATCGAACTGGTGCGCTTCGACATGAGTGAGTATACGGAGAAACATACCGTTGCCAAGCTCATTGGTTCACCTGCTGGCTATGTAGGTTATGAGGATGGTGGCCTTCTGACTGACGCTATTCGCAAGACCCCCAACTGTGTTTTGCTTATGGACGAGATAGAGAAGGCTCACTCCGACATCTACAATATCCTGTTGCAGGTCATGGACTACGCCCGTCTCACTGACAATAAGGGCCGCAAGGCCGATTTCCGTGGCGTTGTGCTCATTATGACGAGCAATGCGGGGGCACAATATGCAGGTCAGGCCTCAGTAGGTTTCTCTGGAGGCGTGTCGCGCGGCGAGGCCATGATGCGGCAGGTGAAGAAAACGTTCAAGCCCGAATTCCTCAACCGACTGTCGGGAACGGTGGTCTTCCGTGATATGGACCGAGAGATGGCCACACTTATCTTAAAGAAGAAACTGGGTGAACTACAGGCGAAGTTGCAAGTGCGTAAGGTGACGATGACGCTTGCCGACGAGGCCTTCGACCATCTGCTTGCTCAAGGCTTCACTCGTGAGTATGGTGCGCGTGAGATGGATCGCGTGATTGCTCAGCAGCTGAAGCCGCTCCTGATGCGTGAGATACTCTTTGGACGCTTGAAGAGGGGTGGTAGTGTCACTATAGAATGTGGAAACGATGGTCTTTCGATTAGATAAGGAACTATGGTTTCCCGATCCTCGTCTTGCCGATGAAGACGGAACACTTGCTGTCGGTGGCGATCTTAGCATAGACCGATTGTTGCTGGCGTATAGCAATGGCATCTTCCCCTGGTATGCCTTCCGTCATTCTGAGGAACCCATCTGGTGCTGTCCCAGCCAGCGTTTTGTCATTTTCCCGGGAGAGATTCATGTCAGCCATTCTATGCGTACGCTGATGAATAAGGGTATCTACCATGTCACCTTCAACGAAAGTTTTGAGGAGGTGATAGGTCATTGTAGCAGTCTGCGTGAAGAAGAGGAATATGCTTGGCTTGGAAAAGACATGGTCGAGGCATATACCGAACTCTACCGGCAGGGATTTGCCGTCAGCGTGGAGACGCGCGATGCCGACGGAACACTTGTCGGAGGTCTCTATGGAGTGGCCATAGGACCAGCGTTCTTCGGTGAGAGCATGTTCTCGCTCGTTCCTTCTGGTTCGAAGTTTGCTCTCATAGCCCTGGCTCGCCTGATGCACGAACATGGGGGCCTGCTTATCGACTGCCAGTTTGAGACGCCCCATTTGCGTTCCATGGGCGGGCGTTTCATCGACTACGATGAATACATGAAGATTATCTCAACCGAGTAACATCTGTTATTTTTTAGTAATATCTTGCATTATATTTCCTTTTCTCGCTATTTTTTCTTACCTTTGCAGCAGAAAAAAGAATAGTAATAATGCTCAAATTCATATCTTTTGGAAGTGGGAGTAGTGGTAATTGCTACTTTCTATATACCGAAAACGATGGCCTGCTCATTGACGTAGGCGTGGGCATTCGTACCCTGAAGAAGCATTTTCGCGACTATGGTCTCTCGCTTGCACAAGTCAAACATCTTCTTATCACTCACGATCATGCCGACCATATCAAGTCAGTGGGAAGCCTAAGTCACGAATACCATCTTCCGGTCTATGCCACGAAGGCTGTGCATAAAGGCATTGATCGCAACTACTGCGTGCAGCGAAAGGTGGCTTATGACCTGCGTCACTATGTAGAAGTTGGTACAACGATGTTATTGGGCGATTTCAAGGTGACCGCTTTCTCTGTGCCCCATGATGCCAGTGATAATGTGGGTTACATGATTGAGGCCTGTGGGGTGACGTTTTGCCTGATGACCGACATCGGGAGTGTTACCGATGAGATGAAAGAGTACATAGGTAAGGCCCAGTATCTGGTCATTGAGGCCAACCACGACGTGGAGATGCTGATGCAGGGACCTTATCCTCAGCATCTGAAAGTGCGCATCCAAAGTGAAACGGGTCATTTAGACAACGCTTCATGTGGTGAGGCCATTGCTCAGAACATGCAGGAGCACCTGCGTCAGGTGTGGCTTTGTCACCTATCAGAAGAGAATAATCATCCTGAACTGGCTCGCAAGACTGTAGAAACCGTGTTACGTAGCTATGGTATTGTGGCAGGTAAGGATTTGCAAGTTGAGGTACTGAAACGTACGATGCCTACGGGTATCTTTGAACTTTAGTTGCCATTGCTAACTACCCAGTAGATTACCTGAATATGAATTTCTTCAAAGTCTTGTTTGGTAGCGGTGACCAGTCACCCGAAGAGGAGAAGCAGAATGACGATGCTCGTCGCTTCGATTTGTTGAAATATGATGGCGTGAAAGCCATGAAGATGGGACGTCCTGACTATGCTGTGAAATGCTTTCAGGAGGCACTTCGCATGAACGAGGACCTCGAGGTGCGCGATTATCTTTCACGGGTTCTCGTTGCTCAAGGCGAGCATGAGCAGGCTCTTGAACAACTTCAATTCCTGATGGACGCACAGCCCGACAACAAGGGACTGCCCATGCAGGCAGCCCATGTGGCTAACCTGATGGATGACTACGACCGTATGCAGCAGTATTGTGAACAGTCGATGGCTATCGACCCGGAAAATGCTACTGCCCACTTCCTTTATGCACGTGCCTGTCTTGGTAAGAACGATATGGTAGGAACTATCGCAAGGCTTTCTCGCTGTTTAGCACTCAATGAGCACTTTGGTGATGCCTATCTGTTGCGTGGCCAGACGCTGTTGCAGATGGGTGATGTGGCAGGTGCCGAAGCCGATGCCAAATGGCTTATGGAACATGCCGAGCACAATGAGGATATATTGATGTTAGTAGCCCGTATAGCCCGAGCTAAAGGCAACAACGACGAGGCTTTGACAGTCTATACACAGGTCATCGACCTGAATCCTTTCCATGCTGAGGCTTATCGTGAGCGCGGACAGCTTCGCTTCGAGACGGGCGACAAGCAGGGAGCCAAGGAAGATATGGAGAAAGTGTTCGAACTCTGTCCTGAGGAGATGAATGGAGTCAATGGCGACTATACAGCAGAGGGTATCGAGCAGCAGGTGCGTCGTGCCTATTCGGCATTGAATCCCTTTGGCATATAGTTCTTCTTCTTCTTAGCCAATCGCTTGATGATAGGGTATATACAAAGAAAAACCGCTGGACTCACGCCCAGCGGTTAATTCTTGCATTAGTTCGTTGTGCAACTAATTACTCAGCAACGGGAGCTTCAACAGCGGCGCTGTCAGCAACAACGCTATCAGCAGCGAGAGAATCCTCAACAACCTCAGCAACAGCTACGGTGTCCTCCTCAACGGCGGGAGCCTGAGCCTTGTTACCACAAGATGCGAACGAGATAGCTGCAACAGCTACGAACATAAATACTAACTTTTTCATTTCTTTGCTTTTTTAAATCTGTAAAACAATCATTTGTTTATTAAAACCGGTGCAAAGTTAGGCATTTTTTCAATACGATGATACATTTTTTTCGATTTTTTTTGTGATGTTTTTGTAACTTTTTTGTAAATGCCTGACAATCAATGATTTCCGAAATGTTAAAAATTGGTATAAAAAATACACGTTAATGATTATCGGTAAAAATGACACTTATTTGCAAAAAAAGTGTTACCTTTGTAGCATCAATTATTCAGTCTATATTTATCGGTTATGATAGATTCGTCAGTCTTCCAAGGAAAGACCGCAGCTTACTACACTTTAGGTTGTAAGCTGAACTTCTCTGAAACGTCGACCTTTGGTCGGATGTTGCAGGAGATGGGCGTTCGTACTGCCCAGAAAGGCGAGAAGGCAGATTTGGTCTTGGTCAACACCTGCTCGGTGACTGAGGTGGCCGACCGCAAGTGCCGTCAGGCCATCCACCGTCTGGTGCGCCAGCATCCGGGTGCTTTTGTTGTCGTTACGGGCTGTTACGCCCAGTTAGAGGCCGATGAGGTGGCTGCTATCGATGGCGTATGCCTGGTGTTGGGCTCGGATGAGAAGGCAAGGCTGCTGCAGTTTCTGTCGGAAGAGTGGAGCGCGTCCTCCGTTGAAGAGTCAACGCGCCTCACACCCCGCTATACGACGAAGACCAAGGATATCAAGAGCTTTGCCCCTTCGTGTTCACGTGGCAACCGCACTCGCTATTTCCTAAAGGTTCAGGACGGCTGCGATTATTTCTGTACCTATTGTACTATACCCTATGCTCGGGGCTTCAGCCGCAACCCTACGATCGCCTCGTTGGTGAAGCAGGCTGAGGAAGCTGCCTCTGAGGGTGGAAAGGAAATCGTGCTTACCGGCGTGAACATAGGTGACTTCGGCAAGACTACAGGTGAGCAGTTCCTTGATCTGGTGAAAGCCCTTGATGGGGTAGGGGGTATCAGCCGCTATCGCATCAGCAGCTTGGAACCCGACCTCTGTAGCGATGAGTTGATTGCCTATTGTGCTGAAAGCCGTGCCTTCATGCCCCACTTCCATATCCCTCTGCAGAGCGGTAGCGACAGTGTCCTCAAGCTCATGCATCGCCATTACGACCGTCAGTTGTTTGCCGATAAAATCTTGCTTATCAAGGAGTTCATGCCCGATGCCTTTATCGGAGTCGACGTGATGGTGGGCTGTCGGGGTGAGACGTCCGAATATTTCGAGGAAACCTTCGAACTGCTTCAGTCGTTGCCTGTCAGTCAGCTCCATGTATTCCCCTATTCCGAGCGTCCAGGCACGTCGGCTCTCAGCATTCCCCTTGTCGTGCCTGAGAAAGAGAAGAAGATTCGGAGCAAACGCCTGCTCGAACTCTCCGACCAGAAGACGGAGGCTTTCTATGCCGCCCATATCGGTCAGGAAGCCGAGGTGCTCTTTGAGCGTTCCACGCGTGGACGAGCCATGCACGGGTTCACCCGCAACTATATCCGGGTGGAGCTGTCGGCTGCCGACGCCCGCCCCGAGTACGACAATCAGCTGATGCGCGTCCGGCTTGGTAGTTTCAACCATGACAAGAGCGCACTGAAGGCATTGCTAAATGAGAAATGAAAGTAAGGAAATGAAAGATTGTAAAGTTGCAATAGTCATACTCAACTGGAATGGAGCCGCAATGCTCCGTCAGTATCTGCCGTCGGTGCTCCAATACTCGCGCGATGAGGCCACCGTCTACGTGGCCGATAACGCCTCGACCGACGACAGCCTGCAGTTGCTGCACGAACATTTTCCCGAAGTGAAGCTTATACTCTTTGATAAGAACTGGGGCTTTGCCGAGGGCTATAACCGTGCGCTGGCCGAGATCGATGCTGAGTATTTCGTGTTGTTGAACAGCGATATCGAGGTGACCCACCATTGGCTGACACCCATCGTTGAGTTCATGGACGCCCATCCTGAGGTGGCTGCCTGTCAGCCTAAGCTACTCTCTGTCTTCGACCATGACAAGTTCGAATATGCGGGTGCCAGTGGCGGTTTTCTCGACCGCTACGGCTATCCTTTCTGTAGGGGGCGCATCTTTGAGACCGTGGAGCGTGACAACGGACAGTACGATAACCCTATACCGGTACTATGGGCTACGGGTGCCGCCCTTTTCGTGCGCGCACGTATATATAATGAGGTGGGAGGCCTTGATGCACGCTTCTTTGCCCATAACGAGGAGATAGACCTTTGTTGGCGATTGTGCATCCTCGGCTATCAGGTTTATTGCATCCCCGACAGCGTGGTCTATCATGTAGGAGGAGGCACGCTGCCGAAGTCGAACCCCATGAAGACCTTCCTCAACTTCCGGAATAACCTGACGATGCTCTACAAGTGCCTACCAGATAGTGAGTTGCGTCACGTCATGCGTGTGCGCTGGTTCCTGGATTACTTAGCGGCTTGGGAGATGCTCATCCTAAAGCGCAACTTGGGCGACTTCAAGGCCGTTTGCCGAGCGCGTCGTGCCTTCAAGCGTTGGCGCAAGGATTTCGAAGACGATCGTCGACAGATACAAGCCAGCCGCAAGGCGACTGACATTCCCGTACAACGACGCTTCTCGCTGTTATGGCAGTACTATGCCAAGGGACGTAAGTATTACTCCGATTTAGATAATATCAACTAACAAAATACAGGATATGGCAACAAAACACATTCAGTATCAGACGCAGGGCACCTGCTCACAGCTTATCGACGTGACAGCCGATGAGAACAATATTATTCAGCAGGTGTTCTTCCTGGGCGGCTGTAACGGCAACCTTCAGGGCATCAGTCAGTTAGTGCGTGGACAGCATATCGATGACGTTATCCGTAAACTCGACGGAATACGTTGCGGCACGAAGCGTACCTCATGTCCCGACCAGCTTTGTCGCGCATTGGAGGAGCTGAAAAACAAAAGGGTTGAGTAGTTGGAATCCCAACTATTCAACTCTTTACTTATAATCCTCCTCAGTAAAAAGCGTCTCAAAGAGCACCTTTGCAGGCTCTTTCTCCGAGTGGTAGACGTAACGGAAACCGTAGCCTTTGTCCATGTAGGCCTTGGCAGCGGTCATGTTTTTCACACCGTCGAGCAGCTGCTGACGCATGCGATCGGGCTCTATGGCCGATTCGGTGTCCATCTCCCCCCTCATCGTATAGTGGTAGCCGAAGGTGTGGGTGCCCTTGTCGAAGGTCATGCTGTCCAGCACTATCGTGCTGCTCAGCGCGACGGGACAGTTCTTACGTGTGTAGGTGCTGGCCTCCTTGGCAGCCTTCTCCTCTAAACCTTCCTGACAGGCTGTCATGGCCAGCAGGGTTACAAAAAATAAAACGTACTTCTTCATTTCGCGAAATTTTCCGCAAAGTTACAAAAAAATCATAATTCATCATTCATTATTCATAATTATTTTGTAACTTTGCATCTTAAAGTACGCACATATTCTATGAAACATATTCGTAATTTCTGTATCATCGCACATATTGACCACGGCAAGTCGACGCTTGCCGATCGACTCCTTGAGCGCACAAAGACCATTCAAGTAACTGAGGGACAGATGCTTGACGACATGGATTTGGAGCGTGAACGCGGCATTACCATTAAGAGCCATGCCATCCAGATGGAGTATGTGAAGGATGGACAGAAGTATGTGCTGAACCTGATTGACACTCCGGGCCATGTCGATTTCAGCTACGAGGTGAGCCGCTCCATAGCAGCTTGCGAAGGTGCGCTGCTCGTGGTCGATGCTACCCAGGGCGTTCAGGCACAGACCATTTCGAATCTGTACATGGCCATCGACAACAACCTCGAGATCATCCCCGTCATCAATAAGATCGACATGCCCAGCGCCATGCCCGACGAGGTAGAGGACGAGATTGTCGACCTCATCGGCTGCGACCCTTCAGAGATTATTCGGGCCAGTGGCAAGACCGGCGAGGGTGTCGACGAGATACTCGATGCTGTCGTCGACCGTATACCATGTCCTGTGGGCGACGAGCAGGCACCGCTGCAGGCGCTCATCTTCGACTCGGTGTTCAACTCGTTCCGCGGCATCATTGCCTACTTCAAGATTGTGAACGGCATTATCCGCAAGGGCGAGAAGGTGAAATTCTTCAACACCGGCATGGAGTACGATGCTGATGAGGTAGGCGTGCTGAAGATGGACATGATACCCCGTCCAGAGCTGCGTACTGGCGATGTGGGCTATATCATCAGCGGTATCAAGGACTCCAAGGAGGTGAAGGTGGGCGACACCATCACTTCTGTGGCTAATCCCTGCGACGTTGCCATCGAGGGTTTCCAAGAGGTGAAGCCGATGGTCTTCGCTGGTGTCTATCCCATAGACCCTACTGAATATGAAAACCTGCGTGCCTCGTTAGAGAAACTGCAGCTCAACGATGCCGCTCTGACCTTCATGCCCGAAACATCCGTTGCCCTGGGCTTCGGATTCCGTTGCGGCTTCCTCGGTCTGCTCCACATGGAGATTGTACAGGAACGACTCGACCGTGAGTTCAACATGGACGTCATTACCACCGTGCCCAACGTTACCTACATGTGCTACACCAAGCAGGGAGAGGTGAAAGAGGTGCACAACCCCTCGGGATTGCCCGACCAGATGATGATTGAACGTATCGAGGAACCCTATATCCGTGCCTCCATCATCACCGCTGCCGACTACATCGGCCCCATCATGACGCTCTGCCTTGATAAGCGTGGTGAGCTCATCGACCAGCAATATGTCTCGGGCAACCGTGTCGAGCTCCATTTCATGCTGCCGCTCGGTGAGATTGTCATTGACTTCTACGACAAGCTGAAGAGCATTTCCAAGGGCTATGCATCGTTCGACTACCATATCGACTCGTTCCGTCCATCAAAGCTTATCAAGCTCGACATCCTTCTTAACGGTGAGCCCGTCGACGCCCTCTCAACGCTCACCCATCAGGACAATGCCGTGGCCTTTGGGCGCCGTATGTGCGAGAAGCTCAAGGAGCTCATTCCCCGACAGCAGTTCGACATCGCCATCCAGGCTGCCATCGGTGCCAAGATTATTGCCCGCGAGACGGTGAAGCAGGTGCGCAAGGACGTGCTGGCTAAGTGCTATGGCGGCGACGTCACCCGTAAGCGCAAGCTACTTGAAAAACAAAAGCGTGGTAAGAAGCGCATGAAGCAGATAGGCAACGTCGAGGTGCCGCAAAAAGCTTTCCTCGCTGTGCTGAAGCTCGACTGACAACGATCAATCTACTTAATACTTAATACAACTTCTACACCTAATGGCAACCCTAAGTTTAACTCCGAGAGACGTGGCCCGCGAACTGGCCCGCCGATATAGTACAATGACCCACGATGAGCTCGACATCCTCGAGAGCATCCTCGTACCCATGAAATTTGCCAAGGGAGAGAAAATCCTGAACGAAGGTGATGTGTGCGAGCATATCTACTGGGTGGTGAAGGGGCTTGTGCGCCAGTACTACTATAAGAATGGCAAGGAGCTGACCGAGTATATGGCCACCGAGAACACCATCTTCATGAGCATCGAGAGCCTCTTCCGTGAAGAGCCCTCGAAGCAGGTCATCCACGCCCTCGAGCCCACTATCATCTACGCCATACCTAAGAAAGAGCTTGAGGCAGTAGCTATCAAGTGCGTCAACATCCAGATGCTCTACCGTAAGATACTCGAGGAGTCGCTTATCATCAGTCAGCGCCACGCCGACATGCTCCGCTTCGAGTCGGCTCTCGACCGCTATCGCAAGCTCGTCAAGAACAGTCCGCAGCTTGTGCTCCGTGCCCCTCTGGTCTATATCGCCAGCTATCTGCAGATGACGCCAGAGACCCTTAGCCGTGTCCGCACTGCTGCATTGATTGACTGATAAACCCTCGTTCACCCTTCGCTATCTATATGCAAAGAGACCGGCCGATTCTTTCGGTCAGTCTCTCTTTTTAGTTTTACTGAGTGTCCATCGGTTGGCTATGCCAAGAATTATTGTTCTTTTTGTACGATTATTGTGCAAAACGAGCGATAATTCGATGATTTTATTATCAAGCGAGAGACTGGCATGCCTCCAGGAGAGTATTGATGTAGATGAAAATTATTTTTTTTGCTATTTTTACTTACACTGCTTACATTATCGTTGCAACATCCTATTGTTCAGCAACTTGCAGGGTGTAAGTAAAGGTGTATGTAGGTGTATGTAAAAGTTCTAACTACACCAGCAGGAAGGAATGGCAATCAATCGGAAAGAATGGCGAAACGATAGCAAAAGGAGCCTGCAATGATAGCAAAAGGAACCTGCAATGATAGTGAAAGGAGCCTGCAACGATAGCAAAAGGAGCCTGCATGCAAAGCGTCCCAACGGCTGGGACAAATTGTCCCAATGGGTGGGACAAAGTGGTCCAATGGGTGGGACAAATCGCCTTTGTACCGATTGGTGTAGCAAGAATTTTTACCTACACCTTAACTACACCGTTACTTACATCTCGTAAATTACTGAATAACAGAATGTTGTAGCTACGGTGTAAGCAGTGTAGGTAAAAATAGCAAAAAAATAATTTTTTTTGTATCAATTAGTGCGATAATATCGTAAGAGCGGCATATAAAAAATGCCCCTCGGGATGTTCAATATGATGTCCCCAAAAACGGCTGAATGTAGGGACTATGTCTTATTAAATAAGACACTATTCAATATGATGTACCAAGAAAATATTACCACCCCACCTCTGCCCCTCCCTTGGGGACTAAAATGAAAGAGGGAAGAGGCTTTGCGAGGGGTGGTAGGCTAAGCTTCCCAATCTTTGCGGCTTCTTCTACCACGACCATATAGTCGTATTGGAGTTGTTGCTGCGCTGTTCGGTGTTACGATTACCAAAATAGTCAGTTGATGAAGTGGAGGTACCTTCCGTGAGTCCATATTGGTTCCGATACGTTGTCGTTGTATTGCCAAAGTAGTCCGTTGAGGTTGTAGATGTACCCGTAGACTTACCATAAGGGTTGGAATAAGTAGTATTAGTGTTGCCGAAATAGTCAGTATTGGAGCGTGTTGTGCCTGTTGTGTTGCCATAGCTGTCACGATGCGTTGTGGTCGTATTGCCAAAATAGTCAGTCGATGTGGTAGAAGTACCGATGGTGCTACCGTAGCGGTCGCGGTGTGTGGTCGTCGTATTGCCGAAACAGTCGGTTGACGAGGTTGAAGTACCCGTCGTCTGACCATACTGGTTACGATGAGTCGTAGTCTGATTGCCAAAACAGTCTTTGTTCGTCGTCGATGTACCAACGTTGAAACTCTGTGCATTTGCAGTGATGGCGAATACAACAGCCATCAGTGTTGTCATTAACTTTTTCATAATCGCTTTGTGTTTTAATTGGTTATTATCTTCGTCCTTGTTTCATTTTGTTCTTTAGTGCTATCAATGCCTGTTCGGCTGTATAGCTACCTTCTTTCTTTGCCTTTTTATAGTCCTTCTTAGCCCTTCTATAATCCCCAAGAGACTCATAGGCATAGCCACGCATATAGAATATCTCACTATTGTAATACTTGGTTGACAGGGCCCAGTTCACGTTACTGATAACTGCCGACCATTGCTTTTTGCGAAATGCCTCATAGGCCAGATTACTATATCGTTCAAACTCCGCCTCTCTTCTTGCTGCCGTCTCTGCCAAAGCCCGCAGATGCATGTTCATAACTCCTGTGTCATAAAGATCTGTCGTCGGTAATTGTATCCATGAGTCGCCGGCATAGACCTGTGCATTGATATTCATTGCTCCCAAGCACATCAGTGCTATTGTCATAATTCCCTTTTTCATCATTGTTTTTCTTTTTTGATCCATTTTGTTTGCAAAAGTACTTTTTCTTGTTCACATGCCCAAGCAGAATCACTTTCACAACCTTGTTTTTGATTCTTTTTCGGGCTTTCTTCGTCCTTTTATACCAAAAAGACTGAAAAGGTAACCGACTTTTGCAGAAAATTTGTATTTTTGCAGAAAAATATCTATTATGAGAAGGTTAGTATTGTTTGGCTTATTGCTATTGTTCATTGGATATACCCATGCACAAGTTGTTGAAAACCCTGTTTTCGATAGGACTGATGTTTCCGCATTCCGAGTACAAAAAATAGAGATTAGGAAGGACACAACCTATGTTTATTGTTCATATTCAGCAGAAGCTGGAAGTTGGGCCAATATTTCCAAGGATGCATATTTGTACGTTAGGAAAGCTAATAAGAAATATCCACTACTCAGATGCGAAGGTTTACCTTTTAGCCCACAGAAGAAATCTTTTATGTATGAAGAACGATGTAACGTCTTACTTTGTTTTCCACCAATACGAAATATCTCGAAGTTTGATATAATAGAGAATGCAGGTGATAAAGCTTTTAATATATATGGTATTGACATCTCTAATACATACGAAACTTCATATCAAGAATCAGAGGTGGCCCGTTATTCCAATATGGCATCGTTTTATGACTCAGTAGGTGATACAATCAAGGCTTTACAGTTTAAAGCCAAAGAAATAGAGGCTACAAAGTATGTGTTTGGAGTTAAATCAGAGTCCCTGATTGTTTCTCTCCTTAACGCTAGTATCATGTATGATAAATATGGGTTTTGTGAACAAGCAATTGACATTGCTAAACAAGAAGGAGAAATTCATGCAGAATTATGGGGAACGTCAGACTGGAACTATGCTCTTTACCTTAGAACTCTTGGACAGTTTTATTCACACGCAAAAGAATATAACAACGCAATATTATCTTACAAAGAGTCAATACAATTATATGAGTCTCTAAAAATAGTTGACAATGCGTATGCTTTAGCTCTATATTTTTTAGCTGGAGACTATTATGAAATTGGCGATAGTGATAATGCGTTATTCTACCAAAAGAAAACTTTGGAAGCTAGACGGCAGATTGGAGAAGCAGAAGGCTATATTACTGAACTTTACAATGTGTTGCTTGAAGGGCATGATCAAGCAATTCTCAACAGGGTACAAATCGTTAAAAATGAATTGAATACTTTACCTGGCTTCATTGAGGCCAACTCTTTACCCATTGCAGGAATATATAAACAGATCGCTTCTATGTATTCGCTCATGGACGATAACACCAATGCAATTGAGTATTGCGACAAAGCAATCTCAATAATGAATAGCACAGGAAACAATAGTGACGAAAACTATGCTGAATTACTGGGACTGAAATGCAAATACCAACAAAGAAGTGGACTAAAAGATGACGCGATTGCTTCAGGTGAAGCCGCAAAACGACTCTATGAATCATTAGGAATCAAATCACTGAATTATGCTGAACTTCTTGGAGATCTGGCTTGGGCTTATGGCTTGGCTCTTAATTACGAGAAATCTGTTCAATTACAATCTACAGCTGCAGAAATATATCAAAATGCGAAAGACTGGATATCATTAGCTGAAGTTTATAATAGCATCAGTCATTACTATCAAAGTGCAGAAAGACTTGACAATGCAGAGCAATACATAAAGAAGGCTATAGATGTTCTTAACGAACACGACAACGCAGAACAATACATCATTGATGCAGTAGAGCAGACAGGGAATAGTATGATGAACAATCCCTTTGCCTTAGCATCCATCAAACAAAGGATTGATACAGATAAATCAAACTTTCTTCAAACACTAGCTCGAATCTATCAGAAGCAGGGGAATTATGCGGATGCTATAAATTCAGAACTGGATAATGGAAAGATTCTTATAAAAATGGGCGATACCCAAATGTATGCTACGCATCTTTTACCTCTATCAGAGTACTATTTAAGAAATGGTCAACTACAAGAAGCCATTGCATGCTCCGAACAAAGCATTCAGCTACTAAATGATAATAAAATAAGTGTTGTATTACCTAAGTTACTATTAGCATTTATCAGCTTTCAAACTGGTGACACCATAAAGGCTATCCGTTTTGCAGAGGAATCTGTTTCTGCTGCAGAAAAAGAGGGTAACATTGAAAGTAAGCTTTGGGCACAATATATGTTATCCTATTTTTATTGGAAGAATCATGTTTTTGATAAAGCAGAGCAGTTTTTATCGGATGAGTTGTTTTTATTAAAGAACTACATATGTAATGAATTTGAAGGAATGACAACAGAACAGAAGCAACGACTTTGGAATAATTATGAGCATCATTTCCTTATGTATCGGTGTGTTATAGAGAAGTCCGATAGGAATGCGACTCTTTTGTCCAAGTTATATGATTATATTCTATTTTCAAAGAGCCTTTTGCTTGATACAGAGATTAAGCGAAATGCCAACAAAGCTTCTCGTCTAAACATTAAATGGAAAGATGTCCAGCAGCATCTCTCTAACGACGCTATAGCGATAGAGTTCATATATACAATAGAAGAGGAAGGAGGCCATAACACCTATCATGCATTGGTCGTTGACAAAAAAAATCCATGTCCAAAGATGATAACTTTGTATAGTGAATCTATGCTGGAAGAAATAAAGAAAACCGAGACACGCAATATCCGTGATATTGTTGGCGAACTGATTTGGAAACCTATCTTAGTTCAATACCCTACAGTTAAAGACATCTATTTCTCACCTGATGGTATTTTGCACATGCTTCCTATTGAGTACTATAGTGCAGATGGCATGAGTAGCATGTTTGAGCAATATCACATGTATAGGCTTTCATCCACAAAAGAGCTTGTACGGGAGAAGGGGAATAGCCATCCCAATAGTGCGGTGTTATATGGTGGACTTGATTATAACATGCTTGACGAAAATAGCTCTGTAGCAAATTCAAGAGAGATCCCCAGTGTATGGAGAGGAATTGCTGAACGTGGCGGCTTCGACCCGCTATTTAATACAGCATTAGAAACCCAGAAAATAAAAGATTTGTTGGCAGGTAAGAATATATCAACGACACTTTATAGCGGAGAATTCGGAACAGAAGAAAGTTTCCGTAACCTATCAGGACAAAGTCACAGTATAATTCATTTGGCCACTCATGGTATGTATATCAATCCTGATGATGTTGATACCAAGAAAAATGAAAACAATTTTGACTTTCTGGAATCACTTTCCAGTCTAAATGACCCTGTAAATGAAGATATCACTCTAACACATTCTTTTTTGGTGATGGCAGGAGGGAATAGAGTGATTTCAAGGATTTCTGTTTCAGATAAAAATAATGATGGAATCCTTACGTCTAAGGAAATCTCTCAGCTCGACTTAAGAAGGCTTGATCTCGTCGTTCTTTCTGCTTGCGAATCCGCTTTAGGTGACATTAATAATGGAGGTGTCTACGGCCTTCAACGCGGATTCAAAAAAAGCGGTGCCAATACCATCGTTATGAGCTTGGACAAAGTAGACGATGAAGCAACGAGAATACTGATGGTTGAGTTCTATCGGAATTTGATGAACGGCAAAACAAAACGACAGTCACTTCAAGATGCGCAGCAACGCCTACGCAAAGTTGAAAATGGGAAATATGATGACCCAAGGTACTGGGCATCATTTATCATGTTGGATGGATTAAACTAAACCCCCGTCCAAAAACGGTCTAGGACGTTAAAGATATGACCGGGACTTTAATCTTAAAAGATATGATAGCAATTAAATTAATGCTGTTAGTCTGGTAGATTGGGTCTTTGCAAAAATTGCTGGCCCAATCTACGGAAAGTAGAAAGGATGTGTCATACGACATAAGCGTGACACGCAAACTATTGTAGATTGCGAAAGGATTATGGGACACATTTGCCTAAGGCAATTCAGCCAGCACCTTTGGAAAGTGCTGGCTGTTTTTTCATCAAACATTTGGCTTATGGTGCCAAACATTACCACATTCTGGATTTGAACAATTATACACCTCAATGTACTCTCCCTCAGACCCAACATAAGAAGAACTTTTTGCCATTGGCATCCCACACTGTGGGCAAAATTTTTCTGTCATACTATATATTTTTAGTGGGGCATACCTCAAGCCACCGTTAAACTTTGCAGTTATTTCGATTGGCTCAAAGGCTCGGTTAGAATCAAAAATAAAAGGAGAAGGAGGTTCTTCTCGGTTGCAAAGGTATTAATAAAAGTTGGAAGTGCCAAATCTTTACCCTAGTTTTTATTTTTTCAGCATGGTCGCTATGATAAAAGCATATGAACGCAAGCAGGCATTTGCTGTCAATATTGTCTTGAACGCGTCCTCTTCCTTTTGGCTCATCTGTCCCCTAAGGAACTTCTCTATTTGATCAATATATTCCATCATGTCGTATCGGTTTTTCCCTTGATACATCATGCTGGGGAAAGGTAATCGGAAAAGAAAGAGGACAACCTTGTGATTGCCCTCCTATTTCTCTTTATAGGTCTTGCAGTTTCTTTATCAGCTCTTCTGCCCTATTATATATAGGTGAATCAGGGTTATCTGTTTTCAGCTTTTGCAGGATGGTGATGGCTTTGTCTATCTGGTCATCCTTTACGTATGCCAGAGCAAGGTTCCATGAGACATCATTGGCAAACGCACTAAATGTAAAGTCTGCGTCAAGTGAATTGTAAATGGGTTCCAATTCTTTGATGATGTCTGATACACTTCTATTTTCTTGTATCTGAGTGAAAAGACCGTATAGATGGGCTACCGTAGCGGAATCTATGTCACCACGAGAAACATCACTCATGTCATATTCCGTATAATATGGAGAGACTGTCGCATCAAGCATACGGTAACGATGATCTTTGTAGACTCCAAAAACAATGGCAAATACAGCGGCAACGGAGCAAGCCCAATAAAGAAGAGGTCGAACTCTTGATTTAGCCGTATTCTCTTTGAAAATGGTTGCTTCTCTTGTAAGATTCTGATTGTGCAGGTCCTTGATAAGTGAGGCCATAGCCATAGCACGGCTGCGCAATTCGGGATTCTGGCGAATCTCCTGTTTGAAGGTCGTCTCTTCCTCTGCGGTCATTTCGCCACGAAGGAATGATTCTATTCGCTCGTCGATGCCATCCATCAATATATCGTCGTTCTTATCCATAGATTCTGTTCATTAGTTCGTTATACTTATTGCGAAATTTCTGCAGACACTTGTATTTCTGCGTCTTGACGGAGTTTGCATTGGAAAAGCCATACATATCCGCAATGGTTGTTGTCGTTAGATTGTCCCAATAATAACCTTGGAAAACGTTCTTACAGGTATCTGGCATAGACTCGATGATGCTCTGGACTATCTTTTCGGAACGGGAAACCTTTTCTGCCTCTTCATCCTCTGTACATAGTTGGTATAGCTCATCTATCTTGTCAGGACGGAAAGAGTCTTTATTGGTAAGTCTACTGTCATCAAACAAGGGAATCACTTTCTTCTGCTTGCCCATGTATTTCAGTGTTTGGTTGATGCAGATTCGAAGGAAGTAAGTGGAGAGCGTGCTTGTGAGATTAGACAATTTGCCGTCACGGATATTCGTGAACAGGGCAACAGACGAGTCCTGATAAATGTCACTCAAATCATCGTCTGAGACTGAGAACGTCTTTCTCAGATATGCCAGTACCTTATCCCTTTCTTCAGCAATAAAGCGGTTCAATTCCGTGTTTTGCAGCGTTATCTCCTTTGCCATTTCAATAGCTTGTTTCTGTAACGAGATTCTGATTGTTTGGCCATCGACCTGTGTTCATCAGAGAGCACTTGATACTCTCGACAAAGTCGTTGGCGTTAGTGGTGAGCGTAAAACCAGATATAGTCTGCGCAATATTATACGAGAGAGGACCAAAGCGTTTGCCGTCAACTTTGATTTCCGTATTTACCTGGTCAGGACGACAGGCTTCAATGAACAGAACGTTAGACTGCTTGGTAGATGACTCTATCCGATAGTGCGATTTCTTGCTCGTTGACGGTTTGAATACCTTATTATTATATGTGAAGCCCACATGTGTTCCTCGAACTGTTTCATCGTTGGCTCTTGACGATGTGCCAGCATGGCAGGCATCAATGACAACATAGAGGAATCCTGTCGCTCCAATCTTCTCACGGAGTTTCTTGATATATTTATTGAGCAAGTCGTCAGTCAAGTGCTTTTGTCCTTCATAAACACCTTTCTTATATATCTTGTAGGCATCAATGGGAACAATAGACTCGTCCCACCCGTCTTCTTCGTCCCCGCTGAGGTCTTCTACTGGCTGGCCATGAGTAGAGAAATGAAGATAGACAATGTCACCCTTCTTGGTCTTGTTCGTGAACTGCGCTATTTGGCTGACAATGTTATCAAAGGTAGCCTGTTCGTCTAACAATGTCGTGGTGGTGAAGCCTTGTTTTTTTAAGGCTGGGGTGAGAAGATTGACATCCTCAACGCCATTGATGTTGTTCCACTGGTAGCCAGTAAGTGCAGTGTCATAATGTGAGATTCCAACCAAGAAAGCCCGTTTCCGCTGGGCATTAACAGCGGAGGCAAGTAGCATGGCTACCATTATCAGGCATACTCTAAATCTCATACATAAACAAATTTTCTGCAAAAATACAACTTTTTTTTGATATTGTAGTTACCTTTTCCATATTTCGAGTATAAAAAGGCAAAGAAAACAAGATTGTGAAACATTTTAAAGCAAAAAGAAAAATGAAAAAAGTTTTTTCCCACATCAAGCGACTGTTTAGAAAGTTTTGGTTCTTTCTGTTCTTCGCATTTGCCATTTCACCCATTATAGGATTAGGCGTTTTGATTATAGCTACAGTCCTTTCAATGACATTGTTCAGCGACCCTATTGATGCCAAGGATCCAGCAGATTATTTCACTGAGGAGGAACTGAGGAAGATTCAGTCGGACGAGGATGTTGACGATGAAGAGTATCTGACGCTACTGGCCAAGTACCAATCTTACGAATGTCCTGTGAAGGTCGACCAGATAACAACATGGACAAGTTCGGAAGTGACAAAGGACTCCTTCATCTGCAACTATGAGATCAATGACAGATGGCACAGATATGGCGAGATTGACATGGATGTTGTGAAGAGTAACATAATTGCCCAGATTGACAAGAAAGGCATCAATGTGCAGCGTATCATAGCAACCAACAGAAATATGATATACCGCTATTGGAACCGTCAGTCAGAGACTTTTGAGGATGTAGTCCTGTCAATAGATGAATTAAGAAGTTAGTAACAAATAAAAACAATACGATTATGGCACTATTTGGATTATTTGGCACAAAGCCAAAAGAGAATGTTGAGATGATTCCTGAACTAACAGAGAACGTTAAGGGGGAAGGAAACGAAGAAAACCCTTCTTCAGAAGAAGAGCAAAAGGATGAGAAACACTTGATTACTATTACTTGGGGTACAGGGATGCCTATAGACGTAATCTTCAACTTCATCCACAAAAACTTTGAGGAAGAAGGATTCCAGGATGCTTTGGTGGACTGCGACATTACCTATCGTGACGCAAAGGAGAAAATCATTCGCAATGATTTGGAGATGCTATTCAAGAGGATCATTCTGAAGTATAAGAGTGATATTAGAGTGGTAAATGTGAAAATAGAGAATGCACGCAAAGCCTTGGCTCTTGCCGCTGCTGCTGACATGGAAGCACTACGTGTAACTTATGAGGAGCATTTAACAGAGATTCGGGAAATGCAGTCGCAGTTAGAGGCTAATGACCCAAAGATGACAACAATGATTGAGTCGTATCGCAGAGGGTTCCTTAAGGGGATTGCTGCAAATGCAGTTAATTTTATCAATAACAAGTAATACTGGAACATTATGAAGACTTTAAGAAATATTGGCTGTTTTCTTATCGGCTGGAATAAGAATATCTTGAATGAATGCGGCGAGGCGAGTTATCGCCAGTACAGAAAACTGCTGTCGGCCATCTGTATCATGATGATACTTTGGGGAACCATAGGCTATTGCTTTGCAGACAGGTACATCAACATAGAGTCTTGTGCTCTGAAGATTTGTATCGCGCTGGTATTTATGCTCATAGTCCTATGCGTGGAGCGGGTCATCATATTGACCGTTGGAAAAGCTTATCTTATGAGTTTTATGAGAGTGTTGCTTGCTCTGTGCATGGCGGTATTGGGTTCTTGTATCATCGACCAGATAATATTCAGCAATGATATTCAGCAAGCTATTCAGGAACATCGAGAAAATGTAATAGGTGAGACAGTTACGAAACGGCTGTCCATTTATGACAGTGACATTCATCGGATAACACTGGAGATGGACTCATTAAGCAAAGCTACTATTGCCCTGAATGAAGAACTACAGAAAAGACCAGTCATTAAAGGAACAAATGTATCTACCCAAGAGCAGGTGATTGGCGTGGATGAGGAGGGGAAACCAAGGAAAGTAAAGACACAAACTATAAGCACCGTGACATTAGCTAACCCACTGGCAGAACAACTGAAGGCCAACAACGACCAGATACAAATATACTCTGCACAGTTAGAGCAACTCAGACAAGACAAAAAGGAAGTTGCAGAAACTGTAAGGAAGGAAGTGTCCCAACGTGCACCGGGCTTCATCGAAGAGCTTGAAGCGACGTTAAAGGTTGTGTCACAGAGTAAGGTCTCTTTAGTTTTCTATATCATTCTATTCTGCTTCCTGACTTTTCTTGAGTTGTTTGTGTTGACAATCAAGATGGGAGAGAACAAGTGCGACTATGAACTGATTGTCGAGAACCAGCTTAAATTGAAGAAAAACCTGATGGAACAAACAGCACAGAGTGTCTTAGTACGGAAATAGCAGTATTAACCAATTAAAAATAACAACATGATGGAAAAAGAGTATGATTATGGCTTTTTCGAAGAGCACGAAGATCTTGAAGATTGTGTGTATGATAGCTACGATGAGGATGGCTACGAGTGGACTGAAGAAGATTCCTGGGATGCCCTTACTGACGGGATGTATGGCGATATGCCAAGTAATCCTATGGAGTATGATGCAATGATGGATGCTATGGGATTCTAAACGAGAAAATCAATGGAAAAGGCCATTAGACAACAGATTTCAAAAGAATTGGAGCAGTTCCATTGCTCCATTCTTTTGGACGAAGTAAAGGAGAAAGTACGCAAGCTGAAGGCGTATGGCGTGGACGATGCTGAGATTGTGGCGGTGATGAATGAGGAAGAATTGTTCCCTCAGTTGGTGGTTACTGAAGACTACAAGGTTATCCTGGCTGATGGCGCAGATACGGAGGTAAAGATGGAACCGTTAGTGAAGGCCGTGTATCTGCTGTTCCTCTCACATCCAGAAGGGATTGTACTGAAGTGTTTGCCAGGCTATCGGAAGGAGTTGACTTCATTATATCTGCTGCTAAGGCCATACGGAATGACAGACAGGGTGATGCAGAGCATCGAGGATGTGACAAACCCGACGTTGAACTCTATCAACGAGAAGTGTGCCAGGATTAGGAAAGCATTTTCCGGATTGCTTCCTAAGAGCGTCGCAAGGTACTACTCCATATCGGGTAAGCGTGGAGAAGCAAAGAAGATAGATTTGGTTCGAGCCAATGTGATTTGGAGGTGCAAATTGCCAAATCCGCAAGGCTTGTGAACGGGAATCGTTTGGAAGTTTTATTGTTAAGTACTAACTTTGCAGAGAAAAAGATAGGATTATGACAGATTACGAGTACATCATGGCGCAATGCCGGAAGTATCATTTCACGGTGTGGGATGAGAAAGAATTGAAGGAATGCCAGTCATTATTGCCAAACTTGACGAGGGCAGAACTGGTGAGTGTTTATAGAAGCAGGTTGCTGGACGAGAAGCATCCATTGAAGCAGACGGCCTTCAAAGTGCTGTTTGCGGACAAGGTAGGGAAACGGGAGGTTCGTATCAAGTCTTTGGATACAGATGCACTCATCGAGGAGTTCAAGGACAAGAAGAGTGGGAACGTAGCACTGATAAGAAAGGAGATGCGCGAGCGCTACAAGGCAAACAAGGATTTCGACCGCAACAAAGTTGCCATTGCCTTCAATAGTTCGACTAAGAGCGACATTCAGTGGGTGAAGACTCAAGTGCGTAATGAACAAAATGGTAAGCAGAACAAAAACAACTATAAATGGAAGTAAATAGTGGCAATCAGAAATTGATAATTATGGTTACTGTTGGTGTGGTAATCATCGGAGTCCTGTTTGTGTTGGCACAGATGCGGCAATCGGAGCAAATTGTTGAGAAACAGGGCGAAGGGGAAACGGAAGTGCAGACGGATACCATAAAAAACGACTCGATTGGATGGTCTGAAGAAGAGGCTGAAGATAGCTTAATGGTAGGAATATCGCTTAATGACATCAGATTTAAAGACTATGAGGCGAAGGACTGGGTAGATAACGAATATATCCGGACGTTACGTAGATATCTTGATGCGTTTGTCGGCAGAGAGATTGAGAACAAGGAACTGGAACCCTATAGGCAGTGGTTAGGCGGAAAGTTTGTTATTTTTGATTGTGAACCGTGTTTAGGTGGTGGTTTGTATTTGCGTATCGTGTTCTATGAACATCCTGATTGTCTGTTCAATGCATGGGTGTACAGCGATGTGGATATGAAAAAGGAAATCGTCACGGGCTATCATGTGCAATACATCAGCATGGGAGGGATTATCGACTTTACTCAGGAGGATATTATGGAAGCTATAAACGCCCATCCAGAAAATAAGTTCTGGTAGTTGGAAATGCTACAGAATGCTGATTCTCACTTCGCAAGCCTTGCGAAGATTTTTTGTTCTCGTAAATGTTTTGTATCTTTGCAAGCGGATTTCAGAAAAGAGAAGGACAATGGAAGACGAAGTGTTGGATTTCGGACAAGTGGAAGACCTGTCACAGCATATCATCAAGGTGATTGGTGTGGGTGGCGGCGGCTGCAATGCCGTGCGCAACATGTATGAGGAAGGCATCGAGGGCG
>JAFZIL010000054.1 GCA_017554385.1 Prevotella sp. | reverse complement strand
CTACAACAGCCACTCCTTGGGTGTGTGCTACGAAGGAGGCCTTGACGAGCATGGCAAGCCTGCCGACACCCGCACACCGAGACAGAAACGCGCCTTGCTCAGGCTGCTGAAAAAGTTGAAGACGGCGCACCCCGACGCACGCATCCTCGGCCACCGCGACCTTCCGGGCGTACACAAGGACTGTCCCTGTTTCGACGCCATAGCAGAGTATGGGAATGAAGGGACCCTATAGGGGACAGGTGACAACAAAGAAAGGGGCTCCGCATAATCGTCAATGCGGAACCCCTTCTTTCTTTATGTGTCCTTACCCGATTTTTACATATTGGGCAGTTCGAGCCACTTCACGTAGCAGAAGTCCTGACGATGGGGCAGGTTCTTGTTCTTCGGATACATGCGCACGGCGCTCTTGTACTGTCCGGCCTGCGTCGGTGCCAGCTCAGCCTCGAAGGTATAGTTGTTGCCATCGTGACCAATGAGCTTCAGCGGCTCGATAGAGAAGATGCGCTCCACACCGTTCTTGTCGGTATAGACGTTGACCTTCTCCAGGGCGATGGCATCGTCGAGTCCCTGCTCGTTGATGACGTAGCGCAGCGTGTACTTATCGCCGGTGTTGATGCCAAGGGCGGGATAGGTCCATTCGGCCTTCACCACGTTGATGGCATCCCAGCGCTCGGCCACGGCTTCCTTCCACTGGGCAATCTCCTTAGCCAGTTGGTTGTTGTTCTTCGAGATCTCCTTGAAGCGCTTGGCCTCCTTCTCGTAGAACTTCGAGTAGTAGTCGTCCAACTGGCGCTTCATGGTGTAGTGGGGAGCAATCTGGGCAATAGAGTTCTTGATGACCTTGATCCAGCCCTCAGAGATGCCCTTCTTGTTCTTATTATAATAAAGAGGTACGATCTCGTTCTCGAGCAGCGAGTAGATGGTGGCAGCGTCGAGCTGATCCTGATAGCCCTGGTTGTCGTAGGTGCGCTTCTCGGTGAGTGCCCATCCGGCACCCTCGCGATAGCCCTCTAACCACCAGCCGTCCTTCACGCTGAGGTTCACCACACCGTTCATCTCGGCCTTCTCGCCAGAGGTGCCCGATGCTTCGAGCGGGCGGGTAGGCGTGTTCATCCAGATGTCGACACCCGAGACAAGGCGGCGTGCCAGCAGGAAGTCGTAGTCCTCGAGGAAGATGATCTTGCCCAGGAACTCAGGACGCTGGGAAATCTCGTAGATCTTCTTGATGAGGCCCTGACCAGCACCGTCGGCGGGGTGAGCCTTACCAGCGAAGAGGAACTGTACGGGACGCTCGGGATCGTTGACAATCTTAGCCAGACGGTCAAGGTCGGTGAACAGCAGGTGGGCACGCTTGTAGGTGGCGAAGCGGCGGCAGAAGCCGATGATGAGCGCGTTGGGATTGATGCGCTCCAACAGGCTGAGCACGCGCGAAGGATCGCCCTGGTTGCGCAGCCACGTGTCGCGGAACTGCGTGCGGATATAGTCAACGAGCTTCTGTTTCAGAGCCATGCGGGTTGCCCAGATCTCCTCATCGGGCACGTTGTAGATGGCCTCCCAGATGCTCTGGTTCGACTGGTCGAACATGAACGTCTTGTCGAAGTACTTGCCATAGAGCTGACGCCACTCGGTAGCTGCCCATGTGGGGAAGTGAACACCGTTGGTCACGTAGCCAACGTGGTTCTCCTCGGGATAGTAGCCGTTCCAGATGCCGGCAAACATCTTCTGCGACACCCAGCCGTGGAGCTTCGACACACCGTTGACCTCCTGGCAGGTGTTGCAGGCGAAGGTCGACATGCAGAACTTCTCGCCGTGGTCGTCGGGATTGGTGCGACCCATGCCGATGAACTCGTCCCAAGAGATGCCGAGCTTCTGCGGATAGCCGCCCATGTACTTGCCGAAGAGACCCTCGTCGAAGTAGTCGTGACCGGCGGGTACGGGCGTGTGGACGGTGTAGAGGCCGCTGGCGCGCACCAGCTCCATAGCCTGGTTGAACGTCAGGCCTTCCTCGATATAGTCGCACAGGCGCTGCAGGTTGACAAGTGCTGCGTGACCCTCGTTACAGTGGTAGATCTCTTTCTTGATACCCAGCTTCTTCAGCGTCAGGGCACCACCGATGCCGAGCAGGATCTCCTGCTTCAGACGGTTCTCCCAGTCACCGCCATAGAGGCTGTGGGTGATGGGCTTGTCGAAGTCGGAGTTCATATCGTTGTCGGTGTCGAGCAGGTAGAGCTTGATACGGCCAACGTTCACCACCCATACGCAGGCATGTACCTGATAGTTGGTGTAGGGCACGTCAACAACAAGGGGATTGCCATCCTTGTCAACGACACGCTCAATGGGCAGAAGGTTGAAGTTCTGTGCCTCGTACTTGGCAATCTGCTGGCCGTCCATAGAGAGGCTCTGGGTAAAGTAGCCGAAGCGATAGAGGAAACCTACGGCGCACATGTCGACGTTCGAGTCGGAGGCTTCTTTCAGGTAGTCACCGGCGAGCATGCCAAGGCCGCCCGAATAGATCTTCAGCGCTGAGTGCATGCCATACTCCATCGAGAAGTAGGCCACTGAGGGGCGCTTCTTGTCGGGCTCAACGTCCATATAGTCGCGGAACATCTTGTAGACTTCCTTGATGCGCTTCATCAGAGCCTTGTCCTTGACAATCTCTTCCTTGCGCGTAAGGCTAAGGAACTCGAGCAGCATCACGGGGTTGTGCTTCACGTCGTGATAGAGTTCCGGATCGAGGTCGCGGAACAGGTCGCGCGCCTCGTAGTTCCATACCCACCAAAGGTTGTGGGCAATCTCGTTGAGGCACTTCAACTCATCGGGAAGACTCGATTTCACGGTCAACTCCTTCCACTGAGGAGCGTTTACATAGTCAGCTTTGATTTTCATTGTTGTATATTAATTTGGTTATTTATTATCTTTCCTCGGCATGACGAAGGGCTATGTCGTAGGCCTCTTCGTAGTACTTGATGAACTCACTCCACAGGGCTTTCTTCGAGAGCGTGCCGGCGTTCTTGCGACACTTCTCAATCTCTTTCGGTGAGAGACTGGAGTAGTAGGCCACCGTATCTTTGATGATATCGGCCACCTCGGAGTAGTTGTAGTCGGTGCGATGAATCACCTTCACGCCATCTTCGATCTCGCCATAGTGGCCGAACTCCTTGTTGGCCCAGAGGCCGAAGCCGGCAAGGTCGGTGGTGATGCAGGGCACCTTGAAGGCTATAGCTTCCAAGGGTGTGTATCCCCAAGGCTCATAGTACGAGGGATAGATGCACAGATCGTTGCCCAGTACCATATCATAATAGGTGAGGTTCAGGATGCCGTCCTTGCCGTCGAGGTAGCAGGGCAGGAAGATCACCTTAACGTTGTCCTCCGGGCGGTTGTGCATGTCGTAGAACTTCATCATGTTCAGCACGTTGTCGTGTCCCATGTTATGAAGCCAGTGGGTAACCATGGGAACCTCGAGGGGCGTTGACTGTTTGTTGTTGTTGGCAAGCCGCTCCTGCAAGTCTTGACGGGGCTCGCCCACCCATCCGGGAACCTCGATGAAGGCCAGCACTTTTTTCTTCAAGTCGCGGTCGCGCAGCAGGCGGTTCATGGCTTCGATAAAGACGTCGATGCCCTTGTTACGGAACTCGTAACGTCCTGACGTAGAAACGATAATGGTGTCGTCTTCAAGATTCTCTCCAAGCAGCGCGTTGGCTACTTCAAGCATCTTTCTGCGTGCCAGTTTCCGCTTGCGGCTGAACGCTTGAGCCTTAGGCACGAAACTGTCGTCAAAGCCATTGGGCAGTACCACGTCGACCGGTTTGTCGAGCAGCTCAACGCATTCGTTGGCGGTGATGTCGCTCACGGTCGTGAAGCAATCCACGTTCCATGCCGTCTGCTTCTCGATAGAGTGCTTCGACTGCATGTTCAGCTCGTCGGCCATCTGGTCGCCGTTGTAAGCGAAGAGATAGTCGTAAAGCGGCTTCTGGTTGCCGGCGATAGAGCGGCCGATGCTTGTGGCGTGGGTAGTGAAGATGGTACCGATCTGGGGCACCTTATTATTTATATAGAGGGCACCCAAGCCGCACATCCATTCGTTGGCATGATAGACCACCTTTAAATGAGAGGTGAGAGGTGAGAGATGAGAGATGTGATTACCTTGCTCCACCTGCTGTTGTGATTTGTCAGCAGTGTAATCATATCTCTCATCTCTCATCTCTAATTTATTCTCTAAGAAGTGGTACATGCTCTCGACCACCAAACCGGCAGCATACGAGAACATCGAGGCCTCGTCGTAGTCGCCGTAGGCATGGAGCGAGTCTACCTGGTAATGCTCCCAAAGCCAGGCGTAGATGTCGTTCTTCTTCTCAAAAAACGGTTGGAAATCAACAAGTATCGCTATCGGCTCGCCAGGGATGGCCCATCGGCCCACTCTGACCTTAAGGCTTGGCAGCCCGTACTCAGGGTTGCCCTCCTTAGCTTCCCATTGCCATTCGGCAAAGAGCGACTTGTCTTCAATGAAATAGGGACAGGACTCCTCTTTCCAAACATCCGGCCCTATGAAAATAATCTTATCTCGAAGTCTATTCTGCAAAGTTTGGGCTCTGGTAGAAAGTACGGTGTAGATACCGCCTACCTTATTACAAACTTCCCAGCTCGATTCAAAGATATAATCGGGGAATAACTTCTTATGATCCATTGCTTTTGTTTATAAACGGCTGCAAAGGTACAATAAAAAAATAAAAAAATGCAGTTTTTTCCGTATTATTTTTCTCTTTTTCGTCAGAAATTGACATATATTTGCTACCTTTGTCAGCAAAAAATCAAAGACAATGAAACATTTCCTTTTTCTTGCCGTTTTAGTGGCAGTCAGTATTACTTCAGCGGCACAGTCGCAGGACGCTGACAGTAGCTCTTCTTTCCGTGCCTATCTGGAAAACAAGGAGTTCGACGTCTATATGCGTATTAATTTCTACGACAACGACGTGCTTGTGCCCGGTCAGGACTATTATGGCGAAGTGCCCGGTTTCCTGGGGAAAACGAATAATCCGTTCTGCTGGATTGTGGTCGACGCACAGGTGAAGTCGGAGAAGGAAGCCCAGCTTTCATTGGTCAACGACTACGGCTCGGAAGACCTTGTGGCAACGCTTGTCCGTCAGAACGATTCCACCTATGTGCTTCGTCAGGGGGCGGGTAGCGCCATCAAGATTCCACGGGACAGAAAGTGGTTCAAACTCCCTAAGAATATCGAGTTCAAGAGGCAGGTGCGTCCTTCGCTTGCGCATTAAGGGTTTGAATTGACTTGATATTTGCGCGCGTTTTATATTTTTAAGAATAAAACCGCCCGATGATTAACAAAAAATGTGTAACTTTGCACAAAATTATTTCATTTTAAGAGGATTACACTTATGTTCGATAAAAATACCTATGTCAAGCGCCGTGCGGAGCTGAAACGATTAGTAGGGGAGGGGCTTATTCTGCTTCCCGGTAACAATGAGTCGCCTGCCAACTATCCGGCCAACGGCTATTCGCCTATGCGCCAGGATTCCACGTTCCTGTATTATTTCGGTCTTCATCGTGAGGGATTGGTCGGCGTGATTGACGTAGATACCGACCGTGAGGTGCTGCTGGGCGACGACATCGACATTGAGGATATCGTGTGGATGGGCTTCGTACCGTCGGTCAGCGAGCTGGGCGAGCTTGTGGGCATTCGCGAAACGATGCCGATGAAGCGCCTGAAGGTGCTCCTTCAGAAAGCACTCGAACAGAAGCGCCCCATACACTTCCTGCCGCCGTATCGACACGACACGAAGATCATGCTCATGGATCTGCTGGACATCCACCCATCGGAACAGAAGGAGAAGGCATCGCTGCCCCTGATCAAGGCGGTGGTGAAGATGCGCTCAAAGAAGGAAGAGCAGGAGATTGCCGCCATAGAGCAGGCCTGCGATGTGGGTTATATGATGCATACCACCGCCCAGCGGCTCATCAAGCCGGGTGTCAGCGAGCGGTATATAGGTGGGCAGGTCGACGGCATAGCCCGCTCGATGGCACAGGGCGTGTCGTTTGCCACCATCTTCACGCAGCACGGCGAGATCATGCACGGCTGTCCCAGCGATGCGCTGCTCGAAGAGGGTAGGTTGGCACTGTGCGATGCTGGTTGCGAACTGAACGACTATTGCAGCGACAACACCCGTACGATGCCCGTCAGCGGCAAGTTCACGCAGAAACAGCTCGACATCTACCGCATTGTCGAGGAATGTCACGACCATGTGCTCCAGGTGGCCAAGCCAGGAGTGAAATATGCCGATGTGCATTTCGCAGTATGCCGTCTGATGGTTGAAAGGCTGAAGGAGCTCGGATTGATGTGGGGCGACACCGACGAGGCCGTCAAGGCCGGTGCCCACGCCATGTTCCTGCCTCATGGCCTCGGACACATGATGGGTATGGACGTTCACGATATGGAAGGCTTGGGTCAGATATACGTAGGTTTCGATGACGAGACACGTCCAAACCTTGAACAGTTCGGCACCAATTGCCTGCGCATGGGGCGCCGTCTGCAGCAGGGATTCGTCGTCACCGACGAGCCGGGCATCTACTTTATCCCCCATCTTATCGACCTGTGGCATAAGGAAAGACACTGTGCCGAGTTCCTGAACTTCGACAAGCTTGAAACCTACAAGGATTTCGGAGGCATCCGAATTGAGGACGACTTGCTCATTACCGACGATGGTTGCCGATTCCTCGGTAGCAAGCGCATACCTTATCATCCCGACGAGCTCGAGGAGTTCATGGCGCAGGCATGACTAAGCATCGTGACTCCTTTCAGTACAACAGAACAAAAACTCAAAAAAATAATACAACAATGAAGAAAACGCTATTACTTGCACTCGGAGCAATGATGACGCTCTGTGCAAATGCCGAAGAGAAAGATTCGGTGCAGTCAAACAAACCTGTCTTCACGATCATCAAGGAGAATCCCATCACCTCGATGAAGGACCAGAACCGTTCGGGTACTTGCTGGGATTATTCTACGATTTCGTTCTTCGAATCAGAAATCCTCAAGGCAACGGGTAAGACATACGACCTCTGCGAGTCGTTTGTAGCCAACAAAACGTACATGGAACGTGCCATACAGGTGGTGCGCTATCATGGCGACTGCCAGTTTGCCCAAGGCGGTAGTGCCGAGGATGTGCTGGCTACACTGAAGAATCACGGTATCTGTCCTGAGGACGCGATGCCCTTCCCGGGCTCTCTCTATGGCGACTCACTGAACAACTTCAATGAGTTCTTCTCCCTGCTCGAACCTTATGTGGCTGCAATCTCCAAGAGCTCGGCAAAGAAAATCTCGAATCAGTGGAAGGTAGGACTTCAGGGCATTCTCGATGCCTATCTGGGCGAGTGTCCCAAGGAGTTTGTCTACGAGGGAAAGAAATACACCCCGAAGTCGTTCATGGCTTCGCTGGGTATCAATCTCGACGATTATGTGAGCATCACCAGCTATACCCACCATCCTTTCTACACAGCTTTTGCCGTAGAGGTGCAGGATAACTGGCGTTTCCCGTTGAGCTATAACCTGCCGATGGACGAGATGATGCGTGTCATCGACAATGCCGTAGAACAGGGTTATACGGTTGCTTGGGGAGGCGACGTGAGCGAGGACGGCTTCACCCGTCAGGGCCTGGCATACGCTGTCGATGGAAAGGCTGCACAGAGCCTTCGTGGCAGCGATATGGCACGCTGGCTGAAGCTGGCTGCCTCCAAGAAACGTGACATCATCGACTCGCTCGGATGCAATGTACCCGAGATCGTGCCCACACAGGAGATGCGTCAGGAACGCTTCGACAACTGGGAACTGACCGATGACCACGGAATGCTCATCTATGGCGTTGCCAAGGATCAGAATGGAAAAGAATATTATATGGTGAAGAACTCTTGGGGTGAGACAGGTGACTACAAGGGCGTTTGGTATATGACCAAGGCCTTCATTGCCGCCAACACGATGGACTTCCTCATCAACAAGAACGCCATTCCCAAGGACATTCGTAAGAAGCTGGGCATATAGTATTCTCCGATGAAAAGATATGCACTCGCCATCCTGTTTGCGGTGCTGGCCTCTTTGAACCTGACGGCTCAAGAGGCTGGCGCGTTTGTAGTGTCTGACAACGGACAGGATGTGCTATTCCACGTTGACGAGGTAGATAGCATCTGCTTCAATCCCGCTGACACATCAAAGGCCGTTTCTGCAAGGCAGTTGTTGGCCACGCTTGTTCAGCTGGCTGATTTAAAGGATGATGTTGCCTATGCCAAAGATAACGTTGACTATGCCCTGAATTTGCTCAGTTTCCTGATCTATCAGAAAGAAAGGCTGTCGGATTCCATCGATGTGACAAAAGAAAGACTTGGCATTACGAAACTGCGTGTCGACTCGCTTGCTGCGTTGTTCAATATCCGTCTTGACTCCATAGATACCGCTTCAGCCATCCGGTCAGCACGTAACGACTCCCTTTTTCAGGATATTGACAATCGCTTGCTGCGTTCCGACTCCGTTGACGCACGCATGAACTCCATGCTCGACCGTATTGATTCTGTTATTCACTATTCGGATTCCGTCTTCAAGAAACTGGAACATGCCGTACGCGATACAATCAATGTCAAGTTGGCGCAGTCGATAGCCGTGCAGGAACAACAGCAGCAGGTCATCGACCGGCTCAATGCCACCGTTGACTCGCTATCGGCAGCGTTGACAGAGACGAAAAGGCGCATGAACGACGGTCAGGTGCTTACCGATGTCAGTACTGGGCAGGTATACAAGATGGTGCTGAACAATGGCGTCATCACCACGATACCCGCCTACAACAATATCCTGGTTGTAGGTAACAGCTTCACTGTTCATGACTATGTGGAGGACCTGTGGTGGTCGACACACAGCATGGCTGCCTCTACTGCAGACGTTACCTGGGTGAAGTACCTTGAGGAAGTCTCGGGTGCACAGGTCGATATCCTGCGTGGATGGGACTTTGAGTGGAACTATCCCTGGGATGGCTATCCCTTTGAGACGGGATTGCCCATTAGCCGTAACGATTACGACGTGGTGATTGTGCAGATACAGGAGAATGCCATGCAGGTACCTGATTTTAATTTCAAGGACGGGTGGGAACGACTGTACACGTATTTGAAAGGCAAGTGTCCGAATTCCATCTACATGCAATGCATCGGATGGGATGTAGAGGCGCGTACTGCTGATATTACAGAGGCAGCGGCCGAGTTCAATATTCCTATTGTGGATAATAGGGTTGAGACGATGACGGGCAATTTCCGCGTTGGCGACTATGTATATAGTAATGTAGACAGCATATACTATCCTATTAACAATGGGTCGGTTGCTAATCATCCTTCCGATGTCGGGTTCCTGCTGACGGCCAACAATGTGCTTCGGCAGTTGAATCTGCCTACGGTAGAGAACAGGATGCATGCCATCAACATCATTGAGGCTGAAGGTGGCCAGTTGTCTGTTCCTTATCCCTCGTGGCCAGAGAAAGGCGTGGTCAGTGTCAGGGTAGAACCGGAACCTGGACATACGTTGGCTTCGGTCAGTGTAGTCACTGCTTCTGGGAAAACCGTTGAGATCACGAAGCGCACCAACGAGCTCTATGAAGAGACGGATCATGACTATTACACCTTCCTGATGCCCACGGAAGACATAACTGTTACTCCAGTATGGGAGTAATGCCTACAGAGAAAAGAAAAAAACGATATATAGAATGAATTCAAAATGGAACAACGAACCCTTTACACCCGAACGTCAGCAAGCGGCTAAGGAACTGGCCGAGAAGATTGGCATGAGTCCTGTGATGGCCAATCTGCTCATACGTCGAGGTATCAGGACGGAGAGTGCTGCCAAGCGATTCTTCCGGCCGATGCTCAATGAGCTGATTGATCCGTTCCTGATGAACGACATGGACATAGCCGTTGACAGGCTCAACGATGCTATGGGGCGCAAGGAACGTATCATGGTCTATGGCGACTATGATGTCGATGGGTGTACAGCTGTTGCATTGGTGTACAAATTCCTGCAACAGTTCTACTCGAACATTGAGTATTACATTCCCGACCGTTATGAGGAGGGTTACGGCATTAGCAAGAAAGGACTTGATTATGCCGCCTCAGTCGGGGTGAAGTTGATTATCGTGCTCGACTGTGGCATTAAGGCTATCGACGAGATTGCCTATGCCAAGACGCTGGGTATCGATTTCATTATCTGCGACCACCACGTGCCCGACGATGAGCTTCCCGACGCGGTGGCCATTCTCAATCCCAAGCGCGAGGACTCCACCTATCCTTTCAAGGATCTCTGTGGCTGTGGTGTGGGATTCAAGTTCATGCAGGCTTTTGCCAAGAACAATGGCATCCCCTTCTCTCAGCTCATCCCGCTGCTCGATTTCTGTGCGGTAAGCATTGCAGCCGACATTGTCTCGGTGATGGGCGAAAACCGCATCCTTGCCTTCCACGGGTTGAAGCAACTGAACCAGAATCCGAGTGTGGGGTTGAAGAGCATCATCGAGATCTGTGGGCTCACAGGTCGCGACATCACCATGAGTGACATCGTGTTCAAGATAGGTCCCCGTATCAATGCCTCGGGACGTGTGCAAAATGGCACCGAGACCGTTGACCTGCTGGTGGAACGCGATTTCCAGAAGGCGTTGGCAGAGGCTACTCACATCAACGAGTATAACGAGCAGCGAAAGGACATTGACAAGCAGATGACTGAGGAGGCAAACCAGATTGTGGAGCGCCTTGAGAGTCAGGAACATCAGCCGGCCATCGTTCTCTACGACGAGAACTGGACAAAGGGCGTTGTGGGCATCGTAGCATCGCGCTTGACAGAAATCTACTATCGTCCCACGGTGGTGCTCACTAAGTCGGGTGATTTGGCAAGCGGTTCGGCTCGAAGTGTGGCTGGTTACGATATACATGACGCCATCAAGTCGTGTCGCGATTTGCTGTCTAACTTCGGTGGCCACACCTACGCTGTAGGATTGTCAATGCCTGTTGAGAACGTTCCTGAGTTCCGTCGCCGTTTCCAGCAGTATGTCAGTGAGCATATCCTGCCCGGGCAGACGGAGGCTGCTCTCGAAATAGAGCAGGTCATCGATTTCAAGGATATCACGAAGAAACTGCACAACGACCTGCGAAAACTGGCTCCCTATGGCCCTGACAATGAAAAACCGCTGTTCTGTACCCGTAATGTCTATGACTACGGTACATCGAAGGTCGTAGGTAAGCAGCAGGAGCATATTAAGCTTGAACTGGTAGATTCGCGTTCCTCCAATGTAATGAACGGCATCGCTTTCGGTCAGAGTGCTTCTGCCCGATATATCAAGAGCAAACGCTCCTTCGATATTGTCTATACTATCGAGGAAAACGTTTACAAGCGCGGGGAAGTGCAACTCCAGATTGAGGGAATCAAGCCGTCGGAAGATGAGCGATGAAACAATCTTTCATCTATTAAAGCAATACTGGGGCTACGACAGCTTCCGAGGTGTTCAGCGTGAGATAATCGAGTCGGTTCTGGCTGGCCACGATACGCTTGGCCTCATGCCGACGGGGGGAGGAAAGAGTATAACGTTCCAGGTGCCGGCTTTGGCTATGGAGGGGACGTGCATTGTCGTCACGCCTCTCATTGCGCTGATGAAGGATCAGGTACAGAATCTCCGTCATCGTGGTATCCGTGCCTCTGCGATTTATTCGGGTATGAGTCATGACGATATCCTGATGGTGCTCGAGAATGCCGTCTTCGGTGCTGTCAAGTTGCTCTATGTATCGCCAGAGAGGTTGTCGTCGGAATTGTTCCGTGCCAAGATTCGACACATGAAGGTGAGTCTTATCTGTGTCGATGAAGCTCATTGCATCAGCCAGTGGGGCTATGATTTCCGTCCTTCCTATTTGGCTATTGCCGATATCAGGAAAGACCTGCCCGACGCACCTGTCCTTGCTCTTACGGCTACTGCCACGCCACAAGTTGTCGATGATATCCAGCAACGCTTGCTCTTCCGTGAACGCAGGGTGTTCAGCATGAGCTTCGAGCGTAAGAACCTGGCCTATGTCGTCCGAAAGGTGAGCGACAAAGCCGACCAGCTCATTCATATCCTTCGTCGTGTCGATGGCTCCGCTATTGTCTATGCCCGCAGTCGGCGCCGTACAAAGGAATATGCCGACATGCTTACTGAGGCAGGCTTCAGCGCTACATACTTTCATGCAGGTCTTGACGATTTGGAGAAGGATCGTAGGCAGAAAGAGTGGCAGCAGGATAAGATTCGCATCATGGTGGCCACCAATGCTTTCGGCATGGGTATCGACAAGCCCGACGTGCGCCTCGTTGCTCATATCGATTGCCCCAGCAGTATCGAGGCATATTTCCAGGAGGCAGGTCGTGCCGGGCGCGACGGCAAGAAAGCCTATGCCGTGCTCATTACGAACGACTCCGACATTGCCAAACTGCGTAAGCGTGTTGACGATACTTTTCCGCCGAAGGATTATATACGTCAGGTCTACGACTCGCTGGCATATTTCTATGAAGTAGGCGTTGGCTCTGGATTTAATGCCATCTTCGAGTTCCCTGTTGACAAGTTCTGTTTCACCTACAGGTTTTTCCCTATTCAGGTCGAAGCCGCCCTGCACATCCTTGAGCGTGCGGGTTATATTGAATATACAGAGGAGCAGGAATGCCGGGCACGAGTCAGGTTCTGTATAGAGCGTGACGAGCTCTATCGCCTAAAGTCTGTCACACCTGCCGAGGATAAGGTAATCATTGCCTTGCTACGAAACTATAGTGGCCTGTTCAGCGACTTTCAGTTCATAGACGAGCTACACCTGGCTCAGCAGGTCGAGATGTCTTTGCCCGAGGTTTATCTCACCCTTAAGTCGCTATCCCATAGAAATATCATTCACTTCATTCCACAAAAGCGAACGCCTTATGTACGCTATCTGCAGCGACGTGAAGAGTCGCGCCATCTGGTTTTTCCTCCATCTGTCTATGAAGACCTGAAGCAGCGGTTCATTGAGCGCATTGAGGCGATGATTGACTACAGTACTGACAACTCTCATTGTCGCAGCCGCATGCTACTGCGCTATTTCGGTGAGGAAAATCGTCATGACTGTGGTCAGTGCGATGTGTGTCTTGCCTACGCTGACGCTGACAGTAGTACGCCACGTCATACTGCAGTCGATGTGCGGGAACAAATATTCGCATTGCTTGCCGATAAGCGCCCCCATGTTATCACCGATCTCTATACTATTGATTGTCCGACGGAGGATATTGAACACGTCCTGCAAAGTCTTATAGATGAAGAAACCATCATCAACGACGATGGTTGCCTTTCCCTTGCTTAGCTGCCTCTTTTGTCTACAAACTTATACCCTGAAGCGTATCGGTTGCGGGGGAAAACGAACGTGTCATCGCTGATTGACCCCGAGACGAAATTGGTTATCTTGATAGTCGTCCAGATAAATGCAACCTTTATCTTCAGGCTGATGGGCGTAAACGTCTTACGGTCTATCAGCGCTTTCACTTCCTTGATGCTTCCCTTGGCGTGCTTCTTCTGTTTCAGCGTAAGCATGAGGCCAGCAGGATCTTCGGCAATATGATAGGTGAAGTCATCGAGCGTGAATTTGAACTTGCCCGAATACTTGTCTTTCTTGTCCGAGTTGGCATCGTGGATCTCCACGGTTTTCTTCTTCCTGTAAACCATGTAAGCCGTTACACCGTCATTCCAGGCATCTACGCGCTCGTCAGTAAACCGCTGTTTCTTGCCTTTCATGCAGATGGTTCCACGCGTCTTGTAGATGTGAATAATGTTCACGTCGTAGTTGAATTTCGAACCTTGTGGGCCGAATACCAGATTGTATGCCTTGTCGAAAATGCGTCTGGCCTGTTTGGCATTGGGACTTTCATCCTGTGCTCCTGCCGTCATTGCGCACAGAAGCATCACCAGCATAAGTATTTCTTTTCTCATTGCGGGTGCAAAGGTAATAAAAAAAAGTGAGATTGCTCTCACTTTTCTTTATTCAATGCTCTTCAGGATAAAATCTACGGCTCCGTTGACCCCAAAGTTACGAACATTGATGCATAGGTCGTAGTTGCGGGCGTCTGTCCAGTCAGTACCGGTGTAGGTCTTGGTGTACAGCTCACGCGAATAGTCGTTGTCCACAATCATGGCGGCTGCATCCTGCTCGCTGATGTCGAACTTCTCGGCAATGCGGCGCTTGCGGCAGGCATCATCGGCATGGACGAATATCTTGAGTGCGTTGGGGTGATTGCTGAAGATGTGGAATCCGCATCGTCCTACGATGACGCACGACTCCTCCTGTGCAATCTGCCTGATGGCATCGGCCTGCGCGTCAAACAGCTTGTGCGAAGTCTGATCCTGCTCCTGCCCGTCATATTCCATACCTGCCATGTAAGAACGATAGAACTGGGTGAAGTCATCGCGCCAAAGGGGATTGCGCGACTCAATCTTCTCCATAGCCTCTTCTACAACACAGAAGCGCCGTGCCACCTCGTTGAGTATCTGCTTGTCAAGTAGCTTGACCCCAAGACGGCGCGCCAGCTCTGCTCCAATCTCGTGACCACCAGTGCCAAACTGTCGGCTAATGGTGATGACAAATCTCTCATGCCTGTTCATATCTCTCGTGTTTTTATTGTTTGTCGCAAAGATACGAAATAAAATTGAAACCGACAAGCTTTTGCCCACTTTTTTTGTGTGGGGCTCCGACAAAGTTTGTATCCATGAAGAAAAAAACACAGATGGCACAGAGGTCAGTCCGTGCCATCCGTGTAATCTTCTTTAATTCGTTATCTTATATGGATGATTATCCTGTAGGTTATAGGATGGTCTTAACGGCATCGAGCATGCCCTTGGCCTGGATGAGGTCGAGGAACTGCTTGAGGAGCTGGTTGAGACCGGCAACCTTGTTGAGGTCTTCCTGCCAGATGAACTCGGCAGCGAGAACGCCGTCGGCCACCTTCTGAGTGTCACCGGTAGCCCAAAGCTGCTGCAGGAGCTCAATGATCTTCGGGTCGTCGTTGGGAGTAATTTCTGCACCATCGGCGCGCTTACCACCTTTATAATAGGTAATGATGGCAGCGAGACCGAAGACGAGTCCCTTAGGCAGTTCGCCCTTGCGCTCGAGGTAGGTCTTGACACCGGGGAGGTCGCGTGCCTGGAACTTCGGGAAGGAGTTGAGCATGATTGAGGTGACTTGATGGTCGACGAAGGGGTTGTCGAACCGCTCAAGCACGTCGGCTGCAAACTTCTGCAACTCGTCCATCGGCAGGTCGAGTGTCTGCATGAGCTCGTCGAACTGCACCTTGTGGATATACTTCGAGATGACCTCATGGTTGCAGGCATCGCGCACGATATTCACACCGCTGAGGTAAGCAACGGGCGAGAGCACGGTGTGGGGGCCGTTGAGCAAGGTAACCTTACGCTTGTGGTAGGGCTCCTCGCTGGGTACGAACAGCACGTGCAGGCCTGCTTTGTCGGCAGGGAACTCCTGAGCAACCTCTTTCGGAGCCTCGATGACCCAGAGGTGGAAGTTCTCGGCCTGTACAACGAGATTGTCGCGGTAGCCAATCTTCTCCTGAATCTGGGCGATCTCCTTGCGTGGGAAGCCTGGTACGATACGGTCTACTAAGGTGGCATAGACACCACATGAGTTCTCGAACCACTGACGGAAGCCCTCGGGCAGCTGCCACAGGTCGATGTATTTGCGTATGCAGTCCTTCAGCACATGTCCGTTGAGGAAGATAAGCTCGCAGGGGAAGATAATCAGACCCTTCGTGGGATCACCATTGAAGGCCTGATAGCGGCGGTAGAGCAACTGGACGAGCTTGCCGGGATAGCTCGAACAGGGCTTGTCCTCAAGTTTGCACTCGGGGTCGAAGGCGATGCCGGCCTCAGTGGTGTTTGAGATGACGAAGCGTATCTCGGGCTGCTCAGCAAGAGCCATGTAGGCATCGAACTGTGAGTAAGGATTCAGACAGCGGCTAATGACGTCGATGCGCTCGAGCGAGTTGACGGGCTTGCCGTTTTCACGACCCTGTAGGTTGACGTGGTACAGGCAGTCCTGACCGTTGAGCCAGTCGATCATACCTCCGCTTAATGGCTGTACAACTACGACTGAACCATTGAAGTTGGTCTTCTGGTCCATGTTCCAGATAATCCAATCGACAAATGCACGGAGAAAATTGCCCTCGCCGAACTGAATGACTTTCTCGGGCATAACGCTCTTCGGAGCGAAGTGTTTGTTTAGTGGTTTCAACATTGTTGTGAATTTATTAGTTTGTGAGTATATTAGTTTGTGAGTTTGTAAATACCATATTCATTTTGCGCGCAAAGGTACAAATATAATTTTGAACTGCCACTTCTTTACAAGAAGGACTATTGTCCTCTAACTTCCTCTAACTTCCTTTAACTTCTTCTAACTTCTTTAGTTAAAACAAATGGTATTCAATCCACAATATGATTAGACCTAACAACAGACCTGCAAGAACCTTGGGAGCAACAGTCTTGATATACCAGCCGATGCGTATGTGTTCCATTTTCATTAGGGCAAGACCACTGGTGCTACCTACGCACAACAGACATCCACCGACGGCTGTGCAGTATGCCATGATGCTCCAGAAGATGCCGTTTTGGGCAAACTCTCCAGCTTCACCAACTTGATGGAACGAAATGTTGGTGATGGCAATGGTGAAGGTGTCGACTAAAGCACTAAGAACTGCAGCACCAAGTCCGAGAATCCACGACGATTGGAAGGTGGTGGTAAGCCATGTGGAGATATCGCCCAACACGCCTGTCTCACGCATCACGCCCATAGCCATCATGATGCCCATGACAAAAAGCATCTGCTGTAGAGAGCCGAACTGAAGTGCCTGAGGCATGCGGCGTGCCGTCATCTGGTCAGCCTGCATGAGCTTACGGTTCACGGCCTCGTTGACCACCCATAGCACCGACAGCACACAGAGGGCTCCGAGGAACGGCGATAGACCGGTAATGGTATGGAAAGTGGGAATGAACCACAGACCCCCGATTCCTACAAAAAGCATCAGATAACGCTGCCACGTGTTCAGTCGGGTATCGTCGCCACGATAGGGTGGGGCGCTCCACTCCATGTCGAGACGGCTGGGCAGCGAACGGCTGATGAGCAACGTAGGCACTATCCATGCAACCATCGCAGGCAGGGCGAGATAGGCTGAGAAACGCGAGGCTGTGATGGCTCCGTCGCCCCAAAGTATAAGTCCGATCGGGTCGCCTATCACCGTGAAGCATCCTCCGGCATTGGCAGCAATGACGACAGCCGATCCGATGAGCATGCGCTGACGGCGCGACTGGACGATGCCGTGCATCAGCACCAGCATCATCGTTGCTGTAGTAAGGTTGTCAAGGTTGGCAGAGATGACAAATGTACATAGCGTCAGCGTCCAAAGGAATCGTCGTGAGCCACGAGTACGTACCCAGTCACGGATGAAATCAAAACAGCCATTGCCCTGCAACAGTTCAACTATCGACATTGTAGCCAGTAGGAACATGACAATGGCGGCAGCGCGTCCTACGTAATGGAGGAATATCTCGCTATGTATGAACTCCTTGACAGTCAGGCTTGTTGCTTCTCTGCCATCAAGAAAAACTGCATACTCGTCAGGGTGCAGATCCATCACGAAGTCGGTGCCCCAGCAGACGTAGACCACCCAGCCTACCGTACCTATGAACATGGCGATAGCAGCCTTATTCACTCCGGTGATGTGGCCAGTGGCAATGAGCAGGTAGCCTAAGATCAGTAGTATAACAATAATAAATGTCATCGCGTTCTTGATTTGCATGCAAAAATAAGTATTTTTTGGTAATTACACAAAAAACTTTTACGTCAACATGCAAAAATAGTTTAATTTGAGCGATTTTTGTAATCTATAGTTTGCAATTTACAAGAAAATTAGTAACTTTGCATCTGTTTTTAAAACAAATCACTATTTACGGAACTGGAATGGAAGCTTTTTTCCGAACACATCGATACTTGGTAGAGCACGTGAACGCACCCGTTCGTCGCACCCTCATGGATGAGATTGACTGGAGCGACCGCATGATTGGCATCAAGGGTACTCGAGGCATCGGAAAAACCACATTCCTTCTCCAATATGCCAAGGAGCAATTTGAGGTAGGCGACAAGCGATGTCTCTACATCAACATGAATAACTTTTATTTTCAGGGGCGCGGCATAGCTGACTTTGCAGGTGAGTTCTATCATCGCGGTGGCCGTGTACTGCTTATTGACCAGGTGTTCAAGCAAGACAATTGGTCGCAAGAGCTGCGCAAGTGCTATGACTTGTATCCTGGCCTCAAGATTGTTTTTACCGGATCGAGCGTGATGCGCTTGAAAGATGAGAACCCAGAGTTGAATGGCATCGTGAAGTCGTACAACCTTCGTGGCTTCTCGTTCCGGGAATTTCTTAACTTGCTCACAGGTAACAACTTCCGGCCATACGCTTTAGAAGAGATTCTGAGTGACCACGAACATATTATTAAGCAGATACTACCTTTGGTGTCGCCTCGGCGCTACTTTCAGGACTATATCCATCATGGTTTCTATCCCTTCTTTCAGGAGCACCGAAACTACTCGGAGAACCTGTTGAAGACCATGAACATGATGACCGAGGTGGACATCCTGCTCATCAAGCAGATTGAACTGAAGTATCTGACGAAGATCAAGAAGCTCTTCTATCAGTTGGCTGAAGGCGGTCCCAAGGCACCGAATGTCAGTAAGTTGGCCGAAAACATCGAAACCAGCCGTGCTACGGTGATGAACTACATCAAGTATCTTACTGATGCCCGTTTGCTGAATATGATCTATCCTGTGGGTGAAGAGTTCCCGAAGAAGCCGTCAAAGGTGATGCTCCACAACTCCAACCTGCTCTATGCCATCTATCCCATTCACGTAGAGAAACAGACGGCGATGGAAACGTTTTTTGTGAACTCGATGTGGAAGGACCATAAGGTGAACCAGATGGGACGCGACCCATATTTCCTCGTGGACGGTAAGTTGAAGTTCCGCATCTGCGACGCAGATACGCATAATAAAATAAGGTATGCGCCCGACACCATCTACGCACGCTACAATACAGAGATAGGTAAGGATAACCAAATTCCGCTGTGGTTGTTAGGGTTCCTATATTAACTTCGAAATGTCGAAATAACGTAATAACGGATATATTTATTTTTTTATTCTTAAAAAATGGCTAAAGAAAAGAAGTTTATCACTTGTGATGGTAACGAGGCTGCGGCTCACGTGAGTTATATGTTCTCGGAGGTAGCTGCTATCTACCCCATCACCCCGTCTTCGCCTATGGCGGAGCATGTTGACGAGTGGGCTGCCCGTGGTCGCAAGAACCTCTGGGGCCAGAACGTCATGGTTCAGGAAATGCAGTCAGAGGCTGGTGCTGCCGGTGCCGTTCACGGTTCGCTGCAGGCTGGTGCCCTCACCACTACATTCACCGCTTCTCAGGGTCTTCTGCTGATGATCCCTAACAT
>JAFZIL010000053.1 GCA_017554385.1 Prevotella sp. | reverse complement strand
GGCAGACTGTGGATGGAATGTGTACTGTACCGTGCCAGCATCGGCCACACCTTCGTCATACACCTTTTGCCATGTGCCACTAAGTTGTGCTGCTTCGTAGACATCGTTGTCATCATCGCTGCCGCAAGAGGCGAGGGAGAAGGCAGCAAGCATCGCAAAGGCGATTCTCCAAATCTTAGTTGTTTTCATTCTTTATATTTTTGTTTTATTCTTTTCCTCTGCTCTAAAAAGCAAGTACAGGATTAGAGTTGGCCCAAAACATAAAAAGCCAAGTACTTTAAGTCCCTCCCATTCTGGGAAAAACAGCAGTACGCAGAGCCATGCAACGATGTAAACGATAATCGCAAGCAAGAGAAACTTGTAAATTCTGTTTTTATTCATATTCATTATTTTTCTTTACTTCTATACTTCTTTATATAATGCACAAGCGGGAGAAGTATGGCATAGGTGACAGCAAATATGATGAGTTTCTTCCATCTCTCAATCTCACCACTCAAAACGGTTACTGCCACGTATATTACAATGCTGATAATTGCATAAAGTATCAATGACAATTCTAATAGTTTCTTCGCTTTCATTTTGACAATTATTTCTTTTTGGGTTGTGGTTGTGGCTGCGGTCTGTAACGCAGGGGATTGTCATTGTCACCCCAAATAGCTGCTTTGAGAAGTTCGCCAAGAGGCAGGCCGATTTCCACCTTGTGCCGTTTCCCTACGCGGAAGTAAGGGGTGACGATGGGTGAGGTAGTCCATCGGCCTGACATGGGATTGACATAGCGGCGAACGCCGACTTCACTGCCAAAGTTCTCGCTGAAACGGATATTGGCATAGCCACCGAATGAAATCGTGCTGACGTAAGGGCTGAATGCAGGGGCTACAAGGGGATTCTGTGCATAGTAATAGCCGAAAGTATGGAGCGAGACGGAATTGGTGAGGTCGTAGCCGATTGTGCCACCAAAACCATATTGCGTGTAGAGTTGGCTCTGCATGGGCATCCAATACTTGTTGGCAACGGCAGAGACCGCGAGATGTAGCCGTCCGAAATCCTGATGGAACGATACAGAGCCAGTAGCCACATCCATTAGCCCCAGCATCTGATTATTACCGCCATAGACAATAATACTTGCGCCGCTCCACAGTTGATATGGCTTTGGTGCGGCTATCATCGGTAGCGTGTAATTGCTTGTTGTATGGTCGTAACCTGGTCGCAATAAAGGTAGTTCTGGCTTTTGCAATGTGGAATACGGAACAACGGAATTGATGCGTGATGAGTCTGCCAGTATGGGCTGTTCAAAAAGCATCGGCTGCACTTCGCTTCTCGTTGGAGAAACGTCTTGACCCTCGACTTGGGCATATGCCGCTATTGACGTGAAGGCCGTGAGTAGAGCCAATGCAAATCTTGGTTGTTTCATTCTGATATACTAATATCCCATGCGCGAGGTGTCAACTTCTTTCTTTTTCTTCTCCTTGAAGTTGCCGATGCGGTAGATGGCGGTGAGAGAGTAGTTTGTGTAGGGCATCCATACACGCATGGTGTAGTCTTGATTGGCTATAGTGGAACGGGTATTGATGTGGGTGTTCAGGATGTTCTCGCCTTGCGCCACGAGGCTCCACTTGCCATTGGAGGAGGTATAGCGGAGCGTGGCTCTCAGACGGAATAGCGGGTCGATGTCGTAAACACCTTGGATGGTCTTTGACTGAAAAAGCGGATTGAAGATAAACTGGATGTTTTGCCGTGAGGATAGCTTTATCACAGCCGTGCCGCCAAGGATGGCTGAAAGACAAGTGCGGTTGAAGGGCAGGTCAAAGAAATCCGTGCTCTTGTCATGGCGGTAAAGCACGGTGCCCATGACGTTGCCATTCAGCCAATTACCGACACGATATTGTGCTGATACTTGCAAACCACCTATATTAGAATAGTCCCAGTTGTCCTCCTTCATGATAACAGCCATGCGGTCTGAGGGCTGGTAGGCTAACTGCACGAAGTAGTCGGGCTTGAATTCGGTAAAAGCCATAAAGGTATACTTTTGGTTCAGCTGCCACATCAGGTTCAATTCATAACTCGAACGGGGCTTCAGGTCGGGGGTGCCCCATATCTCGCTGTAGGCAGAAGCGTAGTAGATGCTGCTCATCGTGCTCCAGTAGGAAGGGTACTGTGCCTCGCTGCTGAAAGAGAGGTTGAGCATGTTCTTGGCATTGATGTTCCACATGGCGTTGAACTGCGGATAGATGCGCCACTCGTTCCACTTGGTGGCATGGTATTGCTCGGCAGTCACAGACGCTTCCAGATTCAGCGACTTGCCAATCTGCTTGCTCAGTCCGACATAGCCGTTCACGATGCGTTCGTCATAGTCCACTTGCGACGTGGCATCGGGCAAAGGCTGATGCTGCGCGTCGAGCGTGGTCTGATAGCTGTTGTTATTGGTGAACTGCGCCTTTCCGCCATAGCTGAGTTCCCAGCCTCGCGGCAGCGAGTGGGTCTGGTCGGCAGTAAAGAGCCATTTGTTCACTTTCTGACGGCTATCCACATAGAGGTTTCGGCTTATCTCGTTCAGTTCGCCGTCAAGGGTTTGCGTGCGGGGATTCTGGTAGTTGGTATAGGAAACGCCAAGTTGCAGACCAAACGGGGCCGAATAGTTGACATCGACGTTGTGCAGATAGTCGTGCTGGTGGGAGTTCTGCACAGACTGTGCCGTGCCTGTGGTCGTATTGGTGGAGCGCGTGGAGTTCCACTGACCCGTATAGGCCAGACTCAGGCGGTGTTTGTCGCTAATGGCGTAGTCCAAGCCTATGCGATAGTCATGGTCTATGCCGTCGCTGCGGTTGCGGGTCTTGTCGCTGTAGGCAATACGCTGGTCACCAAGTGGATGGTTGGCCTCATGCTCCACCTGACCGTAGCCAGTGCCGTTGGTATAGGTGTACGAAGCGTCGATACTCATCTTACCCTGATTGTAGATAACACTACCACCTGCATAGCCCGTGCCATACTTGCTCTGCCGCCAGCCGCCCATCAACTGACCTGAAAGTTGGTTCGTTCCCGTCAGGTCTTTCGTCACGATGTTGATGGCCATGCCTCGTACATGGTACTTGGCAGGTGCCGACGGCAT
>JAFZIL010000052.1 GCA_017554385.1 Prevotella sp. | reverse complement strand
TCACTATTCACTATTCACTATTACCTTTCTTACTCTTCCCTGAGAGCCTCGATGGCCTTGATGGCGAGTGCCCGTTTCGCAGGCAGCCATCCTGCAAATAGTCCCCCCAAGACGAGGATGAACAATGCCGCAATGGCTGCTATGAAGGGGACGTGTGGATTGGTAAAGAATCCTCCATCGCTCATAGATGCTGCTGTCATCCGGTTGACGGCATAGAGTCCCCATACTCCGGCTACGAGTCCTGCGAAGCCTGCAGCAAGCGTCAGCACCAAACTCTCGCACATGATTTGCTTGATGATGGACCACGGTTGTGCTCCTAATGCACGCCGCACACCTATCTCCTGGGTACGCTCTTTCACTGTAACCATCATGATATTGGAGATGCCAATAAGTCCGGCCAAGAGAGTTCCTAAGCCCACGAGCCACACGAGGGCGTTGACGCCACCTATCATAATGTCAAACTGGTTGAGCTGGCTTTTCAGGTCAACGGTTATCAGGGCAGCATCGTCATCAGGATGCAACTGGTGTCGCTGACGGATGATGTTATCAATCGGCTTACTGTAGTCGGCAGTGGGATATTTGTCGTCAAGTACCAGGAACAATCTGTCTGTCTTGCCCACGACATTGAAAACATACTGAGCAGTGGTGATGGGCAAGAACACGGACTTTGACTCATGCGGGCCGAAGTTGACCATGTCATTGGTCTTCTTGGTGATGCCGATTATATCGTATGACGTGCCGCCGATGCTGATGCTCTGTCCTATTGGCGAGCTGTCGTCGGGGAAGAGTGTCTTTGCCACTTCAGAGCCGATGACACACACCTTGCGTCGTTCCGTGCAGTCGAACTCGTTGATATACCTGCCCGAAACGACGCGCTGGGGCGACATAACCTCCAGGAATGGCGACACGCCGGCAACGACCAGTTCGTCGGTGGCATTGATACTGGTAACGGTCAGCGTATTGCCGGGATCAGGCAGGTATTTGATATAGACGGACTGCAAGACGGAACCAGGGAACTTGTTCTGAATGGCTTCAACATCCTTGAAATCGATGTTCCAGGAACGGCCGCGTTCAAAACCATTATAGGTCATGGTCGTCGTCCCCGTGATATATTCTACAGAGTTTGCCGGCATTTGCTTCAGCTGTCCGACGATGCCTTCCTTGAAACCTATGCCACCACCAATCAGGAACATCAACATCAGCAGTCCCCAGAAGATGCCGAAGGCAGTCATCAAGGAGCGCCATTTCTGTTGCCGTATGGTTTGCAGTACTTCCTGCCAAAAGTCTTTGTCAAACATTTGTTCTTTTCTTTTAAGAAGTGAGTGCTTCAACTAATTTTATGCTGACAGCCCGTTTTGCCGGTACGTAGCCAGCCACCAGTCCAGCCAGGATCATGATGAAGTTACACCCCATGATAGGCCAGAAATGGACGATGGGGTTCTGGAACATGGGTATGGCTGATCCTAAAGCGTTATCGAGCAATTGGGTGAGTCCGACCCCGAGCATCATTCCGATATAGCCGAAAATCAGGGTGATGAAGACCGACTCCAATAATACCAGTGTGATGATATGGTTGTTGCTGGCCCCCATAGCCTTGCGCACTCCCAGCTCTCGAGTACGTTCCTTAATAGTGATGAGCATAATGTTGCTGACGCCCACGATACCTGCAATAAGAGTGGCTATACCGATAATCCAGACGAAGACACCTATGCTGGCAATCATCTTTTTGGTGCTAAGAATCTGTTCGTAGGAATTGCTGACGATAAAGCCCTTGTGATCTTTAGGGTTACATCCTAAACGCGACGATAGTAAGTCGTGCAGTTCACGCTCCAGATGTTCATTGTGCTCGACAGACTCGAGGTTCTCGACAATCAGGTTGATGCCATTGATGTTCCCATCAGGCTGGAAGACGGAAATCATGGTGGAAAGGGGCATGTAGGCAGCCAGTTCTATGTCAGAATCGAACGTGCTCTTGCAGACACCTACGACGGTGAACAGCAGATTCCCCATGGTCATGGACTGACCTATAGGGTTACTGTCCTGAAATAGTTGGCGAGCCAACCGCTCGTGGATGATGCAGGTCTTTGTGCGCTGTGTGAGATCCTCGGCATTAAAGTCCCTTCCGGCTTTCAGCATTCGGTAATCGACGGAAAGATAGTTCTCGTTGCATCCCGTGACGGGAATCGTGACATGGTTTTTGCCGGCACTCACCTCCAGTTGGCGCTTAATCATGGGGCATACCCGCTGGATGTGCTGTATATTGCTCCGCTCAATGGCCTTTGCATCATTTATATTCAGCATCAGCTGGCGTCCCTTATCCATTCCCTCCCAAGGCATCACGGTCTTACCTGTTGTAATCCTGACAATCTGGTTAATGTCAAGATGGAAGGTCTTGTAGAGTCCACGCTGAAAACCACCGGAGGAGCCTAACAGTACGACAAGAATGAACATGCCCCATGCAATGGAGAATCCCGTCAGCGCGATGCGCATTCGGTTGCTCTTCATAGCAGTCAGCACTTCTTGTAATAGTTCTTGCATAAGGGCTATCTGTTTTATCTGCCTTTGGGCATTTTATGTTCTGCTATATTCATCTTTGAAGATAATGCCGTCTTTGAAGAAGATACGCCGGTCGGTCTGGTCGGCAATCTCCTGCTCGTGGGTGACGATGACCACCGTCTGCCCCTGCTCGCGGTTGACAGCCCTCAACATGTCCATGACCTCCTGCGTAGTCTTCGAGTCGAGTGCACCTGTCGGCTCGTCGGCAAGAATAATCTTGGGGTGAGAGATCAGTGCACGTGCGATAGCCACTCGTTGCCGCTGACCTCCCGACATTTGCATCGGCAGGTGATGCCAATGTTCGGCCAGTCCCACCTTTTCCAGATATTCCATAGCCAGTTGGTTGCGTTCCTCGCGTCCCACCCCTCTGTAGTAGAGTGGCAGAGCCACATTCTCCATAGCATTCTTGAAGTTGATGAGGTTGAACGACTGGAAGATAAATCCGATGAGTTCGTTTCGGAACTTAGCTTCCTGTTTCTCGTTAAGGTTCTTGACGAGACGACCAGCCAAGCGGTATTCACCTTCATCGTAGTCATCTAGAATGCCCATGATATTGAGCATGGTAGATTTACCGGAACCTGATGGTCCCATGATACTCACTAATTCCCCTTCAGAGATATGGAGATCCACCCCCTTCAGCACGTGAAGGGGCTGGACTCCGGGATAAGTTTTATGAATTCCTTTGAGGTCTATCATAATTCTTCTTTCAAACGAGAGACGTAGGTTGCTACATATTTACTTTCCAGCATGCCCAGATGAGTAGCGTCCACATGGTAAACGATGATGCCTGGATGTTCTTCTTTCCAGAAAGCCTCATTGTCGATGATTTTTACAGGAGCCAGGAACTCTTTCAGCACCTCATCAGGAACACCACTGAACGAAACACCCATTTCCTCATACTTGCTGATAAGGTCTGCTTTGTTTTCATCTTCCTCATGAATAAGGGCCTTGTGTAGTATCACCTTGCCACTATATGGCGGAACCTCTGGTGATTTCAGTATCTGTCCCACAACCTGTGTCATCCTGACGGTATGTATGAATTTCTCTTCAACATTCGGCTCAACCCTCTTCATTTCTTCCATAGGCAGATAGGGAAGGATTTTGCTCCATCCATTAGGATATTCATTGAATCTGGTCCAGGTGGTGTCGAGCAATGAAACGACAGGCATTTGCCCCCGCATCTGGCTCCACTTGACAGATAGACGATAGGCGAGCTCACCACCGAAGCAATGACCAGTGAACGCTGCTACTTGGGCATTGTCAGGAAGATAGACATCAAGTATGGAGTAATACATCTCTATCACCTCGTTCATATCAGCATCGGCAAAAAGGTATTCGAAATGGTCACCAATCCATTCTATCTGGAAAACAGAGAACTGCTGGCTGAGTTCGTTCAGATAATGTTTCGTGTTAATAAACTCAGTGTAACCATGAACGAATACGGCGAGCGGCTTTTCCGGTTCATATTTGTTGTACCATGAACCAATACTCATCTTGGTTCCCAGTGCGCTGCGTACGCTTTTCGCCTTCATCAAGTCATCGACCTTGAGATTGATATTGTACTGAAGCGCCTTGACAATGACCTTGATAGCCATCAGCGATGTGAGACCCAGCTGTAAGAGATTGTCGGTGACTCCGAAGTCATCACGTTTCAAGAGCGTACGTGTAATATCCAACAATGTTTCCTCCTCAGCAGTTTCAGGCGGTATGTTCTCAAGCTGTACGGACACCTCCGGCAGAGGCAGTTTGCGTCGGTTTACCTTTCCGTTAGGAGTCAGTGGCATTTCATCGAGCAGCACAAAGATCTCTGGCACCATAAACGCAGCCAGCGTCTCTGCGACCCACTCTTTGAGAGAAGGTTCGAATACGATTGCCCCCTTGTCGACAGTGTAATAGCAGACGAGGTTCTGTCCGCCTCCAACCTCTTTGACATCGACACAAACCTGCTTAATCCCCTTGAAGGCAGCTACACGGTTTTCGATCTCTCCCAGTTCTATGCGCAGGCCACGTAGTTTCACCTGATTATCGATACGACCCAGGAATTCTATCTGTTTGCTGCCGTCGCGAGGGTCGACAGCCCATCGCACGAGGTCGCCCGAGCGATAGGCCCTCTGTCCGTTGAAGGTGATGAATTTCTCAGCGGTCAGATCAGGCCGATTCAGGTATCCACGGCCTACGCCTTCACCTGCTATCAACAATTCTCCCGGGAGACCTTCCGGCACGAGATTTCTCGTCTTGTCGATGACATACAACTGGTAGTTGTCCAGCGGCCGCCCGATAAATTCGCCCTCGAAGTAGCTCTTCACATCGTAGAAGGTTGAGAAGAGCGAACACTCTGTAGGTCCATAAGGATTGACGAACCGATAGTTTGCTGGCGGCGTGATGGGAGGCATTTTCTCACCACCGGTAGAAAGCACCCTCAGCGACTTGTTGTCGAAGAGCGTTGCCATCTGACAACCTATCTGTGTGGTCATAAAGGCTATGGTAAGGCGGTTCTCTTCGAGGTAGTTGTGCATGGCAGTGAGGTCCAATCGCATATTCTCGGGCAGGATATAGGTAGAGGCACCGACGAGCATGACGGGATAGATGTCGATCATGTGGGCATCGAATCCATAGTTGGCATATCCCACTGCCCGGTCGTCGGCCGTCATTTGGAATTCTTTCACATACCAGTGGCAATAGTTTACGATACCATGTTGTTCGAGTTCCACGCCCTTAGGCTTACCGGTAGATCCGGAAGTGAAGAGTATGACCATACGGTCGTCAGGCTTAACCTTGGGCAACACAGTTCCTGCGTAGCGATCTTCGCCGTCGAAAGCCCATTGAAGCTGTTCGCGCGTGATGACGGTACCTTTGAAGCCAGGCATGGTTTCTTTCAGCAGGTCCCCCTCCGTGAGGATGATATTCACCCCGGCATCTTCTGTCATAAACGTCAGTCGGTCTTCGGGGAAGTGATAGTCAAGTGGCATATAAGAGCCGCCGGCCTTCATGACAGCCATGGAATAGATGACCAACAATTCTGAGCGGTCAATCATAACTCCTACGGCCTGTTCATGTTTGAGTCCGAGATTTACCAGATAACGTGCCAATCGGTCGGTGATATCGTCGATCTGCCTGTAAGTATAGCTACGGTTCTTATAGACGACGTAAATATTGTCGGGTGTAGCTGCAGCCTGCCGGTGGAGCATGTCGGGCAACGTTTCCGTGGTGTCGTATGCGAGGGACTTGCCTCTGCCCAGTAGCGTAAGTGCTTCTTCATCGGCAGCGTCAGTAAGCCGGAATGTGTTGACCGGGATATCTGTCGTGCAAGCCTGATGAGTGATATAACTGAACATTTTTGCCAGCCGAATCATGTCGTCCAGGCTGTAAAGGTCTGCAGCATATTCCAGCTCGAGGTTGAACAGGTCAGTTGCGTATGGTTGGACGGTAATGGTGAGTGGCATCTTCACCGCATCCAATTCCATGGCGAATCCTTCAGCGCTGTTGTTTTGATTGTTTTGCGTTGATGCTTGTTCCAGTCCATCCATGCCCTGATAGGCAAACATGATTTCCGGATTGGCAGGGAATCGCTCCACAAGACGCGTATATGGATAGACACCGCAATATGACTGGGTCTTGAAATACTGGTTCTGGATATCGGATGCCAATTCGGCAAAGTTTCCTTTACCATCTGTGGATACCACTGGTAGCGTCTGTACGAACATGCCGATGATGTCCTGCATCCTGACATTGGTTCGGCCATTGCTGATAGACGTAAAGATGACGTGATCTTGACGTGTTATGCGCTGTAGCAACAAAGAGGTGACAGCCATAAAGAAGCTGTTTTCCGTCAGGTTGTGACGACGGCAATATGCAGATACGCCTACGGTGTCGAGTAACAAAGTATGCTTTGCCGCCTTATTACCCGAACCTTTACCGCTGCGAGGATAGCTGGCTATTTCTGCATCGCCAAGTACTTGATTGAAATACGACTGGGCTTCTGTTGCTTTTCCGCTTGCCTGCATCTCCTTCTCATCCAAAGCACGGTCCCATGCAGTGTAGGTTTCGGGGATAAGGGGTGCGGAGCCTGGAGTGAGCTGTTTCTGCAAGTCTGAAAGGAACACGAGTAGGCTGCCTCCGTCAAAGATGGTGTGATGAACATCCATAAAGAGCCAGACAGTAGTAGGTGTCTGTATGATTTCAAACCGATAGAGGTCGTCGTCCAGCAAATTGAATGGTCGAACTTTCTGCTGGAAGTAGTCTCTCGTAGGCTCATCGCTAATCGTGGTGTGTTGTACAGCTACAGGAGCGTCATCGCGCCGCTGCTGCATGACATCATCCTCCATGATGACGAATTTGGTTTTCATGTAGGGATGTGCCGCCACTACAGCCTTTATCGCTTGCTCCAAAGCTTCAGCTGTAATGCCGTCCATACGCTTCACGAAAGGAATATTGTACTGAGTCGTGTTACGGTTCATCTCCCAGTCCACATACACGCCACGCTGATTCTCACTAATAGGATAATACTCACGGGGAGCGTGGATAACAGCCTGACTTTCCTCTAATTCTTCGCTATATTCAGTCATGGCAGCCATGTCACGAATAGTAGGACTTTGAAGGATACTCTTGGTTGGGATGTTGATTTTCAATTGTCCGTGAATGGCTGCGCTCAGACGCATGGCAGACAGGGAGTTCATTCCGATAGACATTAAGTTGGTGGTAACACCGAAAATCTCGGAGTTCAGCACCTCGCGCGCAATTTCGAACAGCCGCTGCTCCATCTCCGTCTCCGGCTCTACAATGTCTCCCACCGTCAGTGTGGGCGTAGGCAGTGCTCGGCGATTGATTTTGCCATTTGGCGTACGCGGCATAGCGTCTACAAACATATATACCTCGGGAACCATATAGGCGGGCAGCTTGGATGCTTTCATGTGCTCATCAAGCTGTTCATCGCTGACGCTCTTTCCTTCATCGACGGTATAATAGAGGACAAGGTGTTTGTCGTTGTTGATATCGCGAATCATGGCTACTGCCTGCTGGATGCCATCCACCTTCATGGCTTCAGTCTCGATCTCACCCAGTTCCACACGATAACCGCGCAGTTTCACCTGGTTGTCGATACGGCCAAGACACTCCAATTCACCATGTTCGTTGAAGCGTGCAAGGTCGCCTGTGTGATACATCCTGACCGGTGAACCATCAATGTTCTTTTCCACAAACGGACAATCTACAAACGATTGGGCCGTACGTTCGGGCAGATGCCAATAGCCGATACCCACCTGTATGCCTGCAATGCACAGCTCGCCACAAGCCCCCATTGGAGCCAGTTGACCTGCCGAATCGACAATGAAACACCAGCTGTTGGCTATGACATGACCAATGGGGATGTCCTTATAAACCTTGTCTTTCTCCAGATAGTGGATAGTGATATGGTCCGTACATTCTGTCGGACCGTATGCGTTGATAATCTGTGCATCGCGCGACACCACACCCATCAGTTTCTCACCGATGGCACTCAGATAGCGCACAGGCATGTCAAAGGTATTTACCAGCATGGTGGCGATAGAGGTCGTATATCCACCACCGGTGATCTGATGCTCAACTACGAAATTGCGGATGGCCTGCAGGTCCTTACGAATCTCCTCGGGCATGATGTGCAGGCTACCGCCCAGCAGCAGGATGGCATAGAGATCCTCAATATGAGAGTCGAAGGAGAACGAGCGGTGGCTGCTGATGCGGTCTTCGGCCGTCAGGTGCAGTTCTTCCATCGTCGAGAAGATGTAGTTCAGCAGTCCTTTATGATGGAGTACCACGCCCTTGGGCTTTCCTGTAGAGCCGCTGGTATATATAATATAGGTATAACAATCAGGTGTACAGAGGTTGACAGGTTCAACTTCAGCAGCCTCTTTTTCCCAGTCAATTTCATCTAGGTAGATGATAATCTCGGCATTGAAGTCGCCTTCCTTGCGTTTCTCCTCTAACACAGCGTGGGTCGTAATGAGCACCCGAGTCTCACTGTCTTCCAGCATGTACTGCAGACGCTCGTTAGGATATTCAATATCCAACGGCAAATAAGCACCGGCAGCCTTGTGAATACCAAAGACGCATACGGGGAACTCCTTGCTGCGTTGAATCATAACGCCGACGAAGTCGTGTTTCTTCACACCCAAGGCTATCAGTTTCCGTGCAATAAGGTCAGAATAGCGATTGAGTTGGGCATACGTAATCTGGCTATTGCCATCGGCTACTGCAAGGCTATCCGGACACTGGGCTGCACGAGCCAGGAAGTGATCCATGTAGGTCTTGGTGAAGTCGATGTCCATACGAGGACCGGCCGACAGGTCAATCAGTTCTCTGCGTTTGTCCTCCGGCACTAAGGATATTTCATAGAAGCGCTCCTCAACGGCAGCCTTTTCACATAGTTCCTTCATGGCACTCAGCACAATGTCCATGTCAGCCGCATTGTAGAGTGAACTGTCATATCCGATACTCAATGTGTATTCCGACTCTGACGACTGCACAACTGAGAGCGTGATAGGTGTCTTTGCCACAGCCTGAGCATCTGGATTAGTAGGCGATTCTGATTCTTCGGGAGTTCCTACACTATCAAATACTTGCCACTCAAACAATATGTTGGGGCGCATGCCATATCGTTCTACTAAACGTGTCAGTGGATATACACTATAATCAAAGGTTGTGTTCAACTGCTCGCTCATCTTGCTGACAAGTTCTCCAAAGTCAGCCATCTTGCGTTGGGCTTCCAAATCGTAAGTAGACATGACTGGCAATGTCTTAACAAACATTCCGATGGTGTTCATCATGTCTACCGTCTGACGACCGTGATTAATCGTGGTGATGAGGATGTTGTCCTCGCGGGTCAGGCGATGTAGCACTTGCATGAAAGCGGTAATGAAATAGTTGCTCACCAACAACTCGCGCTGCCGACAGAACTCATCTACTTCGGCCTTTGAAATGGGAACGGCTATATGATGCTCAATAGGCTGGTCACATTCGGGATTTGCCGACTTAGGATAGAGAATGCTCTCAGCACCAGAGATTAAGTCATCGAACCACGTCTCTGCCGCTTTGCCACTCTCTCCTTCAAGCCATGACTTCTCATCCAGTGCATAGTCAAAGGCAGAGTAGGCTTCATGTGTTATCGTTTCATGTTCCAGAGCCTGCTGTAAACTTTGTCTGAAAATGATGCGTGAAGCGCCATCGTTGATAATATGGTGAATATCAACAAAGAGGTAGCACTGACTGGGCGACTGAACAATCTCAATCCGGTAGAGATCTTCTTCCAACAGATTGAAAGGCTTAACACGCACTTCAAAATCATTCGCTGTAGGTTCGTGACTGAGCGTAGTCATTGTGATGGTCACAGGGGCATCGTCACGACGTTGCTGCATCACGTCACCATCCTTCTTTACAAGATGGGTCTTCAGATATGGATGTGCATCCATGACCTTCAACAGCGCATCGTGTATCTGTTCTGCCGAATAAGAGCCCATAGGCATGACTTCTGGGATATTATACTGAACAGCATTGCTGTTTAATTCCCAGTCAATAAATACACCGCGCTGGTTTTCCGTGATAGGATAGAAGTCCTGATGTTCGTGGATGTGTGTCCATTGCTCAGACTCTTTCCCTCCATGTTCCATCCAGTCTGAAATCTCGCGGATGGTGGGCTGTTCCAGTATCTTTTTGGTGGGCATACTCTTACCCATATTCTGTTGTATCATAGCACTCAGGCGCATAGCGGTGAGCGATGTCATACCTACAGAAACAAGATTCGTAGTCACACCAAATCTGTCGTGCTTTAACAGTTCGATTGCCATATCCAGCAACTGTTGTTCCGTCTCGTTGGCAGCAGGAACGATTTCGGCTGCCTTGATTTCCGGTGCAGGCAGTGCCTTGCGGTTGACCTTGCCATTAGGTGTCATCGGCATCACGTCCATCAGCATGTAGGCATCAGGCACCATATAGTCGGCCAGTGCCGATTCCTCCAATGCCTTGCGTATGGTTTTGTCGTCGACGGGGAAACCGTCGGCCACAGTATAGTAGAGAACGAGATGCTCGGTACCCATTACCTTCCTCACTTCGGCAGCAGCCTGGAGAATGCCTTCAATCTGGAGCACCTTACTTTCAATCTCACCCAGCTCGATTCGGAAGCCGCGAAGTTTTACCTGGAAGTCGATGCGTCCCATGTATTCCAGGTCGCCGTCTTCGTTCCAACGACACAGGTCACCGGTGTGATACATCCGCACCTTTCGTCCCCAGCGGTCTTCATGAACGAAGGGACAGTCGACGAAGGACTGGGCGGTACGTTCAGGTAGTCGCCAATACCCGCGTCCCACGAGAATACCGGCAATACACAGTTCACCCACCACACCTGGAGGCACCAAGTGGCCCGTCTCGTCGACAATGAAGTTCCAGCTGTTGGCTACGGGCTTACCAATGGGAATGTTCTCCATCCGGATGCCGGGGGCTATACTATAATAAGAGGTATCGTCGGTACATTCCGTCGGACCGTATACATTGATAATCTCAATATGGTCACTGAATACGCCGTCAAGTTTCTCACCGCCAGCCGTGATGAAGCGTACGGGGAGGTCGTTGTAGGTATTGAGAAGCAGGGCAGCAATGGCGGTAGAATAGCCACCACCGGTAATGTTGTGCTCAAAGAGGAAGTCGCGGATTGCTCCCACATCTTTTCTGATTTCCGTTGGCATGATATGGAATGAGCCGCCCAGTGTCAGGATGGGGTACATATCCTCAATGTGTGCATCGAACGAGAAGGAACGGTGACCCTCAATGCGGTCGTCGGCAGTCAAGTGCTCCATGTCGATGACAATGTTGATGAAGTTCCACAGTCCGGCCTGATGCAGCATAGCCCCCTTGGGCTTACCTGTCGAACCAGAGGTATAGATCATATATGCTAGATTGTCGGGTGTTGTCAGGTTGATGGGTTCAACGCTCACACTAAAGTCAACGTCCTCAATGAAAATAATCTGCACATTGCCCGTCTCAAAGACTCCCTCAGCCTTTTTGGCTTCCAATACCGCATGACTGGTGATGAGCACCTTCGCCTCTGAGTTCTCAAGCATGTACTGCAGACGCTCGTTGGGATATTCGAAGTCCATGGGTGTGTAGGCTGCTCCTGCCTTATGAATGGCAAGAACTGACAGCGGAAACTCTTTGAAGCGGTCAAGCATGACGCATACGAAGTCATTGGGTTTCACACCGGCACCGACCAGTTGGTGGCCTAGTACGTCGGAGTAGTGAGACATCTGCTGGTAGGTCAAGTGACTGTCGCGGTCTGCCACGGCCACATTGTCGGGTACTCGCTTAGCACATTCCTCAAAGACCTGTGCAAACGTCTTGGTGATGTCAACATCCAGATACTTGCCGGTTGATTCTTCAAGAACGGCATCCTTGTCTTCTCCCGTCACCAAAGGAATTTCTGCCAAAGACTTGCTTGTCACACCATAAGTGAAAGCGCTGATCAGCATCTTACCGAGAATCTCCATGTCTTTATCGGAATAAAGACTGTTATTGTACTCAAGGTTCAACTTAAAATTGCTTGAACCATTTGAGATGACAGTTACTGTCAATGGCAATTTGGCAGTATCCAGATCAAGGCTGAAATCGTTTCCTTTTTCCTCTTTAGTCGCCCCTGCATCTCCTGCAGACTGGAACACAAACATAATTTCAGCACGTATGCCATAACGCTCCACCATTTTCGTGAATGTATAAATATCACGACTCTGGGCATCGAGCATCTGTTGCTGCACTTTCTTGACGATGTCACTTGTCGCGGTCACCACTGCCTGTTCATTCGTCATGCTGCTGACAACGGGTTGGGTCTTCACAAACATACCCATTGCGTTCATCATGCGCATATCAGTGCGACCGTGATGGATAGTAGTAATGAGAACGTTTTCTTCACGTGTTATCCGATGCAACAAGCTCATCAACATTGACAGGAAGTAGTTGCTTTCTGTAACTGAATTCTTGCGGCAGAAAGAAGTGACATCAATATTAGAGACATCCATAGACAGCACATGCTGAACAGCCTCACCTGTATGGCCGATGCTATGGGGATAGACGGTGGTCTCTGCCCCCATCAACAAGCTGTCAAAATGTTTTTCGGCCTCTTCACACTGCTCTGAATGCCAGAACTTCTCCTCTGCTAATGCACGGTCGAAAGCAGTATATGACTCCTTTTCAATCTGTCCTCCGGCAAGTACGCTTTCTAAATCTCTGCGGAAGATCAAAGAAGAGCCTCCATCGTAAACAGTATGATGAATGTCAACAAAGAGCCACATCGAAGTGGGAGACTTATAAATCTCCATACGATAAAGTGGCCCCTCGGTCAGGTTGAAAGGAACGACTCGCTGCTGAAAGAACGTTGCCGTAGGCTCTTCTTTCAATTCAGTGACAGACACAGTGACTGGATCATCATCTAAACGCAGCTGGACGATATCACCTTCCCTAACAGCGAAATGGGTCTTCAGATAAGGATGGGCGTTCACAACTGTGATAAGCGCACTTTTGAGTTTCTCGACATCCATGTCCTTAAATTCCATCACATAGGGAATGTTGTATTGAGTCGTGTTACGATTCATTTCCCAATCAACGTAGATACCTCGCTGGTTCTCGCAGATAGGATAGTATTCACGCTTCTCCTCTGTCTCCGCCAGCATCTCTGTAAACGCCTCCTTGGAGAAGTTTACATCGCCATTCTCATCACGGAAATAGCCATCGGCCAACAAGTTCTCGTAGAAAACTCCTATATTTTCAGGATCATTAAGAGTCTCACAGAAATCTTCAAATGAGAAATTAATCTCGCCTGTCTCATCGCGGAAATAACCATCGGATAAAAGGTTGTCGTACAGGTTTCTTCTGTTACTTTCAATCTGTGTCATAATATGATCTATTTATTTCTTATTATTATTGTTTGATTGTAATGGGTTCTTCTTTGGAGCAAATGGATTACCCTTTGCCTGAAGAGGATTTCCTTTTGCTTGAAGAGGATTACCCTTTGTTTGAAGAGGATTTTCCTTCTGCACTGAAGCGCCATCGTTTGTCTGGGGTGTACGCTTTGTGAAGATGTCAGCCACCTTAGTAGATTTGGCCTGACTGCTGTCTATATATTCGGCAATTTCACGTATGGTGGGATGGGAGAGAAGTTCTGCAACGGGGATAGCTACCATAAGGCGCTGTTGTAAGAGGGCGCTGAGTCGCATGGCGGTGAGTGATGTCAGTCCGTATGAAATCAGACTGGCGGTCACACCCAATTTGTCAACCTTCAGCATCTCTACGGCAATGTCGTATAGTTTCTTCTCTGTCTCTGTCTCCGGGGCAACGATCTCTTCTTCCTTGGCCTCTGGTATAGGCAGCTCTCGTCGATTAACCTTGCCATTCGGAGTAAATGGGAACTTGTCCATCTTTACATAGAATTCCGGTACCATGAAGGCTGTCAGCGTCTCGCCAATCCATGCTTTCAAAGTATCTTCCTCTATGTCGTTTCCTTCTTTCACAACGTAGTAGCAAACGAGGTTCTGCACACTGCCAATCTCTTTGACATCTACGCACACCTGTTTGATTGCTTCATGTTCTGCCACACGACTCTCTATTTCACCGAGTTCTATGCGTAGGCCACGAAGTTTAACCTGTCCGTCAATACGTCCAATGTATTCTATGTTGCCATCTTCCGACCAACGTACCAAGTCGCCCGTGCGATATGCTTTCTGCTCATCAATAGTGATGAATTTCTCGGCATTCATATCGGGACGATTGAGATATCCACGTCCTACACCAACTCCCATAACAACCAGCTCGCCTGGAACACCACGAGGTACGAGGTTCATGTGTTTGTCGACAACTCGCAACTGATAGTTGGCAAGCGGCCGTCCAATAAGTGAGGAGTTATAGTCTTTCGTGATGTTATAGCACGTAGAGTAAAGCGTACACTCTGTAGGACCATAGCCATTGTAGAAGCGGAACCGAGGCTTCTTCAATGGTTGTAGTTTCTCACCACCTACCGACAGCAGGCGGAGCGAGTGGTTCTCAATGCTGGTAGCAAACATATAACCAATTTGTGTGGTCATGAAAGCTATGGTGAGCTGTTGCTCTTCCATATACTTATTCATTGCCATCAAATCCATGCGGAGATCACTTGGAATGATATATACGCTTGCACCTACCGACAGGGCTGGGTAGAGGTCCATCATGTGGGCATCGAAGCCGAAGTTGGCGTAGGCCACGGCACGATCTTCCTGCGTGACATCGAACTCTTTCACATACCAATGACAGAAGTTCACGATATTGCCATGTTCAAGCATGCAGCCCTTGGGCTTTCCTGTTGAACCAGAGGTGTACAAGATGACAAACATGTTGTCAGGAGTGATGGCTGCGATAGGCTTATTGGCAGGCTTCTTCAGGGTGTCGAGTTCTGATGCACAGAATACCTTGCCAGAGTAATGCGGCATAGCCTGTTCGACGATGCCGTTGTCTGCAAGAATCAGACTGACACCAGCATCCTCACACATGAACTGCAGGCGTTCTTCCGGGAAGTGACTGTCAAGTGGCATATAGGCTGCTCCGGCCTTCATAACGGCTATCGGGTAGATTGCCATCAGTTCCGAGCGGTCTATCATCACACCGACGGCCTGTTCGGGTTTAACGCCCATCTGCTGCAGATGTGAAGCCAGCTGGTCGGTGAGTTCGTCGAGTTCGCGATAGGTCAGGTGCTTGTCGCGGAACACGATAGCTGTTGCATCTGGAGTGGCGGAAACCTGACGGCGGATGACGTCAACGAGCGTAAGATTCCTATCGTAGTGAAGAACATCGCCCTTACCCAGTGACAGCAACTCCGACTCCTCCTTGTCAGAAATCAATGGAATGTTGACAACTTCGCAGTCGGCATTTTCAGAAGCATACTCTGCAAAACACTTCAGGGCTGCTACAAACTTACTCATATCAGAGTTGTTATACCGCGAAGCGTCATAGTCTACGTCAATTCTATAACCATCTTTGTCATCAAAGATGCTAATCATAATAGGCGTTTTTACAGTATCCAGTTGCAGCGGGATGCTTTCATACATTTCTTGTTGGCCATCCTCCTCGATAGTACCCAAGTTAGCCTGGAAGGCAAAGAGAATCTCTGCGTGACATCCATACTTCTCAACCGCTTTAGTGTAGGAGAAGATACTATTGTCTTGGGTGTCTATATACTGTTTTTGCATTGACTTCACGGCTTCCCTCATAGGCACATTGCTGCTGTGGGTAACGACAGGCAATGTTTGCACGAAGAATCCAATAGTACTGTGCATCTCAGTCGTGTAGCGACCTGTGCTGATGGTTGAAATCATCAAATCATCCTCACGAAGCAGACGATGAAGAACCTGAGTAGCAACAGTCATGAAGAAACTGTTGGCCGTAACGCCGTTGGCACTGCAGAAGTTGTTGACGACACTGCCGCTTACAACTGCACTGACCACTTCTGGACATGCTTCTGTTTTGTCTGGCTGACGACTGGCAGGATAGCTGGCTATTTCGAAGGACTCTAACAGCGTGTCGAAATACTTTTCTGCTGCAGCATACATGTCGCTTTCGCGCATTTCCTGTTCGTCCAATGCACGATCGAAGGCAGTGTAGGTCTCTTGCTCAACATTTCGCTTTTGTTCTGAAGTGAGTATGGACTCCAAGTCTCGATCAAACACCATGCTTGAGCCTCCATCGAACACAATATGATGAAAATCTACGAACAGATACACATCGTCACCATAAGTGTAGATTTCCAATCTATAGAGGTTGTCATTCTGAAGGTCGAAAGGACGAACACGACCTTGGAAAAACGATTTCGTGGGTACATCCTGCAAAGCAGTAATTGTTACGACGGGCTCATCATTATCACGACGCTGTTGCATTACATCGCCGTCAATCATGGCCATACGTGTCTTGAGAATAGGATGTGCATTAACAACTTCTATCAAGGCATCGCGCAAATCTTCTGCTTTGACGGCTTTGTATTTCCTTAGATTAGGGATGTTATACTGTGTGGTGTTGCGGTTGAGTTCCCATGATACATATACTCCGCGCTGATTTTCCGTGATAGGATAGTATTCTTGTAGATTATGAACGCGAGCAATCTGAACATCCTTGATATCTTCGTTGCCATCTATAATAGAGGCAATCTGACGGAGCGTGGGTTCTTGAAGAAGTACCTTAGTAGGCACCGTCTTGCCAAAGATGTTATGTATCTGAACGCTCAAACGCATGGCAGATAAGGATGTTAGTCCAACGGTAATGAGGTTGGTGGTCACACCAAACTGATCATGCTTCAACAACTCGATTGCTATATCAAGCAACTTCTGTTCCGTCTCGTTTGAAGGTGGAACAATTTCCTCCGCTTTGAGTTCTGGCAGAGGAAGTGCCTTACGGTTGACCTTGCCATTAGGTGTCATCGGCATCACGTCCATCAGCATGTAGGCATCAGGCACCATATAGTCGGCCAGTGCCGATTCCTCCAATGCCTTGCGTATGGTTTTGTTGTCGACGGGGAAACCGTCGGCCACAGTATAGTAGAGAACGAGATGCTCGGTACCCATTACCTTCCTCACTTCGGCAGCAGCCTGAAGAACGCCGTCTATCTGTAGCGTCTTACTCTCAATTTCACCTAACTCGATACGGAAACCGCGTAGCTTGACTTGGAAGTCGATACGTCCAACGTACTCCAGATCACCTTGGTCATTGTAGCGGCACAAGTCACCTGTGTGATACATTCGTACGTGGCGTCCCCAGCGGTCTTCACTCACAAACGGGCAATCAACAAACGACTGAGCAGAGCGCTCTGGTAGTCGCCAATAACCGCGTCCGACAGGAATGCCGGCAATACACAGTTCTCCTATTACACCTTGAGGAACCAAGTGGCCTGATGGATCAACGATGAAGTTCCAACTGTTGGCCACGGGCTTTCCGATAGGAATATTCTCTACATGAGTACCAGGAGCAATACTGTAATAAGAAGTATCGTCGGTACACTCTGTAGGTCCGTACACATTAATAATTTCAATATGATTGCTATAGACACCGGAAAGTTTTTCGCCACCTGCAGTAATGAAACGCACGGGCAGATCATCGTAAGTGTTCAGCAACAGGGCTCCAATGGCTGTAGAGTATCCACCGCCGGTTATCTGGTGTTCGAAGAGGAAGTCGCGTATTGCGGCAACATCCTTTCTTATCTCCGATGGCATGATGTGGAACGATCCTCCAAGTGTCAGTATCGGGTACATATCCTCGATATGTGCATCGAACGAGAATGAACGGTGTCCCTCAATGCGGTCGTCGGCAGTCAAGTGCTCCATGTCAATAACGATATTGATGAAGTTCCATAATCCAGCCTGATGTAGCATGGCTCCCTTAGGCTTGCCCGTCGAACCTGACGTATAGATCATATAGGCCAGATTGTCGGGTGTCGTCAGATTGATGGGAGCAGCAGGGATGCTGAAGTCGATGTCTTCAATGAAGATAATCTTCACATTGCCTGTGTTGAAGTCGCCTTCTGCCAGTTTGCTGTTCAGAACGTCATGGCTTGTGATAAGCACCTTGGACTCGGAGTTCTCCAGCATGTACTGCAGACGCTCGTTGGGATATTCAAAATCCATCGGTGTATAGGCAGCTCCAGCCTTGTGGATAGCAAGGACAGACAGCGGGAACTCCTTATAGCGGTCGAGCATGACGCATACGAAGTCGTTGGGTTGAACACCATCTTTCACCAATTGGTGGGCCAGCACGTCAGAGTTGTGTGACAACTGTTGGTAAGTAAAGTGACTGCTCTTGTCAGCTACGGCTATATTGTCAGGCACCAGCTTGGCACGCTCTTCGAATACTTGTGCGAAGGTCTTGGTGATGTCAATATCCATGTCCTTACCTTTGCTATAGTCCATCATTGCCTTCTGCTCGTCGGTTGTCAGCAGCACGATGTTGTCCATAGACTGAGCCGAGGCGGCCGACTGTGCTGCCGCAGAAATCATTTTGTTCAGGACATTCATGTCGGCTTCGCTATACAGGCTGGCGTCATACTCTAATGAGGTTACAAAATTGCCATCGTTGTCCTTGAGTATGCTAAGGGATATAGGCGTCTTGGCAGTATCCCAATCGAGTACCGTAGATTCTACAGCATCATTGCCAAGAGACATATTTGTCTGCAAATCTACAAAATAGTTATAAATGATTTCTGCTTTCAGTCCGTGTCGTTCAACCATTCTTGTGAATGGATAATAGTCATGGGCAATCGTATTTAACATTTGCTGGTGCATTGACTTAACGGAAGAGACAACGTCACCGTTGAAATTGCTGACGATTGTTGGCATGGTTTTTACAAATACGCCGAAGAAATTCTCTAATTGAACCTCTGAACGACCATTACTGATAAAGTAAACCAGCGTACTTTCGTCGCGAGTGACGCGGTGGAGAACATGATGGAACACAGTTAAGAAGAAACTGCTGGGAGCCAGTGCATGCTGCTTGCAGAAGTGGTCGATGGCTTCGGCTGGAATCGTCTCTCGCAGTTCGCCATATACTGCATTGCCGGTAGCCTCTGTAGAATGTGGATACACAGTGGCTTCTGCAGCGGATATCAGTTTGTCGAAATATTGCTCGGCCTCTGCACCGCGATCACTCTTCATGATGTTCTCCTCGTCAATGGCGCGGTCGAAGGCTGTGTAAGCCTCCTTCTGTAGCGGCTGGCCTGAATAGGCTTTCTCCATTTCCTGCGCTAAGATATAGTTGCTGCTTCCGTCGCTAATCAAGTGGTGAATATCGAGGAGTACGTAGAAATATGACGGTGTCTTATAGAGTTTGAAACGATACAGTTTCTCGTTTAGCACATCGAATGGCTTAACCTGTAACTGGAAGAACGCTCTGTCGGGTTCATAGTCAAGCGTATATTCTTCTATCTCCAGTTTGTCATCATCATTGCGTGACTGAACATAGTCGTCGCCCTCCATGGCGATGCGCGCCTTCAGATAAGGATGGGCCTCACCAACTTGTATGAGCGCATTCTTAAATCGCTCTAAATCGAGAGTCTTGTACTTAAGCAGGAAGGGGATGTTGTATTGAAGCGCATCACGATTGATCAAACAGTCGATGAGAATACCACGCTGAGCCTCAGATAGCGGATAAGTTTTTCTGATGGGATAGGGCTTATACTGCTCTGCTCGTTCGGCCTTTGAATTCTGGGCCATTTCACGAATGGTCGGATGTTCAAGGATTTCTTTGACGGGTATCTTGATGTCATGTTGCTGTAACAGAGTGGCACTAAGACGCATGGCAACAAGAGACGAGAGGCCTACGGTGACGAGGTTGGTCGTCACACCGAAATTCTGGTGTTTCAGCAAACGGGCAGTCTGATCGAAAATCTGTTGCTCAAGAGGCGTTTCTGGAGCCACGATATCTTCCATCTTCATTTCAGGCATCGGCAAGGACTTGCGGTCAACCTTTCCGTTTGGCAGACGTGGCATCTGGTCCAGCTGTGTGTAATAGTCTGGACGCATATAGTCTGCTAACGAGCTCTTTTCTATAAACTGGCGTACTTCTTCCGGAGTAACAGTCTGTCCTTCTACAGGAGTATAGTAGAGACTGATATACTTGTTTCCGTCGAGGTCGATGATCTTGACTGCTGATATGTAGATATTCTCCATCTCACGGACAACAGCCTCAATCTCACCCAGTTCAATACGGTAGCCACGTACCTTGACCTGATTGTCTATTCGACCTAAATACTCCAGGACACCTTCATCGGTCCAGCGTACTAAGTCACCAGTGTGGTACATCCTTACAGGACGGCCCCAATGGTCTTGTCTGACGTATGGACAATTGACAAAGACTGCTGCACTCATTTCTGGTAGCTGCCAATAGCCCGTACCCACCTGGATACCAGCAAAACAGAGTTCACCAGCCACTCCATGTGGAACTAACTGTCCGTCAGGGCTAACCACAAACATCCAGTTGTTGGGTAAAGTCTTACCCACAGGAATATTCTTATATTCACGGCCTGTTTCCAATGGATATACAGAGGTGTGGTCTGTACATTCAGTCGGACCATAGACATTGATGATTTGCGGATGTCCTGTACTGACGACACCAGTCAATTTCTCGCCACCTGCTGTAATATAACGGGTGGGGAGTTGATAGTTGTCGATCATCATCATTGCCAAAGAAGTGGTGAAGCCACAACCTGTACACTGGTGGTCAACGATAAACTGATAGACTTGTTGCAGGTCTTTACGTATCGAACTGGGCATGATATGCAGGCTTCCACCAACGGTCAGTATGGCATAAGTGTCCTCTACGTGTGCTACAAACGAGAATGCTCGATGTGAAGCGATGCGGTCGTCAGCAGAATGGTGGTAAATGCTCTTGATACTTTCAATAAAGTTCCATAGACCCGCCTGGTGGAGTACTACACCTTTGGGCTTTCCTGTTGAACCGGAGGTGTATATCATATAGGCATATCCCTCTGGCTCGGACAGGTCAATAGGTTCTGTAGGAGTATTGTTGTCGTATTGAGCAAATAAATCATCTAAGAAAATGATGTTCACTATTTCCTTATTGACTACGAGTCCTTCTTCTCTACATTTACGGTCTAATTCTGCATGTGTGGTTAACAGGACTTTTGCTTCAGAATTTTCCAACATGTACTGCAAACGATCTACCGGGTAGTCAATATCTAATGGCGTGTAAGCAGCACCTGCTTTGTGGACGGCAATGATGGAAAGTGGGAAGAACCATGTACGTTCTAACAACAACGCTACAAAGCTGTTCTTTTCAACATGAGCCTTTAGTAGGGTATGAGCAAGGTAATCTGATGCATTATTCAACTCTTGATAAGTATGGTCACCATTCAAATCATTTACGGCCACACGTGACGGATTGGCTTTTGCACATTCTATGAACGCTTTAGCAAACGTCTTGCTGATGTCAACATCAAGGAAAGGACCTGCAGAATAGGTGATGATGTCATGTGTCTGGCTTGGTGATAACAAGGGAATGCTGGCCATGTCCTTCACTTTCAGTCCCTCTACACATGCCGTTTGAAGCATTGACAACATGGTCTGCATGTCGCGCTTTGAATATAGAGTGGGGTTGTACCTGGCAACCAATAGATACTTTCCTGTCTGATTAGCAGGGTGAACAGATACCGTCAGAGGCGTTTTTGCCGTATCGGGCATAACAAGTATCGGTTCAATTCTATCGTCGCTAATGTCTTCTATACCAACCTGATATTCGAACATAATCTCCGCATGCACTTTATGGCGCTCAACCATTTGGGTGAAGGGGTAGAAGTCGAATGCCTGTGTTTGTTGGAATTGCTGCTGCACTTTCTCGACAGCCTCACGTAACGAGAGTTTGCTGCTGCCTTCTGTCCATGAAGCCACGACGGGAATTGTTTTCACGAACATACCTATAACATCCAGCATGCGGGCATCAGAACGTCCATTGTTAATAGAGGTAATCATTACGTTCGACTCACGTGTGATGTTGTGCAATAAGTGTAGGAAAAGCGTAAGGAAATAATTTCCTTGCGTAAATCCGTTCTCCTTACAGAATGCATCAATAGCGGCAGCATCCACGTCGACATATTCAATGCCAATGGCTTCACATGTCGTGTCTTCGATAGAGTGTGGCCATACAGTCACCTCTGTCCCTTGTAACATGTCGTCGAAATATTTTTCTGCCTCTTGGTATTGTTCCGAATTAAACAAAGCCTCCTCGTCAAGAGCATAGTCAAAGGCAGTATAGGTTTCTGCCTGTAATGATTCTCCTCCATAAGCACGCTGTAAGTCGGACAAGAATACTTGAACGGAAAGTCCGTCGTTGACGATGTGGTGAATGTCCACAAAGACATAAACAGCATCCTGATATTTGTAAAGTTCTATACGATACAGGTCGTCTTCTAGCAGATTGAAGGGGAGTACACGCTTCTGTAATTGTTCTACGGTGGGCTCAGTATCAGTCTCTGTCATACGAACGATGACAGGAGCCTCGTCACGACGGATCTGCACCACATCGCCATCGCGCATTTCCAGATGTGTCTTGATAGAGGGATGGGCTTCCACCACTGCGGTCAGTGCTTGTTGCAGGCGAGATGCATCAGCACCCTTCATCTTCCATACCTGTGGAATGTTATACTGTGTAGTGTCTCGATTCATCTCCCAATCCAAGTAAACCACGCGTTGGTTCTCGGTAATGGGGTAGTATTCACGCTTCTCATGCGTACTTAGTTGAGAAGTCTGTTCACTGTTTTCAGATAGTTTTGCCAAGGTGCGTATAACTGGTGTACGCAAAATATCCTTAGTGGGGATGGCAATCCCCAGTTCCTTATGGATGAAGGCACTCAACTTCATGGCCGTCAGCGATGTCAGTCCCATGGAGATGAGGTTTGTTGTCACACCAAATTGGTCGTGGTTCAACAGAGTGACAGCAATATCGAAAATCTTCTTTTCCAGTTCTGTTTCTGGTGCAACAATCTCAACGGCTTTTACTTCTGGCTGTGGCAGTGCTTTTGTGTTCACCTTGCCGTTGGGTGTTAGCGGCATCTCGTCCAGTTGCATATAGGCTGTGGGCACCATATAGTCTGTCAGGCTCTCTGCGAGATAAGCTTTCAGCGCATCTGGATCAATTTGACTGCTAGCCGTATAGTAGGCGCACAGATGCTGTACACCTGCAACCTCTCGAACCTGAACGCATTCCATCTGAATACCAGGGTACTTACCTATGAGTGTCTCGATTTCGCCCAATTCAATGCGGAATCCGCGCAATTTCACCTGGGAGTCGATACGCCCAAGATATTCTATCTGACAGTCTGCGTTGTAACGTACAAGGTCACCGGTATGGTAAACCTTTACCTGCTGGCCGTTCACATCGATGTTGGAGAATACTTGTGCTGTGAGATCCTCCCGCTTCCAGTAGCCTGCAGCTATCTGTGGACCTGCCATGCACAGTTCACCAGCCATGCCTTGGGGCAGCAGATGGCCGAACAGGTCGACGACGTATGCAGAAAGATTGTACAAAGGTCGGCCGATGGGGATGTTCTTGTAGTCCTTGCCCTTCTCGATATTGTAGAATGTAGCATCAACGGTAAACTCAGTCGGACCATAGGTGTTGATGAGTCGGCATTTGCACTCTGGGGTTGCCGTCATCTTCTCACCACCCACCACGAGGTAATCTACTGGCAGGTCGGGATATTGCTGCAGCAACATCTGTCCCAACTGCGTGGTATAGCAGCCGCCGGTAATGCCGTTATCGATAATGAATTTATGGAGCAACTCCATGTCCTTTCGGGCTTCCTGTGGTACAGTGTAGAGTGTTCCGCCTACGGTTAGCACTGGATAGAGGTCCTCTACGGAGGCATCGAATGAGAACGATGAGTGGCAGCAGATGCGGCTCTTAGAAGTATGGTGCCACTCTTTGGCGATGAACTGTACGAAGTTTGCCTTGGCCCGATGGGGTATCATCACACCCTTGGGCTTACCTGTAGAGCCAGAGGTGTAGATCATATAGGCCAGAGAGTCAGGCGTGGAGTAGTCTACGGCAGCAAATTCTTCATTCTTCATTCTTAATTCTTCATTTTCCAGGAAGTCTTCGATGAACAGGATGTTCTTGGCCGTGAAGTTGTCACCCTGAGCGGTTTTCTCGTTGAAGATGGCGTGACTGGTGATGAGCACCTGACTTTCGCTATCCTCCAGCATATAGAGGAGACGGTCATTAGGGTAGTCGTAGTCCAGTGGCACGTATGCCCCACCGGCTTTCTCAATACCGATGGCTGCCACGAGGAACTCCTTCTGATAGCCAAGCATGATGCTGACGAAGGGCGAGTGTACTTCTGGTGAGCCGACACCCATCTCGCGCAACTTGAGTGCCAATGCGCCTGACAGTTTGTTCAGTTCGGCATAGGTGTATGTGCCTTGCTCATCAACAACGGCGTTGGCGTCAGGATATTTGTTGGCCTGACTGATGAACAATGACGGGAACGTGGCTTTGTCGTCAACCTTCAATGTCTCGCCTTTCGACAGTTCCTGTATATGCGCTTCTTCCTTTTCTGTCAGCATCTTGATGTCGCTGAGTACGCAGTCGGGGTGAGCCATGATGTATTCCACAGTGGCTTTGACGCAGTTGGCGACCATGAGCAGTGTGTCGGCACTGTTCAGTGCGTCGCTCGACTCCATGCGAATATCGTATTCTCCCTCTTTCAGGTAGATGACGCACGACATATCGTCGTCAATCATGCCCTTTGATATCTGTACGGGCAGGCAGTGCTCTCCTTCCAGGTCGAAGTACTCCTGCATGGCGACGCCTTGGAAACCGAAACTGATCTTAGGCTCCTGATGCATTTCGTTGCAGAAGTGGTTGAAGGGATAGATGCCATAGCGTATGGTGCTCATCAACTCCGTACGGAAAGACTTGATGAAATCCATCACAGGCTGTTGTCCAGATACTATGGCCAGGATGGGTACCGACTTGACGAACATTCCGTAGGCATTGCGCAGGCGCTTGTCCATACGGCCGTGGTTGACGCTGTAGTAGGCTACTTCCGTCTGGTGCGTCAGTTTCGATAGCACCAGGCTAAAGGCGGCCATGAAGAGGAGGTTGCTCTGTGTGCCCTGCTGCTTGCACCACTCGTCGACAGTCTGCTGAGAGATGAAGGCCGATTCTCTGACCATCATGCCTAAGCGGTTCTCCATGCTGTCGGCCAAGGTGACGAAATCTATGCCGGCAAACTTCTCCATATAGTATTGCTTGGCCTTCTCGTACTGCGCTGACTTCATACCCTCCTCCTCGTCGAGCGCATACTCGTACATGCCATATTCATTGGGTACCAGTTCTTCGCCATTATATGCTGCCGGCAGGTCAATCTGTGTCAGGTTGGGAGCCATCGTGGCACCATCGCCAATGGAGTGCTGGTATTCGAACAGCACATAGTTGTTCTTCTCACCCTCTATAATCTCGATGCGAACCAGTGGTTCACCGCTCAGAAGGTCGTAAGGTCTTACGAAGTCGTGGGCGATGTAGTGTTCTGCCTCGCTGTCGGTCATCTTCTTCCGTGGAATGGGAATCTCCATATTTTCGTCACAGTATTGCCTGGGCACTCCTTCTACCATGACGAAGCGTGTACGAAGTTCCTTTCGCACTTGGATGATTTTCTGCAGGGCCCTTTCCAGCTTGTCCAGGTCGATGGTCTTCGGCAGAACGGACAAGACGGGGAAGTTATACTGTGTGGAAATAGGGTTCTTCATGCATTCCATGAAGATTCCCAATTGCGATTGTAGTAAGGGATAAGTTTTTTCCATAATTCTATAGCGTTTTTTTTGTATCTGGAGTTGTAAAAGGGAGTTAAAATGGGGAGTTAAGCACTACGTGCAGGGCGCATCCCATGATAGATACATCATGTTTTGCCCGTACATGTATTTATAATCTACGTCTTTGGTCAGACCAAATAGTATTTTTAGGCCGAATCTTCTATCGTCTTCATTCAGTGTGAGGGGGTTGAACGGCTTACCTTCGTACTTCATTGAAATAATGAATTTCTCATCTGTCTGCACCATGCGAAGGTCGGAATAGTGATTATTACCTTTAATGCCTGAGTGCTGAATGGTGTTTATCAGCATTTCTTCCGTACTACTCACCACCTGTTTTTGGGTTGTCTTGTCCAATTTGAACGAACCTACAATTTCCGGTAGTTCGCTAACGGCCTTGTAGAAGTCATCTGTCGTGTTCTTCAACGATACTTCATATACTTGGTCATGATTCTGCAACGGTATCAGCGTCAGTGGCATCAACTTTGTCTGACGGTTTTTCAGACGAATAATTCCTGACATGACGACAGCAAACAGCAACACCAGGATTCCGCTCACGGGGAATGAATACCAAAGCATGGAGTCATCCTCATAGCCAGCTAACAGTTTCATGCTTGACAGAAGTATTACTGGAAACGAAACGACCAGAATGGGTGACAAGGCTATACGGCCCAGTACCTGATAGAGGTTGGCAAGCGTGAGTGCAAGGCAGAAGGGCGCCAAGCAGATAATGAAAATTCTCACGCCGCCATAGGCTAAGGCTATTAGTTCAGGTGTGTTGGCACCAAAGAGACGTGTCAACAGACTCGGATATGCCTCTACCAAGACACTAAAGCCTAAAGTGATGATGAGAATAGCCAGCAGACATCTCTTGACCAAGAACCGGACACTCGTAAAGTCACTCTGTCCATACAGGAAACCGCCTAACGACAGGATGGTGCTGCCAAAACCGTTCGACAGCATCATGCCAATCATAAAGATGTTCAGACATACAGACATCACGAACATGCCGTTGTGTCCCAGGCGATCCTGCACAATGCTGTTCATCGAGTAGAACAGCACGACCAAAATCACGTTGCTGATTAACAGCGGAAGTCCCTGTATCAGGTTCGGTCTTATATACTTCCTGAAACTTGAAACCTGAAACCTGAACCGTATGTCGCTCCGTGGTCCGAACAAGTGGCGGCAGTGAAACAAGATAGCGATAATATACGATGAAATGGTTGCAATGGCTGAGCCTCTGATACCCATGTCCAAGGCTCCCACAAGAAGTAGGTCGAGCAAAATGTTGCTGCTGAATATCAACAGCATAGCCTTCGTTACGTTCAAGGGAAAACCGTCAATGTCAACGCACTGCCCTAAGAACTGGTTCAGCATAGGGAACAACCCTAATCCTAACATCACGGATAGATAAGCAAACAACTGTGCATGCAAACGCTCGTCGTTTGTCAGTATGCCTGTAATTCCATTGCCAAAGGCAAATCCGACAATGCCTAAACAGATTCCTGCTATAATAAGTGAGGTCAACGCAGTAGAAAGAATACCGCTAACAGCCTCTTTGTCTCTGCGGCCTATTGCCTTTGAGGCAATGATAGTAGCTCCAATACCCAAAAGAGTTGCTAATGCTGTAACTAAAAGGTTTACAGGGATATATAGCGTCACTGCCGACAGTGCGTCAGGACCAACCAAGTGACTGACGATAATACCATCCACCGTTGTGTTCAGCTGATTGATTGCCATGGTCAACACAGAGGCAATAAGAAAATTCTTCATTGCCTTTGTTATTAAATATGCGTTTCTTATACCAGTTTCCACATTATGGTTTTTAGCGACTACAAATTTAGCGTAAAAAAGATGAAAACCGGAGGAAGAATGTCTTAAAAAATACTAATTTGCCAAAATGTTATTATATTGGAGATAGGTTGTCCAATAAAATGTACCCTAATCTGAAAAGATGCTGACACCACTCCTGCTTCCATTCCCGAGCCAAGCTCACTAACCGTAGCCTTTCCCCTATATGGGACGGGAGCGGGCTTACGCCATACTGTCGGTCGCAGGGACTCCGTTTCAAGGGAAGGGGCATGAACGTTCGTTTCCTACCGCGAAACCAACAGTCTTGTATCGCGTTGAAGGGTCTATTGCACCATCGCAACGAATCAATAGTTGTCGCGATAGATGACCTTGCCGGCGCCGCTTGTAATCTTCAGGGCATCGGGATGCTGACGGATAAAGGAATCGATGTGGCGTACGCGCTTCTCCTCGAAGATCTCGTCCACAGCAATAAGGATGCCCGTCTCCTCGACATCGCCGAAACCGTAGTTGATGGCAGTGCCGAAGAGCTTCATCGTGGGCGAGAGACTCATGTAGGCGTTGACCAGCGGGGGGATGTTATAGCCCAAACGCCGTATCTCCTGATTCAGGATCTTATAGTCCTCACGGAAGGAGTCCTTACAGAAAAGGGCTGCCAGCTGTCGTTCGTCGGTCTCTATGCGGAGGGGCTTCATGGGGATGACGAGATTTTCCTTGTCGTCGAAGTACTTACGGAGGAAATAGAGAATCATGTCGCGTCCCTCACGGATGTACGAGGGATACATGGTCATCTTGCCGAAGAAATACCTGACATTGGGCATGATGACGGTGAGTGCGCCCAGTCCGTCCCACAGGTTGTCGAGAGCGAAGAGGCTCTTCGCACCCATACGCGACGACTGGTAGGCAGGCGACACGAAGGAGCGCCCGAGCTCGATGGTGTAAGGCATATAGTCGTGCAGGAACTTCTCCGAGAAATGGAACATGTGGCTGGTAGCCAGACGCGGCTGCCCGTTGTCGTCGATTTCCCACTTCGTGCCCTCTAAATAGCGGTAACCGCCAATGATCTCCTCCTGTTCCGGATTCCACACGATGAGCTGCTTGTAGCAGTTCTCGCAGATGTCGAACTCGTCGATATCGGCATCCTTGCCCGTACCGCCACCCGCTTCACGGAAGGCAATCTCGCGCAGGCGTCCTATCTCCTGCATCACGTTGGGTGCCTCATGGGCTGTGACAACATACACCTCGTTGTGGCTTTTGTTGGTCATACGTAGCTTGCGGTCGGATGTGAGCTCACGTTTAAGTGTCTCAACAGGGATGGGGGTGATGATGGGTTGTTCCATTGCTTCTTGATGAGGGGTTATGGGGATTGATGGGGCTTATAGACTGTAGACCTTGTCTTGCACGAACTGAGCCCACTCTGCTGGAGTCTTCGTCTTGTCGAAGGTCTGCCAGGGGAGGGGTTTGCCTATGGTGATGCGGAAGTCCTTACCTACGTTCTTGTACATTTCGTCGACCAGGAAGAGCATAGCCAGGTTGAAGGGAAGGTAACGGTCGGAGAAACGGGCCAGCCGGTAGAACTTCTTGCTGTTCTCGCCACTGAAGTGAATGGGTACGATGTCGCGCTGGGTCTCCACGCTCTTCGTAAGAAAGGTCTTCGACCAGGCTATGTCGCGAATGGAACCATCGTCCTGTCGGCGCGAGCAGAGCCCTGCAGGGAACATGAGCACGTGGTTCTGGCTTTCGAAGGTGGCCTTGACCAGACGGGGGAAGTCACGTCCCTGCTTGCCCGTTTTATTAATAGGTACGCAAAGCGGAGCCAGCCCCGGCAGGTTCATCAACAGGTCGTTGACAAGGTAGCGGAAGCGACCGTCGTAGTGACGGCCTATGATGGAACCGAGGGCCACACCGTCGATGCCACCCAACGGGTGGTTCGAGACAAAGGTGTAGTGTCGCTCGTCGTCCTTTGCCGGCAGATTCTCCATGCCTTCCACATGCAGGTTCATCTGCAGATAACTTACACAGGCCTCGAGCCAAGGCGTGCCTTTTAGGTCGCGCGACTCCCACAGGAACGCGTTGACCTGGTCCTGATGGGCAATGCGCTTCAGCCAGCTGACCAGCGGCCGAGGCACTAACCAAGACTTTCCACCCATCTTGCTGCGCAGGATGGCTTCGATGTCTATGGTCTTTTCCGATACGGTTGTCATTGTTTGCAATTAGTCGTAATGAAGTTGCAAAATTACAATTATTCTTTCAATTATTACACATTTTAATAAAAAAAAGCACATCCAAGCATGAATTTTATAGCAATCTGATACTTGACGGACATCAGCAGCCACATATTTCGATGGGACAAGGCTCGAACATAGAGTGCATCATCAGGGCAATAAGCTATGCACAGATTAAAGAAAATGAGCAATTGTTTGTCAATAAAAATTATTTTTTGGGGTAAGTGATAATATTTTTGGGGAATTGTGGGGAGAAGTGGGGAAAAAGTAGTATCTTTGTGGCGAAAAATCAAGGACACTGTCATCAGCATGCGTTTTTTAGGTAACATCGAGGCCAAGACCGACCAGAAGGGACGCGTATTCCTGCCGTCGGTTTTCCGCAAGGAGCTCCAAGCTTCGGGCGAGGAACGGCTTATTATGCGCAAGGATGTGCACCAGAAGTGCTTGGTGCTCTTTCCTGAAAGTGCATGGAACCGACGCATGAAAGCCCTGTTCGAGCGTGCCGAAGAGTTTGACGAACAGGAGCGCGAGGCCGTGCGCATGTACATGTCGGAGGTGGCACTGCTGACGCTCGACGGCAACGGGCGCCTGCTCGTACCGAAAGAATTCCTGCAAGAGGCCGAAATCGATTCGTCGGTGCGCTTCATCGGCATGAACGACACTATCGAGATATGGGCCTCGGCTAACGTGGCGAAGCCGAAACTGAGCCAGGAGCAATTCGCGGCGACGCTGAAAGCCATCATGGGCCGCACAGCAGTTCAGGAACAATAACCTGGCATATCCCGGAAAAAAGCATTGAGACAGATGATCACCAGAGCAGAGTCATATCACCGACCTGTACTCCTACAGGAAAGTATCGACGGGCTGGACATCCAGCCCGGTGGTGTCTACATAGACGTGACATTCGGAGGCGGTGGTCACTCGCGCGAGATTCTACGCCGGCTGGGTCCTGACGGTCGTCTCTATAGCTTCGATCAGGACGAGGATGCTGAAAAAAACATCGTCAGCGATGATAGATTTACATTCGTCAGAAGCAACTTTAGGTATGTGAAGCAATGGATGCGCTACTACGGTGAGGAGCACATCGACGGGCTGCTGGCCGACCTGGGAGTGTCGTCGCACCATTTAGACGACGAAACACGCGGATTCTCCTTCCGCTTCGACGATGCTCCGCTCGACATGCGCATGAACAAGCGTGCCGGACAAACGGCTGCCGACCTGCTGAACGATGCCGACGAGCAACGGTTGGCTGACATCCTCTATCTCTACGGCGAGCTGAAGACGGCGCGCCGACTGGCGGCGGCCATCGTCAAAGCTCGTCAGCAGCAGTCCATAAAGACCACCCGCGACCTGCTGCAGATACTGGAGCCGCTGATGGGTCGCGACCGCGAGAAGAAGGACATGGCCCGCGTGTTTCAGGCACTACGCATTGAGGTGAACCACGAGATGGATGCCCTGCGCGAGATGCTTGCCGGAGCCACGCAGCTGCTGCGCGAGGGCGGTCGTCTCAGCGTCATCACCTATCATTCGCTCGAAGACCGAATCGTGAAGAACGTGATGCGTGCCGGCAACGCAGAGGGACGTATGGAACAGGACTTCTTCGGGCGCACGCAGTCGCCCTTCCACCTTATTAATAATAAGGTTATAGTACCCTCGGACGTGGAGATTGCAGAGAACCCGCGCAGTCGTAGCGCAAAACTGAGAATTGCGGTTAAAAGTTGAGAGTTAAGGGTTTAGAGTTAGGATTATGAAAGAGAACGATGATATAACACTGGAATTCAGCGAGGATGCGCTCCAGGAACAGACAAAGGCGACAATGCCTGGCAACGATGCCGAGGGCAGCAGTCGTCCGCAGAAGGAGAGGCTGAAGACGGCTTCGACCTTCGAGCAGATCAAGCAGAAGGCAAGCGAGGACGACGACGCCCCCGTGAGCACACTGACCCTGCGTACCATCCTGGGCGGTGATATCTTGTCTACGCAGTTTGTGCGTCGCCAGGTGTGGCTGTTGCTGCTCATCATGCTGTTTATCACCATCAGCGTGGCCTTCCGCTACCAGTGCCAGCAAGACCAGATACAAATATCGAAGATGGAGCAGCAGCTCGTCGACATCAAGTACAAGGCCCTGTCGACGGCCAGCGCACTGACTGAGCGCACACGCAAGAGTCGTGTGCTCGAGGCATTGCTCGAGAACCATGATAGCATATTGCACATCTCGACCGTGCCGCCATACGTCATCCATGTGGAAGAAGGAGAGTAGGAGTTATAAGTTGAGAGTTTAGAGTTAAGAGTTATGAGCAAGTTCGACAGCAAGAAAGTAATGCCTCGCTACCTCGCCCTTTCAGTCATCCTCTCGCTGGTGGGGGTGGCCGTCGTCATCAAGGCCAGTGTCATTATGACAGCCAAGAAGAGCTATTGGGAGATTGTAGCGAAACAGCAGAAAAGAGACAGCATACCCCTTCCACCCAAGCGTGGCAACATACTGAGCAGCGACGGCCAGCTCATGGCGTCGAGCATTCCTGAGTTTAAGATATACTTTGACTTCCAACCCATCAGCAAGGCTGATACCGCACTTCTCAACCGTATGGACACCCTCTGGCACGAGAAATTAGACAGCCTCTGTATGGGCCTGCACGAAATCTTCCCCGAGCGTTCGGCTGAGGAGTTTAAGAAGCATCTGGAAGAAGGGCGCAACAAGGTTGTAAAGGAGAAGGTCAAGAAGACCGTAAACGGAAAGATAAAGTTCGTCGAGACTGGCAAGACGAGCATAGGACACCGTAACTGGCCCATCTGGCCCCACCGTATCAACTACAGCACCTACTGTCTGGTGAAGGAGCTTCCCTTCATCAATGCCGGACGCTACCGCAGCGGTTTCCACTGCGACACGTTCAAGATTCGCCTGCGTCCCTTTGGCTCTCTTGCACAGCGCACCGTGGGCGACATGTATGCCGCCAAGGACTCGGCCAGATACGGACTGGAACTGACGTTCGACTCGATACTGCGCGGCACCACCGGACTGAAGCACCCGCAGAAAGTGCTCAATAAGACCATCGACCAGGTTGTGGCACCCGCCATCGACGGAGCCGACATCGTGACCACCATCGATGTGGGCATGCAAGACCTTGCCGAACGGGCACTGCTTAACGAGATGAAAGACACGCTGACACGTGCCGACATGGGCGTGGCCATTCTCATGGAAGTGGCTACTGGCGACGTGAAGGCCATTGTCAATATGGAGCGTACGCCATCGGGCAGATACGAGGAGCGCATGAACAACGCCGTGAGCTATGTGTGCGAACCGGGCTCGGTGTTCAAGGTAGCATCAATCTTGGTGGCACTCGACGACGGTGTGTGTGACACCACCGAGATTATACATTCCGGATGCGGCATCATGCCCTTCGGCAACCGGCAGATGAAAGACCACAACTGGCGACGGGGCGGCTATGGCGACATCAGCGTCGCACAGTCCATCGCCTATAGCTCGAATGTGGGGGTAAGTTATATCATCAACAAATACTATGGCAGCAATCCCACCCGCTACGTGAACGGACTATACCGCATTGGTATTGCCGAGGACCTGAACATTCCCATCAAGGGATACCATCATCCCAACATACGCATGCCGAATACGAAGACCACCAACCGCGCAGAGTACTGGAGCAGCACCACCCTGCCGTGGATGTCGATAGGCTATGAGACGCAGATTGCCCCCATCAATACGGTGACGTTCTACAACGCCATTGCCAACGGTGGCAAGATGATGCGTCCACGATTCGTGAAGGCCGTGCAAAAGGAAGGCGAGTGCATCAAAGAGTTCCCGCCAGAAGTCATCAAACAGCAGATTGCCAGTCCGCAGGCCATCAAGAAAACACAGGACATGCTGCGCGACGTCGTGACCTACGGCACTGGTAGGAAGCCCATGCAACGCATGCTCTTCCCCGTAGCAGGCAAGACAGGTACGGCACAGATAGCAGATGAACATGGAGGCTACCACTCTGGAGTCACACGCTATTGGCTGTCGTTTGCAGGCTACTTCCCCGCTGACAATCCCCGCTACAGCTGCATCGTATGCATGCGCAAGAAGGGACTGCCCGCCTCGGGCACGATGTCGGCCAAGGTGTTCCGCCAGATTGCCGAGGGCGTGATAGCTCAGGATCTGAAGACGCGAATCGAAGACTCGCGCGATTCTGCCTCTATCCTCATTCCCGATGTAAAAAACGGCAACATTGCAGCTGCCGACTATGTGCTCAGCCAGCTCAATATCAAAACCAACGGCAACTGGGCCGGTTATTATGGCAAGAAAAACAAGAAAGAAGGATTTGCACCGGTCTGGGGAAAAGCCATCCGCGAGGCCGATAATGTGACATTGTCAAAACGCTCTACTGACAACCGGGTGATGCCTGACGTCACGGGTATGGGTGCACGCGATGCCGTCTTCCTCTTGGAGGACATGGGTGTAAGGGTGCACCTGAGCGGTCGCGGACGTGTGAAGAGCCAGAGCATTCCTTCGGGCATGGTACTGAAGGCAGGCATGACCTGCGAACTGCACCTGCAATAGCAACCACGCTTTACTATTCTCCCATTATCATCAAACTGCTAAGACATGAAACTCTCAGACATCATCAAGAACATTCCGGTTGAGAACGTCATCGGATCCACCGATATCGAGATTAGCGACGTGAACATTGACTCGCGCCAGATAGGCCAGGGGCATCTGTTCGTAGCCATCAAAGGAACACAGACCGATGGTCACCAGTATATTCCCAAAGCCGTAGAGCTGGGAGCCAAGGCGGTGCTCTGCGAGGCACTGCCCGAAGGAGTGACTGGCGACGAGGTGACCTACGTGCAGGTTCAGTCTACCGAGCAACAAGTGGGACCTATAGCCACAGCCTTCTGCGGTAACCCCACATCGAAACTGAAGCTCGTGGGTGTCACCGGCACAAACGGCAAGACCACCATCGCCACCTTATTATATAATATGTTCCGGCAACTGGGTCATAAGAGCGGACTGCTCTCAACCGTGTGCAACTACATCGATGGTGAGCCCGTACCTGCTACGCACACTACGCCCGACCCAATCGAGCTGAACCGCTTGCTGGCACGCATGGTCGAGGCCGGTTGCGAGTACTGCTTCATGGAGTGCTCGAGCCACGCCATCGCCCAGCACCGCATCGGTGGGCTGAAGTTTGCAGGAGGCCTCTTCACCAACCTCACCCGCGACCACTTGGACTACCACAAGACAGTGGAGAACTACCGCGATGCCAAGAAAATGTTCTTTGACTCCCTGCCAAAGGACGCCTTTGCCATAACCAATGCCGACGACAAGAATGGGCTCTACATGGTGCAGAACACCCGGGCAACGGTGAAAACCTACTCTACCCGCTCGATGGCCGACTTCCGTGCGCGCATCATTGAATGCCACTTCGAGGGCATGTACTTGGAAATCAACGGTCGTGAGGTAGGCGTACAGTTCATTGGCAAGTTCAACGTGAGCAATCTCCTTGCGGTCTATGGAGCAGCTATTATGCTGGGCAAACAGCCCGAGGAGGTACTCGTAGTGATGAGTACACTGAAGAGCGTAGCCGGGCGACTAGAGCCTATTCGCTCGCCCGAGGGTGTCACTGCCATCGTTGACTATGCCCATACGCCCGACGCATTAGAGAACGTGTTGAAAGCCATCCATGAGGTGCTCGACGGAAAGGACGGTAAGATTATCACCGTGTGCGGCGCAGGTGGCAACCGCGACAAGGGTAAACGTCCGCTCATGGCCCAAGAGGCCGTTCGGCAGAGCGATCGCGTTATCATCACGAGCGACAACCCGCGCTTCGAGGAGCCACAGGACATTATTAACGACATGTTGGCCGGACTCGACCAGAAGCAGATGAAGAAAGTCGTAGCCATCACCGACCGTCGCGAAGCCATTAAGACCGCATTGATGCTTGCCCAAAAGGGCGACGTAGTCCTTATCGCTGGCAAGGGCCACGAGGACTATCAGGAGATTTGCGGCGTGAAGCACCACTTCGATGACCGAGAGGAAGTGCGGAAGTGCTTTCAACAGTGAAATAACGTGATAACGAAATAACGAAAACATGCTTTACTATCTCTTTAGATTCTTCGAGCAATTCGACATCCCTGGCTCCCACCTCTGGAGCTACATTTCGTTCCGCTCGCTGCTGGCGCTCATCCTGTCGCTGGTCATCTCTGCGTGGTTTGGTGAGTACTTCATCAAATGGATGAAAAGACGCAAGATTTTCGAGACCGAGCGCGACCCGTCTATCGATCCCTTCGGTGTCGAGAAGAAGGGTGTACCCACCATGGGCGGCATCATCATCATCGTATCGATGCTGGTGCCGGTGCTGCTGTTGGGACGCATGCGCAACATCTACCTTATCTTGATGATTGTCACCACGCTGTGGTTGGGATTCCTCGGCTTCATGGACGATTACATCAAGATTTTCAAGCGCAACAAAGACGGACTTAAGGGTAAGTACAAGATTGTGGGACAGGTGTCTATCGGTTTCATCGTGGGACTGACGCTTTGGCTGAGTCCTGATGCAGTGATGCGTGAGAACACCAGCGTGCCGCAACAGAACCAGACGGAGCAGGTGGTGAAGCACGAGCAGACGGCACATAAGTCGCTGAAGACCACCATCCCGTTCATGAAGAATCACAACCTCGACTACTCGAACCTGATGTCGTTCTGCGGCAAGTACAAGACAGCTGCGGGATGGGTTGTGTTCGTACTGATGACCATCCTCGTAGTGACGGCTGTCTCGAACGGTGCCAACCTAAACGACGGTATGGACGGCATGTGTGCTGGAAACTCGGCCATTATCGGCGTAGCGTTGGGCATTCTGGCCTACCTCTCGTCACACATAGGCTACGCGTCGTACTTCGACATTATGTACATCCCGCATTCGGAGGAACTTGTAGTGTTCCTCTGTGCCTTTATCGGTGCCATGATCGGATTCCTGTGGTACAACGCCTTCCCTGCCCAAATCTTCATGGGTGACACAGGATCGCTCACCATCGGAGGCGTCATCGGCGTTTGCGCTGTCATCATCCACAAGGAACTGCTGCTGCCTATACTCTGTGGCATCTTCTTCGTCGAGAGCCTCAGCGTGATTATCCAGACACAGTGGTTCAAGTTGCAGAAGCGCAAGGGTAAACGAGTACGCGTGTTCCGTGCCACACCCATCCACGACAACTTCCGAAAGCTTGACTCGCAGCTTGACCAGACCAGTACCTATATCCTGAAAAAATGGCCGCACCGACCCTTCCACGAGTCGAAAATTACCATCCGCTTCTGGATTACCACTATCATATTAGCCGCAATAACCATCATCACACTGAAGATACGATGAAAAGAATAGTCATATTAGGAGCAGGAGAGAGCGGTGCAGGTGCCGCCATCCTGGCAAAGAAAGAGGGTTTCGACGTGCTGGTCAGCGACATGTCGGCCATTGCCCCACGATATAAGAAGATGCTCGACGAACGTCAGATTCCCTGGGAGGAAGGACATCATACAGCCGAACTGATCCTCAATGCCGACGAGATTATTAAGAGTCCCGGCATTCCCGACACTGCTCCGATGGTGGCAAGTGCCATCAAGGCAGGCATACCCATCATCAGCGAGATAGAGTTTGCCGGACGCTACACTACGTCGAAGATGGTCTGCATCACCGGCTCTAACGGTAAGACCACGACTACCTCGCTCATCTACCACATCTTCCGCGAGGCAGGCTACGATGCTGGACTGGCTGGTAACATCGGCCACTCACTGGCACTTCAAGTGGCAGAGGAACCACACGAGTACTATATCATCGAACTTTCTTCGTTCCAGCTCGACAACATGTACGACTTCCGTGCCAATATCGCTATTCTGCTTAACATTACACCCGACCATCTGGACCGCTATGGCTTCGAGATGCAGAACTACGTCGATGCAAAGATGCGCATCCTGCAGAACCAGACCAGCGACGATGCCTTCATCTACTGGAACGACGATCCCATCATCAAGCGTGAACTGGAGAAATACAACATCCAGGCTGTGCAGTATCCGTTCTCGGAACTGAAGGAAAAGGGTTCCATAGGATATATCGAGGAAGGCAAGTATGTCTTGGAGAAGCCCGAGCCTTTCAACATGGAGCAGGAGCAGTTGAGCCTTACAGGTCGACATAACATCTACAACTCGTTGGCTGCTGGACTTGCTGGCAATATCGCCGGCATTAAGAATGAGGTGATTCGCAAGTCGCTTAGCGAGTTCCCTGGCGTCGAACACCGATTGGAGAAAGCTGGTGTAGTGCGTGGCGTGCAGTACATCAACGACTCGAAAGCCACTAACGTCGATGCCTGCTGGTACGCCCTCGACTCAATGAAGACCAAGGTCGTACTTATTCTTGGCGGCAAGGACAAAGGCAACGACTACGATCCTATCAAGCCGCTGGTCAGGGAGAAGTGCTCGGCACTGGTCTATCTCGGTGCCGACAACACAAAACTGCACCAAAACTTCGATTCCATCGGCATTCCCGTTCGCGACACCCACTCCATGAAAGAATGCATCGAAGCTTGCTACGAGTTGGCACAGCCTGGTGAAACGGTGCTACTGTCACCCTGTTGCGCCAGCTTCGACCTCTTTAAGAACATGGAGGACCGCGGCGAACAATTCAAGGAACTGGTAAAGTACCTATAAGTCCCATTAGCCCTATAAAGCTCCGACAATGAACAAGAAAATAGGAAATCTCTTCAAAGGCGACAAGGTCATCTGGATGGTGTTCTTCTTCCTGTGCGTCATCAGCATCATTGAAGTCTTTTCGGCTTCAAGCACGTTGACGTTCAAGTCGCAGAACTATCTGGGACCTATTTTCTATCATGTCCTGATGATTGTGATAGGATTGTTCGTGGCCATTGTCACGCTCAACATTCCTTGTCGCTACTTCAAGATAGCCACGCCCCTACTGTTGATCGTGAGTTTCATCATGCTGCTTTGGGTACTCGTGGGAGGCGAGAGCATCAACGGTGCCAACCGCGTCATCAAACTGCTTCCCGGCATCACATTCCAGCCATCTGAGATAGCCAAGGGTACGATGGTGCTGGCCACGGCACAGATACTGAGTGCCATGCAGCGTGAGGACGGCAGTGGTGCTGCCCCTCAGGCCATGAAATTCATTCTCTCCCTCGTCCTGCCCTTCATTTTATTAATTGGTGTTGAGAACCTCTCTACAGCAGCACTACTTTTTGCAGTGATTATCATGATGATGTTCCTGGGACGTATCCCCATGAACCAGATGGGTAAACTCATCGGTGTGCTTTCTGTGCTTGCAGGAATATTCCTCGTGCTTACCTTCACCATCGGCAGCATGGACAAGACTGAAGAAGAGAAGGAGGGCAAGACCAACGAACTGGTTATCACCAATAATCCTCAAGCCGATCATCAGAAAGATGAGAAGAGCGTGTTCGACGTGGTGACCCACCGTTTTGGCACTTGGCGCAACCGAGTCATCAGCTTCTTTAACAAAGAAGACGTACCGCCCGAGAAGTACGACTTGAACAAAAACTTCCAGGTGGGCCATGCCAACATTGCCATCGCCTCGTCGGGCGTCATTGGCAAAGGGCCGGGCAATTCTACCGAACGCGACATCCTTCCACAGGCTTTCTCTGACTTTATCTATGCCATCATCATCGAAGAGATGGGCATCATCGGAGCCGTCGTTGTGGTCTTCCTTTACATCATATTACTATATAGATGTGCACGCATAGCCAGACGTTGCGAGAACAACTTCCCTGCCTTCTTAGTCATGGGACTGTCGTTACTATTGGTCGTTCAGGCATGTATCAACATGATGGTAGCTGTAGAGATGATGCCTGTCACAGGACAGCCATTGCCGCTCATATCTAAGGGTGGTACTTCGACTATCATCAATTGTGCCTATATCGGTGTCATTCTCAGCGTAAGCCGTTCAGCTAAACGCATCCAAAGTGCCACGCTAAAACCCTGATAATTCCCATTAATCCATACAACCATGCAAGATAAAGAGTTAAGAGTCGTCATCAGTGGTGGTGGAACCGGAGGCCACATCTTTCCCGCCGTATCAATAGCCAATGCCATTCGCAGCATCTGCCCCGATGCCAAGATCCTGTTTGTGGGTGCCCAGGGACGCATGGAAATGCAGCGAGTACCTGCAGCAGGCTACGACATCAAGGGATTGCCTATCAGCGGATTCGACCGGAAGAATTTGCTGAAAAACATTGGTCTGCCGTTTAAGCTGCTGCGCAGTTGGGCAATGGCTCACAGCATCCTTCGGAAGTTCAAGCCACAGGTAGCCGTCGGCGTGGGCGGCTATGCCAGCTATCCCACATTGAAGGTGGCCTCATGGATGAACATTCCGACGCTTATTCAGGAGCAGAATTCGTTTGCCGGCAAAGCCAACATCCGTCTGGCAAAGAAGGCTGCCTGTTGCTGTGTAGCCTTCGAAGGCATGGAGCGCTTCTTTCCTGCAGACCGCATCATGCTCACAGGCAACCCTGTACGCAAACAGATGCTCGAAACCACGCTGACACGCGAGCAGGCCATCAACAGTCTGGGGCTCGACCCGGAGAAGAAGACGGTGCTCATCGTGGGTGGAAGCCTCGGTGCACGCACGCTGAACGAATCGGTACTCGCACATCTCGATGATATTAAATCCTCAGGTGTGCAGTTCATCTGGCAGACAGGCAAGTACTATCATGCCTCCATACTCGATGAACTGAAGGTCAAGGGACAGCCCGAAGGCCTGAAGGTGATGGACTTCATCACCGACATGGGTGCGGCCTATCGTGCTGCCGACCTGGTCATCAGTCGGGCTGGAGCAAGCAGCGTCTCTGAGTTCTGTCTTATCGGCAAGCCCGTCATCATGGTACCCAGTCCCAATGTCACTGAAGATCACCAGACGAAGAACGCGATGGCACTGGTCAACAAGCAGGCCGCCCTCATCGTCAAGGATGCTGAGGCTAAGGAACAGCTCATCGGTCTGGCCATCAGTACCGTCAAGGACGATGACAAGCTGCGTTCTCTCAGCGAGAACGTGCTGAAGCTCGCCCTCCCTGACTCGGCAGACATCATCGCCCGTGAAGTGATTAAGATAGCTCAAAATCAATAGTCCCGCCCCATAAGACCCATCAAAAACAATGGAAGCAAAGAACATAAAAGCAGTCTATTTCATCGGTGCCGGCGGCATCGGCATGAGTGCCATCGCCCGTTATTTCATCAGCCGCGGACTCGTCGTGGCTGGCTACGACAAAACACCTACCGAACTGACACGCCGGTTGGAGAAAGAAGGCATGCTGATTCACTATGAAGAGAATGTCGACGAGATTCCCCATGCCTGCAAGAACCCCGAGTCTTGTCTTGTAGTCTATACACCCGCCATTCCCGCCGAGCACGAGGAGCTACAGTATTTCCGTGCCAACGGTTTCGAGATACAGAAGCGCGCACAGGTTCTGGGCACGCTGACTCGACAGATGCGAGGTCTCTGTGTAGCAGGAACCCATGGCAAGACCTCGACCTCGACTATGTGTGCTCATATCCTACACCAGAGTTCTATTGACTGCAACGCCTTCCTTGGCGGTATCTCAAAGAACTACGGCACGAATTATATTCTCTCTGACTCAGAGTATGTAGTCATCGAGGCCGACGAGTTCGACCGTTCGTTCCACTGGTTGTCACCTTGGATGACCGTTATCACTGCCACCGACCCCGACCATCTCGACATCTACGGAACGAAGGAAGCCTATCTCGAGAGTTTCTGCCACTACACCGAGCTTATCCAACCCGGAGGTGCACTCATCATCCACCGCAACCTTGAAATGAAGGAGTCACTGCAGGAGGGCGTACGCCGCTACGACTATAGTCGCAACGAGGGTGACTTCCATGCCGAGAACATCCGTATTGAGAACGGCACCATCACCTTCGACTTCGTGTCGCCCATCGAGTGCGTCAACAACGTGGTGCTGGGACAGCCCATCCCCATCAATATTGAGAACGGTGTGGCTGCCATGGCCATGGCCCAGTTGGCAGGATGTACAGCCCAGGAGCTGCGCTACGGTATGAAAACCTATGGAGGCGTGGACCGCCGGTTCGACTTCAAGATCAAGACTGACCGTTTGGTGTTTCTCAGCGACTATGCCCATCACCCGAAGGAAATCCTCGAGAGTGCCCGTTCGCTGCGCGAGCTCTATAGCGACCGCCACATCACGGCTATCTTCCAGCCGCATCTCTACACCCGTACACGCGACTTCTATGAAGAGTTTGCTGAGGCACTGAGCCTGCTCGACGAGGTCATCCTCACCGAAATATACCCTGCACGTGAACTGCCCATCGAGGGTGTAACGTCGCAGCTCATCTACGACCGTCTGCGACCAGGCATCGAAAAGCAGCTTGTCAGCAAGGACGACGTGCTCTCCTTGGTGAAGCAGCGCGACTTCGACGTGCTCGTCGTCCTCGGTGCCGGTGACCTTGACGCACAAGTACCGCAAATCACGAAACTATTACAACAGAAACTCCTATGAATTGGAAGAAAGCCATCATTATCACGCTCGACATTGTCATCGGTGTCTATTTAGTGCTGGCTGTGACGGCCTTCAACAAGCCTGAAGAGCGGTCATCGGTATGCAACGAAGTGCGCATCAGCATCGAGAAAACCGACCCGCAGGGCTTTCTCAATGAGGAAGACATACGCCAGATACTCGTCAGCAGCCACCTTATGCCCCTCGGAAAACCCATGGACAAGATCAGCGTGCGACAGATTGAAGAGAAACTGAGCGGCAATAACCTGATTGAATCTGCTCAATGCTATAAGACGCAGTCGGGTCATGTATGCATCAGTCTCCGTCAGCGTGTGCCTGTCGTTCGCGTGATGGCCGACAATGACGACGACTACTATGTCGACAACCACGGTGAGTCCATGACGCCAACAGGCTATTCGTGCGATGTCATCGTGGCCACAGGCAGTATCACCCGTTCCTATGCCAAGAAACGCCTGTTCGCCGTGGCCAATGTTATTCAGGCCGACCAGTTCTGGAAGAATCAGGTGGTTCAGCTGAACATACTGACCGATGGTTCGGTAGAGCTGATACCCCGTGTAGGCGAGCATATTGCCTATTTGGGCCAGCCCACTGACATCAGCCACAAGTTGCAACGTCTACAGAAGTTCTACCTCTATGGTCTGTCGCAGGCAGGATGGAACAAATACTCGCGCATCAGCGTCGAGTTCGACAATCAGATTATCTGCAAACGAACAAAATAATAAATAATTTAGATATGGCAGAACAAAAGGAATTTATCGTAGCGATTGAGCTCGGTTCTTCGAAGATTACGGGTATTGCCGGTCAGAAGAAGCCCGACGGCAGCATCAGCGTCCTCGCCCTGGTGCGCGAAGAGTCATCGTCCTTTATCCGCAAGGGCGTAGTCTATAACATTGACAAGACGGCACAATGCCTGTCCACCATTGTCAAGAAGCTCGAGTCACAGTTGAAGACCCGCATACGCCAGGTATTCGTTGGCGTGGGTGGCCAAAGCATTCGCGGTGTGCGCAATAGCATCATACGTGACTTGCCCACTGATACCATCATCACCGCCGAGATGGTGAGCGAGCTCATGGACGAGAACCGTGCCACGGAATATGCCGACCAGAAGATTCTCGAGGTGGTCGACCAGGAGTATCGCGTTGACAGCAATCTTCAGATCGACCCTGTAGGCATCCGCGCCTCGCGTCTCGAAGCCAATTTCCTGAATATCCTCATGCGCAAGTCGTTCTTCCTGAACCTGAGCAAGAGCTTCGAAACAGCCGGCATCAAGGTGGTCGAGATGTATGTGGCTCCGCTTATGTTGGCCAATGTGGTGCTTACCGAGACCGAAAAGCGTTCAGGCTGTGCACTTGTGGACCTGGGAGCCGACACCACTACCGTGGCCGTCTATTTCAAGAACCTTCTGCGCCACCTCGCCGTCATTCCCCTTGGAGCCAACAACATCACCAAGGACATTGCCTCACTCCAGATGGAAGAGGCCGATGCCGAGGCCATGAAGCTGAAGTACGGCTCAGCTTATACCGACAATAACGACATCGACGACACGCTGAAATACTCTATCGATCAGGAACGTCAGGTAGAGAGTCGCCGTTTCATCGAGATTATCGAGGGCCGCTTGGAGGAAATCATTCTCAACGTGCGTGAGCAGATACCCAACGAATACTACGACAAACTGCTTGGCGGCATTGTGCTCACTGGTGGTGGCGCGAACCTGAAGAACATAGAGACTGCCTTTCGCTACCACACCCGCATTGACAAGATACGTACGGCCAAATTCGTCACGCTCTCCATCAACTCGGGCGATCCCGCCATCAAGAAGCACGACGGTATGGCCAACACTGCTTTGGGGCTGCTGTCGAAGGGCTACGTGAACTGTGCCGGCGGCGAGCTGAACACAAACCGCGACCTCTTTGCTCCTGCCGAAGACCAGGAAGAACCTGTTGTTGACACCGTTACTACTGCAGCAGCCGAGAATCCCGGTGTGCTGGCAGCCGACAAAGCCCAGCAGGAGAAAGAGCGCCAGGAGCGCGAACTCAAGGAACAACAGCAACGGGAGCAAGAAGCCCAAGCTGAGGCCGAGCGCCAGCGCAAGAAAGCCAACAGCTTCGGCAATCGCCTGTGGAACCGCGTTAAGAAGTTCGGTGAAGAAATCGTCAAGGACGAGTAACCGAAGATAAGTCACATAAGCCCTATAGGCCGCATAAGCCTCATAAGACCCAACACCCTAAACAAAATCATCACCAATTATGGCAGACAACATTTTCAATCCCAGCGAAATACTCGACTTCGGCGTTCCCGAGGAGAAGCACAGCATCATCAAGGTCATCGGCGTGGGCGGTGGCGGTGGCAACGCTGTGAACCACATGTACAACGAAGGCATCCACGACGTGACTTTTGTCGTGTGTAACACCGATAACCAGGCACTCAACGACTCGCCCGTGCCTGTCAAGCTGCAACTTGGCAGCGAGGGTCTCGGTGCCGGCAACCGTCCGGCCAAGGCCCGTGAGGCTGCCGAGGAGAGCATCGACGACATTCGCCGCATGCTCAGCGACGGCACCCGCATGGCTTTCATCACCGCAGGCATGGGTGGCGGCACCGGTACCGGAGCTGCACCCGTTATTGCCCGTGTCTCGAAGGAGATGGGCATCCTCACTGTGGGCATCGTCACCATCCCCTTCCGTTTTGAGGGCAACAAGAAGATTGACCAGGCCCTCGACGGTGTCGAGGAGATGTCGAAGCACGTCGACGCCCTGCTGGTCATCAACAACGAACGCCTGCGTGCCATCTATGGCAACTTGCCTTTCCGTCAGGCATTCGGCAAGGCCGACGACACCCTTTCGGTGGCAGCCAAGAGCATTGCCGAGATTATCACCGTCCACGGCATCATCAACCTCGACTTCAACGATGTGAAGACCGTGCTCGAAAATGGTGGTGTGGCCATCATGTCAACAGGCTTCGGCGAGGGCGAAGAGCGCGTGAAGAAGGCCATTGACGATGCCCTCAACTCGCCTCTGCTCAACGACAACGACATCTTCAACTCGAAGAAAATCCTGTTCAACATCTCTTTCTGCGAGCAGACCGACGGCAAGGATGACTTCATGATGGACGAGATCAACTACGTCCACGAGTTCATGGGTAAGTTCGGCGACTTCGAGATTAAGTGGGGTGTGGCCGAGGATCCGGAGCTGGGCAATAAGGTCAAGGTGACCATCCTCGCCACTGGCTTTGGCATCAGCAATGTCGACGGCATGCAGGACCGACTGACAAAGCAGACCCGAGAAGAGGCATCGAAGCTCGCAGAGATTCAGGAGCGTGAGGCACGCAATATGGAGCGTCGCGCCAAGTTCTACGACGAGGACTCGAACGCGCGAACCTACAAGCGCCACCCGAAAATCTACCTCTTCCGCCCAGAAGACCTCGACAACGATGACATCATCTCGGCTGTCGAGCAGACACCTACCTATAAGCGTACTCGCGAGGTACTCGAAAGCATCAGCAATCAGAACGCTGCTCCCAAGCCCGCTGTCGATACAACGGCAAACGCCGCCGACGTGCAGGGCGTCATCAGCTTCGTCTGATTGTAAGCAAATATTCAAAAAGGCAACTTACCACACGCCTTGTGCGTGCCCTCCATTCAGCTTTGTAGAGATGGGATGTGGGCACACACAAGGCGTGTTTGTTTTCTCGGTAAAGTGTTGAAATGAAGCCCAATAATCAGTGGAAAGTCACCATGTTGGTGTTCAATTTCGCACAATAAATAACGAATTGGGGAAATGATAGTAAATAAGAACAGAATTAATCCATATTTATACACCAAAATATGAAAAAAAAAGCAGATATTTGCATCAAATTAGATAAATATGGCCCACGACCCTCAAAAAGAAAAAAGAAGATTCGTTGAGTTCAGCACCCTGTTTGTTGACTACTCAAATGGCGACGTTGTGATTTTTGACAACGTTAAGGATCTGGCAAGCCTCTATCCCACAAAGTCATTGACAAACCTTATGGTCTTCTGCACAAATAGTAGTTCGAAGATTACAATGGCCGATGGAACAAGCATGACTATCACTGAGGGCGACATGCTATTCTGCACACCCCACACAATCATTAAAAACAACAACTACGACAAAGACTTTGAATGCATAGCTCTCTGTATTTCCGACCACATCGTACAGGGACTGCTACGCGACAAGGCCGACCTATGGCACCGATCGGTCTACACTAACCAACACAACATCATACATCTGGCGCCTCCGGAGCAAGAAGAATTCCGATACTATTTTGCACTCATTGAACTTAAAACTAAACAGCGAGAACTAAAGACTCCTCACGAAATAGTACAATCACTCATACGTGCCATGCTCTTGGATTTCTGTTTCCTGTTACAAGACAAGGAAGGAATTGTAAACCAGCAAAAACTCTCACAAGGAAAAATACTTTTCAACAGATTCATCAACCACCTTTCCAAAAGCGAAATCAAGCGACTCCCCATCACTCACTATGCCAGCGGACTGGCCATTACTCCCAAATATCTTACGATGCTTTGTCTGAAATATAGTAACAAGACGGCCTCGCAATGGATTATTGAATATACCATTGAGGACATACGCTTCTATTTGAGAAGCTCAAATCTGTCCATTAAAGAAATATCGGCAAAGCTGGGCTTCGCAAACATGTCGCATTTCGGCAGCTATGTACGCAAGCATCTTGGCATGTCGCCAAGCGAATTCCGCGAGCACTGATTGCAAACAGCCCCTGTTAGGAGTGCTGACAGCCCCTGTTTCCCGACCTACGAAGTTCATCTTACTTCGAAAAGTAAAACACAATAAAGAACGATAACGGCTTCATGCCGTCATCGCACACGTTTGCTTTCATCCGCATGATCTGAGGTCAGCAGTGTGTTTCTATTTGATCTGAGGTCAGCAGTGTGTTTCTATTTCTTCAGCAGAGATGCCACGTAGAGAATTACCACGGCACCGACGATGGCTGTGCCAAGTTGGCCCAGCAGTCCACCCCACGCAATGCCGAGGGCCGAGAACAGCCAGCCGCCTAATGCGCCACCAAACAGTCCCAGTAGCGTGTTCATCAGGAAACCGAAGCCACCGCCTTTCATTAACTTACCGGCACAGAAGCCAGCCAGACATCCCAGAATAATTGATGCAATAATACCCATAATGCTAATGATTTAAAGATATAATAAATACTGGTTGCAAAGTTACGTATTTTCTTTCATTCGCGTATCGTTTTGCCAAAAAAACATGCCTTTTCTTTGTCATTTCGTAAAAACTTCGTACCTTTGCACACGATTTTCCAACGATGGCTTGTCAAGGGGTGCTGACCCGGTTGGGCGGCTGAGATCATACCCTTCAGAACCTGATTCGGGTAATGCCGACGTAGGGATGAGAAGTAAGGTGAAATCGAAAACGGAAGTTCCCCCCTCTTTTTAAATTGAATATTGACAATTACTACTGATGCGATAAAAACGCATTAGGTATAAGTCAAAATAGAGTGAGTTCTTTGACAGATTGATTGAGATTGACAGAGTATCTCGGCTTGGTGATGAGTTCTCCTATGGGGCATTCACGAGGATACGGGCCAAAAGTCCTAACTCCTAACCCAATCTCTTGAAACGCCTTTGTAGAAAGGGGGGAACGGAGGTTAGGAGCTGTTTGAACTCCAGACTCACCCCTAACAAACTCCTAACCTGAATCTCTTTTCAGGCAAGTAGTCAGGAAGTGTGCGGTTGGGGGTGATGCACACAAACTATTTAGACGAAAATGTTAGGTGTTGGGTTAGGAGTAAGTTAGGAGTGTGTTAGGTGTTAAGTGAAACCCTAACCTCACAAAAGGCCTGTGTTTAAAGGGAATTAGCGCTATTTGGGTTAGGAGTTAGGGCTTTCGGCGAAATTGCCGTATTCTCATTGTCGACGAGCCGTATTCTCGTGGGCAACGAGCCGTATTCTCATCGTCGTCGAGCCGTATTCTCATCGTCGTCGAGCCGTATTCTTACAAAATTACCCTGTCATTTTCAAATCAAAAAATCACAGACCACTCTGAAACCCTTATTAACAAAGGGAAACTTGAAGTTGGACAGGAATAATTGCATCACAAATAATTGACAATTGATAATTGAGAAATAAAAGGGATGAATAAATCATTGATTCTTTTGGCACTGACAGGTGTCGTGAGTGTGAGTGCTGAGACAGCCGACTCGCTGAAGAGTGTTGAACTGCAGAATGTGCAAGTGCTTTCCATCCGGGCAAGCAAGAAGACACCAATGGCCTTTACTGACATGAGCAAGAAACAGCTCCAGCAGGTGAACCACGGCAAGGACGTGCCCTATCTGCTCTCATTGACGCCCAGCGTCACGATGTCGAGCGATGCTGGTACGGGCATCGGTTATACGGGCATCCATGTGCGAGGAACCGACCCCACTCGCATCAACGTCACTGCCAATGGCGTTCCCCTGAACGATGGTGAGAGCTCACAGCTCTACTGGGTGAACATGGGCGACTTCGCCTCCAGTGTGCAGTCCATGCAGGTGCAGCGTGGTGTGGGTACGAGTACCAATGGTGCAGGTGCCTTCGGTGCCACGGTGAACATGCAGACCGACAATTTAGGTACAGAGCCTTTCGCCACAATCGACCTGAGTGGCGGCTCCTATTATACGCAGAAAGAGACCTTCCGCTTCGGCACAGGACTTATCGGAGGCCATTGGGCTGTTCAGGGACGCTTGTCGAACATCAGTTCAAAGGGCTATATCGATCGTGCATCGGCCACGTTGGGCTCCTATTTCCTGCAAGGTGGCTATTTTGGAGACAACACAGTGGTGAAGTTGGTGACCTTCAACGGACAGGAGAAAACCTATCATGCCTGGGACTATGCCTCGAAGGCCGACATGGAGAAATATGGACGTACCTATAATCCCTGTGGTAAGTATACTGATGCCAATGGCAACCGTGTCTACTACGACAATCAGACCGACAACTATCACCAACAACACTATCAGCTTATCCTGAACAAACGGCTGGCTACTGACTGGAAACTGAATGCTGCCCTTCACTACACCAAGGGCACGGGTTACTACGAACAGTACAAGACCAGTCAGAAACTCTATAAGTACTGGGCCAGTACTGTGAAGGGCGACCTGAGCGACGTGATACGCCAGAAGCGCATGGACAACGACTTCTTCGGTGTGATAGCCTCGGCCAACTACGACAATCACGACCGCCTCATGGCGAGCATAGGTGGCGGATGGAACAAATACGACGGTGACCACTACGGCAAGTTGGTATGGGTGCGTACGCCATCGGCCTCGCAGACCATCAATCCCAACCAGACCTACTATGACAATAATGCCAAGAAGAGTGATGCCAATATCTATGGTAAGCTCAGTTACGAGCTGATACAGGGACTGAATGCCTATGTTGACCTGCAGTTCCGCCATGTGGGATATAAGTCAACGGGCACATCACAGGAGTTTAACGGTGTGGGCGATCAGCAGCCTCTGGCCTTTGACCAGACATACGATTTCTTCAATCCCAAGGCAGGACTGAGCTACCAGATCAATCGTAACCACAGCGTCTATGCTTCGTATGCCATTGCCCATAAAGAACCTACGCGCAATGACTTTGAGGACATGCTGGCCGAGGCCGACGGTGTAGAACCAAAAGCAGAGCGTCTGAACGACTTGGAGGTGGGCTATAAGTACCAGTCGCCTTTCTTCTCAGCAGGTCTTAACCTCTACTATATGAACTACAAGGATCAGTTCGTGCTCACCGGTGCTCAGGACACCAATGGCGAGATGATTGCCCGCAACATTGACAAGAGCTATCGCATGGGTGTGGAATTGGAAGCCGCATTGCGCCCCTTCGAGGGATTCAAATGGGACGTGAACGCCACGTGGAGCAAGAATCGCGCCAAGGACATGATGCTGAACGTGATCGACCCCAATACATGGGCTACCCAGCAGGTGAACGTGGGTGAGACGCAACTGGCTTACTCGCCCGACTGGATTGTCAACAATATGTTCCGTTACGAGTACAAAGGTCTTGCAGCCAGCTTGATGACTAAGTATGTGGGTAAGCAGTACATGACTAACTCAGGCTTCGATAACTATGTGGACGAGGACAATGGCAACCAGTTGGTAAGTGCCGTTATCGATGCTTATTGTACCACCGATCTCGATGTGAGCTACACCTTCCCCTTGCGCTCGATGAAGAGCATCACGGTGGGCTGTACGGTCTATAACCTCTTTAACCATGAGTATGAGTCGAACGGCTCCTGTGGCATCAACTTCAAGCAGGATGCCAATGGCCGTGTGGTCGCCTTCAGCAACAATGCGCAATACTTCTACTCATGGGCTACCTTCTCGGCACAGGCACCCATTCATGCGTTGGCTCATGTTTCGCTGAATTTCTAAATGAGAGATGAGGAAGGAGAGATGATGATGGAATTTCTGTATTTACATTGGCTCGACATCACGACCACGGTATTGGGACTGGCCTATATCCTGCTTGAGTATAGGGCCAGTGTATGGATGTGGGCCGTCGGCTTCCTCATGCAGTCGCTGGGCATCGTGCTCTACTATCAAAAAGGGCTCTATGCCGACTGCGGTATGGAGTTCTACTACCTGACAATGACCGTCTATGGCTACTGGAAATGGGTGCGCGGCTCTGTGACAAAGGAGAATCTACCTATCAGTCATTTTCCGAAAAAGCTGGTGCTTCCCTGGCTGCTCATCATCGCTGCCGTCTGGGCTACCATTTACGGGCTGCTTGTCACGTTCACCAATTCGAACGTGCCGCTGGCCGACAGTTTCACCACGGCGCTGAGCATCGTGGGCATCTGGGCTCTCGCCCATAAGTATTTGGAGCAGTGGTTTATCTGGATTGCTGTCGACGTTGTCACCTGCATGCTCTATTTCTACAAGGACATCCCTTTCAAGGCAGGGCTCTACGCCCTCTACGTTGTCATCGCCATCGCCGGATGGCGGAAGTGGAAAAAACTGATGACTGCGTAGTCCTCATTGATTATTTTCCTCATAGCTGTCCAGCAGCTTCATATAGTATTCCTTGAAGTCACTCCACCGGTAGTAAGGAGCCTGATCGGCGGGCAGTGGCAGCGTGGCCTCATTCTCGTTAAGCAGTACTTTCAGCAGCACGTCGCTGTCGCCGGGTGACTTTCTGTAGAACACAATCTGCATGTTGGCGGCCATGGGAAACACACGGTAGTCTACCCATCCCCTTTTCTCCAAGTAGTTCAGGTCGCGAATCGACTTGTCGTAGCCGTTCAGACCCATCAGACACACTAATGGCAGCAGCACGGTGTCGTGGCCGAAACGTAGCGTGGCTCCAGGATGCTTTAGCTTTAGACAGCTGTCGGCATCGCTGATGATGCGGCGCAGCAGTCTACGCTGCATGAATGGCTGCTTGTTGCCATTCAGTTGCGTGTAGCCGTAGCCCATGAACCAGTAGGCGTTTGTTGCCTGCCAGTTCATGTATATCTCCTCGTCGGTGAAGAGATCGTAGAACGTCAGTTGTTTTCTCACCTCCATGTTCTGTATGGTGCTTGCCATGCGGAATAGGTAGTAGTTCAGTCGCTCACCGTCTATTTGGCTGTTTACGAAAGCTGTATCGGTAAACAGCTGGCCTATGACCCGCTCCCAGCACGCCTTGCTGCGGCAGTAGGCATCGAAGGCTTTGCGGGCATCATCGGCGAGGATGTTCTGCATCAGTTCCTTGTCGTTGAAACTCAGCACCGACTGGTCGCTGGCACTCGCGTCGCTCACGATGTTCAGCCGGGGGTTCATCTTCACCATCTGCAGCAGTGAGAACTCCATTGAGAGGATACAGCGCGAGTATAGCGTGCTACGTGCATCCACCGTCACAGTACCCTCGAACACCTCTGGAAACCGCTCCACCATCCTTTTCGCTATCATCTGCATCTGTTCCCTGCCCAGAGGAGTCAGCTCGCCCAAACGGCCCTCGGCTTCCTTGCACACAGCTGTCACGCGTTGCAGCACATCCTCGCCCAGCGGGGTGAGCACATGCAGCCGCTCGCCCTGTTGCAGCACGTCCAACAGCTTGTCATACTCCTGCATCTTCGACATGTAGCGTGAGCCGTGCCTGCCATAGTGCGACAGGTAGAACGGCTTCATCCCCGCTGGTGGAGGCGTCAACTTCCACTGCGTAGGACCGGGGTAGGCCGTGAAGTTACTTGCCGACAGGCTCGCGTTCTCCTTCAACTCCTGAACCGGCTTCTGTGCATCGACGGCCATGACGGCTGTCAGCACCATGATGAGCAGGAATATCTTCTTCATATCTGATCTCTGTAATGTTTTTCTACATATCTTCTTAAAGTTTGCTGCAAAGTTACAAATTTTTTCGTACCTTTGCACCCAATATGATAAAAAAATATATGTTGACAGCTGCAGCATGCATGCTTGCGGCAAGTGCAACGGCCCAGGTCAGTGAGTCGCTGCGTAAGTTGGCTATCGCCGAAAGCGCTGTGTTGAACCTCTATGTTGATAGCGTCAACGAAGGCAAGCTGGTCGAGGATGCCATACGAGGCATGCTCGAAAAGCTCGACCCTCACTCATCCTATAGCACGCCAAAGGAGACAAAGCAGATGACCGAGCCTCTCAACGGTTCGTTCGAGGGCATCGGCGTCCAGTTCAACATCATGGATGACACCTTGATGGTCATCCAGCCCGTCAGTGGCGGACCCTCGGAACGTGTGGGCATCGTGGCAGGCGACCGTATCGTCGGTGTCAACGACACAGTCATTGCTGGTGTAAAGATGAGTCGCGAGGAGATTATGCGTCGCCTGCGCGGTCCCAAGGGTACCCATGCTCACCTCAAGGTGGTGCGTGCCGGCATCCGCGACACGCTCCGTTTCGACGTCATACGCGACAAGATTCCTGTCTTCTCGCTCGACGCCACCTATATGATACGTCCCGGTATAGGCTATATCCGTATCGGCAGCTTCTCGGCCACTACCCATAATGAGTTCCTCGAAAGTCTTGCCAAACTGCGCGATCAGGGCATGCGCGACCTTGTACTCGACCTTCAGGGCAACGGTGGCGGCTACCTGCAAGCCGCTGCTGACATTGCCAACGAATTCTTAGAACGGGGTGACCTCATCGTCTATACCAAGGGACTACGTGTACCACGTCAGGAATTCACGGCCCACGGCAACGGTCAGATGCGCGATGGACGTGTGGTGGTGCTCGTCGATGAGTATTCGGCCTCGGCTGCCGAGATTGTCACCGGTGCCATCCAGGATCAGGATCGTGGCGAGGTAGTAGGACGTCGCACTTTTGGCAAGGGTCTTGTGCAGCGTCCCATCGACCTGCCCGACGGGTCGATGATCCGCCTCACCATTGCCCATTATTTCACGCCATCTGGCCGCTGCATACAGAAGCCCTACGAGAAAGGTAAGCAGCGCGACTATCAGATGGATGTCGTCAACCGCCTCAAGCATGGAGAACTCACGTCGAAGGATAGTATACACTTCAGCGACTCCCTGCGCTTCGAGACGCTGCGCAAGCACCGCACCGTCTATGGCGGCGGTGGCATTATGCCCGACTACTTCGTGCCGCTCGACACCACACAGTACAGCCGACTGCATCGAGAACTGGCTGCCAAGTCGGTGATTATCCAGCAGAACCTGCACTATGTCGATGCACATCGCAAGCAGTTGAAGAAGCAATACCAGACCTTTGAGGACTTCAAGCAGCAGTTCGAGGTGCCGCAGGAGCTTATTGACAATGTGCTCAACGAGGGCAAGAAGCAGAACATCACGCCCAAGGACGATGCCGAGGTAGAGCAGACGCTGCCCCAGTTGCGCGTTCAGCTCAAGGGACTCATCGCCCGCGACCTCTGGGACATGAGCGAATATTACGCTATTGTCAATGAGGAAAATCGCATCGTACTGAAAGCACTGGAATTGCTTGAGGAAAAGTAGCTACGGATGTTTTAACACCCCCGATGCCATGTCGAGGCTTACCGTCTTTCTCTTCTTTTTCTTCCTGTCATTGTCGGCAACAACGGTGGCACAGGAACAACAGCAGCGGTCATGGCAGGAGGTATGGCACGAGGTGATGAGCGCCGACGAGCCCGATGACGAAGCATGGGACGATTTTTTCGAGCAACTGGAACAACTGGCTGCCCATCCGATAGACATCAACAATGCTACACGCGACGAGTTGCAGCAGTTGCCGTTCCTTAGCGAACAGCAAGTGCAGGATATCATCGACTATCGCCTGAGATACGGTGGCATGCGCTCGGAAGGCGAACTTCGCATGCTTGCATCAATCGATTACGAGCAACTGCAACTGCTGCCCTACTTCATTACCTTCGGAGAAACAACCCAAGAGCCAGATAAGCCCCATGAGCCCAATAAGCCCCACCACGAGGTGACGGCAACAATTGGTGTGCCCCTGTACACTCGGAAGGGTGACGAGAACGGGTATTTGGGCTACCGCTATCGCCACGAACTGCGCTACGAGATGAGCTATGGAAAGCACGTTATGCTCGGTCTCACAGGGTCGCAGGATGCTGGCGAGCCATTCTTCGCCAACAGCAACAAGTTGGGCTACGACAACTACAGTTACTACGCACAGCTGAAAGACCTCGGGCGCATTGAAAAACTCATTGCCGGTATGTTCAAACTATCGGCGGGTAAGGGGCTCGTCATGGGCAGTAGCATGATGATGGGCAAGCTGGCAGCACTACAATCTTTAGGGCGAAGGCCTACCGCCCTCAGGCCGCACACATCGCGTTCGCAAGACACGTATCTGCAGGGTATTGCAGCCACGCTTCGTTTGTCGCGTCTTTTCACGTTGACACCCTATGCATCGTACCGTCCACTCGATGCCACACTGGCCACCGACGGAACGGCCACTACTATCGTCACCTCGGGCTATCACCGTACCGAGCAGGAGATGGCAAAGAAAAACAATACCCACGCAGCCGATGCCGGAATCCGGGCCGAGCTGCGTATGGGAGGCCTACAGGCGGGAATGACTGTGGCATACACACATTTGGACCGGAGTCTTGAACCAAGACAGAGTCAGCTGTATCGTCGGTATCAGGCCAATGGACAGGACTTCACGAACGTATCCGTTGACTACGGCTATACCAAGCACGCCTTGCACTTCTCGGGTGAGACAGCCACCGATGCCTATGGTCATATTGCCACACTCAACACCCTAAGCTTGCAGCCATCAGGTCAATGGGGCATCATGGCCATACAACGGTTCTACAGCTACCGCTACCAGTCGTTGCGAGCACATGCCATGAGTGCAGGCGGGCATGTGCAGAACGAGAGCGCACTGCTCGTAGGTACGACATGGCGCCCCATGCGTCGGCTACAACTGCAGGCTTATGCCGACTATGCCTATTTCCCTTGGGCACGTTATCTGGTATCTCAGCAATCTGAGGCACTTGACTTGCTTGTCGCCTCAGCCTACGAAACGGACAACTGGACATTCAAGGCACGCTACCGACGACAATGGCACCAGCGCGATAACGACACAAAGACAGCTCTGACAGACCAGATTGACCACCGTATTCGCTTGTCGGCGAGATATTCTCCGCGCACTACTGCATGGAGCCTGCAGACGCAGGTTGACTTAGCAAGCAATAAGGCCAATAAGGCCAATAAGCCCAATGAGGCCAATGAGCCCTATAACACCGACCACGGGTTTATGCTCAGCGAGACTGCCACTTGGCATCACAAGCGATGGCAACTATGGGCAACAAGTGCCTGGTTCGACAGCGACAGCTATGCCTCCCGGCTCTATCTTTATGAGCGTCAGATGCCTCATCAGTATGGCTTCGCATCCTATTCGGGCCGCGGCTGGCGAATAGCGCTGCTGGCGCGGGCTGACATGGGACGGTGGCAGGGGTACGTACGCATAGGCCACACGCACTATACCGATCGTGAAGAGATTGGCACTGGGCTACAGACCATCAGCAAGCCTTATATGACCGAAGTCGGTTTGCAGCTAAGATACAGATGGTAAGGACGAGACAGACCTCGACCACATAGATTGCGACCACTTGAACTGGTGACAATTGCAACGGGCCTATACTGGCATAAGGCCACGCTGACATGGCCTTGAGCCCTGCGTTGAGTTTGGAAACAACGAAAAGCAGCGACTGTCCCACCACCGTAAACGGCAGGATCAGATAGGTCAAGCTGAGCCATAAGATGGCGTATGCAGCGGGGATGACTAAGAAATTGGTAATGATAAAATAGAGAGGAAGTCGTCCGAAATAATAGGCCACAAGCGGAGCAGTGCCCATTTGTGCCGCAATGCTCACGGCCACGATGCTCCAGACAATACGCAGGAACGGATGGCGTAGTAGGAAGAAAGGAGGAAGTATGCGTTCCATGAGTGGCATAAGCATTACAATGGCAAAGACAGCAAGGAAGGAAAGCTGGAAGCCCACGTCGTAGAGCGTTAGCGGACTGGCTATGAGCATGACGATAGCCGCAAGGCTGAGACTATTCACCGACAGGCTACGTGTGCCACGCAGCGTGATGATGGCAGCAAGGGTGAGCATTAATGCCGAGCGCACCACGCTGGGACTAAGGCCGGTAAGCATTGCAAACGACCAGAAAAGGACTATGGTTAGAGCACGGATAATCAACATGCGACGGCCTACAAACGTGAGCATGGAGATCAGGCAGTAGAGTATACTCATGTGTAGACCGCTCAGTGCCAGCACGTGAGAAGCACCCGTCAATGAATAGGAGGCACGCAGATCGTTACTGATGGCCGACCGGTCGCCTAAGGTCATAGCGGCCATTACGCCGTAGCTGTCGGAATCGGCTGCCGCCAAAGACTTGAAGCGTTGCAGCAGGTGATGGCGCCAGCGCAGTGTTTTCAGCTTTATACGGTCGACAATCGAAAGCGTGGCAATGGATACTGCCGCTTTTTTCCAGTCATCCTTACGGACAAAACAGCGACTGGTGAAGCCGTTCACCAACAAATAGTGGCCATAGTCGAAGCCGTTATAATGAATATCGTAGGTAGGTTCGATACGAGTGGTGAGCATCAGTCCGTCGCCAGGAACAATGCGCAGGCTCCGGTTGTCCTTGGCCAGATAGGCTTTAACGCGTCGGCCATTGGCAGTGAGCAGCAGGTCGACAGCTACACTGCGCGGTTTCTCCACTGGTTCCGAAGCGACCACTGCCTCTACCGTTTGCCATCTGTCATTGGTAGGAAACGTAAGCCGCTGTCGTTGCATAGACGTGAGAAGTGTGCCGAGCAGCAACGTGCTCAGACCAATACAGACACTCTGCAGCAGCGGATGTCGACGAGCGGCAAATGCCACGACGACGCATGCCACAAACGGCCACGGATGCCAACAGAATGGAAGAAGCGGTTGCACGATAATGCCCGCCACCAACCATGGCACCAGACGCAGCAACGGTGACATGGAAAACGAAAAGGTATCGTGCCAACGATGTGACACGATACCTTTCTTATTATTCATACACAAAATACTGTGTAAGTCAAGTTTACTTCACAACAACCTTCTTGTTGTCGATGACATAGACACCAGCCTTCAAGCCGCTCAGGCTCGTAGCCTGCTGACGTACCATGCGACCGTCGGTGCTGTAGACGTCGACCTTCTTGCCAGAAGCAAGAATCTGATCGATACCTACGACATCGCTGACCTCAACAGTGACGCTGGCAGGTGCTGACTCTCCGTTAGCGTAGACAGCAGTGACGCTGACCTTGTGGCTGCCGTTGGTGATGTTCTCGATGGTAGCGGTGGGCTCGGTGACGGTGGTCACAAGCTCCTCGTCGAGGTAGACATTGAACTTCTCAGGTGCAGAACCAGTGGTGAGGAAGGTGATGTCGTCGACAACGAGAACGAACATGTCGCTGACGTTGTAGTGACGGATAGCAATCCAACCAGTCTGACCAGCATAAGAGCTCAGGTCGACAGAGTACTCGGTCATCTCACCGGTAGCGATGAACTCGTCGGACACCTTGGTGAAGGTGGTGACATCAGTAGCGCTGGTGGTAGAGACGTAGACGGCGAAGTGCTCAGCAGCATAGTTGGCATCTTGACCCTGTGCCCAGAACGTGAAGGTACCGTTGAGGATAGCCTGCGGAGAAACGAGCCAGTTGTTAGGTGTCAGAGCTGCATTAGTGTCGTTATCGTAGCTGGCCGACCATGCGCAACCGTCACCAGTGTGGGTGCTGTAGTTACCCTCGCCAGTGTTGACATGGGTATCCCAGTTGAAGCCATCACCATCAGCGTCGATAGCAGTCCAGCCGTTAAGACCGTCCTCGAAGCTCTCGGTAACCTCGGCAGCAGAAGCCTCAGGTGCAGTCCACGTAGCAACGATGGTGTTCTCCTGCTGGGCAGCAACGAGGTCAGAGACAGGTGTCTGGCTCGGAGCTACAACGGTAAAGGACACCTCGGTGATGTTGTTGTCCTCGTCGAGGTCGTTCTCGTAGATGACCTTAGCGGTGAGGGTCACGTCGCCAGCCTCGGTGAAGATGGTGGTAGGATAGTCGACAGTGAACTCCTTAGTCTCGTAGAAGCCAAGCTCGTCGGCAACGGTCTCAGAGAAGAGTTCCTCCTCGCCCTTCAACAGCTTCACAGTGTAGTTCTTGGCTGCATTATCGCCCTGATTGGTCACAGCAAGCTTCACCTGAGCGGTGGTACCAGCCTTCACGGTTGCAGGTGCGGTGGCATCGATGGCCATGTCGTACTCGAGCAGGTCAACAATCTTGAAGTTGTCGGCTAACAGCGTGTCACCCCAGTTGTAGATGTATTCGTAAGTAGACCAGTCAATATCAATCTCGGTGGGATTAACAATCTGATAGACGAAGCCTACCTGAGCGTAGCGACTGTTGCGCAACTCAGTGAGGGGCACCTTGACGGTGGTGTACTCGTCGGTAACATTGACTGTCTTCAGAGGCTCAGCCTCACCGCCATTCATGCTGCCGATGACAACAATCTGACTGACGTTGGAACTCTTCACGTCGAAGAACAGGTAAGGATTGGCAGCACTCTTCAGGTTGAGCTTACCAGATGTAAAGTAGTAGATGCCTTCTTCCTCAGAGTAGAACTTCAGAGCGATATCGTCACCGTCAGAAGTGTCAGAAGAGCCGGTAATGTCACCATAGTAGTCCCAGAGATAGTGGAAAGAACCACCAGTGAAGCCCTCAATGACGGGCAGGTCGTATGGCTTACCTGTGAGCACAGAAAGGTAATCGACACCACCCTCGCCAGTCTCGTTAGCGGTCTGGACAGCGTAGTAGCTGTAGTCCTGTTCGCCCTCATCAGTATTTGCTTCTAAGGTAGCAGAAGCAGCGTCGCGCTGGGTAGAGAGCATTTCGTCGAAGTCGAGGTAGCTGCCAAACATGCTCTCGACAATCTTGAGCGACCAGAGGTTGTAGTCTACGTTGGCGGGGTTGACATAACCACCGTTCAGACCTTCGTTGCCAACCTTGTCCCAAGAGAAGAGGAGGCTGGTGCCTTGGTCGGCAACAGCGAGATTCTCGACGGCTGCAGGAACGTCAGTACCAACGAATACCTCGATCTTCTCAGACTTGCCGCCCTCGCCCTCGGCGTTAGAGGCGATAACCTGATAGGTATAGAAGTAAGCAGAGTCGACCTCGTTGACGAAGCTGGTCTCAGTACCGGGAGCAATACCAGTGATGGTGCCGACGACCTCGTCGTTGCGCAGAATCTGGAAGTCGGTGTTGCTGGTAAGTGCGTTGCCTCCGAAATCGACAGTCGAAGCGGTAATGTTAATGGTAGCCTTCAGGGCACCCTCGGGATCAGGAACGACTGTCACCTCGGGAGCTGCGGGAGCTGCGTCTGACGGACCATTCTCGATGGCAAGCTTGCTGACACTCAGAATGAACTGGTCAGCAGGGCTGGTGGCGTGGATGGCCACGTAGTAGTTGTCACTCTCGCTGACGGTGAACACGTTCTCAAATGTCTCAAAGTCCTCGTTCTCGACAACCACATTGTCAAGGATAGTCGTGCTGAGACCGGCAATGGTAGCCTCGGTACCCAGAACAACCTCAAAGGACTCGGTATAGCCGGCAGACTTTGCCGTAACGGCTACGTTGTAGTTCTTGCCTGCCTCGAGCTTGATGGGCATGGTGATGAGATAATCATCGCCAGCGTTGTTGCCGTTATAGTAATAGTATGTACCTCTGGTAGAGCTCCAACCCCAGGTGCTGTTATCGCTGTTGGCGTCGATCACATTGAAGAGACCGAAGATATCCTGCTGGGTAAGGTCGGCCACATAAGGCACGGTGAGGGTAGCAGAGAGGAAGATGGTCACCTCATTACTCATCTTGCTGGTGCCATAGGCGTTAGAAGCCTTTACGCCATAGGTGTGGTTACCAATGGTAAGGTCTTCAGCCTTGTCGACATAGGTCATAGCCATGCTCGGAGTAATCTCGGTACCGGCAGTCTCAATGTGGATAGACTGGATGCGAGCCTGTCCAGTAGGAACAGTGAAGACAATCTCGTCAGCCTCACCAGTCCATGTGCCAGTGTTACCGCTAAGCGAGTACTCACCCACGTTAGCTGACAGGTTCTTTTGGTTTGCATTGCCGGTGAGTGTAAACACGACCTTCGTGAAGGTACCACCTTTCAGAGTAAGGGTGTTGTTGACATACATGCGGAGAGCAGTACCACTATTGTAGTACTTCGGAGTGTTGGTGTTGCCACCATCAGCGGTTGTAGCGGTGATGCCCGAGCCAAAGTCTATGGCTGCGACATCTTCAGCATCCTCGTAACCCTGCTCGGCAGCAAGCCAGTCGATGTCAGCAGCAGGTCCGAAGGTCTTTATGACCTGTCCGTCGCGATAGATGTCAACACTGGTAAGGTTATCGGTCAGGGCATTGCCGTCGATGCTGTTGGCAGGAGCGGTAAAGGTAAGGGTAGCACCCAGCTCGTCGGCAAGTGCCTCAGCAGCGAGATCGGAAATAGCTTCGGGAGTCTGAGGATCTGCAGCTACCTCGACGAGGAAGTTAGCTACGATAAGACGGTACTCGTCAGCGTCAGAGATGGCGTGGATACCAAAGTAGTAGTAGCCATCCTCAGCAACGGTGACGGCATTAGCCTCAGAAGTGACAAACTCCTTCGTAGTAACATCGGTAGCGGGGATAACCTCGGTGGTCATAGCTTCTACGGTAGCCTCAGCACCGAGCTTCACTTCGAAGCGCTCGGGATAACCAGAGTTCTTGGCATCGATGGCAAAATGGTACTTCTTGCCAGCCTCGAGCTTGATAGCAGGCGAGATGAGCCAGTCGTCACCATCATTAGTAGAGTGATAGGTATAGTAGGTTCCAGTGCTGGAACTGAAGATCCAGGTCTTACCGTCCTCATTGGCGTCGATAACCGTGAACAGGTCGAACTCGTCCGCGGTGGTCAATGTGTTCAGGTAAGGCAGTTCGTCAATAACGAAGGGAGCGGGAGCCTCCTTGGTAATAACGAAGCTGTTGAAGAAGTGTAGGGCATAAATCTCCCCGGTAGAGGCGTTGGCCAGCAGACAGTTGTTAGCTGTGAACGTGCCGGCTATGGCATCGTAAGTCATCGTGAAGTTCTCAAGGTCGGTAGCAGCAGCGTCGGCACCAACAGCGTAGATTTCGTATTTGCTGCTGTAGATACCCTGATACTGCAGACCGTCGAAGGTAACGGTGGTGCCGTCAATGGTACCCTTCACCCAAGCCTCGGGGAACTCTTCAAAGATGCCCTGGATATAGACATCGCTACCGTCAAAGCCAAGGTTGACTTCGCCAGAGGTGTTTTCGCCATCATCATCACCAACGGTGTACCAGGTCTCGGTCTGGAGGCCCTCCGGAGGAGTGATGGTGTAAACGGAGAGAGGCTCGTAATCGGGATCGAGGGTCCAAACGGTCCCGAAGTCGGCATAGCCTGAGAACGAATTGTCATCGTCCCAGTAGATGCCAACGAAGGTATATGCATCGCTGCCCTGCAAGGTAAGCACATCACCGTTGATGGTAAATGTGATGGTCGGGGTGTCCAGACGGGAAAAGCCATTATTACTATCATAAGAGCCCCAGCATACGCTTAGGGTAGTAGCGTAGTCGGTGCTATAGGCAACTGGCTGATTGACAGGAATGGTAAGGACATTGTTGTCTATGGTACCCTTCACCCAAGCATCGGTAGTATAAAGGGACACGATGTTTTTAACATAGACGGTACCGTCGGGAGTCTCGACGAGCTCTACACGACCGCTCTGTTGCTGAGAATAAACAGAACTACCTTGTAGGTAGTAGGCCGTACCGGCACGTGTATAGAACTTATGCTCGCCCTTGTCAGGGGTAATGATGATTCCGTTCTCATCAACCTCTTCCTCAGACTCGATGTTCTTCAGCGGGCCGCGTGACATAGAAGCAGCAGTCGACACAAGGGTCAGGTCGAGGGCGCGGGCGTTAATGCTCTTGCCAGTATTCTGACCGTTGCGGTTGGTTCTGAACTCAGATTTGGAAGTCTGAGCCTGGGCCTTCCAGGGAGCCTGTCCGTTGACCCATGCTTCTTCCTGCTCCTTCTCGATGAGCTGCTTCTGCAGGTCGGGAAGTTGAGCTTCTTTCTTTTCTTTCTCGAGCATCAGGCGCTTCAGGGCTTTGTCGCCGATGAGGCTCTGGCTCTTTGCCAGGTTCTTCACTGCGTGCAGCGTGTGGGCCTTACGGACGGCCTTAGTCTGCGGTGCAGCCTGGGCAGGGACAGCAAGCAGCAATGCAGCTGCGAGTCCCATCAACAGTTGAGTGAATGATTTACCCATACTTTGAAAATTTTAAATTAATACTAACTACTAAAAAAATTTGGTTATTGAATGTTTAATATTATGTTCGTGCGCGTAATAATGGTTTCTCTATCTAAAGATAACGCAATTGTATGCACGTGGTTGCATAATTATGAACTGCAAAAGTAAATATTTTCTTCGAAACAAACAAAAAAAAACGGCATTTTATTAAAAAAATGCCGCAAATATGGTAGATTATAACTAATCGGTGCTAAAAAACTACGAATTTTTAAGTTTTTCCAACAGTTGGATGACAGTTGTATTCACCTTGTCAAGATTATCCATGACCGATACGTCGAAATGATAGCGTGCCTTGGAATAAAATGATTCGCGGGCAGCGAGCTGGGTGGTAATGAAGGTGATAAGCTCGTCGGGCGATTTTCCTTTGAGCAGTGGGCGCTCGTGCTTGCTCATGACTAAATGTTCGTAGAGCACCTGAGGCGTGGCCTTAAGGTAGACCACCTGCGCCTGCTGGTTCATATAGTCGATATTGTCGAAGAAACAGGGTGTGCCGCCACCGCAGCTGATGACAACGTCCTCAAATTCGGCTACCTCATGGAGCATGTTGTGCTCGATCTTGCGAAAACCGTCCTCGCCAACCTCGCTGAAGATTTGCGGAATGGTCTTGCGCCGACGGGTCTCAATGTACCAGTCAAGGTCGTAGAACGGCAACCCAAGGTGCCGAGCCAGTGCCTTGCCTATCGTGGTCTTGCCGGCACCCATGTAACCGATTAATATGATTCTGCGCATAATTTTAAAATGAGAAGTGAGAAATGAGTCTCATTTCTCATTTTTCATTTTTGTTGATGACATTCATGCACTCCTCGTAGGTGAGCTGCTTGGCACGCTCATGCATAGATTTGGGCATGCGGTAGTTCTTACCGTCGTAGCAGAGATAGGGGCCATAGCGACCGTTCATCACCTCGAGCAATGGATCCTCGTCAAAGGTCTTCAGGTGTTTCTGGGTCTCCTGACGTCGCTTCTCCTCAATCAGGCGCACGGCATCGGCAATGGTCACCGACAGGGGATCGACACCTTTGGGCAGTGATGTATATTGCTTTTTGTGGAGCACGTATGGACCGAAGCGACCCGAGCCAACGGTGATGGGCTCGTCTTCATACTCGCCAAGCATGCGGGGCAGACGGAACAGGTCGAGAGCCTGTTCAAGGGTGATGGTCTCTAAGCCGAGCTCCTTGGGTAGGTGGGCAAACTGCGGTTTGTCCTTATCGTCGGCAGTTCCTATCTGTACAACCGGACCGAAGCGACCAATCTTCACGAACACGGGTCTGCGGGTCTTCGGGTCTACGCCCAACTGGCGCTCACCGGCTTTGTGTTCAGAACGGGCGTTGATAGTCTTCTCAACAGTGGGCTCGAAGGCTTTGTAGAAGTCGTGCATCATCGTGTTCCACTGTTCTTTGCCTTCGGCAATCTGGTCGAAGTCCTGTTCTACCTTCGCTGTGAAGTTATAGTCCATGATACCGGGGAAATGCTCCATGAGGAAGTCGTTGACCACGACACCGATGTCGGTGGGAATAAGTTTGCCCTTGTCAGAACCGGCAATCTCCACGCGGTTTTTCTGTGAGATAAGCTTACCCTTGAGCGTAATGACTGCATACTGGCGCTCCTCGCCTTTCTTGTCGCCCTTGATGACATACTCGCGCTGCTGAATGGTAGAGATGGTCGGTGCGTAGGTCGAAGGACGGCCGATACCCAGCTCTTCGAGCTTGTGTACGAGCGAAGCTTCGGTATATCGCTGCGGTCCCACGCTGTAGCGCTCGGTGGCGCTGATTTCGCGGCGTGTCAGCTCCTGTCCCTCGTTGAGGGGAGGCAGTACGTGGGTCATCTCCTCATGATCGGTGTTCTCGTCTTCATCCTGCGACTCACGATAAACCTTCAGGAATCCGTCGAACCTCACCACCTCGCCCTGAGCAATGAACTCGTAATTATCATCGTTCTTTAATCCACCATCAATCCTGATGTTGGCGGTAGTCTTCTCGATCTCGGCATCGCTCATCTGGCTGGCGGCAGTGCGCTTCCAAATCAGGTCGTAGAGTCGGCGTTCCTGCACTGTTCCCTCGATTGTGGTCTGGTCCATGTAGGTAGGACGGATGGCCTCGTGGGCTTCCTGTGCCCCCTTCGACGAGGTGTGATACTGGCGCAGCTTGGAGTATTCCGATCCGTAGAGTTCGGTGATTTTCTCCTTCGATGCGTTGAGACACAGCCCTGAAAGGTTCACCGAGTCGGTACGCATGTAGGTGATGCGTCCGTTTTCATAGAGGTGTTGTGCCACCATCATTGTCTGGCTCACGGTGAAGCCCAGTTTGCGTGCTGCTTCCTGCTGTAGTGTCGATGTAGTGAAGGGAGGCGCCGGTGTGCGCTTCATGGGTTTCTTCTGTATCTGACTGATGGTGAAGTTGGCATTCTTGCACATCTCAAGGAACTGCTCCACCTCCTTCTCGGTCTTCAGTCGAGTGGACAGCGCTGCTTTCACCTCGCTCTGCGAACCGTCGGCATTCTGTACGCCGAAGATGCCCTGCACGCTGTAGAAGGTCTCGCTCTTGAAAGCTTTCAGCTCGCGTTCGCGCTCCACGATGAGCCTTACGGCAACGCTCTGCACACGTCCGGCTGAGAGGGCAGGTTTCACTTTACGCCAAAGCACGGGTGAGAGCTTGAAGCCCACAAGGCGGTCGAGCACTCGACGTGCCTGCTGGGCATTGACCAGGTTCATGTCGAGATGGCGAGGATGCTCGATGGCCTCGACGATAGCCGGCTTGGTAATCTCATGAAATACGATGCGACTGGTCTTCTGCTCGTCTAACCCCAGCACCTCACACAGGTGCCACGAGATGGCTTCTCCCTCGCGGTCTTCATCGCTTGCGAGCCATACCTTCTCGGCTTTCTTGGCCTGCGACCTCAGTTCGCTTACCAACTTTCTCTTCTCGTCAGGAATTTCATATTCAGGTTCAAGCGTATCCTCGTCGATACTCAGTTCCTTTTTCTTCAGGTCGCGAATGTGACCGTAGCTCGACATCACCTTGTAGTCTTCGCCGAGAAACTTCTCTATGGTCTTCGCCTTGGCAGGCGACTCAACAATAACCAGGTTCTTCTGCATGTCTTTTCCTATCGTTTTTTTGATTTTTGGCTGCAAAAGTACGCAAAAGTTTTGCTTCCACCTTATTTATATATCACATTTTTACGTTTTTTAATACTTCCTCAATATACCGGGCCACGCCTCTGCTGATGCTATCAAGCCCGAATAGAGCGGCGTCGACCTCGCTGAGAGGAAGCCAGAAAAGCTCAGCGGCATCGTCGTCGGCACGGACGGGAGTTCCCGATGGCACCCGCACACGGAAGAACATATCGACCGTATGGATGAGCATGTCAGAGTAGAGATAGTGGTTGGGTAGTGAAAACAGGTATTCCATGTTCTCCACAACGAGTCCTGTCTCCTCGCGAATCTCGCGTCGCATACCTTCCTCAATGGTCTCATCCATATCGACAAAGCCTCCCACCAAGTCGAGCGTGCCGCGTGCCGGCTCCTTGGCACGGCGTGCTACGAGCAGACGACCGTCGGTATCGAAAATAAAAGCCGCTGTTGCTGAACACGGATTGGCATAGTAGGTGAATCCGCAGTGGTCGCAATGCTTGCTCTTGAAGTTGTTGATGTGGAACGCGCTGCTGCCGCAGACAGGACAGAAAGCGAAACGCTGTAATGGGTGCTGTTGGTCGTTGTGCATGATTGTTTGTTGTTTTGTATGCTAAGAAATATGAGATTCAAGATTTTGAGTAACCCAGCGACAACACACTGAACCGCATGTCGCCCGCCCGTTGTAGTTCGCTGGCAAGAGCAAGAATAGTAGCTCCAGTGGTGACGATATCATCAACGATCAACAAATGTAGTCCGCGTATCTTATCTCCATCGACCAATTGAAACGCTTCTGCGGTGTTCGTACGTCGCTCATAAGGCGACAAACGGGTCTGACTCTGATCAAAACGCGTGCGCCTTACCACCTTATTATATATCGGCAAGCCCGTAACATCGGCCACGCCGCGAGCTATTTCTTCACTCTGGTTGTAGCCCCTCTGCCAGTAGCGCCAGCGGCTCAGTGGCACAGGTATGATGGCATCAATGTCACGGAAGAAATCTTGGGCAACAAACAGGCGTGCTGTAATCCGTCCCAGTGACTCACCAATATCGGGTCGGTGGTGGTATTTCATGTCATAGATCATACGTGCCAACTCTGACTGTGCTTCGTAGAAAAAGAGTGCCGCTGCCCGTTCTATGGGGATTTGCACCCAAAAACGCTGTGCCATCTCGTTGTCATCGGGATGTTTCTCAAACCCCGTGAGTGGCAGGTGTAGGTGGCATCTGGCACATAGCACGCTTTCGTTAGGACTAAGCCTACAGCCGCAGACGGCACAGGCACGTGGTGCCACAAGGTCAAAAATCCTCGTCCAGAAACTCGTCTTCATCTTCGTTTACATCCATGCACTGCCTAATGATGTTCATGTCGAATCCTCGCCCCAAGGCCCAACGCATGAGCTTCGTACGGCATTCGTATTCTGAGGCAGCACGAACGGACTTGCGTTTCTGCTGAAGCATTGGCTTTAGTACGGAAATATACTCGTTTTCGTCGATTTCATCGAGAACTGAACGTCGTATATCATCGTCGATATGCTTCGTCCACAACGCCTGTTCCACCTTACGTCTGCCCCACTTGTTATAGCGAATCTTATCGCGGACAAAGGCTCGACAGTAGCGCTCATCATCGACATAATGTAGGGTGACGAGACGTTCCATGACGCTGGCTTGCGCTTCGTCATCCATTCCCCAAGCACGCATCTTCTCCAACATCTCGTATTGGCAGTGCTCGGCTTGGGCGCAAAGGGCACTTAAACGCTGAAAAGCCTGTTCAACAGTCATCTTCTTGGGTTCTTTCATGTGTCTATCTATATCATTGCTTTGAGGAATCGAGGTCGCCCGAACTGATCGTCGCGTAACTCCACACAGCCATAGCCTATTGTTTTGAGCATGCTTCTGGTGTCGGCAGCGTATGCCGCATTCAGTTCGAAGAATAGCCTGCCACCGGGTTTCAGTGCCTTGAAAGCATAACTGCCAATGGCACGATAATAGCGTAGCGGATCATTGTCGGGTACGAAGAGTGCCAGCGACGGTTCATGGTCGAGCACACGCGACTCCATATCCTTTCGCTCGCTCTCGCAGACATAGGGCGGGTTGCTCACGATAATGTCCCATCGAGCCTCGTCGGAAGGGGGACAGAGTGCGTCGCAAAGTTCATAGGAGATGATGGAATCGTTGATTTTTGCGTTATTCCTGGCTATTTCGAGTGCGGCTGGCGATACATCCCATGCTGTGACACATGCCTGAGGCAACGCTAAGGCAAGTGTAATGGCAATGCATCCACTGCCCGTGCCTATGTCGAGTACATCGGCTTCGGCTGTAGCCGTAGCGCTATCGGCTACTACCCACTGACATAGTTTGTAGGTCTCAGGACGCGGAATCAGCACACCGGGTCCAACAACGAACTGGTGCGGGCCAAAATCGGCCATGCCCACAACATACTGAACTGGTTCGCCATCACGTAGCCGGTCCATCATACGCCGTAGCTGTAGACACTGCTCGTGGGAAAGATGGTCCAATGCTCCGCACAACACCTCAGTAGATGTGAGGCCAAACGCAACGTCAAGCAGCCACATCACTACGGCACGCGCCTCGCGCTCGTCGTAGTTTCCAACCAGTTCACGGCATAGTTCACGATAGTCCATGACGCAACGGACACTTCGTCAGTTCTTGTTCTGATAGGCAAGGGCATACAGGCGCATCTGCTTCACCATGGCGAGAAGTCCGTTTGAACGGGTGGGTGACAGGTGGTCCTTCAGTCCTATCTGGTCGATAAAGTAGAGGTCGGCATCGAGGATCTCCTGTGGCGTGGCATCGCTGAGCACGCGTATGAGCAGGGAGACGATGCCCTTCACAATGAGTGCGTCGCTCTCGGCGGCAAAAAAGATGCGCCCGTCTCGATAGTCGGCTTGTAGCCACACGCGGCTCTGACAGCCGTCGATAAGGTTCTGGTCAGTCTTGTACTGCTCTGGCAGCGGCTCCTGGTCGTTGCCTATGTCGATGAGCAGCTGGTAACGGTCCATCCAGTCGTCAAGGCCGGTGAACTCGTCGATGATTTCGTCTTGTCGTTCGTTGATGGTCATTATTCACTATCAGTTATTAATTTAAACAGTTTGTCGCTCGGGCGCACTTTCGCAGTTACGGGGATGGCCACACGGGTGCCCTGTGGCGCCTCGCTGACGGGATTTCCATCATTGTCGTGGATTTCGGTGGCAGTGAGATACATCACTCCCGTAGTAGGACCGGTGACTAATAGTTTGTCGCCGAGGCGGAAGGTATTGGCCTCGACGGTGAACTCGGCTACACCGAGACGCGAGAAATATTTCACGCCCTTGCCGATGTAGACTTTGTGCTCGGTGGCGTTCGAGCCATAGTTCTTGTTCCACTCTCCCAGCGTCTGGCCCTGATAATAGCCGTCCCAGAAGCCACGGTTGAAGACGCGGGCCAAGCGCTCGTCCCACTCGTCTTTGCGCTCGTCGGTGAAGGTGCCGTCGACAACGGCCTGGATAGCTTCCTTATAGCACTTCACCACTGTGTAGACATACTCTGGTCCACGGGCACGCCCCTCGATTTTGAACACCCTGACGCCGCTCTCCATCATCTTGTCGATGAAGCGTATGGTCTTCAGGTCCTTTGGACTCATGATGTACTTGTTGTCAATCTCTAACTGGTGGCCCGTCTCGTTATCGGTTGCGGTGTAGGAACGGCGGCATATCTGAACGCACTCGCCACGGTTGGCTGAGCGGTTGGCCTCGTGCAGGCTCATGTAGCACTTGCCTGAGACGGCCATGCACAAGGCACCATGACAGAACATCTCGATGCGGACGGGCTGACCCGAGGGGCCGCAGATGTGCTGCTCCTCAATCTGTCGGTGGATGTCGGCCACCTGTTCCATGCGCAACTCGCGAGCCAGCACAACCACATCGGCAAACTGAGCGTAGAACTTCAACGCCTCGACGTTCGAGATGTTCAGCTGGGTGGATAGATGGACCTCCATCTTCGACCCGTCGGGCGAACCGAGGGGTGTCCTGCAATATTGCATCACGGCCACATCGCTCCCTATGACTGCCGAGATGCCTGCCTCACGGGCAGCATCGATGATGTGGCGCATGTCATCGAGATCCTCCTGATAGATAATGGTGTTGACAGTGAGGTAGCTCTTGATACCGTGCTCGGAGCAGGTCTGTGCAATCTCACGAAGGTCGTCGATGGTAAACGCCGAGGCCGAATGAGCACGCATGTTCAGCCGTCCGATACCAAAGTAGATGCTGTCGGCACCTGCCTGAATGGCAGCCGCGAGCGACTCGCGCGAACCCACCGGTGCCATGATTTCAAAGTCGGTTATATTCATTGCGGTAGCAAACTCTAAACTCTACACTTAAAACTTTACACTCTATGCTCTAAACTATCCTTCACCTCTTCCAGCGAGCTGACGACTGTGATATATTCGCGCCATTGCTTCCGAGTGACGCCTTTTTGTTGCAGGTCGTCGAGACACCGCACAAGTGAGTCCCAGAAACCTTTCATGTTCCACAGGATAATGGGCTTCTGGTGGAAGTCGAGCGTTTTCATCGATGTGACCGTAAACAGCTCGTCGAGCGTTCCGATGCCGCCAGGCAGGATGATAAAGGCATCACTACGATCCATCATCAACTGCTTGCGGTCGGTAAGATCCTCGCAGGGAATATGCTCGTCGAGCCACGGACTGAGCCGCCCCATCTCCTCGATGCGCCGGGGCACCACGCCTACGACCGTGCCACCGGCCTGTTTTGCGGCCTTGCTCACCGTGTGCATCAGGCCTGCATCGTGGCCTCCGAACACAATGGTGTGCCCATTCGAGGCAGCCCAAAGAGCCAGTTGCCTGGCCATGTCAATATAGTCAGGATCCAACCCGTTGTTGGCCGAGCAGAAAACACAAAGCTTCATATTACAGATTATTTTGCGAATTTTGCCGCAAAAGTACAAATAATTATTTAAAAATGAGTAACTTTGCAAGCAAAATCCACCATCAGATGAAGACTTTTGAAGAACTGGGCGTATGTGCCGAGGTACGACGCGCCATTGAAGAGCTGGGGTTCGTAACACCCATGCCAGTGCAGGAAGCAGTGATTCCACACCTGTTGCAAACCATGCCGGACGAAGGAGAGGGCACAGAGATGCGCGACGTCATCGCCCTGGCGCAGACGGGAACGGGCAAGACGGCTGCCTTCGGCATTCCGTTGTTGCAGCGTATAGACACCTCCCGACGCGAGACGCAGGCACTGGTGCTCAGTCCGACGCGCGAGCTGTGCCTGCAGATTACCGACGACCTACGCGACTTTGCCAAATATTTGGACGGCATTCATGTGGAAGCCGTCTATGGCGGTGCAGCCATCGAGCCACAGATACGTGCACTGAAGAAGGGCGTACAGATTATCGTTGCCACGCCTGGCCGACTCATCGACCTGAAGAACCGTGGTTTTGTCCATTTGGAGGAGGTGAGGAGCATCGTGCTCGACGAGGCCGACGAGATGCTGAACATGGGCTTCTCGGATGCCATCAACGATATTTTCGAATCGCTTCCCGAGGAACATGCCACGCTGATGTTCTCGGCTACCATGAGCCGTGAGGTCGAAAAGATAGCCACGAAATATCTGAAGAACCACGAAGAGATAGTCGTGGGCTCTCGTAACGAGGGCGCTGAGAACGTGAATCACATCTATTATATGGTGCACGCGAAGGACAAATACTTGGCACTGAAGCGCATCGTGGACTTCTATCCGAAGATATTCGCCATCATCTTCTGCCGGACGAAGATCGAGACGCAGGAGATTGCCGACAAACTCATCAAGGACGGATATAACGCCGAGTCACTGCATGGCGACCTGTCGCAGCAGCAGCGCGACTTGACGATGCAGAAGTTCCGTCAGCACCTGACGCAACTGCTCGTGGCTACCGACGTGGCAGCACGCGGTCTCGACGTCGACGACCTGACGCACGTCATTAACTTCGGTCTGCCCGACGACATCGAGAACTACACGCACCGCTCCGGACGCACAGGCCGCGCCGGCAAGAAGGGTACAAGCATCAGTATCGTCCACTCCAAAGAAAAACACAAGATACGCGCCATCGAGAAGGAAATCGGCAAGGATTTCGTCGAGGCCGAGATACCAAAGCCTGAGGAAATCTGTAAGAAACAGCTCTACAAGGTGATGGACCAGATTGTGAAAACCGACGTTGACGACGAGGAGATAGCTCCGTTCATGGAGGATATTGCACGCTATTTTGAGTACATGGATAAGGAGGAGATCATCAAGAAGATCGTATCCATGGAGTTCGGTAAGTTTCTTTCTTACTATGCTGACGCGCCTGAGATAGAGAAACCAGTCATCGGAAAGAAAGAAAAGCAGCCGCAGAACGACCGGCAGAAACGCATGAACAAGGCACAGCCAGGCTACCGCCGACTATTCATCAACCTTGGAAAACGCGACGGCTTCTATCCCGGCGTGCTCATGCAGACGCTGAACCGCTATGTGGGTGGTCGTCAGGAGGTTGGTCACATAGACCTACTCGACACCATCTCGTATTTCGAGGTGCCCGAGAAGGATGCCCGCAAGGTGATGACGCAGCTCACCGGCATACGCTATCACGGACGGCAGGTGCGCTGCAACGATGCCGAAGACGACGCTAAACCAGCAACAGCAGGAACGTCAAAGCCGAATTCAAGAGCGCGAAAAGACGACGATGAGTATAGGAAAAAGACGCGAAATAGCTCCAAAAACCGCGATTTCATCGGTAAAAACGATTGGCGCAGCCTGATGAAATCGATGGAGCTGAAAGGCGAGAAACCCGACTTCTCAGAGGAAGGCTGGGCTCGTCGCCGACCCAAGAAAAAGAAGTAGGAGCCGCTATTCGTAGATGGACACCTCGCGCTTGCCGCGCAACACGTCAAGCGCGTTGAGGGCCAGTGCCTCCAGTTCGTCCTCACCTGGGAAACAATAGGTGGGTGCTATGAAGTCGATGCGCTGACGCAGGCGGCTGATGATATACTCCGACCGTGCCATACCGCCAGTAAGGAGGATGGCATCGACCTTGCCGAAGAGCACAGCGGCCTCAGCCACGATATTCTTGGCCACATGATAGATCATGGCATTCAGGATGAGTTCGGCATGCTTGTCGCCCTCGCTGATACGTCGCTCAATCTCCATGGCGCTATTGGTACCGAGATGTGCGTTCAGTCCTGCTTTGCCGGCAATACGCTTCAGTAGCTGCTTCTCGGTGTACTTTCCACTGAAACAAAGGCGTATCAGGTCAGCAGCGGGCAAACTTCCTGCGCGCTCTGGGGAGAAAGGTCCCTCGCCGTCCAGCGCATTGTTGGCATCGACGGCACGTCCGTGGTCGTGAGCCGCCACAGAGATGCCACCACCCAAATGGCAGATGATCAGGTTCAAGTCCTCGTATTTCTTTCCAATCTCACTGGCAAAGCGGCGCGCAATGGCGCGCTGGTTCAGCGCATGCCAGATGCAGATGCGGTTCATCAGTGGTGAACCGCTGATGCGGGCATAGTCGTTCAGCTCGTCGACGACACCGGGGTCGGCAATGAACGAGCGGCAATGAGGAATGTTCTTGGCTATCTCGTAGGCTATCAGGCACCCCAGATTACAGGCATGATTGTGCATGGCTATGCCCGAATGGGTGTCGTCGAGCATCAGCTGGTTGATTTCATAGACACCACCGGCAATGGGCTTGACCAGTCCACCGCGCCCGATGACAGCATCGAAGGCCAGGTCAACGTTCATGCGTTCCAACTCTTTCAGAATGAGTTGCTTGCGGTAGTCCAACTGTTCGATAACGTCATCAAACTGTGAAAGTTCTTCAGGCGAATGACTGATGCTACGCAGCACCATGGGCTTCTCGTCCTCGAAGACGGCCATCTTCGTGGAAGTAGAACCAGGATTGACAGCGAGTATTAACATAGTATTGATAAGGTTTGAAGGTATTTAGAGCGCAGCCAGTGCAAGCGAATAGAATTTCGAGGCAGGACTGTCACCGCGCGAGGTAAGCACCACAGGCACCTGCGGTCCTTTTAGAATAGCTGCTGTCTCGGCTCCGCAGAACAAGGTGATGGTCTTGTAGAACACGTTGCCGGCCTGAATGTCGGGGAAGATTACGGCATCGGCACGCCCTTCGAGCGGCGACTCCATGTGCTTCTTCTTCAAGGCTGCGGCCGAGAGCGACGTCTTCAGGTCTAACGGACCGTCGACGATACAGCGTCCGAACTCACCCGACTCAGCCTTTGCCACTAATTCGCGGTACTCAACGGTATGGGGGAAGTGTTTCTCACTGACCTTCTCGGAACAGTTGATCAGTGCTACACGTGGTTCCTCAATGCCCATGCTACGGCAAGTCTCAAGAATGTAGCACAGTTGCTGTTCACGCTGTTCCTTGGTGGGACAGGGAATCACAGCCACATCGGTGCAGAACAGCAGACGTTCGTACTGCGGAATCTGGGCACAGGCAACATGGGTGAGCACGCGTCCTTTTGGCAGGATGCCCGTCTCCTTGTTCAGTACGGCACGCAAGAGGTTGTCGGTGTTCAGCAATCCCTTCATCAGCACGTCAGCACGTCCTTCACGCACTAATGCTACTGCCTTTGCTGCAGCATCATCCACATCGGCGGCGTCTATGCTCTGTACGCGCTCTCCATATTTTCCAAAGAACGACTTGGCCTCTTCGTCGGCACCGACAATGAGAATATCGGCAATGCCTGCGTCTAACGCACGGGCCACTGCCTCCTGTGTGCTATGATCGTTGGGACATACTACAGCAATGTGACGACGCTCAGTGCGCGTTGACAAATGGGCTACTAACTCGGTAAAATTCTTTATTGCTTCCATAGATTCGCTGATTTGGACGCAAAATTACGAAAAAGTTTCCAACCGCCTGCACATTTTCGGTTAAAAAGTGCAATAAACTGTTCTCAGTTACTCTGTTCGGGGAAAAAAGTCATCGAATAGGCTTTCTTTTCAAGGCTTTTTCGTACCTTTGCACGCAAAACGGAATAATTTTTATGTTAGAAGTAAAGAATTTGCACGCTCGCATAGGCGACAAGGAGATATTGAAAGGCATCGACCTCGTCATCAAGGACGGAGAGACACATGCCATCATGGGACCTAATGGTTCAGGTAAGTCTACGTTGAGCGCTGTACTCGTAGGCAACCCGCTCTATGAAGTGACAGAAGGCGAGGCCTGGTTCAACGGCAAGAACCTTCTTGAGATGAAACCGGAAGAACGTGCCCACGAGGGACTGTTCCTTTCGTTCCAGTATCCTGTCGAGATTCCCGGCGTGCCTATGAACCAGTTCCTGAAAGCAGCCGTGAACGAGAAGCGCAAGCATCAAGGACTGCCCGAGTTGAAGGCCAATGAGTTTCTGAAGCTGATGCGCGAGAAGCAGAAGATTGTACAGTTGGACAACAAACTGGCTAATCGCTCGGTAAATGAGGGCTTCAGCGGTGGCGAGAAGAAGCGAAACGAGATTTTCCAGATGGCCATGCTCGAACCGACGTTGTCGATTCTCGACGAGACCGACTCAGGACTTGACGTCGATGCCATGCGCATCGTGGCCGAAGGCGTGAACATGCTGAAGACGCCAGAAACCTCGTGCATCGTCATTACCCATTATGACCGTCTGTTGGAGATGATACGCCCCGACGTGGTTCACGTGCTCTATCAGGGCCGCATCGTGAAGACCGCCGGGCCGGAGCTGGCTCAGGAGATTCAGGAACGTGGTTACGACTGGCTTAAAACCGAGAACCATGAATAGCGAACAGCAATACATAGATATCTATAACCAGTGCCGAGGGCTTATTTGCGAGTATTCGTCAGCAATGATGAATGCCCAGCGCGAAGCAGCTTTTGAACGGTTCAAAGCCACGGGTTTCCCCAGTCAGAAGGTCGAACGATACAAGTATACCGACATACAGAAGCTCATGGCACCCGACTATGGGCTGAATCTGAAGCGGCTGACGATTCCTGTTGACCCATACGAGGCTTTCCGTTGTGATGTGCCCAACCTCTCGACGGCACTTTTTTTCGTGGTGAACGATGCGTTCCACAGCGGGAAGTCGCTGCCCGAAGGTGTCGTAATCGGTTCGCTGAAGAATGCTGACGCCGGTATGGCTGAATACTATAACCAGCTGGCAGCCAAGGACAACGATGCGCTGACCGACCTGAACACCATGCTGGCCCAAGACGGTCTGTTGGTCTATGTCCCACGTGGAGTGGTGGTCGACAAGACCATCCAGGTCATCAATATCCTGCGCAGCGATGTCGACCTGATGGTGAACCGCCGTGTGCTCATCGTTGCCGAGGAAGGTGCCGAGGTCAAGCTGCTGTTCTGCGACCACACTGCCGACGACCGTCGCTTTTTGGCCACGCAGGTCATTGAGGTCTTTGCCAAGGAGAACGCAAAGGTCGATCTCTACTGCATGGAGGAGACACACGCCAAGAACGTACGCCTGAGCAATGTCTACATTCATCAGGAAACCAACAGCCGCGTGCGCCATAACATCATCACCCTGCACAATGGCATTACCCGCAACAAGCTTGATCTCATGCTGGCGGGCGAGGGGGCCGAGTGCGAGTTAGGCGGCTGCGTCATTGCCGACAAGCAGCAGCACGTGGACAACAACACACTGGTCACCCATCAGACACCCCACTGCACCTCGCGCGAACTATATAAATATGTACTCGACGAGCAGGCCACCGGTGCCTTTGCCGGACGCGTGCTGGTACAGCCCGGTGCACAGAAGACCACGTCGCAGATGACCAACCAGAACCTCTGTGCCACCCGCGAGGCCCGTATGTTCACGCAACCCATGCTCGAGATCTATGCAGACGACGTGAAGTGCGCCCATGGCTCGACCGTTGGCCAACTCAACGACCAGGCCCTGTTTTACATGCGCCAGCGCGGCATACCCGAAAAAGAAGCCCGCACACTATTGCAGGTGGCCTTTGTACGCGAGGTCGTCGACCAAATTGAGCTCACACCGCTGCGTGACCGTCTGCACCATCTCATCGACAAGCGCTTCCGCGGTGAACTGAACAAGTGTGCCGGATGCAAGCTCTGCCGATAGCAGCATTTTCTATAGACTGACGACCAACATACGCCATGTACGACATCAGACAAATACGAAAGGATTTCCCCATCCTCCAGAGGGAAGTTTACAATAGGCCGCTTGTCTATTTGGACAATGCGGCTACTACACAGAAACCGCTTTGCGTGCTTGACGCCATGCGCGAGGAATACCTCAACGTGAACGCCAACGTGCACCGCGGCGTTCACTATCTTTCACAGCAGGCTACCGATCTGCACGAGGCAGCACGCGAAAAAGTGCGCCAGTTCATTCATGCCCGCTCTACTGCGGAAGTTGTCTTCACACGTGGTACCACTGAGAGCATCAACCTGTTGGCTCAGACCTTCTGTGAAAGTCAGATGCAAGCAGGCGATGAGGTGGTCGTCACCGACATGGAGCACCATTCGAACATTGTGCCCTGGCAGTTGCAGGCACAGAAGCGTGGCATCGTGCTGAAACACCTGCCCATCACTGATGACGGACAGTTGTGTTGTGACACAGTCGCAACCTATTTGACAGAGCGCACCCGGCTGCTGAGTCTGACTCACGTGAGCAATGTCTTAGGTACGGTGAATCCCGTCAAGGACATCATCCGAAAGGCTCACGAGCACGGCATACCCGTGCTCGTCGATGCGGCACAGAGTGCGCCCCACATGCGTCTCGACGTGCAGGACCTGGACTGCGACTTCCTGGCTTTCAGCGGTCATAAGATGTATGGCCCCACGGGTATCGGCGTGCTCTACGGCAAAGAGGCGTGGTTAGAGAAGCTGCCTCCCTATCAGGGTGGCGGCGAGATGATTGACAAGGTGTCGTGGGAGCGCACCACTTTCGAGCAGCCGCCTCTGAAGTTCGAGGCCGGCACGCCCGACTATGTTGCCACCCACGGACTGGCCACCGCTATCGACTATATCTCACAACTGGGACTCGACAATATCGAGGCACACGAGCAAGAGCTGACCCGCTATGCGATGGAACAGCTCTCGACAATCGATGGCATCCGGATCTTCGGCTTGTCACCATCCACCATCCACCCTTCACCATCGACCACAAAAAGAGACGCTGTCATCTCGTTCCTCGTGGGCGACATCCATCACTTGGACATGGGCACGTTGCTCGACCGCCTCGGCATTGCCGTGCGCACCGGCCACCACTGTGCCCACCCGTTGATGCAGCGGCTGGGCGTCACCGGAACCGTGCGTGCCTCCTTTGCCCTTTACAATACGAAGGACGAAGTAGACCTGCTGGTGGCTGGCATACGTCGTGTGAGCCAGATGTTCTGAATTTGAACACCCTATTTCCAAAGATACCAGATGTTAAAGAGCTATTATAACGAAGGGGTCGTTGAGGCTGGATGCGACGAAGCCGGACGCGGATGTCTGGCTGGAGCCGTCTATGCTGCTGCTGTCATCCTGCCGCCCGACTATAAAAACGAATTGCTCAACGACTCGAAGCAACTCACCGAACGACGGCGTTACCAGCTGCGTGAACAGATTGAGCGCGACGCTGTGGCGTGGGCAGTGGGTGTTGTCGATCCCGATGAAATCGACAAAATTAACATCCTCAACGCTTCGATTCTTGCTATGCATCGTGCACTCGACCAACTCACCGTCAGGCCACAGGCCGTCATCGTCGACGGCAATCGTTTCCGTCCCTACCGCGACCTGCCCTATACCACCATCGTCAAGGGCGACGGTAAGTATCTCTCGATAGCTGCTGCATCGATTCTTGCCAAGACCTATCGTGACGACTACATGCTGCGACTGGCCGAAGAGTATCCTATGTACGACTGGAAAAAGAACAAGGGCTACCCCACACTGAAGCACCGCGAGGCCATCCGCCAGCACGGAACTACGCCTTATCACCGCATGAGTTACCGTCTTTTGGGTAGCGAAGAACTGTCGCTCGATTTCAAAGATTAACCCCATTGTGTTGCTAAGAGGGGCTGTTTGACCTGCAAACAGCCCCTCTTAGCACACCAAATAGCTCCTGTTTGTGGTCTGACAGGGGCTGTTAGCGTATCAACGGAGTATTCGTTGCAACGCAAGGAATACTCCGTTGTGTATGGTTTTATGCGTCGATGTTAGCGTAGGTGGCGTTCTTCTCGATGAACTCGCGGCGTGGCTCCACATCGTCGCCCATGAGCATGGAGAATATCTCGTCGGCCTCAGCGGCATTCTCGATGGTCACCTGCTTCAGCAGTCGGTTCTCGGGATTCATCGTCGTCTCCCAGAGCTGCTCGGGGTTCATCTCACCCAGACCTTTGTAGCGCTGTGTGTGCAGTGCCGACGCGTTCTCGTCGCCAGCCACATACTTGTCGATGAAGGCCTGACGCTGCTGCTCGGTGTAGCAGTACTCGGAGAATTTCTTGTACGTACACTTATAAAGTGGTGGCGTGGCGATGTAGAGGTGACCGCCCTGGATAACCTGGGGCATGAAGCGGTAGAAGAGCGTCATGATGAGCGTGTCGATGTGCGAGCCATCGACATCGGCATCGGTCATGATGATGATCTTGTCGTAGCGCAGCTTGTCGATGTTGGCCTCGCGGTCGCCCTCGCCCTCAACACCGAAGCGAACGCCTATCGACTGGATGATGTTCATCACCGACTCGGCTTCGAACACTCGGTGCCACTGTACCTTCTCTACGTTCAGGATCTTTCCACGCAAGGGAAGGATTGCCTGGAAGTGACGGTCACGGCCCTGCTTGGCCGAACCACCTGCCGAGTCACCCTCGACGAGGAAGATCTCGCAGGATTTCGGATCCTTATTTGAACAGTCGGCAAGCTTGCCGGGTAGTCCACCACCCGTCATGGGGTTCTTGCGCTGCACGCTCTCGCGGGCCTTGCGGGCAGCGATACGTGCGGTGGCAGCCAGAACGACCTTCTCACAGATGAGCTTCGCCTCTTTCGGGTGCTCCTCAAGGTAGTTGCTGAGTGCCTCGCCTACGGCTTGTTGTACGGCACCGCTGACCTCGGAGTTGCCGAGCTTGGTCTTCGTCTGTCCCTCGAACTGTGGCTCTGCCACCTTAATCGAGATGACGGCTGTGAGACCCTCGCGGAAGTCCTCACCGGCAATCTCAATCTTTGCCTTCTCAATCTGCTTCGAGATGTTGGGATCGGCATCGGCGTATGCCTTCAGCGTGCGGGTAAGCGCGGCACGGAAACCCATCAGGTGGGTACCGCCCTCGATGGTGTTGATATTGTTGACGTAGGAGTGGATGTTCTCCGAATAGTCGGTGTTGTACATCACGGCGACCTCGATGGGCGTGCCCTGCTTCTCGGTCTTCAGGTAGATGACATCATCGAAGAGGTGGGTGCGATGGCGGTCAACGTAGCGTACGAACTCCTTCAGACCTTCCTTGGCATGGAACACCTCCGGCTCACGAAGGTTTCCCTCCTCGTCGGGACGCAGGTCAGTGAGCGTGATGGTGATACCGGCATTCAGATAGGCCAGCTCGCGCATACGCTTGGCAATGATGTCGTATTTGTAAACGGTGGTTGTGAAGATAGTTCCGTCGGGCCAGAACTGTTGGCGCGTACCGGTCTTGTCGGTGTCGCCCACGATCTTCACGTCGTAGAGAGGCTTTCCTTTCTCATATTCCTGCTGGTAGATGTGGCCGTTGCGGAATACCTGCGACAGCATGTGGGTACTAAGGGCGTTCACGCACGACACACCGACGCCGTGCAGTCCACCGGATACCTTATACGAACCCTTGTCGAACTTACCACCGGCATGAAGCACGGTCATCACCACCTCAAGGGCGCTCTTGTGCATCTTCTCGTGCTCGTCGACGGGAATACCGCGTCCGTTGTCCTGTACGGTGATACTGTTGTCTTCGTTGATGGTTACCTCGATATGGGTACAGAATCCTGCCATCGCCTCGTCGATAGAGTTGTCGACGGTCTCGTTGACCAGATGGTGGAGTCCCTTTTCACTGATGTCGCCAATGTACATGGCCGGGCGCTTGCGCACGGCTTCCAATCCTTCGAGCACCTGAATATTACTCGCTGAGTAATTCTGCTGCTCTTGGTTCATTTGTTCTTCTGCCATTATTGATTGTAGTAAATCTGTTGAATTAGGCTGCAAAGTTACTAAAAATTCTTCGAATATGCGAAACTTTTCAGAATGAAAGCATTAAAGAAACAAAAAATTAAAGAATTTTGCGGGTATCTTCCAGAATGCTAAGCAACTCGTCCATAGTCGTGGCGCGAAGCATGGCGATGCGCGTCTGCCTGAAATTAGGGATGCCCTTGAATAGAGGCGTTGCAGCCAGGTGCCTACGGGTGTGCAGGATACCTCGTGGCTCGTCGATCATCTCGACGTTGATGCGCAGTTGCTCCTCGAGGATGTCGAGCTTCTGGTCGTTGGTGAGCTGCTCATGACTGAACAGCCAGGGACAGCCGAAGGTGGCACGGCCTATCATCACCGCGTCTACACCGTAGCGGTCGAAGGCTTGGTCGGCCTCTTCAATGGAGTGGATGTCGCCATTGCCAATGATGGGGATGGTGATGCGCGGGTCGCGCTTCACCTCGCCGATGAGCGTCCAGTCGGCATTGCCGGTGTACATCTGGCTGCGGGTACGACCGTGAATGGTCAGCGCCTTGATGCCACACTGCTGCAACTGCGGTGCCAGCTCGGTGATGATGAGCTGGTCGTGGTTCCATCCCAAGCGGGTCTTCACCGTGACGGGAATGTTGACGGCATCGACGACCTTTTGCGTGATCTCCAGCAGCTTCGGAATGTTTTGCAGCATACCGGCACCGGCACCCTTGCCGGCCACTTTCTTCACCGGACAGCCGAAGTTCAGGTCGATGAGGTCGGGGCCGGCCTGTTCTACTATCTTTGCCGCCTCTACCATCGCGTCGATGTCGCGCCCGTAGATCTGTATGCCTACAGGTCGCTCGTCGTCGCTGATATTCAGTTTCTTCACCGTCGACTTCACGTCGCGCACCAAGGCCTCGGCACTTACAAACTCCGTATAGACCATTGCTGCCCCGAAGCGCTTGCACAGCCGCCGGAACCCGATGTCGGTGACATCCTCCATCGGTGCCAAGAAGAGCGGGCGCTCACCAAATTCTATATTTCCTATCTTCATGATTCTTATTTCAACAGATGGTAGGAACCGCCGGCTAAAGGACGAAGAACACCCTTCATCTCCATTTCGAAAAGAATAGCCGTGAGACGTCCGATGGGGATGTTGCTTTTCACCGAGAGGATATTGAGCTGCAGGTCGCCTGTTTCGTTAAGGATTCTCACTATCTGCTGCTGTTCTTCACTCAGTTCGGGGAAGATTTGTCGCTCAATGCCGTCGGCTTCGGCTTTTGTGCGGGTGGCATCGCTCTGCCAGCCCATAGCGTTGACAAAGTCCTGGGCCGATGTGATGAGGGCGGCACCATTGTCGCGTATCAGGTTGTTGCAGCCCTCACTATAGGGATTTCCTACGGCACCAGGGAAGGCAAAGACAGCGCGGTCGTAGCTCTGGGCAATGCTGCAGGTAATGAGCCCGCCGCCTTTTGCCGCACTTTCAACGAGAATCGTAGCGTCGGTCATGCCTGCCACGATGCGGTTGCGCTTTACAAAGTTCATCTTGTCGGCCCGCGTCTCGGTCATATACTCGGTGAGCAGACCGCCCTGACGCAGCATCTCTTTCGCTGTCTCGCGATGTTGCTGCGGATAGATCTCGTCGAGTCCGTGGGCCAGCACGGCCACGGTTTCATAGCCGTTGCTGAGTGCTTCGCGATGGGCGCAGATGTCGATGCCGTAGGCCAGACCGCTGACGATGAGCACCTCGGGACAGAGCGTGCGCAGGTCGGCCACGAAGCGGTGTATCAGGTCGCGTCCGTAGGTGGTGCATCGGCGTGTACCCACAATATTGACCACACGCTGCTGGTTGAGCTCGGCAGAGCCCATGTAATAGAGCACGATGGGTGCATCGGGAGTCTCGGCCAGTCGTTGCGGATAGTCGTCGCAGCCCAGACAGAAGGCGCGGATGTGGTGCTTCTGCATGAAAGCCATCTCCTGTTCAGCTCGCGCGAGAGCGAGGCTCCAGTCCTGGAGTGCTGCTACCAGCCGCTCAGAACAATCAGGACATACCTCACGAATGTCATTACGGTGTTCATAAACAGCCAAACCACCCCCCAGCTCTTGATAGAGCTGGAGTGCGGTCTGGTAGTTGAAGCCCGTCATGCGGGTCAGCGCTATGGTGTAGAGCACTTCCTGGTCGTTCATCGTTCAAGGTATTTGGCAAAGGCACGGTCGTAATCCTCGCTGCCCGACAAGCGCCCATTGACGATGCAGACCAGCTCTGCCTTTCCACGGAAGCAGAGCTGCTCGTCGGTAGCACGATAGATGTCCTGATGGAACACATACTTGATGCCCTCCTTCGTGAGTCGCAGACGTGATACGAACTCATCATCACAGCGCAGCGGTGTCTTGAACTGCAGTTGCATGCGGGCTACCACTGCGTCGACACCTTTCTGGTGCATCTCGGCAAAACTCAGCCCGCACTGCTTCAGGAACAGATGTCGGGTGTGCTCCATGTAGTGCAGATAGTTGGCATTATTGACAATGCCCTCGATGTCACACTCGTAGTCGCGCACCTCCATGCGGGTTTCAAAGTGGTAGGTCATGCAAAAATTCAGTTATGAGTTGTGAGTTATGAGTTAACAGTTGTCAGCTTCTCGGCCATGGCACGGGCAAGAGCCTCGCATTGTGCGGTTGTCTCGGCAGTCAGGGACTGGCGGATTTCCACGGGTTCGCCCACCTGCTCGTAGTGCAGCTTCTCCTCGTTCCACTTCTTGATCTCTGTCACAGCCTTCGAGGCCCAACCATAGCTGCCGAACCATCCAAAGTAGCGGCCCTTGATGTCTTTCTGCGAGAGCTCATCGAGCAGGACGTTCATCTCGTGGTAAAGGCCGGTGTTGTAGGTGGGTGCACCAACGATGAGTCCCTTGTAGCGGAACACGTCGCGGATGATATATGAGTGGTGGGTCTTCGACACGTTGTACATCACGATGTTCTTCACGCCGGCATCGGCAGCAGCACGGGCAATGACCTCAGCGGCACGCTCGGTGTTGCCATACATCGTGCCGTAGCAGATGACCAGTCCCGGCTCGGCTTCGTATTTCGACAGACGGTCGTACAGGGCAATGACCTTCTGCACATATTCATGCCACACGGGACCGTGGGTGGCACAGATATAGTCCACCTGCACGCCGGCAAGCTTCTTCAGGGCCATCTGAACGGGTGTTCCGTATTTGCCCACGATGTTCGAGTAGTAGCGCGTCATCTCCTGCCAGAACACCTCGCAGTTCATCTGCTCGTCGATCCAAGCACCGTTCAAGGCACCGAAGCAGCCGAAGGCATCACCGCTGAAGAGCGTCGTACCACAGAGGGTCATCATCGTCTCGGGCCAGTGGACCATCGGGGTGAGCACAAACTGCAGCTGGTGCTTGCCCAGGTCAAGGGTGTCACCGTTCTTCACCTCCATGAGGCCTTCGGTCAGGTGGTAGAATCCGCCCAGCATGTCGAAGGTCTTCTTATTGCCTATAATCTGTACGCCGGGGAAGAACTGGCGCAACAGGGCCAGCGAACCACTGTGGTCGGGCTCCATGTGGTTCACCACGACATAGTCAAGCTGTCGGTCGCCAAGCACCTCGCGCAGGTTCTCGAGGAAAGGCATGAAAAAGTCTACCTCGACGGTGTCGATGAGGCAGGTCTTCTCGTCGTTGATGAGATAGGCGTTGTAGCTTACGCCGTTGGGAAGGGGCCACAGACCCTCGAAGAGCGTCTTGTTGCGGTCGTTGACGCCCACGTAGTAGATGTTCTGAGTGATTTGTTTCATAATTGTATTTTATTTCTCAACTTTTTTACCTTTTTACTTTTTTACTTCTTCCATTCTCTGTTGGCCAAACTCTGGGCTGACGTAGTTCTCAAGGCGCTGGCATACGTTGGCCGAGAACTGCTGGGCACAGGCGATGACACCATCCCATTGCTCTTCGGTGAGTCCCTGCTCAATGATGTCGCGCGTAATGCCATGCTTGATCAGTCCATAGACAAAGCCGGCATTGAAGTTGTCGCCCGCACCGATAGTGCTCACGGTCTCGGTCTTCGTCACCGGATACTGCTTCTTCAGACCGCCCTCTGCCCGTAGTTCCACGGGAGAAGCACCCTGGGTGTAGATGAATTTCTTGGTATAGAAGGCAATCTGCGAGCGATAGATAGCGTCACAGTCGGTCTTGCGGAACATCACCTCGAAATCCTCGGACGAGCCACGCACAATATCTGCCAGCTCCAGGTTCTCCAGGATGTTGGGCGTAAGTTTCATCACCTCGTCCTTATGAGAGGCACGGAAGTTCACGTCGTAGTAGAGGATGGCACCGCGGCTGTGGGCATAGTCGAGAAAGCCCTGTACCTGCGGGCGGATAACGGGGTTCACGGCATAGTAACTGCCAAAGAGCACCACGTCGTCGCGCTCTACCTGCGGATAGCTGAAATCAAGCCGGTCATTGGGATGATCTTTATAGAAGATGTATTCAGCATCATTCTGCTCGTTGAGGAAAGCTAATGAGATAGGCGACTTCGAACTGGGATAGACGCTGACGCATGAGGCGTCGACGTTGTTATCGCCAAGGAACTTGATAATCTGACGGCCCACGCGGTCGTTGCCCGTCTCACTGATGAAGGCTGCCTGAATACCCGCCCGGCCTAAGGAGATAAGACTATTGAACACCGAACCACCTGGTACGGCACTGATGGGTTGCTCATCCTTGAATATAATGTCGAGTACGGTCTCGCCGATTCCAATGACTTTTCTCATATTATAGTTATAAATGTGTATTCTGTAAAAGTTACTGACCCCACCCCTGCCCCTCCCCTCCATGGGAGGGGAGTGCCATGCAGGCTAAGCGGTAGCCGCTCCCGGAGGGGTGTGCCGTGCAGGCTAAGCAGTAGCCGCTTCCGGAGGGGTGTGCCGTGCAGGCTAAGCGGTAGCCGCTCCCCTCCCATGTAGGGGAGGGGCAGGGGTGGGGTCAGTATTACTATTATTCATAATTTGTTTTCGATTATTCAAAATGCCAGCTGCAAAGTTACGATAAAAAAAGGAAAAACGAAAGAATAAAAAAACAAAATGTGTGCTGTCAGCGTTTTTTTACTTTTTTATTCTTTTGTTTCTTCTTTTTTTCCATTACCTTTGCACCCCGATGAAACACTATCAGACAACAACACTCGATAACGGACTGCGCGTCATTGTGCTTCCTTCACCGGCACCAGTGGTCTATTGTGGAATAGCCGTCGCCGCCGGTACGCGCCATGAACAGCCGGGCGAAGAAGGGCTGGCCCATTTCTGCGAACACCTGACGTTCAAGGGCACCCGCCGCCGTACCGCCTTGCAGGTCATCAATGCACTGGAGGGCGTTGGCGGTGAGCTGAATGCCTTTACCAACAAGGAAGACACCGTCTACTACTGTGCCATCAAGCGCCAGCACCTCGACCGTGCCGTCGACGTGCTCACCGACATTGTGTTCAACAGTACTTATCCGCAGCAGGAGGTGGAGAAGGAGTGCGAGGTGGTGTGCGACGAGATTGAGAGCTATGAGGACTCGCCTGCCGAGCTCATCTTCGATGATATAGAGAACATCCTGTTCGAGGGCCATCCGTTGGGACATAACATCCTTGGCAATGCCGAACAGCTGCGCCGCTATACCAGCGACGATGCCCGCCGTTTCACCGCCCGCTACTATCGTCCGGAGAACTGCGTGTTCTTTGCCAGCGGCGACGTGAACTTTGACCGACTGACAAAAAAGCTAAGCAAAAAGCCTATTGGCCCCATTGGCCCTATGAGCCCCATTAGCCCTATTTGCCCCATTGGCTCTACGAGCCCAATAAGCCCTATTTCCTCAACCACCATCACCCGCCACCGCGGCACCCATCAGGCCCACGTAATGGTAGGCACCCGTGCCTTTGCTGCTACCGACGAGCGTCGTTGGTCGCTCTATCTGCTGAACAATATCCTCGGTGGACCGGGCATGAACTCACGGCTGAACCTCTCGCTGCGTGAACGTCGCGGCTTGGTCTACACCGTCGAGAGCACTATGGTGAGCTATAGCGATACGGGCCTTTGGTGCGTCTATTTCGGCTGTGACCAGGCTGACGTGCGCCGCTGTCTGCGACTGGTACGCTCAGAACTCGACCGGCTCGTGCGCCGTCCGCTCTCCGACACACAGCTACGGGCTGCGAAGCGGCAGATAGAAGGTCAGCTGGCCATTGCCGGCGACAGTCGCGAGCAGTTTGCACTCGACTTTGCCAAGAATTTCCTGCATCATGGAACCGAGCGCGACCTTAACGATATCATGGCCCATATCAACGTGCTGACCGCTGCCGACCTGCAGCAGACTGCCGCCCAAATCTTTGCTGCCGACCGCCTGACAACCCTTATCTACGACTAAACAGCAAGTTTTTTCTGAAAAAGTTTGGCCGTCTCGTTTTTTCTCCTTACCTTTGCACTCAGAAAAGCGGGCTTATAGCTCAGTTGGTTAGAGCAACAGACTCATAATCTGGAGGTCGTAGGTTCAAGCCCTACTTGGCCCACGAAAAGTTCAAGAGAAATCTTGGACTTTTTTTTTGTGCCCATACAGCTCGCAGCAAACCTGTTAGATATAAATAAGGTACGCGAGAAACGTGCGACATCCAGCCTTATCTAGCCATCCCCCTGGGATCTGTTTCACATAGACACGTACAAATCTCTTCAGCCATTGTGTTGAGAGCGACACAGTCAGCACGACTAATGTTTCATCTAATATTTTTTTCGTTGAATTTGTTGTTTTGTTGTTATAAGACGTGTAACTTGCAGATTAAAAGGTTGTTATGAATGATAACAACAAATGAATTTATGACAACAAAGTGTTATTTTGGCTGTTTTTTGGTCAAAAAAGTAGCAAAAACTGGAAAAATTTCGTATTTTTGTAGTGAAAAACCAATAAAAAAATGACTAAAATGAAGCAAAAACTCGATTTTAGCGAGATTCCACCATCCTGGCGTTACTGTTTTAACAACCATTGTACGAAATGCGAGTAGTGTCAGGAATACTCCATTACACCGTTACAGACTATTTGTAATAGCGTTACAAATAGTCTGTAAAACCATTACAAATAGTCTGTAATTCAAGATTCTGAAATGGTGAAACCGCCTATGTATGGCCTTCCATTCTACTGTGGTCCGTTAAGCGTTGGAGTGACGGGGATGATGTTGCCCTTCTTGTCGAACGTCAGGCGGTCGATGCACACTTCGCGGTGTATGCCCGGCTCGTGGTTCACGTAGTTCTTGTTGATACGATGGTAGACGATGTACCACTCGTCGCGACCGGGAATCTGTAGGATGGAGTTATGGGCTGTTCCGTAGATCTTGTCCTCGGGTTTCTGCTTGATGACGAGATAGTTCTGTTCGTCGATGGTGATGGGACCGAGTGGTGACTTCGCTGTGCCATAGCATACGTGGTAGTTGGGTGAGCCTGTGTCGTCTACACTCCAGAGGAAGTAGTACGTGCCCTTGCGGTAGAACACGTAGGCACCCTCGCGGAAAGCCCATGTCTGCAGGTTGCCGCCCTGTGGCGTCATGTGGGTGATAGTCTCCTTTTTTATCGAGAGCATGTCATCGTTGAGCTCGGCACCGGCCATGAAGCCGTTGCCCCAGTACAGGTAGTACTTGCCGGTCTTTGGATCCTTGAACACGTCGACGTCGATGGCCTGTCCGCCGCGAGCCTCCTGAGGACGGTCGGCATCGGTGACGATGGGCGCACCGCTATCTACGAACGGACCGGTAGGGCTGTCGCTGACGGCTACGCCTATCTCCTTGCGGTTTGTCTGCGGATTATGGGCGGAGTAATAGAAGTAGTACTTGTAAGGTTTGAGGTTTGAGGCTTTAGATTTGAGGTTTGAGGGCACTTCTATAATGCAGGGTGCCCAGGCGTTGCCGGTAGCCCACTTCACCTGATCGCCTTTCACGTCGAGCATTTTTCCTTCATCCTTCCAATCGATGAGGTTGGTCGAGGAGAACACGCTGAAGTCGTGACCGCCCCAGCCAGGTGTGCCGTCGGTGGTGCTGTAGATGTAGTATTTCTTCGTCTTGTTCGAGTAGAGTACCTCGGGGTCGGCATGGAAGCCTGGGAGGATGGGCTGCTTATAGTTGGGGAACGCTGCGAGCAGACGTTCTTTCTCGGCACGGGTGATGGGGATGATAGTGCCGTGACGGGGTGTGAACTTACCCTTCATCTCAGTGTTCTGCACGAACTTGAAGGTTTTCAGGTCTTCCGAACGGCAGAACTGATAATGACCGCTGCCGTAGCAGTCGTACATGATGATCCAGGACTTGCCGTCGATGGCCTTGCACACACCGACACCCTCTACGGCCTCCTTGGTCTGCTCCACGTTGCCGTCGAGCATCTGCCACTTGTCGGTGAGGTTCTTGGCCACGGCCTGATAGATGCCACGGCCCGCCTCCTGCTTATAGAAGAGGTGATAGAGTTGGTCGGCATCGTTGTAGACGATATCGCCGTCGATGGTGGCGTTGCCTGCATCGAAGAGCCACTTTGGCTCACCCTCCAGGTCGGTAAAGTCTTCGTTGGCATATTGGTAGTAGATCTTGTCGTAAGAGCCACGGTCGCTGGTGCGCAGGGAGTAGAAGACCATGTATTTCTTGGCCTTGTGGTCATAGATGGTCTCCGGGGCCCACACGCGGATCACGTTTTTCCACGCCTTCGTGTAGCGTGTGGGGAAGTTGATGGCCGAGTGCTGCCAGTTGATGAGGTCGGTAGACTTCAGCAGCACCATGCCTCGGTTGCTCGACCATCCCAGGCTCGACTTCATGTCGGTAACCACCATGTAGAACGTCTTGCCGTCCTCACCGCGCAGAATGTGGGGGTCGCGTACGCATTGCGTATAGGCAATAGTATCGCTCTCAATGACTGGAGCACCCATGTTCAGCGGCGTGTAGTTATAGCCGTCGTCCGAGATGGCATAGCATATCTGCTCGTCCCGGGGATCATTGCTGTTAAAGTAGGTAAACAGATAGGCCACCATCTCATTGGGATCCTTCGGTTGTTCCACAACTGTGGTTTTCTTCTTGTCGGCCAGAGCGGGGCAAGTGGCCACAGCCATCAACAGGGCTGCCAGCATAGTCTTCGTCATGTTCATAGATTTTGTAGTTATTAGTTGTTCAGTTGTTCTACCTATTTATTGTTCCGTAAATAATACCTGTACGAGTGTCTGGCCAACGGCCTTGAGGGTGTTGCGGTCTATGTGTTGCATGTCGTCGTTGACGGTGTGCCATGTAGGTCCGAACGAGCTGGCCTCGCAGTCGGGATAGTAGGGAATGATGTCGATGCAGGGGATGCCTGCCACCTCGTTCACGGGCACATGGTCGTCGGTAATCCTACCACCGTCTTTCTGCGGGAAGACGCTGCCGAAGCCCACCACCTGGGCAGCCTGCCACACGCGGTTGACAATCTTTCCGGCGTACTCTTTGCTGTATAGTTCGCGATAGAAGCGTGCACCTTGACCGCCCACCATGTCGAGCAGGATGCCGTAGCGCGGCTTATAGCCGTCGGCATGCGGGTTGGCAGCCCAATATTGGGCGCCTAAAGCCCATGAGTCGGAAGCATCGGGCATATCGCTCCACTGCGGCACACCCCAGTCCTCGGCATCGAAGCAGATGAAGTCCACACCGATGCGCAGCGAGTCGGGCAGCAGGCGTGCCACCTCGAGCATCACCGCCACACCGCTGGCTCCGTCGTTGGCAGCCATGACGGGCGTATGATGGTTCGTCTCGTCGGGGTCGTTGTCGGCCCAGGGACGCGAGTCCCAATGGGCGCAGAGCATCACACGATCGGTCAGCTCCGGCTTGAACGAGGCAATGATATTAGTGGAGCGTAGCATCGTGCCGTCGTAGCCCTTCAGCTCTGCCTTCTGCTCAGTGACCTGAAGACCGAAACTGCGGAACTTCGTTGCTATCCACTGTCCGCACTGCTCGTGGGCCTCGCTGTTCATGGTACGTGGCCCGAACTGGCACTGCTGCTCACAGTAACTATAGGCTGAATCGGCCAGAAATGCCGGTCCTACGGGGATGGCCGACGTGGCATCGCTCCCCTTCTTCATGTTTCCGCAGGCCGTCATCGTCAGCACCATCAGGCCTGCCATCAGTATTTCCTTTGCTTTCATGGTCGGCAAAGGTACTAAAAAAGGGGCACACTGCCCAGCGTGCCCCCGTTGTTTTAGCATTTTTTGTCTTTCAACTGTTCCCTTTGCATGGAAATCGTTGCCTTCACTCAAAAGTGCCGTCTTTGCGGGTCGAAAGTATCATGTTTGGGAGTCAGAACGCATCTCCTTATCTCACCACGGTCTTCCTCACCGTTCCGTCGCTCATCCGCACGATGTTCAGGCCCTTCGACGGACTGCTGAGACTATGACCGTCAAGACTGTAGCGGCTTTTCTCTACAGCAACGCCATGGTCACGGATAGTGGCATCCACAGCATCGGGGCTGTCGCCCATCTCCTCGATCTTCAAGAACAGGTTCCAGGCCGCCGTGGCCTCATACTTCGCTTTTGTGCCCTGGGGAACGTAGAGGGTGGCAGTAGTGAATTCATCCTTTTTCGTTTCACTATTCCAGTTATTGAAGACATTCTCGTAGATTTTAAAGGGTTCTTCTATAGCTGACAAGACCCGTACTAATCCGCTACAGTCAGAGAAAGCCCTCCACCCAATAGATGTCACCGACTTCGGTATGTTGATACTTGTCAGACTTGAACAATTGCAGAAGACATATTCGTCTAATGTAACCACACCGTCGGGAATAATGACATCCGATAGATTTGAACACTCATAGAAGCATGATTTACCTATTTTTGTAAGTGACTCCGGAAGATCAATGCTCTTGAGCCCTGTACAAGCCCTGAAAGAATTATCCCCGATGGTGGTGACTGCCTCAGGAATGGTCAAGGAGGTCAAGCCTGTACAGCAAAAGAAAGCCCTATTTGAAATCTCAACAATACCCTCTGGTATGATGGTGCTCTTGCAGCCTATGTATAGCGCGTTATTGGCTGTATTGATGATGGCATTACAATTGTTGCGCGAGTCGTATACGGCGTTGCCATCAGAAACAACAATCTCTGAGAGATCGGGACACTTGGAAAAGACAAGAGTTTGAATTTCCTTTACACTTGCAGGTATGAGCACACTTTTTATACTGCTTCCATAAAAGGCTGCAAACTTAATGGTTTCCACCCCTTCGGGTATTACCAGATTGTCAATCTTCTCACCATTTAAGAACAAGTCACCTGCATAGTAAAGTGGATTGTCTGTATTGTAATAGAAATCAATGTTACACCAAGCGACAAGATCAGAAATATGCACTTCCTTCAGATTCTCGCACTCATCAAACGCACCTTGTCCGATGCTGGTTACGCTCGAAGGAATGGTCACCGAGGTCAGGCCAGTGCAATAGCTGAAAGCATAGCTGCCGATGCTGGTTACGCTCGAAGGAATGGTCACTGAGGTCAGGCCGATGCAACCTGTGAAAGCAGAGCTGCCGATACTGGTCACACCCTCAGGGATGACTGTATTTTGACATCCAAAGAGCAGAGTGTTGCTTGCTGTCTCAATGATGGCATTACAATTGTTGCGCGAGTCGTAGACGGCGTTGCCATCGGAAACAACAATCTCTGAGAGATCAGAACAGTTGGAAAAGGCAAGAGTTTTGATTTCCTTTACACTTGCAGGGATGAGCACACTTTTTATACTGCTTCCATAAAAGGCTGCAAACTTAATGGTTTCCACCCCCTCGGGTATTACCAGATTGTCAATTTTCTCTCCATTTAAGAACAAGTCACCTGTATAGCAAAGTGGATTGGCAGTACCGTTATCGAAATAAATGTTACACCAAGCGGCAAGATCAGAAATATGCACTTCCTTCAAATTCTTACACCCAGCGAACGCAGAACTTCCGATAGTTGTCACGCCGTTGCCGATGGTCACTGAGGTCAGGCCGCTGCAACCTGCGAAAGCTAAGCTGCCGATATAGGTTACGCTCGAAGGGATGGTCACCGAGGTCAGATTTTCGCAGTGATAGAAGGCATACTCATTAATATCCTGTACATTTGTGGGAATCTGAATGCTTTTCAGCTGCTTGCAGTAGGCAAAAGTGTTTTTGTTGATTTCTGTAAGATCCATGTCTGCCGGCATTTCTACCTTTTCAAGGCTTTGACAATCATAAAACGCTTCCCCTCCTATATAATTAACGGTCTTGGGTATGGAAATGCCCGTCAGGCTAAGACAGCCGGAAAAAGCTTCGCCGCTTATATCGGTCACGTTTTCAGGAATGTTTACTGAGCTGAGGCTATTGCACCCTTTGAACAAAAAATAAGATATCTCAGTGAGGCCCTCGGGCAGCACTACGTTGACAAGATTAGCACAACCAGAAAAAGCGGAGTCGTCTATGTATTTCACCGTCTGCGGTATGTCTATACTTGTCAGTCCATTACAGTTACTGAAACAAGAGGATGCGATGCCTGTTGTCCCCTCTTTCAAGGCGATGGTACTGTTGGCTGGCATTTCACCAATATATTTGTAGGCTACCTTTCCTATATAGAGCAGCCCTTCTGGCTGGTTGGCAAGCCATTGGGTGTTAGAGAAAGCAGAGGATCCGACATAGGTGATTGTCTCTGGCGCAATGACTGTAGTTAGGTTACGGCAATAATAAAACGCACCACTACCTATCTCGGTCAGTCCTTCTGGCAGCGTGATAGATGCCAGACCATTGCATTGGTAGAAAGCACTTCCTGTGATGGAGGCCGTCCCGCTCTTCACCTCGATGCTTGTTCCTTCGGGCATCGTGCCCTTGTATTTGTACAGCGCCTTGCCTATATACACCACACCGTCGGCTTGGTTGGCATACCATTCTTCATACCATTTGCATCCATTGAAGGAAAAGTAACCAACGCTTTCTATGCTACTGGGGATGCTGATGCTTGTAAGATGATTACAATTCGCAAAAGCGTAGTTGTCTATAGTGGTAATTCCCTCGGGGATGGTGACTCCTGTTATTTTGTAATTGTTATGGAAAGCAGCAAAGCCAATGGTAGTGACTTTATAGGTCTTTCCATTGACCGTAATGGCCGAACGAATAGCAATGTCGCCAGATGCGTCAGGGGAGCCAGGGCTCTTCATAGAAGTATTTTGCCTGTCGAGTTCTCTTGACCCAACACCCGATCTAACAACACCTTCTTTCACACTCGCCGTCGTGCCTGCAGGATCATACTCGTAGATGACGTTCGTCTCCGGGTCCTTCCATTCGTCGCCCCACGCTCCCACGGGCATCAATGCCGTGAGGAGCAAAAGTAGTAGTTGCTTCTTCATAGTTTTTTTGTTTTGGTGCCTATAGAAATCCCCGAGAGTCGGCCGATTGTTGTAATTTTAAACGGAAAAGACGTGGGAAATCTGTACTTCTCGCTTATCCCGGAGCTCAGGCTCTCGCATTGCCATTCTTTCAAGGATAAGCAACGCCAGTCAGCCCACGCCCATGATATATTATACAATCTCTGTTCTCAACCCCTACAACAGGTGAGAACAAGGCATAATACATCCCACGTGGACGCTCCGTTGCGTTTTCTCCCGAAAGAAATTCTGATTTGCGAGATCTGAGCTTCCGAAGAAAAACGTTCGTAAACGTCCTTTTTTACCAGTGATGTCTGGCCCAGCCGTCCCGAAGGACTGACTGAACCGATGCAAAATTAAGGAAAAAGGTCGATTTGACCAAAGAAATAAAGATGTTTTTTACCCATCCAGGTCAAAAAAACGAGATTATGTCGTTTGTTTTTCTTCTTTCATCCGCGATATATCCTGAAAAAAGCAAAAAAAAATTTGGAGGGAAGGGAAATAATGTTTATCTTTGTCGACATATTTATTTATTGTGAGGATTATGTTAAGCTACGAAGAAGCTATTGCCAAAATTCGAAAGGAAGATTGCAATATTGATTTATGTGGAGGTAGGCCATTCACAGAAGTCATTGAAGAGAATCTGCAAAAGGGTGAAAGCATCTCTGTTGAGGATCTCTTTCACGTGCTGGTTAATGACGTAAGGAAGATATACCATGAGGATGCCGTTACGGTATGAAATAAGACCATTAGCAGTATTCAAGATCAGGGAGTTTTACCAACATGTTGCCATTAAGTATCGTCATACTTATGACGAAGACGACATGAATAGAAACATCTATGATGCGCTTACCAATATTTATCAGATAGAACAAAGTATTCTTCGGCGCAAACCCACTCTTCGCCGATGGCAAGGGTTACACATGGCACATGCAGGCAAATGGTTTTATGCATATAGTTTTATTGAAGACAGAATTATTATTGAGGATGCCTGTCATGAACTGAATATGCATGACGCCGTCGAGGTCGATACCCATCATCCAGAAGATTAGGGGCTTTGCTGAATACATCAGAACGGACAGGAAGACTGTCCGCACAATGTTCAGACCAAATTATATAAAATAGCGTTATCTTATTCTTTCATCCGCTGAACCTGTCCCATGACGCGGAGGAAGTTGCCGCCCCAGATTTTCTGGATGTCGCGCTCGCTATAGCTGCGCTGCAGGAGCTGATAGGTGAAGAGGGTGAGTTCTGAGGCATTGGCCAGTCCGGGCACGCCGCCGTCGCCGTCGAAGTCGGTGCCGAGGCCTACGTGGTCGATACCCATCACCTTGATGGCATGCTCCAGATGGTCGATGGCATCGAGGATGGTGGCTTTCCCGTCCTTGCGGAGGAAACCATTGTAGAGGGTCACCTGCATGACACCGCCCGCCTGGGCCAGGCGTCGCATCTGCTCGTCGGTGAGGTTGCGGGGATGGTCGCACAGGGCACGACAGGAGGAATGCGTGCAGACGATGGGCGTCTTCGAGATTTCGAGGGCGTCGAAGAAGCTCTTGTCGCCTGCATGGCTCAGGTCGACCATGAGTCCGAGACGGTTCATCTCGCGGATGACCTGTTCGCCGAAACGGCTCACGCCACCGTGAACATTGCTGCCACGACAGGAGTCGCAGAGGTCGTTGTCGCCGTTGTGGCAGAGGGTGATATAGACCACGCCGCGCTCGGCGAAATGGCTGACGTTCTGTAGCTGGCCACCGAGTGCAAGTCCGTTCTCGATGCCGAGCATGATGCTCTTGCGTCCGTGGCGCTTGTTCTCGTAGAGGTCGCCCGGAGTGCGGGCAAGAGCGAGGTAGTCATCGTAATGCTCGACAATCTCACCAATCTTGTCGAAGATGAGGTCGGCATATTCCTTCGGACCCTTTACTGGGAAACTGACCTTCGACGAGAAGGTCTCACCCATCTTGGGCTGGGGAAGGTAGGCCACCATGATGGTGGCATCGAGCCGGCCTTCGGTCATCTTGTGCAGGTCGACAAGGATGCGATCGTCGCGACGGGCAAAGTTGATGTTCTGCGGGAAAAACATCGGTGTGTCGCAGTGGGTGTCAAGGGTGAGCACATGGTCGTGGACCTGCTGTGTCTTGCGATACTGTCGAGCTTCGTAGACGAGCCAGCGGAATAGCGGCAGTCCGTCTTCGTCCATACACTCCGGATGCCACTGCACGCCGACGATAGGCTTCATCTCGCAGCTCTCAATGGCCTCGATAACGCCGTCGGGAGCAGTTGCAGCAATGCGGAAATGAGGACCGGGATCGATGACAGCCTGATGATGGAACGAGTTTACGGGCAGTGTACCCGGGTAGCGGTCATCGTATGTAGGGATGAACGGGCCGAAGTCATTATATATATTAAATAAGGTGGAGCCGTTTGCAACGCTCACCGAGTGGGTGGGCTCGCTGCGGTCGGCATCCTGAGAGTGCTTAATGCCCTTTTCACTATTCACTTTTCCCTTTTCACTTTCAATATCCTGCGCTACCTTGCCGCCAAGGGCTATTGCGAGTGTCTGGATGCCACGGCAGATGCCAAGGATAGGCAGCTGGCGGTTGAAGGCCAGTCGGGTGATGAGCAGTTCGGGCAGGTCGCGCTCGGCATTGATGCCGTGAAGAAAGGGCGACGGCTCCTCGCCACAATAGAGCGGATTGATGTCGGCACCGCCGCTGAGCAACAGACCGTCGATATGGTCGAGTGTGCTCATCAGCGTGCAGCGGTCGGAAAGCGGTGGAATGATCAGGGGTGTGCCACCTGCAACTTTTACCTGCTTGTAGTAGCCCTCGGCCAGTTTGCTGCTCTGGGCATCGTAGTTGGCAGTGATACCGATGACGGGCTTCCGCTCACCGGCAGGATACCCATCGTAGATGCTGTCGATGTGTTCTTGTATGGAAAAGCGGTTCATTCGTTTTCTATCTCTTCAAAGTGTACGGGAATCTCTCGTTTGATGTTCTGCTCCAAGGAGATGAGCGTCTCGGTAGCCACGACACCGGGAATCTCCTGCAGCTGACCATTGAGCAGATGCATGAGCTGCTCGTTGTCGCGGGCATAGAGCTTCACGAGCATGGTGTAGGGGCCAGTGGTGAAATGGCATTCGACCACCTCGGGGATATGATCCAGCCGCTTCACCACCTCTTTATACATAGAGCCGCGTTCAAGGTTGATGCCTACGTAGGTGCAGGTGCGATAGCCCAGCGACTTAGGGTTGACGTCGAAGCCGCTTCCAGTGATAACGTTGTTATCGATGAGGCGTTGTACACGCTGATGAATGGCGGCACGCGACACATTACACTCGGAAGCAACGTCCTTGAAGGGAATGCGTGCGTTTTTCGACAAGATACTCAATATCTTCTTGTCCAGATTGTCAATCTTTTCCATTTCGTATATAATATGCGTTAGGTTTACAATTTGTTAGCAAAAGTACACAAAATAATCGGAACCAACAACATTTTGCTAACAAAAATGCAAATAAAGTATGCAAAAACGGGTTTTATTGGCCCTGAAGGTGTCGTTCGTGACACACTGAAGCCAATAAAACCCGTTGACGGTTTGAAATAGTTGATACTATTTCTTGGAAGTTTTCTTGCCGACGCTCTTCTTCACAGACTGCTTGGTCTCGGCCTTCTCTCCTTCAGCCTGTTCGGCCTTGGGCTTGTCGATGCCAACCAGTTCGACATCGAAGATAAGTGTCGAGAAGGGCTTGATGTTGCCCATGTTACGGTTGCCATAGGCCAGCTCGTAAGGAATGTAGAGCTGCCACTTCGAGCCTACGGGCATCATGGTCAGCGCTTCGGTCCAGCCGCTGATGACCTGATCGGCACGGAAGGTGGCGGGCTTGTCGCCATGCTTGGCTGAGGCATCGAACACGGTACCGTCGACCAGACGGCCTTCGTAGTTCACAAGCACCTTGTCAGTCTTCTGGGGCACCTCACCCTCGCCTTGCGTGAGCACCTTGTACATCAGTCCGCTCTCAGTGCGAATGATAGAGGTGTCGGCCTTCAGAGAGTCAAGATAGTGGCGGCCGGCTTCACGGTTAGGACCATAGAGGCGCTCTTCCTTCTCGTTCTTGTTCCATGTCTGCTTTTCCCTGAAAGCATCCACGGCCTTCTTCTGTGTGATGACGGTCGTGTCGTTGGTTATGGCATCAACAAAACCACGGAACAGCACTTCGTCAATCAGTGAATCGGGCGTTTCGGTGAACTCCTTCTTCATGCGGGGGAGCATACCGTCGCGCACCTGGGAAGCAATCTGCATACCCATGATATGGGCCTTCTGCTGCGGGGTCATATCGGAGATGGCCTTCTTGAAACCATCAACGAACTCAGCCATATAGGCTGTGTCAACACCCTGCTGCTGAATGTAGGGAATGAGACCCTCGGTCATGTACATACCGGCAAGGTAGCTCAGCGTGTCGCTACCGTTCTTCAACTGTACGGGCTGCACCACCGGTGTCTGCTCAGCCTTCTTGTCCTTTTTCTTTCCAGCACTTACAGTGCTAAAAGAAGCACTCGCCAGCAAGGCGAGTGCAATCATCAGAATGCTCTTCTTCATGGCTTTCATTACTTCACTTCGAGCAGTTCAATCTTGAAGATAAGCATCGAGAAAGGCTTGATCTGAGCCTGCTCACGATCGCCATAGGCCAGGTCCTGAGGAATGTAAACCTCCCAGACAGAGCCAGCGGGCATGTGAACCAGAGCGTCGGTCCAACCCTTGATGACCTGGTTGGCACGCAGGTCGATGGGCGAATTGCGCTTATAAGAGCTGTCAAAGACATTGCCGTCGAGGGTACGACCCTCGTAGTGGACCTTCACCATAGAGGTGTCAGCAGGAATCTTACCGGTACCCTCCTTGATGACCTTGTACTGAACGCCGCTCTCGAGTACCTTCACGCCTTCCTTCTTGGCGTTGTCGGCCAGGAACTTCTCACCTGCCAGCTTGTTCTCGCCGTAGGTCTTCTCCAGCTCGCGAGCCTTGATGTCCTTCATCAGACGCTGTGCGGTCTCCTGTGCCTGCTCCATCGTCATCAGACCCTGCTTGCCAGTGGTACCGCTGACGAAGCCGGCCATGAAGTTCTTCATAGAGATGGTCTTGGTAGAATCGTCACCGAAGAGCTCGTGGTTGATACCGGGCTTCATCTGGTTCGAGATCTGCTGACCAATCTGGATACCTGCATAGTAGGCAGCCTGCTTCTTGTTGTCGCCGGCGTTTGCACCTTCGTTAAGACCCTTGATGAACTCGCCGATATAGGCAGTGTCAACGCCCAGATGACCAACGAGATAGTCTTTCAGACCCTGAGTCTGAGCCATACCGATAGCGTAGCTCACTGAGTCAACATCACTCCGCAGGTCGGCCTTCGGAGTGCCATTGCCACAAGAAGAAATCGTGGCAGCTGCAATGGCCATAACGGCCATGAAAGTAATTTTTTTCATTTGTTTTGTTTAATAATTTAGGAATATGTTTTTTTGCTTTTTACCTTTTTACCTTTCCTTCCTTACACCACTTCAATCAGCTCAACATCGAAAATCAGAGCAGCATAGGGAGGAATCATCTGTCCGGCACCACCCTCGCCGTAAGCCAGGCGGTAGGGAATGAAGAAACGGTACTTGGCACCTTCCTGCATGAGCTGCAGACCTTCGGTCCAACCGGCAATGACCTGTTGCAGACCGAACACGGCGGGTTCGCCGCGCTGTACGCTGCTGTCGAACACTGTACCGTCGATGAGGAAACCTTCGTAGTGGCACTTCACAGAATCCTTGGCACTCGGTTTCTTGCCGTTGCCCTCGCGAAGCACCTGATATTGCAGACCACTGGGCAGGGTGATCACACCATCCTTCTTTGCGTTTGCAGCCAGATACTGCTCGCCTTCTTCGCGGGCAGCCTTGCCTTTCTCGGCACGCTCCTTGTTGAGGCGCTCTTCCTGCTGCTGGAAGTACTGCTGCACAATCTGCTGGGCCTCACGATGCGAAACCTTCAGTTCGCGTCCTTCAAGAACGTCGCGAATTGACTGTGCAAAGTCATCTACTTTCAAATCGGTGGCACCCATCTGTGCCAGCTGTTGTCCGATGCCCAGTCCCAGGGCATAGCTCAATTTATCCATGCTTTCTTATAAAATAATGTGTATCAGTCTGAAAAATCGCGCAAAGTTACACATTTTCTGCGATATAGCTCTTACTTTGCCGAAAATATATACTTTTTTAACCTGTAGCTATCTCTGTTTCCAATTATTTTTCTTAAATTTGCACGCATCAAGCAACAAACACTTTAAGCGTATGAAAAAAATAGTGATTCTTACAGGTGCCGGCATGTCAGTAGAGAGCGGGCTGAAGACGTTCCGTGATGCCGACGGTCTTTGGGAGGAGTATCCCGTGCAGCAGGTGGCTACCCACGAGGGTTGGGAGGCCGACCCAAAGCTGGTCACCGAGTTCTATAACATGCTGCGCAGGAAGTGCCGCGGTGTGAAGCCTAACGAAGGCCACCGTTTAGTGGCCGAGCTGGAGAAGTACTACGACGTGGTCGTGGTGACGCAGAATGTGGACAACCTGCACGAGCAGGCCGGTTCGTCGCATGTCATCCACCTTCATGGCGAGCTGATGAAAGTATGTTCAAGCCGCGACGTTGACGATCCGCGCTACATCCGCGAACTTACTCCTGACGATTGCGAGATAGAGCCAGGCACGAAAGCCGGCGACGGTTCGCTGCTGCGTCCTTACATCGTGTTCTTCGGAGAGGGCGTACCCAACATCTCGGTTGCTGCTGAGGAGGCTCAGGAGGCAGATATCTTCATCATCATCGGCACGTCGCTCAACGTCTATCCCGCAGCCGGACTCATCCACTACGTACGTCCCTCCGTGCCTATCTGGCTTATAGATCCCAACCCCATCAGCGCGGGTAGCAACGTCAAGCAGATTCAGAAAGGAGCCAGTGAGGGCATGCGCGAACTCTTCAATGAGCTGGTCAAGGCTTAGCCTGCTGGCTCTCCCCGTCAGTAGGATAGGGTAGAAAGCGCATGATGCGGTGCCGGGGAAGAAACACGACCGACCCGTATTCAAGCAGTCCTGTACCTATGTGTGAATTTAACCCAGTGGTCTCTGTCGGCACTTGTTCCAGCAGATAGCGACCAATAAGCAGCCTGTCGAGCTTCAGCTTGACCACTTCACCCATAGGCTCCGTACCGCTAAAGCTCCTACTACGGCTGCCTGTAGTGCGCCCTACTACCAACTGTTCCAGATTGTCACCGTGTTGTTCCAAAGCGCGGTCGAAGTTTATCTTGCTCATCATATAGAGTTGAGAGCTGCCAGTATCGACGAGTGCAAGCTCCCGATAGTCGGTGAAGGGTGACACCCAGATATACGGCACAAAACGTTCAAGCTGATAGGCAATGTTGATGCCAGGTTCCCTGTTAAAGAAAGACTTGATGTCGGTGAGTACAAGTATTCGCTCACGGACATCAATCTTCATGCTCAGTCCCTTGCAGATGAGGTCAAAGCCGATGATACCGTCGAAATGATCATTGGTATTCAGCCTGTGCCGCACAACTCCCTGGCATTTCGTAAGCACTAACTCGCCAATTTGCATGGGTGGCAGTAACACTTTGTCCACGGTGTCCGGCCGATTAAAGGCATCGTAAGATACGGTGAAACCGATGGTTTTTGCACCTTCGATGGGCGTATCCTTGTAGATGGTGGTCTGACTGGCGCCCGTGTCGAGCAGGAAGCGGTAGGTCTTTCCGTTGAAACTAACAGGCAAGGTAATGCGCCCATATTGGAAGTCAATGGCTATCGTGTCGACGAAGTGTTTCTTCGAAAGCTTGAACTTCAGGTTATACAAAGAATGTTGGGCCACACAAGGGAGGCCCAACATGATCATTATCGCTATGAGCAGCTGTCTCATCGTTTGATTTCATGTAACAGACGGTCTGCGTGTCCCCATTTGTCCATCATGAAGAGCACGTAGCGAATGTCTACACCGATGCAACGTGCCAGCTGAGAATCAAAGAAGATGTCGCTCGACAGCGAGTCCCAGTTGCCATCGAAAGCCAGTCCGATAAGACGGTTCTGACCATCGAACATCGGTGAACCGCTGTTGCCGCCAGTAATATCGTTCGTGGTAAGGAAGCAGAGAGGCATGTCGCCCGCACTCTGCATAAGACTAATCATCTCTGGTTCCACCTTGTAATCCTCGATGGAATCGCCCTTTTTCATCTTTGCCACCATACTCGGTGCAGTGGTGCGATAGCCGGAGTTCCACTTACCCAACTGGTACTCTTTTACCTGACCGTAAGAGAGACGCATGGTGAAGTTGGCATCGCTATAGTGGGGCAGGTCTTCCTCCATGCGCAACTTGGCGGCGCAGAGCAGGCGCTCCTGGTCGGAAATGCTGTCATCAATCTGCATGTACGCCTTGCGCAGATCGGCCATGAGGGTAGTCAGGTCGAGACCGTACTGCACGCCGAGGTCTTTCATAAACGATTTCTTATTAGGATACAGGCGCTTGCCTTTCTTCATGAGCCGCGACTTGGCATAGAGGGTGTTGGCGTATTCCTGACAGTCGCCACCATATTGCTGGTCGATGGTCTTGTAGAAATCGGGCAGATACTTCTCGTTGGTCGTCTTCTCACGGTAGTTTTTGAGCAGCGTACCGAGGATTTCGCGGTCGGTGTCGTAGTCCCATGTCTCGCTGTTATCCTTGATGTTGATGTGCTGACGCTTGCCATGACCCACAGGGTGGGCACCATTATGGACAAACATTGCACGTGTAGACAGCTCATCGGTACGGCGGAAAGTCTCACTGAAGTTCATCAAGGCTTTCACAACCTCCTGTCGCTGGGCATAAAGGCGCTCTAAGAGCTGGAAGTCAAGCTGGCCAACAAACATGCCAGTAGAGTCCTGCCACTGGCGCAACAGCTGCTCGAACTGCTGTTTCTGACCGATGAGTCCGATACTGTCGATGCACTTGTTCATGCCGATGCTGTTCTTCCAGTAGTTTGAACTGGTAGCATACTTCGAGTCGTACTTGATGCGGACTGCCTCAGAGGCGTCCATGTGGCGCTTCATCACCTCCTGCTTGACACCGCGCACCTGTGCACGGGCATCGTTCTGAACATAACGCTCCTGAATACCATAGCTCGAAAGATAACGCGAGGTAGAGCCAGGATAGCCCATGGTCATCGAGAACGAACCGTCCTTATAGCCTTCATCCGATACGCGTGCCCAGTGTTCCGGATGGTAGGGCACGTTATCCTTGGAGTAGTCGGCCGGACCACCGGTTTTGGGGTCGCAGTAGATGCGGAATACGGAGAAGTCGCACGTCTGGCGCGGCCACATCCAGTTGTCGGTTTCACCTCCGAACTTACCCATCGACTTGGGAATGGCAAATACCAGGCGCAGGTCACGGAAGTCGCGATAGGTGGTGGCAAAGTAGCGGTTTCCCTCATAGAAAGGCTTCAGTTCCAGACGCAGGGTGGAGTCTTTGGCCTGCACCTCTCTTGACATGGCAGTCTCGATGGAATCGAGGAAAACAGAGCGTTCGTGGATCGACATCTTTTCGAATTCCGGTGTCAACACCTGTTCTGTTACGTCTTTCTGTTCGACCATGAACGAGACGAACATGTTCTCGTTGGGCAGCTCGTCCTCAAAGGTTTTTGCGTAGAAGCCGTTGAGCATGTAGTCGTGCTCGACGGTGCTGTGCGAACGAATGGACTCGAAGCCGCAGTGATGGTTGGTAAACACCAGGCCGTCGGGCGATACAACCACACCCGAGCAGTAGCCCGAGAAGTTGACCACCGACTTCATGATTGCATTGTCGGCCTGATAGAGCATGTCGTAAGGCAACTGGTAGCCCTCGCTCTTCATGGTCTCATAGACCGCCTGGGGCAGGTTGTACAGCGTCCACATGCCCTCATCGGCGCTGACCGGTGCGAAAGCAACAAGCGACAGCAGCGATAGAATGGTTTTCTTCATCTTCATTCAGCGGTTGTTGGTTCAGCCTTCGAATGCTTCGCGTATCTTCTTCGCGGTCTCTTGAAACTGTTCCTCGGTGAGCTGTAGCTTCTCGCGGCGGAAGTCTACGTCGGCCTCGCTGTTCATCGGAATGAGGTGGATGTGGGCATGAGGAACTTCCAAGCCCAGTACCACTTGGGCAACCTTACGGCATGGAAAGGCTTTCTTTAAAGCTACGGCCACATGCTTGGCAAAGGTTTGGAACTCGGCAATCTCGTCGTCGTCCATGTCGAAGATATAGTCGACCTCGCGACGGGGAATGACCAGTGTGTGGCCTTGGGCCACGGGATTGATGTCGAGGAAGGCATAGAAGTGCTCGCTCTCGGCACACTTATAGCTGGGAATCTGTCCAGCGGCAATCTTACTGAAGATATCCATTTCTTTCAGGGTTATGAGTTATTCGCGGCATTAGCCGACAGTGATTTTCTCAATACGCAGGTTGATGGTGCCGCGGGGAATCTTGATTTCCACCTCGTCGCCTACCTTATGGTTCAGCAGTCCCTGGGCAATAGGCGTGGTAATAGAAATCTTGCCTTCGCGCAGGTTAGCCTCGCTCTCCGAGACGATGGTGTACGACATGCGGGCCTTGTTGGCCAGATTGGTCATCTCCACCTTCGAGAGGATCTGAACCGAGTCGGTGCTCAGTCGCGACGTATCCACGATCTTAGCCTCACTGATGGACTTCTTCAACTGGTTGATCTTGTCTTCCAGGTGAGCCTGAGCCTCCTTGGCTGCCTCGTACTCACTATTCTCACTCAGGTCGCCTTTGTCGCGTGCTTCCGCAATGGCGGCCGATGCCTTTGGGCGTTCCACACCTTCAAGGCGCTTCAGTTCGGCTATGAGGTTGTCATAGCCTTCTTGTGACATGTATGCCATAATCTACAATTTTACGATTAATTATTGTTCTTGGTTTGTTTTTCGCAGTAAAAACAAAGAATCCCGACATCTTTTCGTGTCGGAATCCTTGCTCTCGATCTTTTTTTCTATTCTTCGTGTGCAAAGGTAGGCATTTTCCCTGAAACAAACAAATTTTCGAAGTAAAAAAAAGTTATCAGTCTATTTTTGAGACCATTATTACCTAAAACCTTATGTGATTAGTTTTTATTAACTCCAATAAGTTTGTATTTGAAGGGGAAATGAATAATTTTGCATGGTTTTTACGCAACAGCCTTTCTATTTGCTATACCATAATTAATTATAATATAATGAGAAAAGCTACATTTCTATTGATGGCAGCTATGCTGACCATCGTGTTTAGGGCGCAGGCAGCGGTCACTGTGCCCGATGATGCCACCGTCGAAGATGACTGGGTGTGCTCGTTTGTCATGCACTCCACAGGTGGCGACGAGACTGTGAGCGAGGCCATGAAGGTGGCCTTCAGCGGCGACGATGTCTACTTCCACCTGCCCAATCCCATCGCTGGCAACACCTGGGTGAAGGGCACCATTACCAATGGCGTCGCCATCTTTGCGCGGGGCCAGTATCTGGGCAACTACGGCGGTTCGGTCTATATGGTGGGTCAGGACAGCGAGGGCATCTGCGACGTGGTCTTTACCTATGATGCCGAGAATCAAGCCTTCGCACTTGCCGACCAGCAGCTCGTGCTCAGTGCTAGTGCTACCGCCATTGATGCATGGGCTTACTATACCGGTATGGCCGTGGTAAAGGGCGGTGAAATCGCCGGTGACCAGTGGAATATCAGCTATAAGATGCACTATAACAGCAATTCAGGCGAAATGACACAGAGCGACACCGAGCCTATTGAGGTCATCATTAATGGCAATGAGGTGGCCTTCAACTTCCCCAACCCGCTCAACGGAGCCGCCTGGATTAGGGGAACCCTTGAAGGTAGCATCGTCACCTTTGCCAAAGGTCAGCAGATGGGCACCTATGGTGGTTCGCCGTTCTATCTTGCCGGTCTCGATGAGTCGGGCCTTTGCGATGTGAAATTCAACTACGACAGCAGCAAACAGGTCTTTACTCTTGCCGACATGTACCTGCTCATTAACGGCAGCACCACCGTCAACAATCCATGGTGTTATTTTTCTGTGGCCACCATTGCCAAGGGCACGGCTCCGGTAACCGAGGAAGACGAGCTTGTGGAGCTGCCCTCCGGCCTCACCGCCCAGGACTATGCCTTCACTGCCAAGAGCATTGTCTATGCCGAAGATATGACCATCGACCATATGGACGATGTGGCTTGGCCCGTGAAGGTGGCCTTCAACGGACAGAGCGAAGTCTACGTTCGCGGCCTCTGTCAGGAGATGCCCATGTCGTGGGTCAAGGGAAAGGTGAGCACTGGCTCGTGGGACGAGAAGCTGGTCACCTTTGCACGGGGTCAGTATTTGGGCACCTACCATTCCTATCCGCTCTATCTGTTGGGTAAGTCCTATGGCGAGCTGGGCGATGTCGTCTTCGAGCTCAACGGCCAGAACCTCATACACAAGAGTATGGTCTACATCAACACCTCCAAAAACCAGGAGGCACCACTCGACGTCTATGCCAATGCTGACATCAAGAAGCTGACCATCCAGGCAGCAACACCGGCCAACCCCGTCATCGAGCAGTATCTGGACTTCAACGCCGACGAGGGCTATGCACCGTTGATGCTTACCATTCCCACTACCGATGTCAACGGCAACATGATTGCGCCAAGCCGGTTGGGCTATCGCCTCTACACCGAGAAAGACGGGTCGCAGCAGCTCTACACTTTCACCATCGACAAGTACAAAGACCTGCCCGAACAGGAGATGACCCTCATACCCTATGAACTGGCCACGGGCTATAACTTCTATCTGGGCGGCAGCCTGCTCTTCCTGAACGACAATCTCGAGCAGAACGACCGTTTAGGTGTGCAGAGCGTCTATACCGTAGGGTCTGACGTGCGCGAGTCGGAGATTGTGTGGATGTCATTCGGTAAGGTCGATGGCATGGCTACGACCACTCACGACGTGCGCATCGAGAACGAGACGCTCACCGACCTGCAGGGTCGCCGTGTCTCGCCTTCGCATCGCGGTCTGCTCATTAAGACGCAGCACATGGCCGACGGCAGTATACGCACAGTGAAAGTCGTAAAATAGCGGAGGTGATGAGGAAATCAATCACTTGAGCACACTTTTGATTCGTCGCAACCCCTCCATCATTTGATTGCGAGGATAGGCAATATTCAGGCGGATGAAGCCTTCGCAGCCATACATCGTGCTGCTGTTCACTCGTACTTTGCCCTCATTGAGCAACCGCTCAGTGAGGGCATCGCTTGATAGACCCGTCGAGCTGATATCGACCCATACGAGATAGGTGCCTTCGAGTGGCGTGACCTGAAGCTGGGGAAGTTCGCTTTCAAAGAATTGAACAAGGGTTTCGTAGTTTTTCCAAAGGTAGGCGCAAAGCGCATCGAGCCACGCTTCGCTCTCGTTGTAGGCAGCTTCAAGGGCGATGACGCCAAAGGGATTGACATCGCACACCTCGTTGATATTGATAGCACGGTCTATCTTCTCGCGCCATTCAGGTCGGGCGCAGATGATATTGGCATTCTGTAAGCCGGCGGTGTTGAACGATTTTGACGGTGAGGTACAGATGATGGCATTGTCCATACCGATGGTGCCGAAGGGTACGTAGCGCCTATGGTAGGTCAGCTCGTTGTGGATTTCGTCACTGACGACAATGACACCATTTGTCTTACATATATCATTTACGCGCGCGAGCTCCTCACGGGTCCATACGCGACCTACGGGATTGTGGGGATTACAGAGGATGAGCAGCCGCGTGCGCGGGTCTCGGACTTTTTGCTCCAGATCCTCATAGTCCATCTCGAAGCGGTTCTGTGGGCCATGACACTGTCGTAGCATAGATGCCACCACCTCGCAGCCATTATTACGGACTGAGGAGAAGAAACAGTTGTAGACGGGTGTCTGCAGGATAACACGGTCGCCGGGCTCGGTCAAGGCTTTCACGATGACGCTCAGCGCGGGCACAACACCGCTGGTGTACTGTATCCACTCGCGTTCTATCTTCCACCCATGACGGCGGTGGAACCACGACATGATGGCCTCGTAGTAGCTCTCTGGCACATGCGTATAACCGAAGACGCCGTGCTCCACGCGACGACGCAGGGCCTCGCGGATGGCGGGTGACGCCTCGAAATCCATGTCGGCCACCCACATCGGGATAATGTCGTCTCCACCATTCTCGTCCCATTTCACGCAACCGCTGCCACGGCGCATTACTTCTTTGTCAAAATCGTACATCAATGTGATATTTTGGTTTTAGGTTATTTACTTGCGACAATGTGGGCAGATGCCCCTGAGAATATAGTTAGCACTATTGGGCAGAAAACCCTCAGGCACGGGAACCTGGGGGATGAGGGTATCGTAGAGGCAGTAGGTCTTGTGACACTGCTCGCAGTAGAAGTGTACGTGTTCATCGTCGTCAATATTGTTGTCGTGGCTCTTGCAGAGCTCATACCTTACACCACCGTCGCCACTCTCTATGGTGTGTACAAGATGGTGATCTCGAAACAGGGTAAGGGTGCGGAAGATGCTCGACTTGTCGAGTGAAAGGATGGAGTATTCCAACTCTTTCATCGACATGGGCGCACCAGCTTGGCTCAGTGCCTTCACAATGATGATTCTGTTGGCTGTGGGCTTCACACCGTGAGCCTCCAACAGTTGGGCATAGGAGTTGTCTTGCATTGCGATGAGTGTTTACGGATGCAAAGATACGAAATAATTATGAATTATGAGTTATGAATTATGAATTATGAGTTATAAAGAATTTGCAACCAGGTTGCATAACCTTTTTCATACCTTTGCACCCAGAAAACGGAACAAAACAAAGAATAATATGGGAAATCATTGTCACGATCATTGTTGCGAGCATCATCATCACAACCATGAGCACCATGAACATCATCATGGACATCACCATGAACATGAGCATCATCACGACCACGGAAGCATGAAGAGCAAAATAGCTCTGATTGCGCTGACCACCGTACTTCTGGCAGTCGCCGTGCTGATAGAGAAAAACTGTGAGCTTTCTACCTGGCAACTGCTGATGGTGTGGCTCGTTCCTTATCTTCTTATAGGCCACGAAACGCTGAAAGAGGCGTGGGAGGGCATCGCTGAAGGCGAGATGATGAACGAGCACTTCCTCATGTCGGTAGCTACGATAGGTGCGATGGCCATTGGATTCCTCCCCGGTGCCGAGACGGAGTTTGCTGAAGCAGTGTTCGTAATGCTGTTCTTCCAGATTGGCGAACTGTTTGAGGGATATGCCGAGGGAAAGAGCCGCGACAGCATCTCGCACCTGATGGACATACGTCCTGACGTGGCCCACGTAGAAAGAACAGAGGAGAAGGGCGATAGGGTCATACACGACGTGAATCCCGAGGAGGTGGCCGTGGGCGAGGTGGTTGTCGTCAGACCGGGTGAGAAAGTGCCGCTTGACGGTAAGGTTATTGAGGGCGCATCATCACTAAACACTATTGCGCTGACAGGTGAGAGCATGCCACGCGAACTGGCTGTCGACGACGAGGTCATCTCAGGCTGCATCAACCTGACTGGTGTCATCCGCGTGATGACGACGAAGAGTTTTGGCGAGAGCACGGTGTCGAAGATTATCCGGCTGGTGGAGAGTGCCGATGAGCACAAGTCGCAGAGCGAGACGTTTATCACCAAGTTTGCCCGTATCTACACGCCCATCGTAGTCTTTGCAGCTTTGGCCATCGCTGTCCTGCCGCCGCTGTTCTCGCTCCTCGTCGGAGATATCGACGGCAGAACCGTCGAGCACACTGTCCTCGGCGGTTTTGCCACTTGGCTCCATCGTGCCCTCATCTTCTTGGTCGTCAGCTGTCCGTGTGCCCTGGTCATCAGTGTGCCGCTAACCTTCTTTGGTGGACTGGGTGGAGCCTCGCGCAAGGGAATACTCGTCAAGGGCAGCAACTATATGGACACGCTGGCCAAGGTAGGGACGGTGGTGTTCGACAAGACAGGTACACTGACGCATGGCGAGTTTGCTGTTGAGGCCGTTCACCCTGACGAATTCGACGAACATGAGCTACTGCATCTGGCTGCGCATGTAGAGCATTACTCTACCCATCCTATCGGAGCCGCTCTGCGCGATGCTTTCCCAAACGAGGCCACTGACGGTTGCAGTATCAGCAACGTGGAAGAGATGGCTGGACTGGGCATACGGGCATTGGTGGAGGGACGCTCGGTCTGCGTGGGTAACACGAAGATGATGGAACGGCTGGGCATACAGTGGCACGACTGTCATCACGTGGGTACCATTATCCATGTGGCAGTCGACGGGCGCTATTCCGGCCACATCGTCATTAACGACCGCATCAAGGCCGACAGTGCTGCAGCCATTGAGGCGCTGAGAGAACTGGGAGTAGAGAAAACGGTGATGCTAACGGGTGACCGCAAGGAGGTGGCTGCCGATGTGGCTAAGAAAATCGGTGTAGACGAATATCACGCCGAGCTGTTACCCACAGACAAGGTGGAACAGGTGGAACGACTATTGGCTGCGAAGGAGAAAGGCCGTAGTCTGGCATTTGTGGGCGACGGCATTAACGATGCTCCTGTGCTGAAACGGGCTGATATAGGCATAGCGATGGGGGCACTGGGAAGCGATGCCGCTATTGAGGCTGCCGACGTGGTGCTGATGGATGACCAGCCATCGAAGATAGCGACAGCTGTTACCATTGCCCGCCGCACAATAGCCATCGCCCGTCAGAACGTGGGGTTTGCCATTGGAGTGAAAGTTGCCATCCTGTTGCTTGCAGCTGTTGGACTGGCCACCATGTGGATGGCCGTCTTTGCCGATGTCGGCGTTACAGTGCTTGCTGTGCTGAATGCCATTCGTGCACTGCGAGTTTAAGTATATTGTATAACAGAGATTTCGCAGTTTGCTGGCTGCTTGATGTTTTTGTCGATGGTAACCGACCCAATGCTATCGGCTACTATGTGGCCGCTGGTAGGATTCTTGATGTTTTCAATATGTCCACGTATGTGGGCACACACGTCAGAGTATTCGAACACGCGGTCGCACTGGGCATCGAACGTACAATTCTCAAGCACTAAGTGGTCGGCGTAGCATAGCAGTTGTTCGCCTGCGAGATGACAGTTCACCAACCGCACATTCTTCGAGTGCCAGGCCAGATACTCCCCGTCGAGCACGGAGTCGTAGATGGTCACGTTCTCACATTCCCAGAACGAGTCCTTGGTCACTATGTGGGCATTGTGTAGTTCTATGTTCTTACAGTATTGGAAGACATATTTCGAGTCTGAGCGCAGGTTGTCGATCTTGACGTTCTTACAGAACATGAAAGGGTAGGTGCCGTCGTGCAGTTCGAGGTTATGAGCCTCGATATTCTGGCAGCGCCAAAAAGTCTCGTCGGCATCGTTGATGACAACGTTTTCCAGACGTATGTCGCTCATCTCACGGAACATTTTCGGTGCGTCTATGCGTGTGTCGGACATGACGAGATGGTCGCTGTACCACAGAGCTGAACGTGCCCCTACTTCGAAATGACAACGTTTGATTTTAAAGCCATGCACATGCCAGAAGGGGTACTTGCCCCAGAAGCGGCAGTCCTCGGTCTCGATATCAGAGCACTCCTTGATGGCGCTTTCACCGTCGCCGATGGTTACTTGTTCCAATCGCAGGTGGTGTTGCTCGAAAAGCGGGCGTTCGCCTTCAAAATGCTTGTCGCGTAAAATCTCCATGATTTATTAGAGGGAGTTAGAGGAAGTTATGGGAAAGAAAAAGCTGTCCAAGTTGTCCTGTTCGAAGGCAACTCAGACAGCTTTCCATTATTCTGATACTGACGTTACAGCATTAGAAGTCCATGTGGTCGAGGGCATCGCTGAAGTCCTTCGGCTCGCGGTTCTCAGCGGGATCATGATACTCCTCGCCTAACTGCTGCAGCTTCTCAGCCATCGGGCCGGCAGGACGCTCACGGCGCTCAGGACGCGGACGGCGCTCACCGCGCTCACCACGGTCACCACGCTCGGGACGCGGACGACGCTCACCACGATCTCCACGCTCAGGACGCTCACGGCGCTCGCCACGTGCGGGACGCTCGACATAGCCCTCGGGCTTCGGGATGAGCACGCGGTGAGAGAGCTTGTACTTGCCAGTCTTCTGATCAATCTCAAGGAGCTTCACGGTGATATGGTCGCCTTCCTTGATGCCAGCTTCCTCAACGGTCTCGAGGCGCTTCCAGTCAATCTCCGAGATGTGGAGCAGACCATCCTTGCCAGGCATGATCTCAACGAAGCAGCCGTAAGGCATGATGCTGCGGACTACGCCGTCGTAGACCTCGCCCACTTCGGGGATGGCCACGATAGCCTTGATCTTGGCCAAGGCAGCGTCAATGCTTTCCTTGTCGGGACCAGACACCTGCACCTTGCCTACACCATCCTCTTCGTCGATGGTGATAGTGGTCTTGGTGTCTTCCTGCATCTGCTGGATAATCTTTCCACCAGGGCCAATGACAGCACCGATGAACTCCTTCGGAATCTCGATCTGGACGATGCGGGGCACCTGGGGCTTGAAATCAGCACGCGGCTCAGCGATGGTGTCGGTGAGGCATTTCAGGATGTGCTCACGACCTTCCTTAGCCTGCATGAGGGCCTTCTCCAGGATGTCGAAGCTGAGGCCATCGCACTTGATATCCATCTGTGTAGCAGTCAGACCGTCCTTCGTACCGGTGGTCTTGAAGTCCATGTCGCCCAGGTGATCCTCGTCACCAAGGATATCACTCAGCACAGCATATTTCTCCTCGCCGGGATTCTTGATCAGACCCATAGCAATACCCGAGACGGGCTTCTTCATGGGCACACCAGCGTCCATCAGGGCCAGCGTACCGGCGCAGACGGTAGCCATCGAGCTAGAGCCGTTCGACTCGAGTACCTGGCTCACGAGGCGCACAGTGTAAGGGAAGTCCTCGGGAATCTGACCCTTCAGACCGCGCCAAGCCAGATGGCCGTGACCAATCTCGCGACGGCCTACACCGCGCTGTGCCTTGGCCTCGCCTGTGCAGAACGGGGGGAAGTTGTAGTGGAGCAGGAACTTCATGTAGCTCTTGTCGAGCACGTCGTCCACAAGCTTCTCATCGAGTTTCGTACCCAGTGTGCAGGTACCCAGAGCCTGGGTCTCGCCACGGGTGAAGATGCTGCTTCCGTGAGGCATGGGCAGGGGCGACACCTCGCACCAGATAGGACGGATGTCGGTGGTCTTACGACCGTCGAGGCGGATGCCCTCGTCGAGGATGCAACGGCGCATGGCATCGCGCTCTACATCGTGGTAGTAGCGATCCATCATGGCGCTGTATTCATCGTCGGAGATTTCGACGGTAGAACCGTCATTAACACTGTTCTCGGCGGTTTTGCCGTCGAGGGCTTCCTTGCGCTCGGCAAAGAACTTCTCCTTGAAGTCATCGAGCAGCTTCTCGAAAGCCTCGGCGCGCTGCTGCTTCTCCAGCGCCTGCTTGGTGATGTCGTAGGCGGGCTGGTATAGCTCCTTGTTCATACGAGCACGCAGCTCCTCGTCGTTCACCTCGTGGTCATATTCGCGCTTCACGTCCTTGCCCAGCTCCTTGCTCAGTTCGGCCTGCAGTTCGCACATGGGCTTGATAGCATCCATGGCAGCCTTCAGGGCACCAAGCAGATCCTGCTCAGAGACTTCCTTCATCTCGCCTTCCACCATCATAATGTTCTCAGCCGAGGCACCGACCATGATGTCCATGTCGGCCTGCTTCATTTGAGCATAGGTGGGGTTGATGACATACTCGCCGTTCACGCGGGCCACGCGGACCTCCGAGATGGGGCACTCGAAGGGAATATCTGAACATGCCAGGGCAGCAGAGGCGGCAAAGCCAGCCAGTGCATCGGGCTGGTCGACACCATCGGCCGACAGCAGCATGACATTGACAAAAACTTCAGCGTGATAATTACTGGGGAAAAGTGGACGGAGAACGCGGTCCACGAGTCGCGATGTGAGGATTTCATTGTCAGAGGCTTTGCCTTCGCGCTTGGTGAATCCACCGGGGAAACGACCTGCAGCACTGTACTGCTCGCGATAATCTACTTGCAACGGCATGAAATCCGTTCCGGGAACTGCATCTTTTGCGGCACAAACGGTGGCCAGGAGCACGGTGTTGTTCATGCGCAGCATCACGCTGCCATCGGCCTGCTTTGCCACTTTCCCGGTTTCAATGGTGATGGTCCTTCCATCAGCCAATTGAAGGGTCTTTGTAATTACGTTCATCTTAATTTTTAAACATCAATAAATACATAAAATGCGCCCTTTGCGCAAAATCGTCGCAAAGTTACACATTATTTAATAAATAAAAGAAGAAACGATGCTTATTTTTGGATTTTTATGATTTACAAACTATGCTATATCAACAAATGGGGTAGAGGAAGAAAAAAAAAGGTGCGTTATTGTCGTTTTTCAACAATTATTTGTACCTTTGCGCCCATCAACGAAACAAATAACCATGGGCGGCTTTTTCGGAACCATCTCTACAAAGGATTGCGTAAACGACTTGTTTTACGGAACCGACTATCACTCACATCTTGGCACCAAACGTGCAGGTCTTGTCACCTTCGACCGTGAACGCGGCTTCAGCCGTGCCATTCACTCACTTGAGCGCGATTATTTCCGCTCGAAGTTCGAAGACGAGCTGAACGAGTTTGCCGGCACCGAGGGCATCGGCGTCATTAGTGATACCGACCCCCAGCCCATCATCGTCAACTCTCACCTTGGGCGATATGCCGTGGCTACGGTGGCTAAGATCAACAACCAGCGTGAAATTGCCGATGAGCTGCTAGCTCAGCGCATGCACCTCAGCGAGATGAGCGCCAACAAGATCAACCAGACTGAACTCGTGGCACTGCTCATCAACATGGGCAACACGTTCCAGGATGGCATCAACCGTGTCTACCAGAAGATCAAAGGCTCCTGCTCTATACTCATCCTCACCGAAGACGGCATCATAGCAGCCCGTGATTTTCTGGGCCGCACGCCCATCGTCATCGGACAGAAGGAAGGAGCCTATGCTGTAGCCAGCGAGACCACCAGCTTCCCCAACCTCGACTATAAGATTGTGCGTGACCTCGGTCCTGGCGAGATTGTCCGACTGAAGGCCGACTGCATTGAGGTGCTCCAGCCTCCCTTCACACGTTGCCAGATATGCTCGTTCCTTTGGGTCTACTATGGTTTCCCAGCCTCTACTTATGAAGGTATCAACACCGAGGCTGTGCGCGAGCGCAACGGACAGATGATGGGCGAGAAGGACGATGTCGAGGCCGATCTCGTATGTGGTATCCCTGATTCGGGTGTAGGTATGGCCTTGGGTTATGCCGAAGGCAAAAAGATACCCTATAAGCGTGCTGTGCTGAAGTATACGCCCACTTGGCCTCGCTCGTTTACTCCTGGCAACCAGAGCCGTCGTGACCTCGTGGCAAAGATGAAGCTCATCCCCAACGAGGCGTTGCTCAAAGATAAGCGCGTGGTGTTTTGTGACGACAGCATCGTTCGCGGTACGCAGTTACGCGATAATGTGAAGGAGTTTTTCGACAATGGAGCCAAGGAAGTGCACGTTCGCATCTCCTGTCCGCCGTTGGTCTACGGCTGTCCGTTCATCGGCTTCACCGCGTCGAAGAGCGACCTGGAGCTGATTACGCGCCGCATCATCCGCGACTTCGAGGGCGATGATAAGGCCAACCTCGACAAATATGCACAGACGGGCTCACCTGAATACGAGCGTATGGTGGCCGAGATTGGGCGCCGGCTGGGACTCTCCTCCGTGAAGTTCGCCCATCTTGAAGACCTCATCACTTCTATCGGCTTGCCCAAGGAGAAGGTCTGCACCCATTGTTTCGACGGCTCGAGCTATGATCAGCAACCCGAAGGTGACTACTTTGGATAGCCATTCAGGCTCCGTTGGTCTGCTGACAGCCCCTGTTAGCCTGTCTAACAGCCCCTGTTTGATAGGCTGAGAGCCCCTGTCAGAAGGTCTGAGAGCCCCTGTCAGAAGGTCTGAGAGCCCCTGTCAGACCATGAAACAGCCCCTGTTTGAGGACCAAACAGGGGCTGTTTGCGCAACGGGCGAGACTTTATTTCACGTACTCCGAGAAGTCGGTGAGGTGCATATCGCCCTTGCGTGCCAGTGTATCGTGCATGGCGAAGGCGGCGGTGAGGCAGTGGCGTGTATGGCCACCAACACCTAACTTCAGGTACTCGCGCAGCAGCGGACGATAGTCAGGATGTGCGCAGTTCTCGATGATGGCTTCTGCACGCTGCATGGGGCTCTTGTGGCGCAGGTCGGCGACGCCCTGTTCGGTGACGACGACATTGACGTCGTGCTCCGAAGAGTCCTGATGGGTGACCATGGGCACGATCGACGAGATCAGTCCTCCCTTGGCTGTCGATGGACAGGTGAAGATGCTGAGGTAGGCGTTGCGCTCGAAGTCGCCCGAGCCACCGATGCCGTTCATCATCTTCGTGCCACTGATGTGGGTCGAGTTCACGTTGCCATAGAGGTCGACCTCGATGGCAGTGTTGATGGCGATGACGCCCAGTCGGCGGATGACTGCGGGATGGTTCGAGATCTCGCTCTGGCGCAGCGTCAGGTGATCCTTGAAGTAGCCGATGTTGTCGTAGACCTGCATCAGGCAGTCGTTTGAGACCGTGAGCGAGCAGGCCGAAGCATCCTTCACACGGCCGTTGAGCATCATCTCGATGACTGAGTTCTGAATCACCTCAGTATAGATGTTGAAGTCGGGTACGTGCTTGTCCTCGCCAAGTGCACCGAGGATAGCGTTGGCTGTCGAGCCTACGCCACTCTGTAAGGGCAGGAACTCCTTGGGTATGCGGCCGGCATGCAGCTCGTCAACGAGGAACTCAGCGGTAAGATAGCCGATCTTGTCGGTCACGGGGTCGCTGTCCTTGAAGGCGCGTGCCTCGTCGGGAATGTTACACTCGACGACACCCACCACTTTTTCGCGGGGAATGGAGACGTAAGGCTTACCAATGCGGTCGCTCACGTTGAAGATGGGAATGGGCTTGCGATAGGGTGGGTCGAGCGGCTCGTAGACGTCGTGGATATACTTGGCGTTGGGGCTGTGGAAAGCGTTCAGCTCGAGGATCACCTTCTTGGCCAGACGGGCAGCCGTAGGGCTGATGCCACCAGCGGCGGTCAGGTAGACGCGCATCTCGTCGCCCACTTCCTCAATATCGCAGACCTCGAGGATGGCCCAGTCGATGTCGCCATAGAAACCGTAGCGCAGTTCCTGTGCCATGTGGCTCAGGTGCAGGTCGTTGTAGGGGATCTCGCCCATGTTCACGTGCTTGCGGAAGTCGGGGTTGGTGGTGTAGGGAGCACGGTACTTGATGGCCTGTGCATTTGCCAGGTCGCCGTCGGTGCTCTGACCGGTGCTGGCACCAGTAAAGATGCTCACCTTGAACTCGCGTCCTGCCTCATGCTCGGCAGTGGCAATCTTTGCCAGTTCTTTTGTTGTAGCCTTGGCCACACCGGCAGGTGTGAAGCCGCTCATGGCGATTTGGTCGCCGTTCTTGATCAGTGCTGCAGCCTCTGCAGCGGTCATACGTGTGTAAGACATAGCTATTGAGAAAATTTAAAAATGAATGAATGCAAAAATATCATCATGTTGTTCAATACTCTTCTTCGGGCCGGTCTTCCTCGATGACAAGGTTGTCGATGATGAAGTTCTGGCGCTCCATGGTGTTGTCGCCCATATAGTAGGCCAGCAGCTTCTGAACCTGGTCATTCTTGTGGAGTGTCACCTGTTCCATCCGGATGTCAGGACCGATGAAACCGGCAAATTCTTCAGGTGAAATTTCTCCCAGTCCCTTGAAGCGGGTGATCTCAGGGTCTGGTCCCAACTCCTTGATAGCGGTCATGCGCTCTTCCTCGTTGTAGCAGTAACGCACCACGTAATCTGATTTTCCAGAGCTTCCGGTCTTTCCGGACTGTTCATATTTTGCTGTTCCCTTAATCTTATTACGTTTGTTTCGAACACGGAACAGTGGTGTCTGGAGGACGTAGACGTGGCCTTCGCGCACCAGTTCGGGGAAGAACTTCAGGAAAAAGGTGATGAGCAGCAGCCGGATGTGCATGCCGTCGACATCAGCATCGGTGGCAACGATAATTTTGTTATAGCGCAGAGTGTCGAGGCCGTCCTCAATATCGAGTGCTGCCTGCAGGAGGTTGAACTCCTCGTTTTCATAGACAACCTTCTTCGTCAGCTTGAAGGTGTTGAGCGGTTTTCCGCGCAGGGAGAACACGGCTTGGGTGTTTACGTCGCGACTCTTGGTGATGGAGCCGCTGGCCGAGTCGCCCTCGGTGATGAAGATACAGGATTCTTCTTTGCGGTCGCTCTTTACGTCGCTATAGTGTATGCGGCAGTCGCGCAGCTTGCGGTTGTTCAGGTTGGCTTTCTTTGCCCGTTCGCGAGCCAGCTTCGTGATGCCGGCCATGGCCTTGCGTTCCTTTTCGCTCTCCTGGATTTTCTGCAGCATCACCTCGGCGGTGTCGGGGTTCTTGTGCAGGTAGTTGTCGACCTCCTGCTTGATGAAGTCGCCCACGTACTTATTGATGCTGGGTGGTGCCGGATGTTCGGCATCGACCTGTGCTGGCATGGGAGCCATGGTGAGCGAGCCGAGCTTGATCTTCGTCTGACTCTCGAACATAGGCTCCTCCACGTTCAGGGCGATGGCAGCTACGAGGCCAGTGCGTATGTCTCCGTATTCAAAGTTCTTCTGATAGAACTCCTTGATAGTCTTGGCGATGTGCTCCTTGAAGGCGCTCTGGTGGGTGCCTCCCTGCGTGGTGTGTTGTCCGTTGACAAAGGAGTAGTACTCCTCGCCATATTGGTTGGCATGGGTGAAGGCTATTTCGATGTCTTCGCCTTGCAGGTGGACGATGGGATATAGTGCATCGGCACTCATGCGGTCCTTCAGCAAATCCTCAAGTCCGCGGCGGGAGAGGATGCGGCGTCCGTTGTACATGATGGCCAGCCCTATATTAAGATAGGTATAGTTGCGCAGCATGGTCTCGACGATGTCGTCTTGGAACTTATAGTGCAGGAACAGGTCGTCATCGGGCTCGAAATAGATGTAGGTGCCGTTCTCGTCCTGTGTGTCCTCGGTGGTGTCGCTGACGAGCTTGCCACAGGCAAAGGTGGCGCGGCGCACCTTGCCGTCGCGGTAGCTGGCCACCTCGAAACGACGGCTCAGGGCGTTGACGGCTTTAACACCTACGCCGTTCAGACCGATGGACTTCTTGAATGCCTTCGAGTCGTACTTACCGCCGGTGTTCAGTACGGAGACAGCCTCGATCATCTTTCCCTGTGGGATGCCGCGTCCGTAGTCGCGCACCGAGACGCGCAGGTTGTCTTCGACATTGATCTCAATGCGGTCGCCAGCTTTCATCTTAAACTCGTCGATAGAGTTGTCGATCACCTCCTTCAACAGCACGTAGATACCGTCCTCGGGCAGCGATCCGTCGCCCAGTCGTCCGATGTACATGCCGGGGCGCAGTCGTATGTGCTCCGTACCGGTAAGGGTGCGTATGTTGTCGTCGTTATAGTCTACCGCCTCTGGAACCTGTCCGTTCACGATGTTATTGTCTTCTTCCATCCTGTTATTCATTGCAATTAGTTTGCAAAGTTAGCAAAAAATATCGAATTATCAGCCTGTCGCCAGAAAAAATGAGATAAAACTCCGATATTTATTGGTTATTTCAATTATTATGCTTATTTTTGCACGAACGAAATATCAATTAATACTTTATATGCTTATGAAAAAGAGAATCCTGTTTTTGATGGTGCTATGTCTGTTTATGGCCCATAAGGCCTTGGCGTATACGTGGACTGATGAGAACGGAGTGACGTGGACGTTCGGTTGTCTTTCCTTCCCCATTAATGGTGAGAATCAATATCTGTGGTCAGTCACCAACGTAGAAAACTTTGGCGAGGAGGTCACAATCCCCGAAAAGATACCTATCACCTCTCGGACATGGGTCTATGAATTGCAGCGTTATTTAGAACCGGGAGAAGAGGTGACCATCGAGGCGATTGCCCAGAATTCCACAAGTTATCAAGTTTTCGGAAATTATGCCACGAGTTATGTCTACACCATCAACCTCCCTTCTACTATTAAGTATATTGGCTATCAGTCGCTGACGGCATACGGTGCTGTTGTCAACATCAATTGCGAGACACCACCCGTGCTGGGTACTGATAACGGAACTCCTACAAGTTTCTATAACTGCACGGTGCGGGTGCCAGAACAACTGCTTGACACTTATCGCAGTGCCGAGGGATGGGAGAAGAGCCAGCATACCATCATCAGTCAAAGCGCGAAGACCGACTATGAGGTCTCGGTGTTGGCCCAAGGTGGCTACTCCACGCTGCACTACAAGATAGGTGAGGAGAACTTGGAAAACGTGATGACGCTGAAGGTGACGGGCAGCATCAATGGCTTCGACCTCATGGTCATTCGCAACAAGATGCTCAACCTGCACCATCTTGATTTGTCCGACGCCAGCATCCTGGCCGTTGACTATAAATACTATGAGGATTACAAGGTGACAGAAAACAACACAACAGGAAAATATGCCTTTGCCGGCATTAACCGTTTGGTCAGCGTAAAACTGCCTAAAACGCTGAAGAAGGTGAACCAACGGGCATTTATGAACTGTAACGGTCTGAAGAACGTAGAGTTCCAAGAAGGGTTAGAGCAGGTGCTCGACAGTGCCTTCTTGGGCTGTACAAAACTTCGGTCAGTAGCGCTGAAGCAAGGACTGCAAAGCATTCATTATTCGGCATTTCGTGAATGTAGCAGTCTGGATACGGTAAGCATTGTCGAATGTGACTCCATAGGGAGAGCTGCTTTTTATGAAAGTGGCACAAAGACCTTTATCTGGCATTCGGGGCGTATTTTGGGAGAGAGTGCTTTTTATAGCTATCACCTTAGTTATCCTCGTCTCGAAAAAGTTGTGCTGCCCGACAACCTGAAAATCATTGGCAGACAAGCTTTTGGTTATTGCACCAAACTAAGTGACATCACCCTACCTGACGGGCTTGAGATGCTGGGTGCATATTGGGGATCAACTAAGGTGAACAACAAAACTGTTTACAAATGGATGTACTATACAAATTCATCAGCATCCTCTAATGGAACTTTCTATAAATGCACATCATTGAAAGCTATCACTATTCCTGATGGTATTACTTTTCTTGGTCCCAGTATTTTCAGTGAATGTACAAGCCTTGAGACCGTCAACCTATCAAAAAAACTCAGAGAAATAAGTTACTATGCCTTCGCCAATTGTACCAGTCTGACGAGTATTTCCATGCCCACCGGTCTGCAATATATTAACGAAAGAGCTTTTTCCGGCTGCTCAGCCCTTCCCCGCATCGACCTGCCGAGCTCTATCGTCAATATCGGCAACTATGCTTTTTCGGGCTGTACATCGCTCAACGGTGTCTACACCTATACGGTGGAGCCCACCGACATCAACCAGCAGACCTTCAGTTCGTGGCGCACGGCCACACTGTGGGTGCAGCACTTCGGCTACTACAACTATTGGTACGACACGCAGTGGAGCCAGTTTGCTGCCGTTCAGGAGTTTGACGACGACTATCAGTTCGAATATTTCTACATCAACAACGACTACGACTTCAACGATGACCTGGGTGTGATGCAGGGTGTGCCCGATGCTGACCTGAATGCAGGTTCGGGTCTCATCGTGTCGACGACGAATGCCACGCTCGAGCTCGACGAACTTCACATGCACAGCAATGGCACCACAGCCGCTTCGATCATGGCCAACAACAACTTGTCGGTAGAAAAACTGTTCTTCGACATCGATGTGACGGCCAACAAGTGGCAGTTCCTCACCTTCCCCTTCCGCGTAAAGCTGAGCAACGTATCGTCGCCTGGCAACTTCGTCTTCCGCTACTACGACGGCCAGACACGCGCTGCCAACGGCAAGGGCGGCTGGAAGAACGTCACGGGTGACTACCTGGAACCCGGACAGGGATACATCTTCCAGACCAATGCCGATGGCACGCTGACGCTCGCCGTAGAGAAGGCCGATATGGAATTCAATGCCGACGACCGCGAGGTGCCGATGGTGGTATATGAGGCAGCATCGGCCTCGAACGCTTCATGGAACTTCCTGGGCAACCCCCATACCGCCTACTCCGACATCAGCCAGACGGGCTATACCGCCCCGATGACCGTGTGGACCGGCTCGGCTTATCAGGCCGTGCGCCCTGGCGATGACCAGTACTTCCTCAGGCCTTTCCAGCCCTTCTTCGTGCAGAAGCCCGAGGGTATGGCTAACGTGAGCTTCCCTGCTGACGGACGCTACACCTACAAGCAGACGCTTCAGCAGGCCGCCACGGCTCGCAGCCAGGAAAAGGTTTCGTCGGCCCGCCTTTTGGTGAACCTGACCATTGGCAGCGACAGCATCATCAGCGACCGCACACGTGTGGTCTACAACGCAGCGAAGAGCACTGCCTACGAGACCGACTGCGACGCTGCAAAGTTCTTTGCCGACGCATCGACACAGCTCTACACGCTCGACAGCGACGGCACGCAGTATGCCATCAACGAGCGACCCATGGGCGAGGTGCGGCTGGCTTACACCGCTGCCACTGGTGGAGTGCTGACCATCAGCACCGAGCGACTGGACTGCAGCGTCTTCCTGCGCGACAATGAGTTAGGCATTGTGCACGACCTGTCGCAGGGCGACTATACCTTTGGTACCGATGCCGGCACCTTCGAGGGCCGCTTCCTGCTGATGCCCAATGGCACGACCACTTCCATTGAGAAGACTGACGATGAGACCGACGATGCTGTTGCCCGTCAATACATCAACCTGAAGGGCCAGCAGATAGACGGTGAGCAGGACGCCAAGGGCGTCGTCATCGTGAAGCAGGGCCAGAAGGCGGTAAAGACAGTGGTGCGATAACGCGTAACCTTTACAACCGAGTGAGTATGAAAAGAATTCTTTCCATAGCCTTGGCGTTGCTGGCGACGATAGCCGTCAGCGCACAGAACGGCACGCTGGATCCCACCAACCCGCCCGAGCCGGCAGTAAAATACCGGCTCATGGTATCGGCAGAGCCCGTTGGTTCTGCCACTACGAGCGGCAGCGGCCAATATGAAGAGGGCACGAAGGTCACCGTAAAGGCGACGGCCAAGACTAACTATAAGTTCAAGTATTGGACGTTAGACGGTGTGCAGATTAGTCAGACGAAGACATCGTTTACTGTCACGATGCCTGCCAACGACGTGAGCTATGTGGCCGTCTATGAGTATGTGGAGCCTCAAGATCAGGAATACAACCCGACGAACCCCGCTGAGCCGCAGGTAACAGAGGAGAAGTATGCCCTCTACCTGAAGGCCGACCCTGCCGGCAGCTGCACTTTCAACCGCACCAGCGGTGCCAAGGAAAAGGAGGGCACCAAGATAACGGTGAAGGCCACGCCCGCTACGGGCTACGTGTTCCAAGGATGGTATGACGAACTGAACACACTGCTCAGCTCGACAGCCTCGTTCTCTTATACCATGCCCGGAGAGGCCACGACTCTGACGGCCCGCTTGGTTTACTCGCCAGGCAACCCCGGTGAACCGTCAGGGTCACAGGAAGACGTTGACAACGACATCATGCCCGGCGACGTGAACGGCGACGACCAACTGACCGCTACCGACCGTGAGATGATGGTGCAATACCTTTTGGGCAACGAACCGACAGGATTCAACCGTGTCGCAGCCGATTACGACAGCAACGGACAGATTGATTTAGGCGATGCCGTAGCCATAGCACTTGCCTGCCAAGGGCTGACACCTACCGTAGGTCTCGCCCCAACGTCCGATCCCCCAACGATGACTATCAGTAATGCCGAGATGCAAGTGGGTAACAGACAGAACCTCGCAGTAAACTACGATTGTGGGAGTGCTACGGGCACTTGCGTGGCCTTCATGTTCAGGCTGATGCTGCCCGATGGCATCACCCTCGATGACGGAGGTCAGGGGATGGCGTGGTATGAGTCTGATGCTACGACGATGTCCACCATGCGCCTGCAAGCCACTGCCAACGGCACACTCATAGCTATGACCGATGGTCAGCAAGGCCTGACCACCGACTGTTCGCCATTGCTGTTGAAGGTAAAAGCCTCTGCCGGATTGCAGCCAGGCACTTACTCGGGGAGCCTGAACGGGCTGACGCTATGCCTGCTGGACAACGACAACAAAGTGACAATCGTAGCACTGGGCGATGTGCCGTTCAGCGTGACCGTCCTGCCGTGGCAGCAGACGCTCACCTTGCGTGAGGGATGGAACTGGGTGTCGACGTGTGCCCAAGATCCACAGCCAGTGGCGCTGCTAACCGAAGGGTGTAGCCGCATACAGGGACAGACCGACGAGCTGATTCAGGACCCGATACTGAACATGACAGGTAACATGACAACGCTGCAGCCCGGACGTTGCTATAAGGTACTGGCCCGCTACGCACATGTGGTGACCATCAGCGGACAGCCCTTGGATACGACCGCCGAACCCATCGCCTTACGGAAGGGATGGAACTGGGTGGGCAGCATCGTCATGGAAGAGATGCCTATCAACCAGGCACTGTCCAGATACCAGGCTGAGGAGGGTGAACAGCTTGTGGGATGCAATGGTGAGGCTGTCTACAGTGGCGGTCAGTGGTCGGGTTCACTCACCACGATCCAGCCCGGTGAGGGCTACCTGCTGCGTTCTGCCTCAGCGAAACCACTGATAAGGCGTTGACCTTCTTCAATTCTTCATTTTTTCAATTCTTCAGAAAGTGAAATATGTGAAATTATTGCGACCCTTAGCCTCCGTGCTTTGGAACCTTGGCATGGTCTATGTGGTCTATTTTGTGGCACGGCTGCTGTTTTTTGCTGAAAACTATAACCTCTACCACGATGTTACAACCTCTCATTTCATAGAGTTGCTGCGTGGTGGGGTGACCTTTGACACGTCTGCCATACTCTATACCAACGCCATTTGGGTGGTCATGGTGCTCTTTCCGCTGCATCTGAAAGAGGTGCCTGGCTATCATCGTGTTTGCCGTTGGGTATTCGTGGTTGTCAACGTGCTGACGCTTGCCGTGAACCTGGGCGACTCTGTGTATTTCCGCTACTCTCTTCGCCGCACCACGACAACGGTGTTCCAGGAGTTCGAGAATGAAGGCAATCTGGGCGACATCTTCCTGACGGAAGCCCTTTCCCATTGGTATTTCTTTTTGATAGCGGCATTTGTTGGATGGGTATTGTGGAAGGGGTATGCTCATGCGACCAACAGGGCTAATAAGCCCAATAGGCCCAATTCCCTCACCACCTATTATATCACCTATACCCTGTCGCTGCTGGTTTTCATTCCTTTCTGTGTGGCTGGCATGCGAGGTGGATGGACCCGCGACATACGTCCCATCACTATCTCCAACGCCAACAACTACTGCGACCACCCTACCGAGGCCGGCTTGGTGCTTAACACGCCCTTTGCATTTATCCGTACTATCGACATGAACAACTTCGAGGTGATAGCCTACTATCAGAGCCGTGAGGAACTTGACGCCGTGTTCAACCCCATTTGCACGCCTCATCCGTCACATCCCTTCCGCAAGAAAAACGTTGTGGTGATTATCATCGAGAGCTTCGGACGCGAGTATATCGGGGCCTATAACCGGCATCTTGCCGCACAGGGCTACAAGGGTTTTACGCCTTTTACTGACTCACTCATAGCCAATGGAGCGCTGACCTACAAGTATTCCTATTGCAACGGACGTAAGAGTATTGACGGCATGCCCTCGATTCTCTCGTCCATCCCCATGTTCGTTGAGCCGTTCTTCCTTTCGCCCTACTCCGTAAACTACGTTTCAGGCCTTGCCGACTGTCTTGGGCAGAAAGGCTATGCTACGGCTTTCTTCCATGGAGCTGAGCGCGGTTCCATGGGTTTCATGGCTTTTGCACGTGCCACGAAGTTCCAGCAGTATTACGGTCGCGAGGACTTCGTTGCCGACCCACGAACGCGTGGTGATGAGGATTTCGACGGATGGTGGGGCATCAGCGACGAACCTTTCATGCAATACTTCTGCACGAAGATGACTGAGATGAAGCAACCGTTCATGACGGCCCTCTTCACCCTATCCAGTCACCATCCGTTCCGCGTGCCCGAACCCTATAAGGACATGTTCCCAGAGGAGTATCCCGACATGCCGGTCTATAAAGTCATACGCTATACCGACATGGCCCTGCAGCACTTCTTTGCCTCTGCACGCCGTCAGCCCTGGTTCCAGAACACCATCTTCGCCATTACCAGCGACCATACCAACATGCCTGCGCTCGATGAGTACCGTACTGACCTCGGAGGCTTCTGCTCGCCCGTTATCTTTTACGATCCGTCGGGCGAGATGGGCAGTGGCATGAAGGAGGGTGTAGCTCAGCAGACTGACATCATGCCCACCATCCTCGAGCATCTGGGCTACGACCGTCCCTATCTCAGCTTCGGACAAGACCTGCTTACCACACCACCTGACAGCACGTGGGCGGTGAACTATCTGAACGGCATTTATCAGTATGTAAAATTCGGACATGTCTTGCAGTTTGATGGCCAGAAGACCACTGCCGTCTACTCGCTCGACGACCGGCTGATGAAGCATAACCTGAACGGTCACGTAGCCGAACAGCCACAGATGGAGCGTGAACTGAAGGCTATCATACAGCAATATATGGAACGTATGACGGAAAACAGACTTATTCCGGAAAATTAATTATATACTATAATCATGATGAAAATTAGGAAGAAGACATTGGCAGTGGCACTCATGAGTGCTCTGTCTCTAAACACCACAATCATGGCTCAGCAAGGTCTGAAGGACACGATGGGCAAGTACTGTCTCATCGGTGCAGCTATCAACCAATGGCAGAGCGACGGACAGGTACCGGAGGCCGATGCGGTGCTCGACCGCCACTTCAACTGCGCCGTAGCCGAGAACTGCATGAAGCCGGAGACCCTGGCTCCCGCAGAGGGTATCTTCGATTTCCGCGTGGCCGATAAGTTCGTAGGCTACTGCCAGCAGCACCAGCTGAAGGTCATAGGCCATTGTCTCGTATGGCATTCGCAGGCGCCCGACTGGTGGTTCACCAACGGCTATACCGCCAGTCCTGCCTCAAAAGAAGTGCTACGCGAAAGGCTCATCAAGCACATCAAGACCGTGGTAGGCCACTACCGTGGTCAGGTGCACGGCTGGGATGTCGTTAACGAAGCCATTAACGACGACGGCTCGTTCCGTCAGTCACCCTACTACAGGCTCCTCGGCGAGGAGTTCATCGAGCTGGCCTTCCGCACCGCCCATGAGGCTGACCCCGATGCCGAGCTCTACTACAACGACTACTCGATGGCACAGCCCGCCAAACGCGAGGCCGTCTGCCAGTTAGTGAAGAACCTGAAGGCCAAGGGTCTGCGCATCGACGGTGTAGGCATGCAGAGCCACAACGGCCTGGACTATCCCAACCTCAAGGAATACGAGAAGTCGATAGATGCCTTTGCCGCATGTGGCGTGAAAGTAATGATTACCGAGTTAGACGTCAATGTACTGCCTAACCCCGAGGGCTTCGGTGGTGCTGACATCAGCCAGAACTTCGAACTGCAGCAGAGGTTCAATCCATACGTCAACGGCTTGCCCGCAGCCAAGCAGAAAGACCTGGACGACCGTTGGCTCGCCCTCTTCGACATCTACTACCGCCACCGCTCGCAAATCTCGCGCATCAATCTATGGGGCATCAGTGACGGTGGTTCCTGGCTGAATGGCTGGCCCATCAAGGGACGCACCAACTATCCCTTGCTCTTCGATCGCCAATACAAGGCAAAGCCTGTGGTAGAACAGATTATCAAGCTCTATCAATAATCAGCATGGAAGCGACATGACGAAGCGGGCACCGCCCGTATAGTTGGTGTCAAGAACGATGTCGCCACCCAGACGGCGAGCGATGGAGCGGGCAACGGTGAGACCGATACCTGTACCCTCGTAATAGTCGTCGAGCTGTACAAACTCGTCAAAGATGCGTTCGGCCTCGTCTATGGGTACGCCTATGCCAGTGTCCTCGACAATAAACTCGGCAGCTGTCGACTCCGCATTCATGGTTGCGCGCAGTACAACGCTTCCCCTGTCGCCATTCACCTCCTGTTCATTAGGTTTGGTCAGGAACTTCTGGGCGTTGTCGAGCAGCAATACAAGGGCACGCGTGGCCTGGAGCAAGTTCGTGGTAAGCATGGTAGGCTCTACTGATGAGTCTACCTGAAGATCGAACTTCACACCTGGCAGTCCAGTGATATTACTGTCGCTGACGGCCTGTGCCGCGATTTGTAGGGCAGGCACGGTGTCGGTACGCTCAATAACGGTGCGACTGCTCACGTCGGAGAGTTCCAGCATCTTGTTCACGAGGCCGGTGATGCGGTTGGTGTTCTCGGAAATCTTCTGATTGACGTCCTGCTTCGTTGCGTCGTCGAGCTCCATGCCCGGCGTGGTGATAATCTGTGTAAAGCCCGACAGGATGTTCAGCGGTGTGCGTATCTCGTGTGATATCTGCTGGATGAAGACCGTCTTCATGCGCGACGATTCCTCGGCTCGGGCGTTGGCTATCTCTAACTGATGATAGGCATGCTTCAAGTGGAGTGCGGCCTGCTGACGGAAGTAGTAGAACACGGCAAAGAATACGATGATCAGTGCTAAGGCGGTGATTATGGCCATCAGCTTCTGACGGGCCATGTCGGCCTTCTGCTTCGCTATCTCGGCCTCCTTCTGCTGAGTGCTGTAGAGGGTAGCCAGTTCCATTGTCTCGTCCTGCTGCTTCTTGACAATAGCCGAATCTATGCTATTGCAAATGACTAAGCCCAAGGCAAGTGCCGAGTCACGCCGCCCGGCCTCGACATAGACCCTATACTTGGGTAGCAGGTAACGCTTGATATTATCGAAGGTGTTCACGAAGTTGTATTCATTCATCTGATAGTCCAGCACTTCAAAATTGTGGGCAGCCTCTTGCGTGCGCCGTGCCAACATCAGATAGCTGATGGCTTCTAAGCGTCCGTCATTCGTTTTGGCATAGTCCAACTTCATACCCTCGTTGTATGACTTGGCCGCCTCCTTTTTATTGCCTAAGCCTTCCAATGCCCAGGCCCTATAGAAGCATAGCCGCGCCTGCTGCTTGTCGATGAACTGTGGGTCGGTGACGGGCAGCTGCATATACTGCTGCAACAGCTCGTCGAAATGGACGGTCCATGTTTGAGCTTCCTCATACCGTTTCAAGTACAGGTAGTTATCGGTGATGGTGATAACGCCTACAATGGCAGTGGTGAAGTTGCTTTTCGACGGATCTTGGTTGATGGTCTCCTGATATTTCTGATAAGCCTGAACGAAGGTCTTCGCAGCTTCGTCGGCACTGCCCACGTTTAGCTGGCAGCAGCCAACCGTTGTCAGCAGGTAGGCATAGTCGCCGCCCGAGTCGTGGCCCGTTTCCTGCATTTTCTTTAATGCGGGCAAGGCCGTTTTCATTGTGGCCTCAAACTCCGCACGGAGCAGCAGTATGCCAGAAAGACGGTTGGCCGACTTGAAATAGTACTCAAGTTCCTCTTCATTGTTTACTTCGTGACCTATGGCTTTCGACCAGAACATCTCAGCCGAGCGTATCTTGCGCAGTCGCGAGTAAGCGTAGCCACGCCAGTAGTCAGCTTTTATATCGCTCAGGTTGCCAGACGCCTGAAGCTTATCGGCGAGAGACAGCAGCTGGTCGTAGTCATGGACATAGTAAGCTGCGTTCATGAGGCTGTCGGCATGGACCTCTTTCTGTTGAACGTATTGTTTCTTGTCGCAGGATATGGCGAGCAGTATTGCCATCATGGTTACGACAGCCAACGTCAAGAATCTTGATTGTTTCATTGGTTTTGTTTTTCCTATTTATTTCTTGATTATACAAGGGTGCTGACCAGCACGTCCCACACGGCAATGATGTGGCAGACACTGCCCGCAAGCACAAAGAAGTGGAACACGCTGTGCATGTAGCGGTGCTTGTTGAGCGAATAGAACAGGGCACCGGTTATGTAGCATACGCCTTCGGCCACTATCCATATCACGGCAGCCGTTGACACGGTGTCGATGAGCGGTTTGAAGGCCACGAGCACCGAGAGCCCCATGCCGATGAAGCAGAGTGTCTCGACGTTGCTATGTTCTTTGAGACGCCACAGGCTGATGATGGTTCCCGCAATGGCGCAGAGCCATACAAACGTGAACAGCGACCATCCCCAGTAGCCTTGCTGGCGCAGGGCGGTGAGTGTCAGGGGCGAATAGCTACCGGCTATGTGCCAGTAGATGGCGGCATGATCCCAACGGCGAAGTCGCTCTTTCCACTTGCTGCGCAAAGGCAGAGCATGATAGACCGTGGACGAGATATAGCTGCCCAGCATGCCGAAGAGATAGAGTATGACACCCAGTCGTGTCCAAGGGTCGTTGCCCTGAAAGGCAAAGACCAAAAAGATGATGCCGACCAGCACCCCAAGCAGGATGCCGCCGGCATGCGACCATGAGTTCCACAATTCTTCTTTATGGGTATAACGTATCATTTTTAGTGAAGAGTGGATGGTAGATGGTGTTGCCCCTATTCGTAGACGAGGTCTGCAGTGGGATAGAGATACCAGTCAGTGGCCTGGGTGCGGTCGGTGGCCCACTCGCTGAACGAGTGGCCAGGCGTATTGTAGGCCTCATTGATGGGTTTCCACTCTATGGGATACTTGAAATCACTGCCTGCCACACAGATGGCCCAAGGCTTCTTGTCGCTGTCGTCGTAGTCGGCACGCAAGTCCTTATAGTATTCAGCAATTACCTCGTCATACTTATACGGGACGGGATGAACTTCCCAATATCCGCCATTATAACCCTGTACGATGAAGGGATCGATGAACGACTGTACGAAATAGGATGCTTTCTCTGCGCTGCTCAGTTCAAAGGTGAAAGTCACCACTGCCGGTGCTATGCCGTTACGTTTCGGCTCAAATTCGTTTGACGTAGGAACAGTGTTGATGAAACTGTTGTCCACACTGCCATCGGCAGCGAGCTGGTGCCCGAGCGACCAATGGGCATTGTTGAAAAGGAACAACACCACGTCGTTGCTGGCTTGCGTGGTCTTCATGCTGGCAGGCAACATAACCTCGTCGGTCTTGATGATGCGGCTGGTGCTGCTATAGGGCAGTCCGTCGTCAAGGTTGACGTCGCGTATGCAGTTGACTACGTCCTCGGGATGCAAGCCTTTGATACGCAGCGCAGCGGCAATCTGCTCGCTGGCACCCACGGCGTCGAGGCTTACCTGCAGGACGACGGTCGATGTGCCATCGAGGGTCGGGGTCACGGTCATCACAACGTCGTTGAAGTCGTAGTCGCCCGGCTCGGGGAAGTTGTCCTCGTAGCAGTAGCGATAGGACAACGACTCAGCCTCTGGCTCACGTGACTGCGGCTCACCGTTATATGCGGCTCCGCAACCATTGTCTGTGATATGAACATCGGCTTCGTTGAAACCCACCTTCTGTGCACCTGAGGCAGCGTCGAGCCGGTAGTAAGGTTGAGCACCCACCTCGCCGGCAGCCTGCTGTTCGGCACTCTTGTCACTATAGCCGAAGTTGAAGTGGCTGTTGCACGCCACATAGAGATGGCCGAAGTAGTTGGCCACGAAGCCTTGGTTCGGGTCTACATACATGGTGTTGCTTCCACGAAGGATGTTATTGGCCTGGAACACGGCATAGCCGCCAGTCGAGGGGCCGTAGATGCCGTAGGTGTCTTTGGTGATGCCCATATAGGCATTGTTGGTCACCTTGAAGAGCGAGCCCTCACCCATATAGATATAGCCAGGTCCGGAGAACTGGAAGTCGACGGTCTCGACCGATGCACCTGCTTCGAGCAGGAACGAGTTCTTAGCCGTTTCGCCCAATCCGAGGTAGAACAAGTTCTGAACGGTGAGATGGCACTTGTTGACAACATAGATGCTACCAGCTGTGTAAGTATAGTTATAGGTAGTATATTCGCCCTCGTTCACCCAGACATTGCCGTTGCTGTTGATGGTCGACGTGCCCGAGAAGGTCACGCTACCGGTGTTCCAGAAGTTTCCGCTGCCCTCACTGCCGTAGTTGACGGCAGAGAGCGTACCCTCGTTGACGATGGTTGAATTGGCGTTGGTCACCTTCATGTCGCCATTGACGGTCACCGTGCCTTGGTTGTAGAGCATGCCGTCACCGTTGGCCGACAGCGAAGGAGCAGCAATCGTACCCTTGTTAAAGATGAACACGGTGTTCAGTTTTAGCTCACCTTCGGCCTCAAGACGTGCGCCCTCAGCCACGTAGACGATTAGTCCGGCCTGCAGGTTTCCACTGTCATTGGCCGACAACTTGAGTGTGGCACCCGGACAGATATAGAGCTTCGGACGGCGTGAGGCATCCATAATGGCTCCTCCGTTCGACCAGTCCTGATAAGCAGATTGCATAAAGAAATAGCTGGGAGCAACAATGCCATTGCCGCCATTGCTGACAACGTAGAGTGAACCGTAGTGATCAACATTCCACACCCCGTTCAGTTGAACCGACTGCCCCGTGTTGCTCTCGTTGATATACCATTCATCGGCACTGGCCTGATAGCCATTGAGTTGAGAGATGTTGTTGGGCTTGTCATCCTTGTAATCAGTTGCTGCAGGAGCATCGGGGAAGTCATAGCCATACTTTGTCTGCACCTTATGGCGCTGACTGCGTGAAGCCGACTCGCCACCGCCAATCTGCAACTCGACTTTGCTATCAATAATGCCCTGTGGATAAACACTCATGTATCCGCGACTGTCGAACAGCGCCACGTAGACCACGTCGGTGGCCTGACCGTAATTGAATGTCGAGGTGAATGTCTCACCATCCTTTACCTGCCCAGAGCAGAGAATGACAAGCCCCTCAGGCTTCTCAAGTGGGTCCTGGTCGTAAAGGCGTATCTTGAAGGTCTCGCCGGCTTTCTTGTTCATCGATATGCGCACATAGGCCTGACCCACGGTCGACCACGTGTGGGCTGGGTCGACGTTCTTTACAGGAAAGGCGGCCTGCACTCGCTCGTTATATGCTTCGGGATCGAAATAGTCTTCTCTACACGATGTTGTGCCCAGCATCAGCAGGAAAGAAATGGCTAAAAGGCTTACTTGATATCTCATATTTGCAAATAGAATTATTCAATATATTGAATGGCGCTGCAAAATTAGCAAAAAAAACGTTATCTGCATCATAATTCACACTACTTTTATAGAATATATTGGCAAAAATTGAACAACAAATTTATTGTTTTAATAGATTTTAACTAAATAAATCGCCAATACTACATGATTTATCACTACTTTTGTAGCCCATAATTCGATGAAATTAAAACAAAGAAAATCCAAATAATATAATTAACTAACTATGATGAAGACCAAGTTTTTAATGAATGCTTTAGCTGTCATGGCCATTGCCGTGGCAGCAGTAGGATGTTCGCACGATGACGACCTTTATACGAAGAAGGACAATGGCGAACTCTACAAGACGAGTTTCGAGGAGAATATCATGGGTGGAATGGCTATCGATGCCAACCAGAACTGGAACACCTCGGAACCCGTATCGCTGACTATTAATACCGAAATGGCAGGCAAACTAAAGATTTACACAGCCAACCCTGTGGGTGAGAATTCCGCTGCTCTGATTTCTCAGACCATCGGCATTGGTACTAGTGAAATTACCGTGGCCAAGCCCGTCGATGCCAAGCAACTCTTTGCCGCGCTCTATGACTCCGACGGTTCGCTACGCGTCATGGTAGTATCAGACAACAAAGCTACCTTTACCGCACCCCGCTCTATTGCGAAAAGTCGTGTGGCCAAGGTGCAGAAGAAATATAACATTGACTTCCCCGACGCACCTACGAACGACTTTGTACTGGCAGTGCCCGAGGGCGTGGAGCTGGCTCGCGACTATAACGATGGTGAGGTGAGCCGCGCTGCAACAGCCACTAATGGTAACTACATCGATGCAAGCGTAAAGAAAGTGAAAATATGGGGCGGATGGGACGGCTCAAAGACCAGCGGCGGCACACTCTATGTGAAAGGTGACGTGCAGCTGGACTTCTACTATGTAGCCCCCAACACCACCATCTACATCACTCAGAATTCTACGCTCTCTATTCCCTCACAGAGCGAAGTGGTTTCATGGAATGGTGAGACAAACGGCCACAGCGAGAACCTGCAGGCCGGCTGTAAGTACTATTTGGCTCCCGGTGCCAAACTCGTCAGCAATGGACACGTTAAGCTGAACAGCACTGAACTGTATGTTGCCAGCGGTGCTGAGATTACTGCTCCTTCACTTGAATCAAACGGTATTGGCATCTTCTATAATCAGGGTACTGCAACCTTTACCGGCAATCTGTCAGTCGAGAACGCCGACTCGTACGTCATCAACGAAGGTTCACTGAGCGCTGCCAACTATGGCGACTATGGAAGCGGTAACTTCTGGAATACAGGTACTGTGACTATCACTGACAAGACCACTGTTAACAGCAACGCCAACGTTTGGATCAACGAGGGTATGTACACCACGAAGGACTTCGAATATTACGCTGGCTCCATCAATGTGTGGAACCTCTGCAAACTCTATGTCACCAACAAGTTCGACATGACTTTGGGCGACAACGCCACCAGCACTTTCGCTATGGACAATGGTTCGAGCATGATTGTCAAGGACTTTCACATCCAAGGACCGGCTCGCATCAATATGGCAGGAAACTCCATCATCAAGGTGTCAGGCACTTGCGAGATGGACTGCCGCAAGGCTGACTATGGTATCTTCGGTCCCACTTCAGGCGACCTTTGGGCCGTGTTCCAAGCTAAGGACATTACAAAGGGTATCGATAACCAAGGATACGAAGTGACCTATGGCGGCAACCTCTACGTAGCTTGCGACAGCCACTTTGCAAACGGATTCTCTGGCCAATACCCCTATATCGACTACGTGGGCGAGGCCAAACTCGTTGAGGGTCAGACCAATGCACCTTACACCATTCCTGCCAACGGCAAGTGTTCTGACGGCTACAACGGTGGTAGCAACAGCCGTGTTGACAACGATCCTATCATGTACTATTACTATGCATTTGAGGATCTGGGCGGTGTGAACGGCGTCAACAACACCGACATTGACTTCAATGATATCGTGCTGCGTGTTTCAGCACCCGACGATGGCAAGTGCGACGTACAGTTGGTTGCTGCCGGCGGTGAACTGAAGACCAAGATTTTGTATAACGGTACGGTTATTTGCGAGGACGTCCACGAGAAGATTGGTGGTACGATGAAAAATACGGGCAACGTGGATACCAGCAAGTTTGTCGACATTTACGAACTGAATGACGTGACCGATGCCAGCAACCTGCCCTTTGCTATCGAAGTGGCTCGTGCCGACGGCACTCAGGGGTCTACCACCGTCGAAGCATCTGGCCTTGGCGAAGCACCGCTGATGATCAAGGTGGCCGGCATTTCTGAAGGTGAGAACACCGGCAAATGGTTCTGGGTGAAGGAACGTGTCAGCATCAAGACTGCTTATCCGCTGTTCGTCAACTGGGCAGCCGATCGTACCAAGAACACTGACTGGTATAAGGACTACGTTCAAGAATATGTGGTGAACTATTAATCGTTCCATCGATTACAATTTCTACATTGAGGGGTGTCCAAGTGTATGGATACCCCTTTTTTTAGTGAAAAGGGAATAGTGAAAAGGGAATAGTGATAAAAAAAGTGACTACATCCTTTGTCATCCGCTTTTTTTGCCTTACCTTTGCAGCCAATTATGGTACTTAATTATATTTGGATAGCGTTTTTCCTCGTCGCATTCATCATTGCACTGGTGCGATTGGTGGTTATGGGCGATTATGAGGTGTTTCCCGCAATGATGGAATCGACGTTTTCATCGTCGAAAACCGCATTCGAGATTTCGCTCGGACTCACCGGCATGCTGTCGCTCTGGCTTGGCATCATGAAGATTGGCGAGAAAGGAGGACTGGTCAATGTGCTGGCAAGGCTGCTGAGTCCCGTCTTCACAAAGCTATTCCCTGACATTCCGAAAGATCACCCAGTCACTGGCAGCATCTTCATGAATATTGCAGCTAACATGCTGGGACTCGACAACGCTGCCACACCACTTGGACTGAAGGCTATGGAACAGATGCAGGAGCTGAACCCGAAGAAGGACACGGCATGGAATCCGATGATTATGTTCCTCGTGCTGAATACCAGTGGCCTGACGCTCATTCCCATTTCTATTCTTGTCTACCGTGCTCAACAGGGTGCTGCGCAGCCTACCGACATCTTTATTCCCATCCTGTTGGCCACATTCTGCTCGACGCTCGTAGGCATCATTATCACGTCGCTCTATCAGCACATTAACCTGCTTAACCGCACCCTGCTGCTCACCTTGGGCGGTGCGTGCTTAGTGTTTGCAACTATCATTTGGGGATTCGGACAGTTGGACAATGTCACGATGAACGTTGTCAGCACCTCTGCGGCCAATATCATGCTCATGACCATCATCGTCTGCTTTATCACAGCAGGTTTGGTGAAGCGCGTCAATGTCTACGAGGCGTTCATCGACGGTGCCAAGGACGGATTCACCACTGCCGTACGTATTATCCCCTATCTCGTGGCCATCCTCGTCGGTGTCGGCGTGTTCCGTGCTTCAGGTGCCATGGACATGCTCATTGGCGGTATTCAATGGATAGTGGAGGCAACGGGCATGAACAGCGACTTCGTGGGAGCCTTGCCCACAGCACTGATGAAGCCACTCAGCGGAGGTGGAGCACGCGGCATGATGGTCGATGCCATGCAGAACTATGGTGCCGACTCGTTCGTGGGCCGTCTGGCATGCGTCTTCCAAGGCTCTACCGACACGACGTTCTACATCCTTGCGGTGTACTTCGGTAGTGTCGGTGTGTCAAAAACACGCCATGCTGTGGCCTGTGGCCTGCTGGCCGACCTGGCGGGTATCATCGCAGCTATCGCCATCTGTTACATGTTCTTCGGATAAGGAGAATTAAAAATTGAAATATTGAAGAATTAAAGAATTAAAACAACCAAACCTTTTAACCAGCAAGATCAACAAACGACGTATGTGGACAAGTGTTTTATCCTTTGCCATTGTCATTAACGAACTGATGGCATCCAATGCCGGGACAGTGATGAGTCCGGCCACCAACTTCGACAGTTGGATTGAACTATACAATCCGACAGAACAAACCATTAACCTTTCCGGCATGTATCTCAGCGATGACGAGAACAATCTGAAACGCTGGCAGATGCCCAACGACATAGGCAGCATACCCGCCAAAGGCTACCTCGTCGTGTGGTTAGGCTCAAACGACATCAAGAGCAACCAGGCACCCTTTAAGCTCGACTGCGACGGCGGCACCATTATCCTGAGTGACAAGAATGGAAATATCATCACCAGCCAGACATATCCCGAGGCCATGAGCCGTACCTCATGGGCTCGTACTACCGATGGTGGCGACGAATGGGGCTGGACTGCCGATGCCACCCCAGGCCAAAGCAACGCTACAGCTACATTTGCCGACGAGCGAATGGAAGCTCCCATTGTCAGCGTAGGCAGTAAGCTGTTCAATGGAACCTTGAACGTAAAGGTCAACATCCCCGAAGGAGCCACGCTGATGTATACCACTGACGGTAGCCTGCCCACAGCGCCGGAACCTGACGATCCGAATCAGGAAGAACAATCGCCTTGGATAGAGTTTATCAGGAATGGTAACTGCGAGGGCAATGACGCCACCTGTCTCATCAGCCGCGATGCCGACGGCAATGGCGACGAGGAACGTATCATCGACGGTGTGGGCTATAATAATTCGCGTGGCATCAAAGTCCACAGCATTGCCAATGCCTCCAACGACTGGGATGCCCAGCTCTTCGTCTACACCCCCGACCATGTGTGGCAGAGTGGTGAGAAATACCGGTTCCGCATGAAGGTTCGTGCCGACAAGAATGCCCGCATCACCGCACAAACACATAGCACTCCCCACAATTACATCTCTGGCACGATTTTGAACGGAAGCTACAATGTCACTACCCAGTGGCAGGAGATAACCTATGAAGGAGAGATCACCGACCAGCAGACTGGTTCCGGTTTCGACTGGTGGTCAGGACAAGCCACGCCCGGCTCGATGCAGACCATCGCTTTCAACCTGAACGTTGATAAGAAGGACAACAACTACTACTTCGACGACATCTCATGGGAACTGTGGGCCGAAGATTTCACGGAAGCTCCCAACCCCAGCATGAAGAGCACCGACGGACAGTTCACGGTGTCAAACACCACGAATTACACGTTCCGCCTCTTCAAGGACGGCTACCTTCCCAGCGTACCCGTCACCCGCAGCTATATCAAGACCAGTAACAACTACACTCTGCCCGTCATCTCCATTGTCGGTGATAAATCTTTCTTTACCGACCCGAAGATAGGCTTCGACTGCGATGGCGATGGCACCAACGGGGTAACCGGCAACGGACAGAACAGCCCGAAGAACTACAATCAGAACTGGGAGCGCCCTGTGAACTTCTCTTATATCAGTTCTGATGGCGAGATGCTTCATAATCAGGACGTGAACATCAAGGTGTCGGGCGGATATACTCGCACACAAAGATACCGTTCCTTCAAGCTTAAGGCCAGCAAGGTTTTCGACGGACAAAATCGCTATGACTATCCGTTCTTCCCCCAGAAGCCTTACATGCGCAGCAAGACACTGCTCGTGCGCAATGGCGGTAACGACATCTGGCGACATAACGCCCGTTTCATCGATCCTGCCCTTGAGACCATCATCCAGCGTTCCGGCATCGATGTCGACGTACAGTCCTACGTGCCCACTATAGAATATGTCAACGGTGAACTTCGCGGTGTCCTCAACTTGCGTGAGCCCAACAACGATGATTTCGCATACGCCAACTGGGGCTACGACGACGATGAAATCGATGCTTTTGAGAACCTTGAGATGAAAGACGGCGACGATGTGGCCATCAACCGCATCTTCGAGCTGGCCGCGAAGATCAACGACGAGGGTGCCTACGACGAGCTGAAGTCATTGCTCGACATCGACGAGTACACTAACTACATGGCCGTCACGCTATTCCTCTACAACGACGACTGGCCCGACAACAACATCAAGGCCTATCGCAGCCGCAACGACGGGCGATACCGCTTTGTCAGCTTCGACCTTGACTACGCCTTCAAGGGCTGTTGGGGTAATGCTGCTGAGAATCCTAGCGATGACAATCCCTTTACCAATTTTGCCAAGTTCAAGGATGACAACGGCCCGAAGAGAAACGGGCATCCCGTGGTCTACAACAAGGAGTTCGTCAACCTTTTCCTGAACCTGCTGAGTCACGACGGCTATCGCCGTAAGTTCATCGACACGTTCTGTCTCATGGGCGGCAGCGTCTTCGAACCTACACGTGCCACGGCCATTGTCGACGAACTGCTCAATAACGTCAAGGGCATGTGCCAGCTCATGTTTCAGCAGGGCATCAACGACGGCCATGAGCCCGACCGTGCCGCCACCACGATTAAGGACAATCTCAGTGGACGTTCCAAGAAGATGGCCGACTACCTGAAGGCGTTCTCCTACGCCAAGCTCAGCAACAGTCCGCAGGCCGTCACCTTGAAGGCCGATACCGAGGGCGCCCGCCTCTTCGTCAATGGTATTGAAGTACCTTACACTGACTTCAACGGTCATCTCTTCGCGCCCGTAGAACTCACCGCCACGCCTCCAGCCGGCTATGCTTTTGCCGGTTGGAAGAAAGGCTCGGCCATTTATTCGTCCAATGAAACCATCCAACTGCCTGCCGACAAGAACTTGACGCTCACAGCAACCTTCACACCTCAATCCTCCATCACCCCTCAGCCCGTTCGCATTAATGAGGTGAGTGCTGCCAACGGCATCTATGTCAACGAGTTCTTCAAGCGCAACGACTGGGTCGAACTCTACAACACCACTAATGCCCCCGTCGATGTCGAAGGCATGTACCTTAGCGACAATCCTGAAAAACCCGAAAAGTATCAGATTGCTAAGACTGACGGTGTCTCCACAGTCATCCCCTCTCATGGCTATCTGATTATTTGGTGCGACAAGCTTGAACCGAAGTCACAGCTGCACGCACCCTTCAAACTCGCTGCCGAAGGCGACGAGCTCATGCTTACTGCTGCCGACGGATCGTGGACCGACCATTTCACCTATCCTGCCCATAATAGTGACCAAACCGTTGGCCGCTATCCTGATGGCAGCGACCAGGTTTGGGTTATGAATATTCCGACGATTGCAAAGGCCAATATCACCTCGTCGTATGTCATCGAAGCTATACAGAACAGTTCCGACGGCATCTACGACATGGTCGCCAACACAACGTCAGGTATAAGTCTTCGCTATGTTGCCGACCGGTTAGTCGTGCAAAAAGAGACGGGAATAAATGACCGTTCATCATGCATGGTGAATTGTGAATTGAGTAATCTGGCAGGCCAGACAGTTCAAGTTCAGAGCATCAACCTCAGCAGCGGCTACGCCGAGGTACCGCTCAACGGACTGTCCTCCGGCTACTATATAGCCCGCCTTAATGGTGTTGGCAGCCATACTATCACCTTGAAATTCATGAAGAAGTAACCAAATGACAATCAGCAATCGCAACACCAGCAAAGCTCCTCGCCTTGGCAGAAACTTAGGGAGCTTGGCCAAGGACACAGCCATTTATGGTCTTTCAAGCATCATTGGCCGTTTCCTGAACTACCTGCTCGTGCCACTCTATACGGCGAAAATGACGGCCGCCAGCGGTGGCTATGGCATCATCACCCACATGTATGCTATCACCGCTCTGCTACTGGTGCTGCTGACGTTCGGCATGGAGACCACCTTCTTCCGCTTTGCCAACAAGGAGGGCGAGGATGCGGGGAAGGTGTTCTCTACGGCGCTCATCGGCACAGGAGCGCTTTCATCGCTCTTCTTTGTGGCCGTGCTTGCCTTTCTGCCAAGCCTCTCCTCTGTCCTTGGCTATGCCGACAACCCGCAATTTGTGTGGGTAATGGCACTCATCGTCGCTATCGATGCCTTCCGCGCCATTCCCTTTGCCTATCTGCGCCAGCAGAAGAAAGCCCTGAAGTTTGCTTCGCTGCAACTGCTTAACATTGGTGTGAACATTGCGTTGAACTGCCTGTACTACCTTGTTCTCGACGGGCACGATCCTGGCTACGCGTTCTACATCAATCTGGTATGCTCCGTGCTCATTACCCTCTGCCTCTATCGCGAGATTGCCCATATACGCCACGGGTTCGACAAGAAGCTGTTGCACCGCATGCTCTCCTACTCATGGCCCATCGTCGTGCTCGGCATAGCCGGTATCTTGAACCAGGTCGCCGACAAGATCATGTTCCCTTATATATATAATGGTGCCGACGCCAAGATGCAGCTTGGCATCTATGGTGCCTGCGCCAAGATTGCCATGATTATGGCCATGATCACTCAGGCTTTCCGCTATGCTTACGAACCTTTCGTCTTCGGAAAGACACGCGATAAGGATAACGACACTATGCAGGCTGCTGCCATGAAGTACTTCATCATCTTCACCCTGCTCGCCTTCCTTTGCGTGGTGGGATGGATTGACCTCCTCAAGCACATCATCTCTCCTGACTATTGGGAAGGACTCAATGTCGTGCCCATCGTCATGGCCGCCGAGATTATGATGGGCATATACTTCAACCTCTCCTTCTGGTACAAGCTTGAGGACAAGACCATTTGGGGAGCCGTCTTCTCGGGTATCGGCTGTGCCGTGCTCATTTCCATTAACATCATCTTTGTGCCACGCTATAGCTACACTGCCTGTGCATGGGCAGGCTTCGCAGGCTATGCCGTAGCTATGTTGCTATCTTATTTCGTAGGGCAGAAATACCACCCCATCAAATATCCTATGGGCGACATTGCGCTATACCTGCTACTCTCAGTCCTTATATTTGCTGCCATGACCATGCTTCGCTCCTCTTCGGCCACATGGCTGTCGCTCAGCGTGAACACGCTGCTCATCGGTCTGTTTGCTGGTCTGGTTGTCTGGAAAGACTTCTACCTAAAACACCGAAAGACATGCTGATAAAAACCTATTGTGCTGCTGTAACGGGACTGGAGGCACTCACCGTAACCATCGAGATCTGTACCTCCAAAGGCACAATGTTCCATCTATCGGGATTGGCCGACACAACCGTTCGAGAAAGTTACGACCGCATCAAGGCCGCCATCGTGAACAATGGCTTCTGGATGCCAATGGCAGAACTAACCATCAACATGTCGCCTGCCGACCTGAAGAAAGAGGGCTGCAGCTACGACCTGCCTATGGCCGTAGGTATACTGGCTACTCAGGGAAATGTTGACGTCAGCCAGCTTGATAAGTTCATGATGGTCGGTGAGATTGGGCTCGACGGTCGACTGCGCCCCATTCGCGGGGCACTGCCCATCGCCATCAAAGCTAGGAAAGACCATTTCCAAGGACTCATCGTTCCCAAAGAGAACATTCGCGAAGCCGCTGTGGTCAACAACCTTGACGTCTACGGCATGGAATCGCTCCTTGATGTCGTTCAGTTCTTCAACGGGCAGAAGACTTTCGAGCCTACTGTCATCGACACCCGACGCGAGTTCTACGAGCAGCAGAGCCAGTTCGAACTCGACTTCAGCGACGTGCGTGGCCAGCAGAGCGTCAAGCGCGCACTCGAAGTGGCAGCTGCCGGTGGCCATAACCTCATTATGATTGGCCCTCCTGGGTCGGGCAAGTCGATGCTTGCCAAGCGCTTACCCAGTATCCTGCCGCCACTCTCGCTGGCCGAGAGCCTGGAAACCACGCAGATACACTCCATTGCCGGAAAACTGTCGCAAGGAACCAGTCTGATAGCGCAACGGCCCTTCCGCTCACCCCATCATACTGTCTCACAAGTTGCTCTTTGTGGCGGAGGTACCAATCCACAACCTGGTGAAATCAGCCTCGCCCACAACGGAGTGCTCTTCTGTGACGAGTTACCAGAGTTCAACCGCAGCGTACTTGAAGTCCTGCGTCAGCCGCTCGAAGACCGTCATATCACCGTCAGCCGCGCCAAGTACTCCATCGACTATCCCGCATCGTTCATGTTTGTCGCCTCAATGAACCCTTGCCCCTGCGGCTACTACGGAGATCCCACCCACCATTGCGTCTGCACCCCTGGTCAGATTCAGCGTTATATGAATAAGATCAGCGGCCCGCTGCTTGACCGTATCGACATCCATTGTGAGATTCAGGCCGTTCCGTTTGCCCAGCTCAGTCAGATGGAGCCTGGTGAACCGTCTTCCGTTATCCGCGAGCGGGTCATCCGTGCTCGCAATATCCAGACCGAGCGCTTCGCTTCACTCCACCAACGACAAAACGACCAATTCCCCAATTCTCAAAGTTCCCGTATCCATTGCAATGCCCAGATGACTGAAAAGATGCTCCATCAGTTTGCCGAGCCCGACGACCAGTCGCTCGACATGCTCCGCATGGCTATGGAGCGCCTGAAGCTTTCGGCTAGAGCGTATAGCAGAATCTTGAAGGTCGCCCGCACTATTGCCGACCTTGAAGGCTCTGAGAAAGTCCAAAGTCACCACATCGCCGAAGCCATCGGTTATCGAAACTTAGACAGGGGCGACTGGGCAGAGAGAGGAATATGATATAGTAAAAATGATGGTGACTAAGATGGCTTCATTTTAGCAGGCTTTCAATCTTCTCGCTCAGTTTTGGTGTTTCGAGGTTGCGGGCGACGATGAAGCCACGCTTGTCGGTGATGATGTTGGAACAGACTGTCGATACGCCGAGCTGCGTGAGAATGGGTGACTCCCACATCTTGCCATCGCACACGTTGGGCCAGCTGATGCTGTCGCGCTCTAGTACGCCCTTGCCTTCGTTTTTGTTGGCATCGAGGCAGATGGTGATGACGGACATACGGTCTCGATGGGCTTGCTCTCTGCGCCTCACGGTGCGAACCATGTTCTGGCTCTCATAATTCCATGACGACCAGACCACTATTACGTTCACGTCGGACTTTAGCGTGCTGTTGTCAACAAGACGTCCTTTGGTGTCGCGGGCATGAAAGGGGGGTAGGGGACCTTCGGTCTTGTAGTTCTTCAGCAGCTGTAGCTCCTTGAGCAGTCGTTTGGCTCTAATGTTGTTAGGTTGGTGTATGGCAACGAGTGTACATAGCTCTTGTCCTTTTCCATAGTCGGGCAAATCGCTCAATATGAAAAAGCGTTGCAGAAGATAGAGTGAGATGGGTGATGATGGGTTGTTGATAATGAAGTCTTCAGCCGTCTTACGTTGTGCCGGTGGTGTCTGCTCAGCCACGTCTAACCGGAAACTTGTCAGCTCCTCGTTGGCCTTGTCACCGCTCACCTTGGTCTCTCGTAGGTGTGACACGTCGCCCTTGATGGTTATTTTGGAGTTAGGATGGGCTATGATGGGCAGCTCGGAGAAATTGGGAAACATGAGCATGAGCATAGCCGTGTCTTCTAGGTTGCGCTGATACTCAAAACGACCGTCGCGCACACGGATGGTGTCCTTGGTTCCGCGCTCAGCGTCGTAGATATAGAATTCGCCTTGGTTCAAGTTCCTGAATCGTCCCTCCAGTCTGAAACTGTCTGACGATGAGTTGCAGGAACTGAGCAGAAGGAGCGTTGTAATGCTTAATGCCAAATGCTTAATGCTTAATGCATAATGAATCATATCGTCTACGAATTTACTGCGAGCACTTGTGAGTCTTCGACAAATCTCACGGATAATACTAATTTGGCTGCGCGAGGTATATAATGACTACGAATTCCACGAATTATACTCATTTTTGGCTGCGTAAGGCAATAATTCGCATAATTCGTGCAATTCGTAGTGTAACGCTTAATGTTAAATGCATAATGCATATTGCACAATGCACAATTCACAATTACTTTATTTTGGAGAGCTCAAGATCCTTGGCAGCATAGGCAGCGTACTTGGGATCCTTGGCTGTAGCGGCACCGAGAGCCTGGGCTGCGTCGCTGAGGTTGCCTGTGCGGGCACTGAGGATGGCGCGCAGATAGTCGGTGGTGGCATCGGGGTTATCGACATATTTCAGTGTGACCGCAGCCTGCGAGTAGTTCTTGTTTAGGATCTGAGCCAGTGCAGCCGAGTTGCTGAACACCTTGTCGAAGTCTTGCTCGGCCTGCGTGTATTTGCCCTGAGCAAGGTGCAGGTTACCCAGCACCTCGGCCAGACCGTTGGCATCGGTAGCCTTGCTGATGTATTCCTCGGCCTGTGTGGTGTTGCCCAGTTGCAGGGACAGCATGCCCAGATTGGCATAGGCCTCGGGCAGGTTCTTGTTTACGCTCAGTGCGTTCTGCAGCCATGTCTCGGCCTCGTTATAGTTGCCCTTGGCGAATTCCATGACAGCAATGTTATTGAAGGCGCGTGCGTCGGTGGGATAGATTTCAGAGGTCTTCTTGTAGATCTGCTCAGCCTGCTCGGGAAGATCGTTGTAGAGTGTGGCAGCATAGAGCATCTCCTCGACGCTCAGCTGTTTGGCATCGTCCTTGTACTGCTGCTTAATCTGGTCATCGCTACGGCCCACCAGCTGGTAGTTGATGGTCATGCGAGCACGGCGCAGCTGGGGCAGAATGCCGTCAGCGAGCTCACGGAATGCGCTCGACAGGCTTCTGATCTGCTCCTCGCGCTCCTCGGGATCTTTATACATGGAGAGTACGCGCAGGATGACATCCTTGTCCTGGATGTCGCTGGCAGCCACCAGCTCCTGGAATCCTTCCCAGTCTTCAGCGGTGTATTTCGTCTCTACGCTGCCCTCGGCCTTTGCCTTCTTCATCTGCTGCTTCACGTAGTCGGTGGTTACATCCTGGCGCTTACCTGCCAAACGTTCATTGACATCATAGCCGCCATCAGGCGAAGCGTATGCTGAGATCTCCACGCCATCGAGCACCTTGCCCTCCTGGTCTTTCACAATTTCATTCAGCAGGCGAACGAACTCCTGAACGGAGTTGTTCTGCAGCTCGCTCTTGCGCAGCTGAGCCTGTCCGATGAGGAACTTCACGTTTGCCTCTTGCTTCTGTTCGCTAATGCGCTGGAAGCCATCGAGTGCCAAAGCAGGCTTGGCCGACTCAAGCGTGCGCTTGTAAAGCTCGCTCGTTGCAATCACGCCTGGTGCCACCTTCACTGGCGGAATCCACTTGTACTTGCCACCAACGCGGGCAAAGAAGGTAAGGTAGAGGTCGCTCTTCTGCATCTCGGGCACGTACTTGAAGTTGGTCTTCATCGTATAGCGGCCGCCCACGCGGTAGGAAATGGTCTGGTTGTTGCCCTGGACGCTCTCGCCCTGGAACGTAGCGCCTTCGCCCTTAGTAGCCTGCTTCTTGCCGTCGACGGTATAGCGCAGCTCGGGAGTCACCGTTACCACTGCCTTCTTCTTCATGTATTTTTCAGGGAACATGCCGCTGATGGTCACGGGAACCTCACCGGCCTGAGTCTCAAGAGGATTAGGTGTCACGCTGAAATTGTCAGCCGAAAGTGCTCCCATCTTGCTGGAGCATGATGCCAACAACAGGGCTGCTGCGGGCAGTAAGAGAAATAATTTTTTTTGCATAATGTTGATATTATTATTGATTGTATAGTCTAGATTGTCGATGGCAAAACCATCGACCACAGTATCCTCGTCTCGAATCATGCAAAGATACGCATATTAATTAGTATCATTTGTCACTTCGTTTGTTTTTTTTGTTTATTTAACCGAATGCATTCCTTTTATCTGCTTAGCCAATTCATGGGGTTGAGTACCTGCACCCAGTTGCGCAGTTGGAACTGTAAGATGCCGTCGTTGCCAATGGGGCCGAGCGTCTGGCGGGTGCTGACGTGCTGTCCTTTCTTCACGCTGACTGCCGACAGGCCGTAGTAGATGGAGATGTATTTGCCGTGGCGTACCATGACGATAAACTTGCCGTTCTGCATACCTATGGCACTCACCTCGCCGTCGTAGATGCTACGTGCCTGGGCTCCCGGCTGTCCTTTCAGGAAGATTCCCTTGGAGTCGAGGCGCACGTACTTCAATCCTTCGACGACGTTGCTGCCGAACGAGCGCATCATCTTGTAACCACCAGTGATGGGCATGGGCAAGCGACCGCGGTTCTGTTCGAAGCTACCCGTCAGCTTGCGGTCGGCAGCAGGCATGGTATACTCTTCTTCTGCGGTCTTCCGTGCCTGTGCTATCTCTCGTTCACGGGCGTTATTGTCCTGTTGGGCTTGACGCTCTGCTCTCTGACGTGCCTGTTCAGCCTCGCGTGCCTTACGTTCGGCAGCTTCGCGTTCCTGTACACTCTTTTTCGAAGCGGCGCGAGCCGCTTGCTTCGCTTTCTCCTCTGCGGCTTTTGCTTCGGCTATGCGCCGTTCGTTTTCTTTGCGTGCCGCCTCTGCAGCAGCCCTCTTTCTTGCCAGCTCCTCCTGTCGTTTACGTGCCGCCTCGGCAGCTGCTTTCTTGCGTGCCTCAGCTTCGGCAATGGCTTTGGCACGTGCTATTTCCTCCTCTACGAGCTTGTCGATGCGTGCGTTCAGCTCGGCTTCCTGTCGTTGTTGCTGTTCGATGATAGCCGCCAGAGTGCGCTGTTCCTTTTGCAGTTCGTCCACCTGCTTCTTCTGTTCGTTCTGTTTGCCTTCGAGCTGTTGCTGTTCCTGTTGTCCACGGGTTAGCAACGTGTTTTTCTTTTTCTTGGCTTCAGTCAGCTCGGCCTGCTTCTGAGTCAGCTGTTCCTGTTTCTGTTTCACTGCCTCTCCCTGTGCACGTTGGAAGGTGGCATACTCGCGGGTGAAGCGGAGCCTGCGGTACATCTGGTTGAAGTTGTCGGCACTGAAGACAAACATCATCTGGTTCTGTACCGAGCGATTGCGGTGCATATAGCGCAAGGACTTCATGTAGCGCTGTTTCCGGTCGTCGAGCTCCATGCCGAGCGTATCAATCTGCCGTCCCATGAAGGCGATGTCATCGTCGAGTGTGCTGATGTCATGCCTGATGGTGTCGATGACTCGTCGTTTGAGGTCTATTTCCTGGTTGAGCACGAGGAGCGCCTGCATGCCCTGTCTGACACCCTTTTCCACTTGTGCCTTGCGTTTCTTCTTTGCCTCGGTGTCTTGGTGCAACTTTGTCTTTTGGTTCTTCAGCGAAGCTACCGTGGGCTGTTTCGTGGTGCTGCCCTTTTTCTGTTTGGCCTGTTGTTTTTGTTTTGAAGTTTGTTTCTGCTTGTTGGCAGAAGTTTTCTTGGCTGTGTTCTTTTGAGTGGTGGACTTCTTGGCGGCACTCTGTCGGGCTGTAGTCTTCTGTGCGGGTTTACGCTGGGCCGACTTCGACTGTTGAGCCGAAGCCAGTCCGAATGTCAGCATAGCTGCTATGCATGCCACCAGAAATCTTCTCATGAGTGTTGCCTTACGTTATGGTGAAACAGCTTTGTCCTTACCCTATAATGCCATGAAGCGGCGAAGAATCTCGTCGACGGTCACCTCGTTGTATTTTGCCGACACCTGTGTGCGTGTCTCCCAGTCGCTATCATTGCCGAGGTAGTTCAGTTTCAGCTCCATCTTCACCTCTTTTGAGGCGGTGGTGAGCGTAATCTTCATGTCGTCTGGGAACATTTTCCTGCCCAAAGGTGAAAAGCTTTGGTAGTCCCAGTTGAGTTGCGAGCTGCTACCCTGTAGTGGTGTATAGACCACATTGGCCATCTTGATGCGGCCGGTCATGGCATCGGTAAGCCAGCTATAGAGCATCTTCTCGTCCTTGTCGTAGCTGATGATGGTGTTCTCGTCGGCATGCTGGATGTCGAACTTTTCGTAGTCGGCAGGTGTGACCTGTTCGTTTCCCGGCAGGAAAAGCTCGTTCCAGAACATGGCCTGTAGTGTGTAGAAGTTGATGCCGCTCTTGCGTAGGAAGTCCACGTGATGGTAGGGTGCACGCAGGAACTGCTTGTTGATGCGGTCGATGATGAGCACGTAGTCCTTGGTGAACTCTAATCGTCCGGCTTCTACAAAGCCGAAGGCCATGAGTTGCAGCCGGATGACGTCGTTGCGCTTCATCTTCAGGTTTCCTGTTAAGGACTGCGACAGTGCGCCCATCTTGATGGTGAATTTCATTTTCGAGGTGACGAACTCTGCTTTGTTGGCAGTGTCACTGACCCTTTGCAGTGTTGCTACTTTGCTTGAGTCGATGAGTTCTACGGGCTTAGTCTCAGTTACCTTTTTGTGTGTGGCACAGGCCGCCATGATCAGTGGCATGACCAGCACCAGCGCCTTCAGGATCGTCAATAGCTTCTTCATTGTCTGATATACTTTTTACGTTTTATTTTTCTGATGAGCACTTTGTTCTCCGGGTCGCTTTCCAAGGCCTTCTGCCATAGTCGCAGAGCCTCGTCGGTATCTCCGCAGAAGAAGTAGATGTCGCCCCCGTGCTCGGTGATGACGTTGCTGTGGAGCGAGTCGTTCTGCATGGCCTGGTCAATGTATATGCGTGCCTCGGAGTATCGCTTCTGCATGAACAGTATCCATGCGTAGGTGTCTAAATAGGTGGCATTCTCGGGCTCGGCCTTGATAGTGACCTGACTCATCTGCTCGGCCCTGTCCAACTGTTCGCCCTCTACGCTCAGGTAGTAGGCATAGTTGTTCAGACAGCTGATGTTGTCGGGCTTCCATTGCAGGCAGGAGTCGTAGGCAGCGTATGCCTCGTCTTTCAGTCCCTTCTGATGTAACAGGTCGCCCATCACTTCGTAGAATGACGATACAATGTCGGGCGAGCTTTCCTGGGTGATGACGCTAATGCCGTTGCGGAAGGCACCGAGGGCCTCGTCGTGGTTTTCCTGTCGGTAGAAGGCCATTCCCTGGTAATAGTAGAATGCCATCTCGTCGGGGTTGTACTGACGGGCTGCGCGGCAGAGGCTGATGATGCGCTCGTCGTCCTCGGCCTCCCATGCATACTGCACGAGTTGCAGACGTGCCGAGGCGTTATCGGGTGCTAATTGCAGTACAAACTCGAGCATCTTGCTCACGCTGTCGCGCGGCATCTGCTTCAGGTTCATGTAGGCAGCACATAGCTCGGCCAGTTCCGGATCTGGGTCGGGCTGAGCCAGAATCTCGTGGAAGAGTGCCAATACCTGTGTGCTATCGCCTCCGGCCTGTTCGCTGGCCCCTATCTCCTGTCGGAGAAGATAGACCTTTTCTTCCTGCGAAGCGTTGCGGTTGAGCAGGATGCTACGTGTGAGCGAGTCGGCACGCAACGAGTCTTCCTGCATCAGGTAGTAGGTGCGCAGCGACATCTGGGCTCTGGTATTGTCGGGTTCCTGTTCCAGTACGCGTGTCAACACGTCGCAGGCTTCCGTCTCGCGGTCGTCCATCATCAGCATGTTGGCGTAGAGCGTCTGGTAGGTCTGGTCGTTGGGATGCTGCTCAGCGAGTTGTTTCATCTCGTCGACGGCTGCCTTCTTGTCGTCGAGCTGCATGTATAGCTGGCTCTTTGTCACCGACAAGCGCTCGCTTTTGCCGTCAATGGCCTCCATGCGCTCTACCACGCCGATGGCTTTCTCGAAGTCCTTGGTCTGGACGTAGAGCCTATAGATGGTTTCCAAGAGGTCTTGTCGGCTTTTGTCGGCTTCGTACATACGCTCCATGACCTCAACAGCTTCGGTGTATTGCTCGGCTTCGATATAGGCCTGTGCCAGTGTCTCAAGGTAGGTGCTGTTGGCGGGTTCCAGCTGTGCAGCGTGCTTGAAGAATTCCAGTGCCTTATCCTGCTGCTTCATGTGGCTGTAGTACTGTGCCAGAAAGAAATAGGTCTCGCTGGCCTGAGGGTTCATCTCGCGGCAGCGGTTCAGCAGGTCGAAGGCTGCATCCGACTGTCCTTTCTGCCTTTGAACCATGGCTTCCATGAAGAGCAAGTCGTATTCGCGCTGCGAAGTCGTCTGCGACTGCGCAGCGGAAAAGGACCATTGACAGGTAATCAATGATATGATGATCAGTAACCGCACCATTCTCAATTCCTAATTCTCAATTCTCAATTTATTTCACCCCTGTATGTCCGTAGCCACCCTCACCGCGCTTGGTCTCGTCGAGGACTTCCACCTCTACCAGCTCTGCCTGCTCGTAGCGGGCGATGACCAACTGGGCGATACGCTCACCGTCGTTGACCACGAAATCGCGGTCTGAGAGGTTGATGAGCACCACGCCAATATCGCCTCGGTAGTCGGCATCGATGGTGCCTGGGGCGTTCAGTACGGTGATGCCAGCCTTCAGTGCCAGTCCGCTACGCGGCCTTACTTGGGCCTCGTAGCCTGGGGGCAATGCGATGTGCAGTCCTGTGGGAATGAGCCTGCGCTCCATGGGATGCAGCGTGACAGGCTCGCTGATATTGGCCCTGAGATCCATGCCTGCGCTTTGCTCGGTGGCATAAGCGGGCAATGGCTGTTGGCCTTTGTTCACTACGCGAATCTTCATAAGAAAGGTATATTTTAAGGTGCAAAATTAGCTATTTCTTGCGAAACAGCCATATTTTTAATGCTAAAATGTGTTTTTCCCATGAAAAAGTATTAATTTTGTGCCATGATTATGAACTGGAACCAACTCATATCCAACCGCCGTCTCGGTCAGGAACATCGTCATCCCGAACGGCATGACGATCGCACAGAGTTCAAGCGCGACTACGACCGCCTTATCTTTTCGGCTCCCTTCCGCCGTCTGCAGAACAAGACGCAGGTATTCCCACTTCCGGGTAGTGTCTTCGTACATAACCGACTCACTCACTCGCTCGAAGTGGCCAGTGTGGGCATGTCGTTGGGCAATGATGTGGCTCAGAAGCTGCTTGCTTCTCAGGATGTGCGCGGTCAGCTTAGTCCGCTTGTCTCCGAGATAGGACAGATTGTGGCCACGGCCTGTCTGGCCCACGATATGGGTAACCCGCCCTTCGGCCATAGCGGCGAGAAGGCTATCCAGACCTTCTTTACCGAGGGCAAGGGCATGTACCTGAAAGAGAAGGTGTCGGCACCGTTCTGGGACGACATTACCCACTTTGAGGGCAATGCCAATGCCTTCCGACTGCTCACCCACCAGTTTTGCGGGCGTAGGCCCGGTGGTTTTGTGATGACCTATAGCACGCTGGCTTCCATCGTCAAATATCCTTTCTCGTCGTCGCTCGCTGGCAAGAAGGGAAAGTTCGGCTTCTTCAACAGCGAGGCCGCCATCTTTCAGCGTATTGCCGATGAAATGGGCATTTTGAAGGTGGATGGTGGAGGGTTGATGGTTGAAGGTGGAGATTTGAAGGTGGATGGTGGAGGGTTGAAGTATGCGCGTCATCCGCTGGTCTACCTTGTCGAGGCAGCCGACGATATCTGCTACGAGATCATGGATCTGGAGGATGCCCATAAGCTGAAGATTCTCTCGTTCGACGAAACCCTCAGTCTGATGCTCGCCTTCTTTGACTCCAAGACCCAGCAGCACATCAGACAACGCATCGTCGACGAGCAGCTCACCGACCCCAACGAGCAGGTACAGTACCTGCGTGCCTGTGTCATCGGAAAGCTTGAGAACGAGTGTGCAAAGACTTTCATGCAACATGAGGAGCAGATTCTGGCAGGCGAGTTCCAAGGTAGTCTCATTGACCATGTCAGCCCGTTGCAGCGCGAGGCATACGTGAACTGTACGAAGATCTCGAAGCAGCGCATCTACCGCAGCAAGCCTGTGCTCGATGTCGAACTCTCGGGTTACCGCATCATGGCTACCCTTATGGAGCTGATGATCGAGGCCATAGAGCACCCCGATCGCTACTACTCGCAGCAGCTCATCGGTCGCGTCTCGAGCCAGTACGACATCGACAATCCCGACCTTGAAGCCCGCATCATGGCCGTTATCGACTATATCAGCGGTATGACCGATGTCTATGCACTCGACGTCTACCAGAAGATTTGTGGTATTTCGCTTCCCATCGTCTGACCTTCCCTTGCCATCGAAGTATAAAAAACATTAATAATATAAGGGAAACACATATTGGTGTAAGGATATTTTGTACCTTTGCACCAAATTGTTCCATTAAAAAACCATTAATTATATGAAACTTAAAAGAATGTTTGCAGCCGCCCTGTTGATGTTGGTCGGTGCAGCAACGATGACGGCGCAGATGCCGTCCATTCCCGTTGATCCCGATGTCCGCATGGGCAAGCTCGACAACGGACTCACCTACTACATCCGTCACAACGCATGGCCCGAGCAGCGGGCAGAGTTCTACATTGCACAGCGCGTAGGCTCTATTCAGGAGAACGACGAGCAGCGCGGTCTGGCTCACTTCCTCGAGCACATGTGCTTCAACGGCACTGAGAACTTCAAGGGCAACGACATCGTGAAATGGTGCGAGACCATTGGTGTGAAGTTCGGTCAGGACCTGAACGCCTACACCTCCATCGACCAGACGGTCTACAATATCTCTAATGTTCCCACGACACGCGACGGTATCGTAGACTCTTGTCTGCTCATTCTGCACGACTGGGCCGACGGTCTGCTGCTCGAAGCCGAGGAGATTGACAAGGAGCGTGGCGTCATCCACGAGGAGTGGCGTATGCGTACCAGCGCCCAGATGCGTATGTTGGAGCGCGACCTTCCCCGTCTGTATCCCGACTCGAAGTACGGCCATCGCATGCCTATCGGCCTGATGGAGATTATCGATAACTTCAAGCCCGAGGTGCTGCGTGCTTACTACGAGAAGTGGTATCGCCCTGACAATCAGGCCATCATCGTGGTTGGCGATGTCGATGTAGACCGCATCGAGGGCAAGATCAAGGAGCTCTTCAGCCCCATCAAGATGCCTGCCAACCCCGTACCCGTTGTTGCCGAGGCCGTGCCCGACAACCAGGAGGGCATCGTCGTTGTCGACAAGGACAAGGAGATGCAGTACAGCATCGTAGAGATGTTCTTTAAGACCGACCCCATCCCCGACGAGATCAAGGGTAACATGCAGTACCTCATCATCGACTACCTGAAGGATGCTGCCATCGGCATGCTCAACGATCGTCTTGCCGAGCTGGCACAGAAGGCCGACTGTCCCTACTTGCAGGGTTCTACCGGCTATGGCCAGTATCTGCTGTCGAAGACCAAGGATGCCTTCGAACTCTCTGTCTTGCCTAAAGAGGGAATGACCGAACAGGCTCTGAAGGCCGTCTATGTCGAGGCTCTGCGCGCTGCTGAGTTCGGTTTCACCGCTACCGAGTACCAGCGCTACAAGCAGAACTACCTGAGCCAGCTCGACAAGCAGTATTCGAACAAGGACAAGCGCTACAACTCTCAGTTCGTACGCCAGTACGTGAACCACTTCCTCGACAACGAGCCCATCCCCTCTATCGATATGACCTATGAAACCATGAAGCAGCTTGTGCCCATGATGCCTGTTGAGGCCATCAACGAGCTGATGAAGGAGATGGTGAGCAAGAATGACTCGAACATGGTGGTGCTCAACATGAACCAGGAGAAGGAAGGTGCCGTCTATCCCACCGAGGAGTCGCTGAAGAAGGCTATTGCCGATGCACGCGCCGAGAAGATCGAGGCCTATGTTGACAATGTGAAGAATGAGCCCCTCATCGCCGAGATGCCCAAGGCTGGTAAGATCGTGAAGGAAGAGGCCGGCAAGAAGTTCGACTATAAGGAGCTGACCCTGCAGAACGGTGTGAAGGTCGTGCTGAAGCAGACCGACCTGAAGAAGGACCAGGTGATCCTCTCGGCTGAAGGCTTTGGTGGCAGTTCGCTCTATGGCGAGAAGGACTATGCCAACCTGCGCATGTTCGACGATGTGATCGAGGCCAGTGGACTGGGTAACTTCTCCCACACCGAACTTGAGAAGGCTCTTGCCGGAAAGATTGCCTCGGCATCGCTCTCACTCAGTGACGACCGCCAGTACATCAGTGGTTCTAGCACACCTAACGATGTCGAGACCATGCTCCAGCTTGTCTACCTCTATTTCACCAAGATCAACAAGGACCAGGAGTCGTTCGACAACCTGATGAAGACCACCGAGCTGATGCTTAAGAACAAGAACCTGCAGCCTGAACGCGTGTTCAGCGACTCGCTCACCGTTACCCTCACCCGCCACAACGCACGCACACTGCCCATGACGGTCGAGATGCTGCAGCAAGTGGACTACGACCGCATCCTTGAGATGGCACGCGAGCGTACAGCCAATGCCAACGAGTGGACCTTCACCATCATCGGTAACTACGACGAGGCCGCCATCCGTCCGCTCATCGAGCAGTATCTTGGTGCCCTGCCTTCTACCAAGGGTGTCACTAAGGGTCATGACGTCAGCACCGACTTCCGTGGCGAGATCATCAACGACTTCACCCGTAAAATGGAGACGCCGAAGGCCATCGCCGTTATGGTCTGGTCTAACTATAACATGGAGTACTCGCTCGAGAACATCATTCGTGCCGACATTGCCGGACAGATCCTCGACATGATCTACACCGAGAAGATCCGCGAGGAGGCCAGCGCTGCTTACAGCGTGATGGCTCAGGCTGGCATTCAGCGTGACGACTACAAGACTGCCGGTACCGTGCTGGTCTATTGTCCGATGAAGCCTGAGAAAGGCGATATTGCCAAGAAGATTATGCGCGAAGAGGTTGAAGCCATGGGCCACACCGTCGATGCAGAGAAGCTTGCCAAGGTCAAGGAGTACATGCTCAAGGCTGTCGACGACCAGGCCAAGACCAACAACTACTGGCTGCGCCAGATCAACCGCCTGCGTCTCTTCGGTGTTGATACCCACACCACCTATAAGGATGTGGTCAACGCCCAGACACCTGAGACCGTGGCTGCCTTCATGAAGCAGCTGCTCAGTGCCGGTAACTTCGCCGAGATCGTGATGATGCCCGAGGAGTAATCGACAACGATACCAAATGTAAATGCCGACATTTCGATTTGAGAAATGTCGGCATTTGTTATTACCCTTTTACCTTCTTACCTTCTTACCTTTTTACCTTTTCACTTTGCAAATCCTCCGAAGTATTTGAGGCAGGTGTCGCGCCAGTTCTTTGCATCATCAAGCTGGAAGCGTAGCAGACTATCTACTTCCTGCCAGCGCTGTTCGTCGATGCAAGGCTTTGCCTCTTGCCAGATCTCGATGAAATCCTCCACCTCACTGACGCCACGGTTGTAGCGGTACTGCATCTCTTCCCAGAGCGTACGTCCGCTGTTCATACGGCGTGACCAGGGCACGTGGTGGAACCAGAGCAAGAGTTTCTCCGGACAGGTGTTGATGTCATCATAGAGCGAGCAATAGGGCTCGGGATACTGTGCAGTGGCATTCGATCCAGTGCTGCTGCGGTCGAAGCCTATGCCCATCGTATCTGCCTTGTGATAGTACACCGGACACCACTCGATAGGGTATTGGGGCTTGAAGCCGTTAGGCTCGGGTCCCATGTGGTGGTCGAACTTGAAGATGTGGTGCAGTCCGAGCGGCATCATATAGTCGACACAGGCTTCTCGTGAGCGAAGCATCAGTGACAATAGTTGAGAGTTGAGAGTGTAGAGTGTAGAGAATTGAGAATGATGATTACCTTCATCAACGGAATTCCCGCTCTGAGAGTAATCATAATTCTTCATTCTAAATTCTAAATTCTCTATTGAGAAAGTCAGTCTCAGCCATTCCTCGGCAATCTCTTTTGAGGTGAGGCTCGGGTTCCATGCTAAGCGACCGAAGGCATACCAGTTGGCCTGTGAGAAGTGGTGGCCGCACCAGTTGGTGTCGAGTCCGATGTTGGCCACGCCGGCAATGCCTTTCAGCTTCGATGGCGATACATACGAGAAGAACTCCTTCCACATCGGAGCTAAATAGACCAGGTGCTTCGACTGGCCCAGGTATTCCTGCGTGATCTGCAGCTCTGCCATCTGTGTTGTCTGCTTCATCTGGTCGAAGATGGGAGCGTAGGGCTCGCGGGGCTGGAAGTCGAGTGGACCGTTCTTCGACTGCAGGATGACATTGTCGCGGAACTTCCCGTCGAGCTCTGCAAACTCCGAGACAGCTTGTTTCACGCGGTCCTCGCCCTTGTGCTTGGCACCGTAGACGAATGAGCGCCACATCACGATGCCACCATATGGACGCAGGGCATCTGCCAGCATGTTCGCACCGTCGGCATGGGTACGTCCGTAGTCAAAGGGGCCTGGCTGTCCCTCGCTGTTGGCTTTCACGAGGAAGCCTCCGAAGTCGGGAATCAGCTTGTAGATCTCCTTCACCTTGTTCTTCCACCACGCCTTTACCTTTGGGTTCAGCGGATCGGCAGTACTCACCTCGCCCAGGGCTTTTGGTGAGCCGAAGTTCACTGACAGATAGACGCGGATGCCCCAAGGCCGCAGGATGTCGGCAATCTCTTTCACCTTGTTTATATACGTGCGCGTGAGCATCTTCGGCGAGGCGTTCACATTGTTCAGCACCGTACCGTTGATACCGATGGAGGCGTTTGCCTCGGCGTATGCCTCCATCTTTTGCTTGTCGATGGTCAGCTCATCGTTCCAGAAGATGCTCTTCCCGGCATAGCCGCGCTCTATCGAGCCGTCGAGGTTATCCCAGTGGTTCAGGATGCGCAGTTCGAAATAGGGATGCGACTCGCCTTGTTCGCCTCGCAGCCAAGCGTAGCGGCCATAGAGCAGTCCCATCTGTGTGCGGGCTGTCACGGTGTTGCCATTGATGCGATAGCCGTCGTCGGCAGGCATCGTAGAGTCAATCCTCAGTGTGAGGTTCTGTGGCAGGTCGTGCCTTAACCACAATCTGCTGCCGTCCTCGGCTTTTGCCAAGAGAACCGACAGCAGAAACGGTATAATAAAGAATAATCTTTTCATGAGATGTTTCTTAGCTGTTTTCTTACTTCTTTTCGGGCTTGCCCCAACCGGTATTCCACGATGCGATAGGGCTGTCCCGTGAGCTGGCTGATCTCGGCGGTCTTCATGCCGTCGTAGATGTGGAGCCGGTAGAGCTTGGCACTGTCATCCGACAGGCGCGCCAGCGTATGCTCTATGCGGCAGGTCATCTCGTGCATCGAGAGCAGCCAGTCGGCATCGTCGGCAGTCTTGTTGCTGCGTTTCAGCTCGTGCTCTACGTCGGTGCGTACGCTGTGGCGTCGGTACCAGTCGATGACAAGATGATGGCATAGCGTGTAGGCAAGGTTGGGCAGTGTGACTTCGCTGATGGGGCGCTCACCGGTGAGCAAGCGCAAAAAGGCCTCCTGCACCAGGTCCTCGGCCTCGATGCTATCATGTAAACGAGTGCTCACAAAAGCGAGGAGCTCGCTTTTGTGGGCACGGTAGTAGGTTTCTATGATCTCGCGGTTATTCATTCACAACGGGCTTGATCGTACCGTCTTCGTTGTAGAACAGCTGCTGCACCTTCAGCGAGCGCAGGTGGGTCACGTCGTTCGAGGGCACGCAGTCGTGGTAGAACAGATACCACTGACCCTTGTACTCCACGATGCTGTGGTGGGTGGTCCATCCCACGACGGGCTCGAGGATTACGCCCTGATAGGTGAACGGACCGTAGGGGTTGTCACCGATGGCATAGCAGAGCAGGTGACTGTCGCCCGTAGAGTAGCTGAAGTAGTACTTGCCGTCCTTCTTGTGCATCCACGAAGCCTCGAAGAAGCGGTGCGGATCACCGGCCTTCAGCGGCTGTCCGTCCTTGTCGAGGATGACGACAGAGCGGGGTGCCTCGGCAAACTGCAGCACATCGTCGCTCATGCGCACCACGAAGCTCGACAGTGCGGGCACGTCGGCAGGAGCAAAGAGCTGCGTCTTCTTGTCGGCAGCAGGACCGAGGTCGGCCTTCAGCTCAGAGGTACCGGCCTTCAGCAAGGCCTTTGGAGCCTGATACCACTGCAGCTGTCCGCCCCAGAGTCCACCGAAGTAGCAGTATATCTGTCCGTCTTCGTCCTTGAACACGCTGGGGTCGATGGAGAACGAGCCGCGGATGGGCATGGGCTGTGGCTTGAACGGGCCTTCGGGCGTATCGCTGACGGCCACGCCGAGGTGGAACACGCCGTTGTAGTCCTTGGCCGAGAAGATGAGGTAGTACTTGCCGTCTTTCTCCACGACGTCGTTGTCCCACATCTGCTTCTCTGCCCATTCCACGTTCTCCACGTCGAGAATCACGCCGTGATCGGTCACCTCGCCCTCGAACACGTTGTCGAGTGAGAGCACGTGATAGTCCTTCATCTGGAAGTGTCCGCCGTCGTCGTCGAAGGCAACGCCGCCCTCGCGGTCATGGCTGGGATAGATGTAGAGGCGGTCGCCGAACACGTTGGCCGAGGGGTCGGCCATATAGTCATCTGGGAAAAGATACCTGGGTTTCATGTTGTTGTTGTTTTTGGGGTTTTATGGGGCTAATAGGGCTAATGGGGCTAATGGGGCCAATGGGGCTGGCCTTATTAGTTTTGTTCCTGGTTTTTGTTGCGCTGCTCAATCTCGCGGTTGATCTTGTCGATGAGCTCGTCGCTCAACTCATACTTCGAGATGATGAACATGGCCAGCACCAAGAGGATGGCGGGGATGATGCACACCAGCCAGCGGATACCCTCCTGTGCCAGCGGGGTCTGCAGCTCCAGGTCGTTCATGAAGTAGGCACCGGCAGCGTTACCCACCGACATCATGGCGAAGGCGGTGATGAAGAACAGGGCGATGATGCGGAGGGGACGGTTGCGCATGAACTCGGTCCAGAGGTCGCTCACCTTCACGTTCTTCGTCTCTTTCTCGTCCATGACCACGCGCTCCTTCGTCTGCGAGAAGCAGAAGACCAGCAGTGCCAGACCTACGAGCGAGTAGAGCAGCATTGTGAGGAACCATGCGTGCGAGTCCTTCGGCAGTGTCGAGGCCTGTTCCGACGGTACGTAGCATGTCCATGCCAGCACCATGCCGGGCACCACGCCTCCCAGTGCCATACCGGCCTTGAAGAAGATGCCTGTCAGGGCGTTCACGATGCCGGCGATGCGGCGGCCCGTGGTGTACTCAGCGTAGGAGATGACCTCGGGAATCAGTGCCCACATATAGCCGGTGGCCACGATGACACCCGTCGACTTGATGAACTGTGCGATATATACCAGTGTGATGTTCTCCTTCACGGTGCCCATCTTGCTGATGACATAGAGCATGGCCATACCCAGGATGGCTACGGTGAGGAAGATGTAGAACATGTTCTTCTTTCCCACCTTCTTCTTGATGGCGGGCACCAGAGGCATGAAGATGAACGAAGGCAGCGAGCCGAGACCCATGAACAGTGCCATCTCAAAGGGCAGGTTCTCTGCCGAGGCAAAGATGGCCACGATGATGGGCACACCTGCCGACACGCACAGACCACCCACGTTGGCCATGAACATGCGTACCGAGGTGAGGATGGTAATCTCGTCGGTGTCGCGGGTCAGCGAGGAGTTCAGTGCGCCGTAGGGCACATTAATTAATGTATAGAGCATCGACATGCCCACGTAGGTGATGTAAGCGTAGAGAATGGAGGGGGCAAAGCCGTCCCAGAAGCAGAGGATGGCCAGGATGGTGAGCGGTATACCACCCGTGACCAAGTAGCTGCGGTACTTGCCCAAGCGTGGGTTGTGCTTGTCGACGAAGGTGCCCACGAGGGGATCCCAGAGCACGTCGACCAGACGCACGACGAGAAACATTGTTCCTGCGAGACCGGCCGAGCGGGCGGCATCGCCACCGAGCACGTAGACGTCGGTGTAGAAGAACAGTAGATACATGCAGATGGTCTGATAGATCAGATTCTGCGCCAGATCGCCCGAACCGAATCCGATGCGCTGCAACCACGATAGTTTGTAGAAGCCTTTTTGTTGTTGATTAAGGTCTGCCATTGTGTTTTGGGTTTTTTGAATTCTGTTGCAAAATTAGGTATTTATTTTCAAAACCTAATGGCGATATGTTGCATTTGCTTCCGTAAATGTTTCATTAGCTGATAAAAAGAGAACAACAATAAGCTTGTTACAAAAAAAAACACTAATTTTGTCTCTGTTATGAAAAAAGCTTTAGTTCTTCTCCTGGCGCTTGTTGGCGCCTCGATGGCAGACGCCAAGGTCGTGCTGCCGCAACTTTTCCAGTCGGGTATGGTGATGCAGCGCGGAAAGCCCATCCCTGTATGGGGACAGGCCGATGCTGGCGAGAACGTCACTGTGACTTTCAAGAAAAAGACCTACACCACCACGGCCGGTGCCGATGGCAGCTGGCGCATCGACCTGCCCCAGCAGAAGGCGGGCGGCCCCTTCCAGTTGACCGTCAATGACCAGGTGATCGACAACTGTCTTATCGGTGACGTGTGGCTGCTGTCGGGACAGTCGAACATCGACGTCACCATCGAGCGCGTCTATCCGCAGTACGGCAAGGTGATCGATGACTATAATAATGATCGCATACGCATGTTCCGCGTACAGACCGACACCGACACCCACGGGCCGAAGAAGGATGTCCGTCCTACGCCCATCAACTGGAAGCCCGTCACGAAGGACAATGCCTGGCTGTTCTCAGCCGTGGGCTACTTCCTTGGACGCGAGATGTTTGCCAAGACCGGCGTACCCCAGGGCGTCATCGTCAACAGCGTGGGTGGCACGCCCATCCAGGCTTGGCTCGATGCCGACACCCTGCGCCAGCACTTCCCCGAGGAGCTCCAGCGCACCGTGTTCTTCCAGGACGACGAGATGGTACGCTCTATCCAGCGGGCCAACATGATGGCACAGAACCGCTGGCAGCAGATGCTCACCGATACCGATCTGGGCTTTGCCGACCACTATGCCGACCGCGACTACGATGATAGCCAGTGGACGGTGAAAGGTGCTTTCAACACGGTTAATGGTCGTCAGCTGAGCCAGAACCTCACCCGCGACTTCCGCTACACCGGTTCGTTCTGGGCCCGCCAGCATATCACCGTCGATGCTGCCCATGCCGGGCAGAAATGCCGTCTGCTCGTGGGCACGCTCTACGATGCCGACCAGACCTACGTCAACGGACGTCAGGTGGGCAGCACGGGCTATCAGTACCCGCCGCGCCGCTACACCATCCCCGAGGGTGTGCTCGTCGAGGGCGACAATGCCCTGAGCGTGCGCTTCGTGACCAAGGGCGGTGCGCCCCATTTCATTCCCGAGAAGCCGTATAAGCTCATCTTCGACGATGGCACGGAGATAGCGCTCTCCGACCAGTGGCGCATCCATGAGGGTGCCCGCATGCCGCAGTGCCCCGGTGCCGATGGTGGTGGTCAGAACCTGCCCACCGTGCTCTATAATGCGATGCTCTATCCCTTGGCTCCCTATGCGCTGACAGGCATGGTGTGGTATCAGGGTGAGTCGAACACGGGTGGTGATGCCCGCCACTACGAGACGTGGCTCACCGAGCTGGTCACCGGCTGGCGACAGCTCTGGCAGCAGCCCGACCTGCCCTTCGTGGTGGTCCAGCTGGCCAACTTCATGGATCCTTCCGACAAGCCGCAGGACACGGGATGGAGTCAGGTGCGCGAGGCCCAGCGTCTCGTTGCGAAGCATCAGCCCAACACCGAGTTGGCCTGCATCATCGACCTTGGCGAGACCGTCGACATCCATCCGCTGCTTAAGCAGGAGGTGGCCCAGCGCATCGCCCTTGGCTTCGAACGCATGCTTTGGAACAAGAAGGTGCTGCTTTCGCCCGAGGTGGTCAGTGCCACCGTCGAAGGCAATACCGTCACGCTTACCCTCGACCAGCCCTTACGCGACAACGGCCAGCTCTTTGAGTTCGAACTGGCCGGTGCCGACGGTCGCTTCCAGAATGCGGAAGCTACTGGTCAGGGCAATATCATCACTGTCACCTCGCCGGTAGCTGCTCCCGTTCGTCTGCGCTATGCATGGAAGAACAACCCGCTCCGTGCCAATGTCTTCGGTACCACAGGGCTGCCCATGGCACCGATGGAGATGGGTCTTTGAAGAAAACTCCTCTTAACTCCCCTTAACTCCCCCTAACTTCTCATAACTTCCTAACAACCGTTCCCTCCTCCCCGAAGAGATAGGAGGGCCGGTAGCCACCGAAGTCTACGACGATCTTCTCGAACACGATGCCGGGATGGCGCGGCTGGAGCACCAGCTCGTGCGTTCCGGCTGTCGCCTTGACGGGCAGCTCCACCACCTTCTCCACCACGCGTCGGGCGATGGTGGGGTAGAACTCCGAGTACATATACGGCTGACGGTCTACGAGCGTCTTGTTGAAGTTCACCACCTGTGGCTCACCACCGTCGAGGCTTACGGCATATTCGTGGCCACCGACGTTCAGGAAGTCGAGTGTCGACTTCACCACCACATGCACTTTTACTTTCGTCACGCTGTCAGGCAGCGAGAAACGGTAGGCTATCTGGGCGTCGCCCACGGGCTGTGTGTAGGGTGTCAGTGCCACGGCACTGCGTGTACGTCCGTAGTAGGGATATACCGTCCATGCAGTACCCTCCGATGCCTTTGCGCTGTAGTAGTGCTCGGCCTCCATGGCGATGTAGCCGTTTTTAGGGGAGAAGGTGTAGCCCGATGCGGGAAGCGATGCTGATCCCGATGCTGAGACCGATGCTGAGACCGATGCTGATGCATCGGGCACTGTGGCGGTGCGGGGCATGGTGTCAGCGCGGAAGTTGTCGTTCCATGAGCGGTAGCCGATGTGCTTCTGCGTCATCATGCCGTTCCATTTGCCACCTGCTATGTCGTGGTTATAGGCAGCGCAGAGCAGGGAGTCGCGCTTGAAGCACTGTGCCACGCGCCCAGCCCATACGTTGGCATCGGGGTTGCCCGTCTTGGCCAGATAGAGGTTCATGGCCTGGGCGTAGTACATGTCGTAGAGGTTTGCCATGGCCTGCACGGGGAAGAGCAGTAGCTGGCGGTAGGCGTCGCGTGCCGTCTCGGGCACCTGCTCGTAGAGGCGCAGGGCGCGCAGCTCCAACCGCTGGTAGTCATCGGCCACCTGTTTCCACTCGCCCGTCTCTATGTTATAGGTCTGTGCGTCGAGCATCTCCGGTGTGACGCGGGCCATATACTGGCAGTTCTGGTTGTAGATGGAGGCGGCTTCGGTGCCTATGTCGCTCCATGAGGGAACTTTCTCAGCGGCAGAACCGCTGAGCACACTCTGGAAGAAGCGGTGCGTGTGGGTGGTAATGTTCTGGAGGGTGTACTCCTTCGGGTTCCAGGCCATGTCCATGAACAGCTGGATGGGGTACTCCATGGGTTTCAGGTCTCCGACGTTCAGTATCCACATGCGCTGGATGCCGAAGTCATAGGCCAGCGATAGCTGTTCGAACATCTGTTGCGTCTGTGTGACGTTGATCCATTTCGTGTTACGCGGAGCACCGACATAGTCCACGTGGTAGTAGATGCCCCATCCGCCCTTGCGGTTACGCTCGGCAGCTGTGGGCACACGGCGTATGTCGCCCCAGTTGTCGTCGCTGATGAGGATCATCACGTCGTCGGGCACGCGGAAGCCGGCATCATAGTAGTCCTGTACCTCTTTATATAATGCCCACACCTGTGTGGTCTTGTTCGCAGGCTTTCCTGTCACCTCCTTGATGATCTTGCGCTGGTTCTCCACGATGCGCTCCATGAGCTTCGTGTCGGCATCCTCGCTCATGGCCTCGTCGCCGTCGCCTCGCATGCCGATGGTCACGATGTCCTCGGTGCCCTTCATGCGCTCGATGCCCTCACGGAAGAACTGGTCGAGCTTCTGCTGGTTCGTCTGGTAGTTCCATGGTCCCCACTGCTGACGGTGGCGTGCATACTCCTGATGGTTGCGTGCCATCGGCTCGTGGTGCGAGGTGCCCATGATGATGCCCATCTTGTCGGCCGTCTTACCGTTCTCGGGGTCGTCTGCATAAAAGGCCCAGCCCCACATCGCGGGCCAGAGCATGTTTCCCTTCAGACGCAGGATCAGCTCGAAGACCTTCTCATAGAAGCGGTGGTCGCCATAGCCGGTGCCCCACGTGTTCTTCACCCACGACGTCAGACAGGGCGCCTCGTCGTTGAGGAACAGTCCTCGGAACTCCACGGCAGGCTCGCCGTCGGTGTAGGTGCCGGGCTTCACGTAGGCCTCGTCATGCTGCTCCACGGGCACGTCGGCCCACCAGTACCAGGGTGACACGCCCAGCTGGCGGCTCAGTTCGTAGATGCCGTAGATGGTGCCGCGCTTGTCGCTGCCAGCAATGACAATCTGGTTGCCTCTCGTCGTGATGATGAATTTTTCGCGTTTGCCCTTCAGGTCGGCCAGCTTCATACGGTCGATGTCGGCGTTTTTGCCAATGGTGCCGATGAGGAGGTTTGAGGTTTCTTGCGTCCCTCCGGTAGCAAGCGTCCTTCGGCCGAGCGGAGATTTGAGATTTGAGGTTTGAGGTTTGAGGTTTACCTTCTCCATGTCATTCTGGAGGTTACGGATGGCCATGACCACTCCCTCATATTCCTGGTCACTGTAGCTGATGGTGACGCCTTGCAGCGGCAGGGCACCGTCAGTGCGCTCGAACGTCACGAACTGTTCAGCGGCATGGGCGACGGTCAGTTGCGTTGTCACCGTCATCAGAATGAATAGCAATCGCTTCATTGAATCAGTTATCAATTTTCAGTTATTAATTTTTTGGTTCGCCTATTCTTACGTCGGTATCTCTCTTCACGTTACCGTTGTCACCACCACCGTAGACGTTGCCTTGGATGTTGGCCCCGTTCTTGACGTTGACCAGTGTCCAGACGACGGATCCGAACTGTTTGGGATCGGCATCCGACTGTCCGCGGCTGGCTCCATAGACCTCACCGCCGTAGTGTATCTCGTATTCTTCGGGAGTACCGATATTCGCTGTTCCCGTGCCACCACCGATGGTAACGTGACACTGCGACCACCAGCCCTCACCGATGGTTCCACCGCCGAAGGTCGTTTCGCGCGTAGTGACACCCCGCTTATAGGGCATCTCAGTCCTTGCGGGTGGGATGGCAGGAGCACCCACCGAGGCCAGCGAACCGCCGCCGTAGACGTTACGGTGGATCGTGCCGCCCTTGATCTCTACATTCGTGTAGCGCGTCACCGAACCGGCCGATGTGCTGTAGTCATGTTCTTTGTAATCCACGCCGTCAATGTTCACTGTTTCCGTAGTGTCATTGTCGTGGTCGAAGCTGAACTTGTACTTACTGATACCAGAGCCGGCACCGAAGACATTACCGCGATGCAGCCACAGCGGGTTATCGAGCTCTTCGTCGATGGGCTTACCCCATGTCTTCATGACGTTCTTTCTGTTGGCTTCGGTAAAGGCAATTCCGATCTCACCGCTGTTCACGGTCACCTTGGTGTCCCTACGCACGTGACCATCCTGACCACCGCCATAGACGGAGGCATAGATGGTAGGACCTATCTTAGCCCACTTGGCAGTATCAGCAACAGCTACACTCGCAAACTCTACGTCTGTCATGTAGTCGCCTACCTTATGAGTGTCGTATGCCGTCTTACACCTGTAGCCACCGATGGTGACATCGGTCTCGTTGACATATCCGGAGAAGAAGGCCGGACAGTATTTGTAGCGTGGGGTGAGCGTCTTCGGGACATTGGGTGCTGACTCACCGGTACTGCCGCCGAATACATTACCATAAGGCAGATTGTTCTTGAAGCTCTTGGTGGGATCCTTACTGTCAATATAGCCCACTGTGCCACCGAACACCTTGACTGTGGTCATGCCGCTGTTGAGGAACTCCCAGGCATTGTCGCCATCGCTGGCACTCGTCCACAGGTTCTCACTGAATACTACATTTCCTTCATTATCTTTCTTAAACAGTGTCTCGCCATAGCCTCCCGTGTAGTAGTCATCGGCACCGCCGGCAAAGTTACCCTTACCCACAGAACCGAGGTTACCACCACCATAGACATTACGCAAGACGTGGCCGTCGTTCATGGTGACATAGGTATTGCCCATCACCCTTCCTGAGAGCACGCTCTCGATGTTGGTATCGTAAGTGCCTGTACCGACAATCCTGTTCAGTTTTACCGGGTAGGTTCCCTTACCCTTACCGCCACCGTAGAGCGAGTGGCCTATCAGACCCTTGTTCAGTGTGACGTGGGTGTTGCCATAGGTATAGCCGTCCTCGCCACTGCCTTGGACAGAGCCGGTGATACAGCCTACCGACGTGTTGCTCAGGCCGGCAATAGCTGCCGTCGATGGATAGTCGATATTCACAAAGGTCTCCTTGACGTAGGCATGGTGCGCCATTTGATAGCGGTCGCCAGCCGTGCCTCGGGCACTGCCGTAGACGTCGCCGCCATCGGTACCCTTGATACCTATGTGTCCGCCATAGATGTTGATGGTCGCCGTGCCGGTGGTGTCGGCAAACTCAAACTTATAGGGCCAGCTGAGGGCGAAGCTGGTGGCCTCGTCGGTGTGCTTGTTGGCGACAGCCGTGGTGTCGTTGTTCACTGTACCCACCGAAGCCATGGAGCCTGCACCGTATACACCACCTGTAATCAGGCCTCCGTCGATGGTGACGTTCGTGTTGCCGCGCACGATACCCGCCCAGGGTTTGTAGCACTTCACACCATTTTGCAGATAGTAGTCGGTACCGCAACCGCCGCCATATACGTTGCCACGGTAAGGATAGTACGAAACGCTATCGCCGACGTAACCGCTATGGATGTTGACGAAGGTGTTGCGTAGCGTGTGGCCGTTCTCGCCGCTGCCGTAGACAGAACCCGTGATATGGGGCGTGTTGATGACAGCGCCGGTGCCGCCCTTCTTCGTACCCTTGGTCGAGTCGCCAATGGTCACATAGGTATCGTAGACCCATGCCATATAGTCGTCGCGTGGATAGTTCTCGAACACCTCACCGCGTGCCGAGCCAAAGACCATACCGTTCTCGTGTCCGTCGACACCAATGGTACCGCCCGTAATGTTGACCGTCGCCCTGCCGGTGCCGGGCGTATGTAGACTTTCAATGCCAAAGACCTTGACTACATTTACGGTGTTGCCATTTTGTACGACACTGGTTTCCCGTTTTTCGTAGTCGAAATCGCCCACCGAACCGAAGGCTCCGCCACCATATATATTATGGTATATGCGTGTGGTCTTGCCTTCGGCCTGGCTGATGTTGACATTGGAATTACCCAGAACTAAGCCGCAACGCACGATGGTGCGGTCGCCGCTGCCACCGCCATAGACATTGCCCATCATCTCACCACCATAGCGTATCGTATCGCCTTCGACAATGATCGTGTCCTTGCCGATGGTGCCACCGCTGATGGTCACGTTCGTGCTCACTTTCGGATTGTTCCTTCCATCCTCGTCGTAGCTGCTACCCATGCCCACGTTGCCCATCTCGCCACCGCCATAGACACTGGCCAGCACAGTACCGTCCTCCATCTTCACCTGCGTGCTGTTCACCACACGACCGGCTATGAACTTGGGAAGGGTAACTCTGTCGTTCGCATCTGTGAGTTTTTCCGTTTCGTTGCCACGGCCGCCGCCATAGACGCTGCCGAAAGTATATCGAGTGATATCCTCAGCATCCTTGATCTCGGTGCCGATGGTGCCGTCTTTGATGAGAATCTCGGTACCCACGCTGTCGGTGGTTTCGCCAAGTTGATGCTTGCCTCGCACCCATCCCAACTCACAGCCGCCATAGACGTTGCTCTTGATGGTACCGCCGTTGATGGTCAGCTTCGTACTCTTCACGTTGCCCAGCTGCTCCCAGTTTACCTGTGAGATTGGGGTTGTGCCGTCCATCTTATACATACGTCCCATGCCGCCTGCAAAGACGTTGCCGCCTCGGGTGTGGCTCAGACGGTAGCTCTTCGAGTCGGGCTCAAAGATGAAATCGGTTTGAGTAATGTTGTTAGTTGTCTTGATCGTATTCAGCTCTGTCGCTCTATCTGCAGCGATAGCCTCTTCTGTCTTACCCTCAGTTGTGACACTTGAGGTGAAATACTTATATTCAAGATCGTTACCGATGGTACCGCCGTTGATGGTGATGTCGATGTGACCGCGTCCCTTCGTAAAGAAGGAGGTGTCGACTGTGCCGTTGTCCTTCTTATCGTCGTCACGAATCAGGCCGTAGCCCTCTTCGCCGACAGCATACAGTCCGTAGCCTACGGAGCCCAGACGTCCGCCGCCGTAGATACTGCCGAGCATCGTGCCGCTGTTGATGGTCATCGTCACTGCACCGGCCACGTTACCGGCCGTATAGGCATCGCCCGTATATCCGCGGCCACCACCGAAGATGTTGCCATCGACGTAGCTGGTGCCAAAGGTACCGATCTTCGGGCCGGTTTCTCCTTCTTCACCGATGATGATGGTGGCGTTACGCTCCACGTGACCGTCCTCAGCACCACCGAATACGGAGCCGTAAATGGTGCCGCCGGTGACGTTCACTTCCGTTTCCATGACGTTGGTTTGCTTGTTGAAGAAGATGCGTGGGTCGCCCTTGCCGCCACCGAACAGATAGCAGGTCACGGGGTGCTTGATAATCTGTCCTAAGGTGCGTGGTACGCCGACGGTACCGCCCGACATGTTGATGGTACAGGTGTCGCTCACGTTTGTCAGCTCATTGCCGCCATAGACATTGGTCATGATATGGCCACCGGTGATATCCACCCGGGTGCTGCCACCCACATGTCCTGCTCCCCAGTGCCATTTACCTGCAGCATACGGATAGTAGCCTGAGCCGCCGCCAAAGACATTGCCGTAGAAGGTGGTGCCGTCGTCGGCAGGGGTGCGACCGTCCTTAGCATCGTATCCACTTGTTCCGTAATACTTATCGTATATAGCATACTTGTCAGCAGCAGCTGCAGCCTGACCATACTTCCAGCTGGCACATTCGGGCAGTGACCGCCGGTATAGGGTATCAGCCGCCGTCCTCAGTGCTGCTTCCTTCGGATCTGTTGGGTCGACTTCCGTATCGCCCTCTACGAACAGATGGCCTTTCTCCCATTCCTTGGCCGTATAGCGACGGTTCACGGAGACAGGAGTAACCGGGGTCGCCAGCTGGTCTATGTATGTACCGTTGTCCGTCATCTGAATATAGCCGTTACCAATCTGGCAGCTGTCCTGAATCTTTACCCACGTATCGGTCTGTACGCGACCATTCTCGCTGCCACCGAATACGTCGCCTTTCACCCAGGCATGTCCACCGATGGTCACCTCGGTCTCACTGGCCAAGGCCAGCGTCTCAAGGTAGCCAAGGTATTTCTCCTCATGATTCGTAGGATAAGTTGTAGGATCAAAGTATTCCTTTGATGGGGTTTTCGTCATACGCCAAGGATATTCCCCTTCTTTAATGCCTTCGTATGGGGTGACACCCTTACCGGCGCCAAAGACATGACCATAGTCGTCTGGCTTGCCCGTTGTGGTGTTGTGCATCACCATGTTGTCTCGACCTACTTCTGCACTGTCTTTGAGCACGACCGTACATTTTCCACCGCCATTCGGTGTCGTCGGTATTCCATCAGCGTTAATGACATATTTGCCCACGGTAGCCATCTGGCCACCGCCATAGACGCTATTTCTCACCTTGGCCCTGCCCTGCAGGATGACGGTGCTGTTGCCACGCGTCAGACCGGAGTAGCCATGTGTGGCCACGCCCTCACCGGCACCGAATACGTAGCCCGAGACGATGGGTTCGTTTGTCGTGTCACCTTCTTTTCCTATGGTCACCGACGTGTTATTTTCCACGCGGGCAATCTTACCGCCACCATAAACGTTGCCGCCTATCGTACCGTTTTCAATGGTGACATGCGTACTGCCTTTACCAGAGTTCTCCTCGCCAATCATGGCTGACGCACAGGTAAAGGCGTAATCATTACTTGTATCCGATGGTGCCTCACCCTTACCACCGCCATATACATTACCTGTAATCTTGGCAGCGTTGCGGGCTGGGGTGATAGGCTCCAGTACGCCATCCTCGTTATGCTGGGTGCCCGTGCCTATCTCCACGTATGTGTCACCGACCACGTCGGCCTTGTTACCGCCACCAAAGATGCTGTCGATGGTGCCGATGGCAAGCGTGGCATCGCCACCAGTGGGATGCGCTGTTACTGCATAGGTAATAAGACCATGATCATCGTTATAGGAGTAACTTTGACCTGCAGTGTACTTGTCGGCGTTTGCATCAGTATTCGCATACTTGGCGGGCACTTTTCCGTTCGTCATGTTCACGTTGACATGCGTATCGCCCACCATTTTTGCTCCATAGCCGAGACCGCCACCGTAGATAGAACCAATCTTCGATGCCGAGACTACAAGCACTTGAGGATTGTTGTAGGGCAGTCCGATGAGGCCTGCTGTAAGGAGGGCTTCCGTCTTCTCTTCTTCCGTTGTCTTTCCTTCAATAGCTGTGTTATATGCCGTCTCAAACTGTGCCTTGGTACGTGGCGTTCCGTCGGTGTTATAGCCATAGATAGAATATGCTGCATCATAGCCACCGCCATAGAGCTCGTCGATGACGATGGGCTGGCAACCAGACTCCTGCACCTTGACGGTGATCGAGCCATTGATCTTTCCAGTTTTATCGTTGCCGCCAAACACCTTACCGAAGTGACCATTGGTGATAATCAGCGTAATGTCGCTGTTCACGTCGGAAGTGGTAGAGCCTCCGAACTGTTCTGCGGTATAGTTGACGCACTCCATCGACACGCGCACATCGCCGTCGACCTCGGCATTCTTACCGGCACCGTAGGTCTTGTCCAACACCACAGGACATTCAACAGACGTATCGTAGATAGACAGTGCCATCTTACTGATATTACCCTTCTCGTTACTACCGCCGTAGACGTAGTGTATGCGTCCGCCGATAATATCGGTAGAGGCGACACCTCTTCCATATAGGTAGTAAGCCTGACGTTGTGCCTTGTTAGTGGCATTGGCGTTTTCTATGGCTTCGTATGGGCTGTCAGAAGCACCAGAGCCATGCGAGCCTCCTTTGTCATAGTGGGTATAGTTGTAGTAACCCACATTAGCACCAGGATTCTCATAATAGTAGTTGTCACTCAGTTGGTAGTCGTCCTTACCGTTACCGCCACCGAACACCTCTTCAATCTCGTAGGTACCAGTGACCGTCAGGTTGGTGGCAGGCACCGGGGCAGCATTACCGCCGCCATACACCTGCTTGATGCTGGTCACAGAGCAACCGTCGATAATGACCTCGGCCTCTTCCGTGGTGAGCTTATAGTCGGCTTCAGTATCGTTGGCAGCAGGACCGTAGGGCTGGTACTGAGCCAAGTTGCCACCGCCATAGACCGCCTTCACGTCATACAGGTTACCGAGTTCTTCAATCACATTATCGATGGCCGTGTTGATAGCCGTAGTGTCTGCTGCCGAGGAAGGAGCATTACTGTTGTAATAAGTCCAAGTAGTATTTGCAGCACTGATGACCGATGCGGTGACTTTGGAACTAGCTCCATCATTTCCCGCCGCATCAATCAGTCGCTTCAGGTACTGTACTAAGGTCTCTTTCGTTTCCGCTGTATCATTTTCGCCTTGCACCGGACGTCGGGCAAATTTCGAGCCGATATTTGCCTTGCTGGAGTTTTGCGTTGCATGCACATGCACCTTGACGTGCCCCTTCGGTGAACCTTTAAAGTCGTTACAGCCGAAGACACGTTCTACGCTACAGCCCTTCGTACTGGTTGCCACACCCTTGTTCAGCTCTATGAGCGTGTTGCCGAGCACATGCGATGCGATGGAGTCGGTACCCTTACCGCCACCGAAGGCATCTTTAACGATGTTGCCGCCAGTGAGCTGCACATTGGTATCTTCCTTCACGCGACCGCCTTCACCGCCACCATAGACGCTGCCGTCGATGGTGCCGCCTTTGATGTTCACAAACGACCAGATGTCGGTAGCGAATGATTCGGGTGCGTAGGTCATGCCTTTCTCGGTAAATGCATCATGGATGAACGCATCGCTGGGACCACGGCTGGCACCGAAGACGCTACCACTGATGTGTCCGCCCTTGATGTTGACCTCGGTGTACGACTTCGAAGCGTGGGCGCGAGGTGTTGCCTCGTCGTATGGCGTCGACGTGTCCTTGTGTTCGTTGTAAGCCTTGTTGTTCTTGTCTTTTTGGCCTGTGAATGGAGGACCGACCGAGGCCATGGCACCTCCGCCATAGACGTTGCCGGCAATCATTGTCGTTGCCTCGGTACCGGTAATATCGACCAGCGTCGTGCAGGTGACAGAGCCGGAGGAGTTGTTGCAATAACTTTGAGCACCATCCTGATAAGTACCGATACCCGAACCGGCACCGAACACGTGACCGCTTCGGCCCGAGCTGTCGCCGTCCTGACCGTGAATATCTCCCTTGAAGATTCTGACCTCGGTACTGTTGCGCACATGACCGTCCTGACCGCCGCCATAGACAGAGCCATTGATTGCAAGGTCATTTACTGTAGTTTTAGTAGTATCACCGTTAAGGATGTAGCCACCGATGTTCACATAGGCATTGTTGACGTAGCCCATGAAGAAGTCGGGTACGTATTTATAACGCGGAGACAGCTTCACGGACTTGGCTGCCTTACCACGGCTACCGCCAAAGACAGAACCCTTGGGGATGCCTTGATAATCACCGGTCGAGGTGCCCACCGTACCGCCTATGATGGTGACGGTAGACTTGCCGCTGTTCAGGAAGTCGGTATTCGTCCAAAGGGCCAGGTTGGTGCTTGGTGGCAACTCGCCATAGCCGGCTACTGAGTAGTCGTCCGTACCACCGGAATAGTTACCCTTACCCACGGAGCCCAAGTTACCTCCGCCAAAGACGAACCAGCCCACGCTACCGCCGTTCATAGTGACGGAGGTATTTCCATAGACCCTGCCGGCTGTCCAGCTGTACACCTGCTCTTGGGAATCCTTTGGCTTACCTTGGTTTGCACCTGCCGTGGCATCTAACAGTGTCGTCCAGAACTTACCTAATCCCTTACCACCCCCGAAGACCGTACGGTAAATGGTACCACGATGGATGGTGACCTTTGCGTCCGTGTAGACGTGACCGTCCTCGCCACCGCCATAGACGGTACGCAGTTGAGGATTGTCAGAGCCGCCATTCGTTCCTATCGTAACCTCTGACTCATAGACGTTGGCACAGAAAGCCTCTCTATAGCGTTGCTCGGTAATGTCTTCTTGGATGGCCTCTGTGGCACCAAACCATACCTTACCCTTTCCGGCTCCGTAGACATAGCCGTTTTCAATCGTCTCGTCTTCACCCAAATTGGTGCCAATCACACTGCTGCCTGTAATCGTCACAGTAGCCTTACCGCCTATAAAACCAGTTGGGTTACAGGCGACGTACTTGAACTTGTATGGCCAGCTGAGTCCGAAGTCATAGTAGCTGCTACCGTCAGCAGTCAGGGTGTCATGTTTCTCGATGCTGTTATAGGCGAACTTTTTACCTTTATACGTAATCGTACCATGCTCATTGTCTTCTTTCAGACTATAGTCAATGATACCCACCGAAGCCAGCTCGCCGCCACCGTAGACATTCTGGCCCACCGTACCGCCAGCGATGCTGACGCTGGTGTTACCACCCACAAGGCCGGCCCATTGCATGGGCGTATAAGCGTAGTATGCTGTCTGATTGTTCCAGTGTACCTCAATGGGGGTCAAGTCTGTATGGTTGTTACTTCCGTAGCCGCCGCCGTAGACACAACTGTCGACCTGGACGCTGCCTGAGATAGACACCGAGGCATTCTCGCGCACGGTGCCATACTCACCACCGCCATACACATTGCGGGTGATGCGGGTGCTGCCGCTGATCGTGAGGGTAGAAGTCTTCGCCTGTGCCAGTTCCGGCCAGAGCGGGTTAATGGTTTCATCGAGCAGGTCGAGTCGTCCCATGCAGCCGCCATAGACGTTGCCGCTGTAATTCCGTCCTTCAGCGTTTTCTGCCAATGTTGTGTTACCGATGGTGCCGCCACTGATAGTCATCGTGATATGACCATAGGTCTTTCCTTCTTCGTCTCCGTCTTCCCGGAGCTGACCATAATGAGGATCAGTGGGGGCTGTGAAGTAGGTTCCCACCGATGCCAGACGACCGCCACCATAGATGGAGCCGAGTATGACTGGCGAGCCACTGATGTTCATCGTCACATTGCCGCCAACACTACCGGCAGTCTCTGCCACACCAGAGAATCCACGACCGCCGCCGAAGATGTTTCCGTCGACGTATGAGGTACCGGTGGTGCCAATGCGTGCAGTGCCCAGGATGTTCACCTTCGTATTCTCCAACACGTGACCATCCTCACCACCACCAAACACGGAGCCAAAGATGCGGGCGGTGCCTTTCACCTCAACCCTGGTGTTCTTCACGTTGGTCCAGGTGTTGAAGAAAGTACGCTGGTCGCCCTTTCCTGCACCGAAGAGGTAGCAGGTCACGGGGTGCGCTTTAGCACCTCCTACACCTTCTACAGTACGTGGCACACCCAGCGTGCCCCCCGACATGATGACGACGCATGAGTCACCCTTCACATCGGTCAGCTCGTTACCGCCATAGACTGAGGTCAGGATATGACCGCCGCTGATCTCCACCTTTGTGTTTCCACCGACATTTCCGCCTACATCGTGCCATTTGCCCGGTGCGTATGGGTCTTTACCCGAGCCACCGCCATACACGTTGCCGTAGTAGGTGTGGCCGTCGTATGCCACGCGTCTGCCTCCTCTTGTCGACGTTCCATCGGGATACTGCTCTAATTCTCCCGTCGCGTTGGCAAACTTATCGTAAGGAGCGAATACATCTGCCTTTCCGTCGCTATTGGTGTCTAAGCCGTAAGTCCAGCTGTCACACTCAGGAAGTGAAGAATATGTTGCTTGATTGGTCCATACATCGGCAGCATAGTGCGTTGTATAGAGTTCATTTATATCTTTACCGTTGCCAATCTGACAATCCTCCTGAATCTTCACCCAGGTATCGGCCTGCACATAACCGTTCTCGGCACCGCCATAGACGGAACCCTTGACGAAGGCGTTGCCTTTGATGGTCACGTCGGTATTGCTGGCCAATCCCAAAGTCTCTGTATGCTTCAGGTAAGCCGTCGTATCATTGGTGTAGTATACCGCACCACCTGGTTTCATGCTCCATGGCGTTCCCGTCACTCCGTCGTATGCCACGACGCCCTTACCGGCACCAAAGACGTTGCCTGAGAACGTAGGCATGGTCATGCCGTCGGGACCGATTTCAGCATTACCTTGAACGATGACCGTACATTTGCCGCCGCTGACAGGTGTTGTCGGAACGCCGTCAACGACATTATATCTGCCCACCGTAGCCATCTCACCACCGCCATAGACGCTTTGTCCTACCTTGGCACCAGCTTGAATGGTGACCGCACTGTTACCACGTACCAGACCGGAGTAGCCATGTGTATAGACACCCTTTCCGCCACCGAAGACGTTGCCTTCGATCACAGGTGCACTGGCTGCTCCATCGGTGAGACCTATCGTCACCGCCGTACTCCATTCCACGCGGCCTATCTCACCACCGCCAAACACGTTGCCTCTGATGGTGCCGTTGCCGATGCGTACATTCGTTCCTTCGCCATCTGGATTGGCAATGTCTTTGCTATTGCCTTCTTTTCCCACCATGGCTTTCTCACATTCGAAGGTGTCATCATCACCTCTACCGCCGCCGAAGACATTTCCGGCAATGGTCACCTTTCCGGTTCCTTCAGCAACGCTTTCCCACCGCGAAGTGGACTCATTATATGTGGCACAGATGTTCACCTGAGTATTTCCGCCGTACTTGGTTTTAACGTCATTAACAAGCATAGAGTCTGATCTCACATCGGCCAGGTTACCACCACCATAGACACTGCCCGTAATCTTTGCACCGAGCACATCATTATTATCGTCGTAATCGATTTCAGCCGTAATATTTGTGCCATTTTCAGCATCAATTATTCCACCACCAACAGCTAAGATCTTTCCATAATCTTCAGATGACTTATCTGTTACGCGTTTCATGATGGATACTTTGTCAGACGTACAGATGTTGACAACAGCATCGCCTTTTACCAAGCCCTGATTACCGCCGCCATAGACGTTACCAATGGTTCCGATGGAATCTTTGATAGTACATCTGATGGTTTTGCTATCAAGTTCGGTAATACCCGTGATATTCGGAATATAACTGAACTCTTTGGGTATTTCTACAATCGTACCGGCCTTATTGCCTTTTATCATGTTGATATTCACCTTAGTGTTGGCATTGGCCTCAGCCATAAAGCTGCCGCCATAGATGTTGTCGATGCGGGTAGCCGACTTGACATTCACTGTGATTTCGCCTCTTGTGGTATATGCGACCTCTTCTCCTGATCCATTCTTGTACGTTCCAGGATAGGGAGCTTCGTTGCCGCCGCCTACAAGATTCTGGATGATGATGGGGTTACAGCCGTTGGTCTCTTCAATATCGACGGTGATTTTACCGCCAATACCGCCTCGGGCATCGTTACCGCCATACACATTCTTCAGGATACCGCTGGTGATGGTCAGATGTACGTTGCCGGCGACATGGGCGTTATAAGAGCCGCCGTGAACATATTCAATGGCATCGCCAGAACATGCTGCCAATACAATATTGACGGAACTGACATCTCCTGCATTACCTGCACCGTATAATCTTGTAATGTGCAATGGACAGGTGCCTGTACCTTCGGTGGCTGTTTGTGCAGAAGTGCTACCGCAACTACCCTTAGCATCACCGCCACCAAATACCTGACCTATCTTTCCACCTTCACAAACGACTTTTGCTAAGCCGATAACGATGGCACCTTCGTTTGCGTACCAGTTGCCGTCGGCTTTCTTGATGGGCTGGCCACCATTACCGCCACCAAAGGCATAACCTATATCATACGCTCCATTGATCAAGACATCTGTCTCTGGTACAACGGCAGAGTTACCGCCGCCATAGACCTTCTCAATACTGGTTTCATAACAACCGTCAATAATCACTTGACTCTTCATGCCGCTGGCAGGCAGGTAATCGGCCTGGTTACCACCGCCGTAGACAGACTGTATCTCATACGTGTATTTCCTGTCGCTCGAACCGTGTCCGGCAATGATATTGTTATCTGCATCAATCTGTCGGGTTGCATAGACATGGACCTCCACATTGCCCGTAGGCGTACCATTGTGGTTATTACATCCGAAGACGCGACCAGAGGTGGGGGTGGGGTATTGGGTTCCATCAACAGTCGCTTGTTCAATTCTTTGAATGAAGGCCACACCCTTTGTGGGATCAGAAACGCCCTGGTTGACGGTGACGGTAACGTTGCCATAAACGTTGGCTGCCGTGGTCGTATTACCCAGACCGCCACCATAGGCATTACCGATCAGTCCGCCTGTCAGGCTGACGGAAGTGGTGTTACTAGCAGAAGTCTTACCGTCAGCCCAAGTTCCATTTACGACCTTTTTGTAATAGGTTGTTGATCCGTTTGCTTTGGCCTCACTGGAGGTAATGCGTGTATAGACATCTTCAGACTTCGTGAAATACCCTGCCACAGGAGTAACATCCGTTTTAAGAACACCTGCAGCCAACTCTTCTTCAGTAGGTTCAGCCTTTTGGGTCAATGTCACATACGTCACACTACCATCGCCATTCCAGTTGTCCGTATTCGTATTGGCCAGTGCACCGCCGCCATAGACATCGTTGGTGACAATACCGCCGGCAATCACGACGCTCACGCTGCCCTTGACGTCGGCCTGGCTGCCACCGCCATAGACATCGTTGCCTACCGTACCACCTTCCATGGTGACAGAAGCACCGCCGGTTTTGGCCGTCGTACCGAGACCGCCACCATAGAGATTGTTGCCTATCGTGCCCTTATACAGCTTTACGATGGGACTTCGGTCGTATTTAGCCAGGTTACCACCACCATAGACATTATTGCCGATGGTGCCCGTGCCGGTATAGGTATATGGAGCTGATTCGCCCGTCTTTGTTCCGATTTCCACAGCTACCGTGCTCTGCGGAGCACCGTAGAGATTGTTACAACCGAACACATTGGCTGCACTACCCGCTGTGACGACCACCTTCACGGGGCCGTTTACATGTGCTTCAACGGCATCGACAGGAGGAGTCATTATGTCTCCTTCATTAACTGTGGTAAAGCCAGGGTCTGAGGCATGTGCTTCGTTATATGCTGCTGCTTCTGCTGCTGTATAAAGATGGGCTACTACGCCTATTCGTCCCAGACCGCCACCATAGAGGTCGCCCTCGACAGTTGTACCGGCCAGGGTCACATTGGTCACATGGGCCGCATTGGCCCCAGTAGTCTCATAGGCCGTATTGGTCTTTGCCAGTGCACCGCCACCATAGACATCGTGCTTCACGGTGCCTCCGTTCAGGGTGACAGATACGGCACCTGTCACCTCACCGGCACGACCGCCACCATAGAGGCTACCCTTGACGGTACCCTTGGTCAGCGTCACAGTAGATTCGTTGACCGTGGAGTAGTCGTGGACACTATCTCCAGCAGGGATTTTACCTGTCAGCACCAGCTCACCGCGGGCTGCACCATAGACATTACCGTCGTCGTGTTCGCCATCGACACCGATAGCGCCATTGGTATTGATGATGACAGAGGTACTGCCTCCCACCTTACCCATGGATCCGGCACCATAGACATTATTGGCCACATTACCGCCATTGATGGTGACCGTGGCGTTGCCACGCACGATACCGGCTTTGGGGTTGTAATAGTCACCATTGCCATCGTGTGTTTCTGTGCCTGTAGAATAGTATTTGTCTGTACCACAACCTGCACCATAGACATTACCGCGATAAGCATAGAATTCACCGGGGTTACCCACAGTGCCGCTATACATGATTACAGAGGCATCATGATAGACGTGACCGTTCTCGCCGCCACCATAGAGCGAACCATGGAGAGTAGGTCCTGTGGCAGCGCCGTTAGTACCGATAATGACCTCTGTATCATGAACCCACGCCAGTTTGTCGTGGATAGATGCAGGATCGTCAATCTCACCTCGTGAAGAACCGAATACCATACCATTATTATGACCGTCAGTACCGATGGTACCGCCAGTAATGGTAATCGTAGCCTTACCGTTCTCACCAGCTGGGTGTTCCGTGATATTACCAGAACCGTCATAAGTATAGGTTCCTACCGAACCCATTGCACCGCCACCATATATGTTATGGTAGATGGTGGGCGTAGCCAGAACATCACCTACCGACCTGCCTGCATCCGGATGCGCCGTCACCCAAGCAGCATCGGCTACTGTGTTCTGGATCGTGATGTTGGTATTACCCTTCACGAGTCCGAACTTCACATCAGCACCCTCTGTTCCATTACCAAGACCGCCACCGAAAACGTTGCCATACTCAGCACCGCCGTAGTAGGTATATACTCCCGGAGTCGCTGTTTCTTCTCTGTTCTTACCGATGGTACCACCACCGACGGTGATGGAGGTGTTGCCGCCCACCTGCGACAGCTCGCCGCCGCCGTAGACGCTCTTCTTGACTTCACCATTGTTCATCACGATGGTGGTGTTACCGGTCACCTTGGCCCACTCGACATGGGCGTCTGTACCCTTACCGGCACCAAACACGTTGCCTGAGATATAGGCAGGCTGTACTGTCTTTGGCGAACCCACAATGGGACCACCCATGCTCGAACGCTCCGTGACAGTTTCTGCCGTACAGATGTTGACTTGGGTATTACCAGCGACGTTTGCCTCATTACCACCGCCGTAGACATTGCCGATGGCACCAATAGCGTTTGCATTATTATCGGCTCCAGAAGTACCGTCGCGGTCAATATCTTTAGCATACTTACCCGGAATCATGTTGACGTTCACCGTGGGACTGCCGTACATCACGGCTCCCTCACCATAGCCGCCACCGAAGGCATTGCCGATGCTGGTGCAGGAGACGATGTTCAGGATGGGGTCACGGTAGAGCTGGGTCTCGGAATATTTTGAGGCAGGGTCGACAGTATCTACTGCTGTTCCGTCCGACAGGCTTGTTCTTGCGACAAGATTGTCTCCGACTCTCTTATAGCCATACACCGAATAGGCCGCCTGGTTGCCGCCGAGGTACAGGTTGTCAATCACCAAGGGATCACAGCCCGTCTCCTCGATGGTGAGGGTGATGGGGCCTTGGATGGTTCCCGACAGGTCGTTACCGCCGTAGACACCCAGGAAGTGTCCGCTGGTGATGACCAGGTCGACGCCACCCTTTACATGGGCGTTGCGGGCACCGCCGTATGCATAGTCCATGTTGTTGACGCAACCTAAGATCAGCGTCACGTCGCCATCCTGGTCGGCCTGGTTGCCGGCACCGTAGATCTGCTTGACGTCGCGCACGTTACAGAAGTCGTAGCCAGCATAGCCTTCGGTCTCCGGCATGGTCAGCGAGGTGCCGCCACGCACGTTACCCTTGGTGTCGCTACCGCCAAAGATATAATGTACATGACCGCCCACGAACTTCGTCACGGCCTTACCGCCACCATACGCTGTTTCTCCATTGTTATAGGTTCCTACATTGGCGCCCGGGTTAGTAAAGGTGGCAGTGCTCTTACCGTTACCTCCGCCAAACACATAGTCAATGATGTAGCTACCCAGGATGGTCACATCCGTGCCAGGCACGGCAGCAGCATTACCGCCGCCATAGACATCCTTGATGCTGGTCTTGTCACAACCCTCGATAATCACCTTGGCACAGGCAGCGTCAATCAATGCTTGATTGCCTTCACCAGCTGGGTCTAATGTGGCATTGGTAGGGATATAGTCGGCCTGGTTACCGCCGCCATAGACAGCAGCCACGTCGTAGGTCGTGCGCGAGTCACGGGCTACTCCCGTGTCCTTCGTGCTGTCTACCGTCCGCTTTACATGCACCTTCACCAGTCCTTTCGGCGTACCGTTGAGGTTGTTACAGCCGAAGATCTGGCCGGTAACGGGTGCTCGGTTGTCGCCCTCACCCGTGTAGGTGCAGTCCAGCTTCGCACCGTCTAACAACACGTTGACGTCACCACCCACCGTGGCAGTTACAGCCGTGACCGCAGGGGTCTTGACGTCTCCTTCAGTTTTTGTTCCTGCAAGAACCTCTGGATCATCTGCGCCATAAAGGACAGCTGCAGCAGCTTTTCGTCCCAAGCCGCCACCAAAGACGTTGCCATAGATGGTTCCGCCATAGAGGTAGACATCCGTCTCGGTGCTGGCAGTGGGGGTGCCTGATGTGTCGCTGACGTTCACGCCGCCTAAGGCCGAGCCGCCATAGACGTTGCCGTAGATGACGGCATTTCCGGCGTAGGTTGATGCGGTCAATGTGCCGATGTTCACGGTGTCATTGCCCTCTACAATCGTTGGCTGGCCGAAGCCGCCGCCGAAGACCACGTCCTTGATGTCGCCGCCTTCAGTTCCTATCGTGCCGCCGGTGATGGTCACGGTGGCCGAACGCTTCAGTACGCCGTTCTCGTTGCTGCCGCCATAGACGGCCGTCTTGACAAGCGTGTTGGTTGCGCTACCTTTCTCGATGGTCACCGTGGTGTTGCCGAAGTTCTTGGCGACCACATCCTTCGTGTCGTCCTCGGCATCATCATGACCTAAGCCGCCGCCGAAGACGCTACCTTCCACCGTACCGGCATAGATGTTGACCTTCGTCTCTTTGCCAGCAACAGCCGAGATGGCATTCGGCTTCGTGTCTTTATCGTAGTCGTCGTCCTTCTTGGCGTTCACGGCACCGAGGGCCGAACCGCCATAGACATTGCCAGAGACGCTGCCCGTGCCGGTATAGGTCGATTCACCGGTCTTTGTGCCGATGTTCACCGTCACGTTGCCGCTTACCACCGTGGTCTTACCCTTACCACCGCCGTAGACATCCTCACTGACGGTTCCCTGGGTCATCGTCACCACGGCATCGCCATCGACATCGGCGGTGTTACCACCACCATAGACAGTGCCGATGGTCGGAACATCATGAGCGTCGTTCTCCTCAATCGTCACCTTGGTGTTACCAGTAGCACTGGTTGTGGCGTTGGCACAGATGGCCGACTCGTCGCCGCCACCAAAAACACTTCCGTCAATGCTACATTCACCCTTCACCGTCAGGTCGGTCTCGCCTACCTGACCGAGCACGTCGAGGTCCACTGTGGTAATCACTTTGTTGTCGTCAGGCGTACCGTCGGCACCGTTGGCAGGATAATTGTCCACATGTGTCCAGGTGTAATCCGTGGTACCTGTCTTCACACCAGGCTCGAACATACCGGAAGCTTCGTTGAAGTAAGGGTTCTTTGTAAAACCGCCTGTCCTGAAGGGAATCGTTGGCAGGTCAGCTGAGAATCCACCACCGAACACATTACCATGCACCGTACAGTTCTCCAGCACGGAGGTGGCCTTACCTATCACCTCGCCTCGGCTACCGCCACCGTAGAAGTTCTGGTTGATGGTGCAGCCCTTGAGGTTAGACACCACGTCGTTGCACCGGGCAAGTGAGAAGGATGCAAACTTTACATAGAAGCGGGCACCTACCGTACCACTGGTCCAGACGAAGAACTCGTAGTCGAAGTCGGTGGCCACACCGGGACCTTTAAAACCGTATAACTGGGCGTTATCATTAGATTTCAGACTGTCTGTCGCTGCATCAAAATACTTACCCTTATCGGTGGTATATTTGGCTGCCAGTGTCGAGAAATTATAAGAGGTATGGTCATAGTATTTCTGTCGGTTGTAGGATACACCGCCATAGCCGGCACCGAAGTACTTGCCAAAGGTACATCCTTCGGCATTGGTGGTGACGGTCTTGTCTGGCTGCATGTTTCCGAACTTCGGTCCGCCGCAGAACTGGGTCACATGACTGTTGTAGATGTCCGTAATGATATTACCCTTGATGGGCTTGGCGTCGTTGATGCCGCCGCCATAGAATTCCTCGATGTCAGCATCATAAATCTGCCAGTGCACATTACCTTTGGTGGTTGAATTACCCAACTGTTCCTGACCCGCACCAGCCAGTTCCTGGAAGCGGCCACCGCTGATGTAACACTCGGCGTTGTCGTTTTTGATGCCGCCTAAGGATCCCGCATTCTGATTATAAGTTCCCGTCAGATAAAGGCCTTCAATATCACCACCCGTCACAGAGATGGGAACGTGGGGAGCAGAATAGGAACCGTCACCGTGGGTGCCCAAGGCAAAGGACTTCATCCACACATTGCTGCCTATATGCACATAGATGGTCTTGCCGTTTATGGCCTTGTTCTGGGTTGCAACGAACTGGTCGAATACGCCACCATGAAGGATGACAGGCGATTCGACCTTTGTGATATCTTGTGTGTTCTCATATTCAAACTGGCTGAAGTACATCAGGGCCGTATTGGTGATTTCGAACCAGCCCTGGGTCTTAAAGATGGCCGCATTACGAACCTGTTTTGCACCATTGGGCTTCTGAGCCTGAGCCGTACCCGGGATGTTCAGGAAGTCGAAACGAAGGGGTGAAGTCTTAGCTCGGCTATTATGACAGAAGATGTAACTATAGTCGGGCTCGTTGTCCTTGTCTAAATCGACGGACATCAAGGTGAATGGCTTGGTTCCATCCGAAGGTACACTGGCCTGATGCAGGTTGCCTACCAGTACGATAGCATTGTCGTAGACCGATGTTCCGGAAAGCGATTTAAGGGCGCTGGAGATAGATGTCTCAACGGCCTGCTCACTACCGTCAATCGTGATCTTGCTCGTAGGGAATTGCTTGCCTAACTGGGTTGCACTTTGAGCGCCATAACCTGTATTATACACTACGTCCAGATACTCATCGGCTACGTAGACCGCATTGCCCCAATATGGCTCGATGGTGATAGAGCTGACGCCGTCGGGTACGTCGAAGTAGGCGCCCTGTGAGAACACGCGGCCGCTGACTGAGTATTTGTCCTTGTTCGAACTCTTGCGGTCGGCAAAATTGTAATTGGGATAGTCAAAGTAGGCCTGATCCGAAGAATAGGTCTTGCTATAGTCATAGTTGGAAGCGCTGTATGGGTCACCGGCCACGGCATCGATGGCTGTAATCTTCCAGCCCGTCACTACCTTGTTGCCGGTGTAGTTCTTCGTGCCTACATCATTGTAGTAGGGCAGCTGCACCTTGTCGTAGTTGAAGTTGAAATGGTCGAAGTCCTTGTCCGTGCAGGCGAGGGACAGTGAACTCTTGCCTTCCTTGATTGCAGCTCCCTCGGGATAATCACTACCGATGTTGATGTTCACGGTCAGGGTCTTGTTTCCTAACTTGCCGCCATGATTACGGTCTTCCTCTGAGGGTTTGCCATCGGTCAAAGTCAAGGTGGGCGCATTCTCCACATCGTAGTTGATAATCGAGGGATAGCGACCCTGTTCCTTCAGGATGGGGTAGGGCATGGGATTGTCAATGCTTCTGTCTGCGGTCTCCAGCACCCACTTGGCCAAGAGAGCGGTATCGGCAGCATTGCCGGTGATATAGTAGGCTGCCAAGCGCTTGTTGCTGTTCAGTAGCTGACGATAAATTTCAAAGCGCGTCAGGAAGCGTTCCTCAACGGCCAGGGCACAGTTGTACTTTTTATCGGTGACGCCACCCGTGAGGTTCTCGTAGGAGTAGTAGTTGAAGGTGGTCAGACCACCGCTGTTCAGGTTGTTGATGTTCTCTCCGCCATAGACGGGCGACTTGTTCATGCCACTGGTGATGTTGCCGTAGAACATACAGTTCATCACCATCGTCCTGAGGTCTGCTGCAGTTGTTTTATAGTTGTTGTATCCCACGATACCGCCTACATGGGTGCCGCCACCCACATTGGCATAGCTGTAGCAGTTGATGACGCGCGCACCGTCAACTATTGGGGCTTCGGCTTCTTTCAAATATCCCACGACACCTCCGAGATAGGTGGCGCTGGCATCCACGCTGCCGCCTAAGATGCCGCAGTTATAGATGCGGGTGGTGCCGTAAGCATAATTACAGATGGCACCGAGTGCCGACTTGTCGGTCTGAACAGTTGAGCTGCCGTCGTCGATGTCGACATCTTGCAGTATCACGTTGCGGATGGTGGCATCCTCGGCGTATGCCACAAACGGTGTGCTGGTGGTGCCGGTGATGGTCTTCAGCTGTCCGTCGATGGTGCCCTTGAAGGGTGCCGAAGAGGTACCTACCGAGGCATCGATCACAAAGCCGTCCTTGAGCATGTAGTAACCACCCATACTCTTGATGTCGCTCGACTTCTCGATAAAAGTAGGCACAATGGTGAGGGTGATCGTCTGGGTGCCGGTGCCGTCGTCGCCTGCGGTGGCGGCAGCCAGCTGTGCTGACAGACTGGTAAACGAGGTGACCACCTTCGTGTTGTCGAAGCGGGGCATCAGCCGCATGTTGCCGTTGCCGTCGTCGACCACCATAAACGTGGCGTTGGTAATCTTCAGTGTGGTCTGGTCGTAACCCTCGGCTTGCTGCCTATAGGTGTCGGTCATGGTCAGCAATGAGATGCTGCTTGAAGTACCGGTCCAGATGGCATTGGTGAGCTCAGAACCGGTAGTGTTGGCCGTGAAATAACGGGGGCTGCCTGCGTTCACACTGGACACGCTCTGTATCTGCACGTTGTAGGGGTCAAAGCCGTTCTTGCCGGCGGCGAGCCAGGCGGCCTCTGTATCGTCTTTCGTCAGGGCATCGTCATAATGACCTGCCTCATCGCTATACTTATAGCCCATCTCCTTGTCGATGTCGAAGTTGGTCCTCAAGTACCATTGCATATTGGTAGGCACGTCCTCGATGTCGGGCTGGGTGGCTACTGTGACCAATTGGTTGCTATTGTTAATCTTGGCAAAGGCATTGCCCTGCTTCACTAAATAAGCCGATGCTTGGGTTGCTCCTTTGGTGGATGCACCGGTGTAGGCATTGGCATACTCAGACTTCACATCGCAGGTGACATACAGGTCACACAGGTTGCCCTTGGCGTCCTTGACCTGGGGCAGCGTGCCTACTACGCCTAATTCAGGTGTGGTGTATCTCTCAGAATTACCGCCTGAAGTGACATCGGAATTGAGGACGGGATCGGTAGGATCGTAGAGGTGATAGCCAGGCTTCTTGCCGTCGGTCTTCCAGTAGTGGTAGGTGCTCACCATCGGGCTGTTGTACTTCCTGATGGCAGCATAGCGCTGGGTGTCGGAGTTGCTGCTCGGCAAGGGCAGGCGCACAATCTCCCAGCCATGCTGGTCGAGCAGGACGAGCATGGGGGTCAGCGTCGTCTCCTCGAAGGTGAACTGCTCGCCCATCGGGATGGTCTGGAAGCAGTGCTCCTCCTTCCGGAACTTCTTACCCGTGGTGGCCGGCTTACCGTTAGAGCCGTCGTTGTTGTTCACCCACGGTGCGGCGTTGGCCCACTCAGAGTAGACATGCCAAGGTATCTGGTTGTCAAATGCGGCAATCTCTGACTTCTGGGTAGCTGATAGCGTGATATCGCGGCCTAACTGCGTCACTTTGGTCGTCAGCTTTGCCTGCACGGTGGGGTTGTTCTTCCAGTATTGCTCAAAGCTGTCGACGGTGCGCCGCTCATTGCTCTCGCCTGGGTCATTGGTGTCGCCGTCGCCATTGAGGTCTAATTTGATGGGATTGAACGTTTTCAGACGGTAATAGGTCTTTCCGCCAATGACCTCGCCCAGGATCATGTATTCGGTGCCCTCGCTGTTGTCAGCGGCAGAGCCTTCGGCACCACCAGTCACCAAGGGGTTGTCGTTGGTGACGCCTGTCACAATCTGGTTGTAGCCATCGGGCTTGTAGGTGTGCAGGTAGGAGTGGTAGTTGGTTGTCTTTCCAGTATCGGGGTTCTTATAGTTCGTCTGCGTCTGGTATGACGAGATCTTTACGTGGTAGGGGTCAAGCTCGGCTGCGCTCGACGGGTTGTTCGCTGGCTCGATATACCACAGCCAACGGGTACGGGTGCTGGCACCGCTGGACAGGTCGCTCTGCCATTTCTCGTCGCCATAGATATACAGTCCTGCCTCACCGTTGCTGTAGGGATAGACGGCCTTGCGCTTCGAATCCATCACCTCATCACCGTTTTCCTGATAGAATTGCGTGTTGGCTGAGTTCAGGAACTTCAGCATGTAGGTCTTGTTCTCCTTGTTCTCTACATTCCATTTGTTGCGGCCGTCAAGGTCCACGATATTGCTGACGTCGTAGGTGATGTAGATCTGTTCGTTAGGCTCAAGTTGACCGAGACTTGTAATTTCTGTAGGGGCAGGGTCAGTCTTGAGTTGATAGATTTCCTGACTTAATAGTTCTTCATCGAAAGCGCTTTTCCTCCAGAAGTGATACTGTGATACCAATGGGCTAAACCATTCACTGGGCACGGCTAAGTCGTCAGAGGTGCTGGTTATCGCCTCCAGAATCTCATGGTGCTGCATGTCGATCAGGTGGTAGCTGGTGGGAATCTGTACCGTGTTCACCCTGACCGTAAACGTCTCTCCGTTCGCCAGGTTCGTCAGCGTGACGTCCTCGTAGGTAGGGTCGTCACCGCTCTCTGGTGCGTTGGCAGAGATGAAATAGTTGGCGCTGCCAAACGAGAACTTGGGGGTTGCGGTTGATGAGTATGATAGGTAACTCGTCTTACCCGAGTTCTGCACGAACACGTCGTAGGGGTCGCCCGTAGAGGCGTTGCTGCTGATATACCACAGGTGGTTGGTGGTGGAACTGGAGGCATCGCCGGATGCGTCAAAATCCACTGTCCCCGTCGGATTCTCAATAAGGAACTTGTAGGTAGAGTTATCCTCGTACTTCAGGTTCAGCGGACGGGCACCGCGCAGGTGCAGGAACTTGCTGCCAAGATGTGTGGTGGTGTAGGTCACGTAGATGTACGTGCCCTCAGCCGTCGTCGCAGTAATCGGGTCGACAGCCTCAAGGGTTCCCTGAGAAACAGTAGCCCCCACCGCGTGGTTGTCGCTCAACGTGTAGAACGTCATCGTCTCGCCGCTGAGATACGAGCTGCGTATCTGAGCAGGAATACTGGTGGTACCGCTCAACGGCTTGCCCACCGCCTGCTTCAACGTATGTTGGATAGCCACCTTGTACGACTGGTTCACAATCTTATAGGTATAAGATGCCAATGCCTGTGTGGCAACGCCGGAGGTCGTATGGTCTGTGGTGTTATGGGCGATGGCCTTGATGGCTGTGGCCGTCTGCAGATTAGACAAGGGAATGGTGACCGTAGTGGTAGCATAGGTCGTAGTGCTAGTCGTCGGGGCTGTTCCATCCAAGGTGTAATAGATGGTGTTTCCCGTCTCTGCCGTAATCGTCACCGAACCGTCTTCATTCAGCGTATACGTAGGCTTCAATATGCTGGGCTCCACCGCTTGTGAGGCTACAGCTGTCAGCACGAAGCCGTAACGCTCAATCACAGCCTTGAAAGTACAAGACTCAGTAATAATATAACCACCATCTGGGATGGTAGGACTGGATGCAGTAGGTGTAGTTCCATCAACGGTATAGCGAACTTTATACCCTGCCGGCAGCCCGTTAACATCTGTTACGGTAGCCACACCGTCTGATACGGTGATGGTGGGGGCGGAAAGGAGAGCGGCTTCTGTACACCATCGAGAATTGTTTCCGTCAGCAGCCAGTCCAATCAGGTCTATGTATTGTGTTGCAGGAGCATCATTTCCTCCGTTTGCATAGTATTGGTTTTTATGACTACCGGCTGGATTGAAATAACAAGCCCCAGTTGTAATACCTTTCGGGTTAAATCTTAGCCTTGAGCTATTAATGCTAATTTGAAACTTTGCATTGTCACCTGGACTGTTAGTAGTCAGAAGGTGCATGGATTTACGGTTTGGCTTTGCAGCAAAAGGCGGCTCGTAAACGACGTATTTACCAGTCAAGACATGAATAAGGTAGTAAAAACCACTTTCATTATCCACAGGTTGTATAACCCACACGGAGTTCTTGTCCCTTTTCGTCTTATAACAAGTTAGATAAGGTTTATCTGGGTCACCGTTAGACACAGAGTAGTCGGGCGAAAAGTAAGCATCGCAGTAGTTCGTCTGGTGAGGGTCTGCGGCAGGCACTATATACCAGTGGTCATTTGCACTTTCTGTACTATAATTATTGGCATTATTGTGTGCAATGTAAAACACACCTGGATAGTCCGTCTGTCCCCACGCCCCCGTAGCTCCTAAGACCATCAGCAGCGTCAGCAGCATTACTTTCTTTCCGTATGAGTAGATGTCTGTAAACTTACCGTAAACGTTCATATTTCGTTTCATATCTTTATATCGTAAAAATTCTTGTGTCCTATCTTGTTTTAACATGTAATCCCCATGTAATTGCCCATGTAATTTCCATTAATATTCATGTTCATTCGTGGGTCATTCGTGGTCATTCGTGTTCAATTCCTTTCTTTTCTTTGACATGTAATTACCATGTAATTGTCCATGTAATTTCCATTAATATTCATG
>JAFZIL010000051.1 GCA_017554385.1 Prevotella sp. | reverse complement strand
TATAATATTAAAGTTAGAGTCCCTACTTTGTAAAAGATTGAATGATTGAAAGATTGATTTTTGCACTTTGCGCAGTTTTACGCGGGTTGTGGACAATGAAGGCTCTGATGGTGAGCAACGGAGCCTTCGTTGTCTACGAACGGAGCGTGCCACTTAGAATGAATGGAACGGTCCGTTCAGAGCAAACGGCGTATGCCGTTGGAAATCAATGGAGTATGCCATTGAAATGGGCGGATGTTAAAAACGTTTCCGTAGTGTCAAAATCTGTAAAAACAATTACCTGCCTACCCGTATCGGCCTTCGGCCTCAGGAAGTTAGGGGACGATACTCTGCGGCTTCACTATTCCCAAACAACCAGCAAGTCATTTCTGCGCAGTGCCGACAAGGTTGTCGAGGTGAGAGATGTAATATGAGGCTTGAAAAATGCCCGTCATTTCTTTCATGGTTGAAGAAAAATGTGTAACTTTGCGGCGAATTTGTGCGAACAAAGAATACAATGACTAAAACATTATACTCCAAATTTGATAAAAAGCTGATAGCATCGCTTCCTGTGGCCGAGTTTAAAGGCCGCATCATCACGATACTCACTACCGGCGAGACCGAGAAGGCCGTGCGCTACCTTCTTTCGCAGCCCATACTTGGCGTTGACACGGAGACGCGCCCGTCGTTCAAGCGCGGGTTCCAGCACAAGGTGGCGCTGCTGCAGGTTTCCACTTACGACACTTGCTTCCTCTTCCGTCTGAACCATACGGGGCTGACGCCGGCACTCGTCCGTCTGCTCGAAGACACCACGGTACCAAAGATCGGGCTCTCCTGGCACGACGACGTGAATGCACTGCACCGTCTGGGGGCTTTCAATCCCGGCTGGTTCATCGACATACAGCATCACGTCAGCGAACTGGGCATCGAGGACATGAGCCTGCAGAAGCTCTATGCCAACATGTTCGGACAGAAGATCAGCAAGCGACAGCAGCTGAGCAACTGGGAGGGTGACATACTGACCGATCGCCAGAAGATCTATGCGGCTACCGATGCCTGGGCGTGCATCGTCATCTACGAGGAACTGATGAGACTGAAGCAAAGCGGCAACTACACCATTATTAATATAGAAGAGCAATGAGCCAGTACAAGAAGATATACCTGAAGAAAGGCAAGGAGGAAAGCCTCCTGCGTTATCACCCCTGGATATTCTCGGGTGCACTCCACCATGTTGATGAAGGAATAGAGGAGGGCGACATCGTGCGCGTTGTCAATGCCAAAGGCGAGTTCATGGCCGTAGGACACTATCAGGACGGTTCCATCGCCGTGAGGGTACTGTCGTTCAGCGACGTAGCTATCGACGCCAGTTTCTGGGAGTCGCGCCTGTCCTCGGCACTGGGTATGCGCCTGGCCATCGGACTTGCCCGGCACGACGGGGTCGGCAACAATGCCTACCGGCTTGTTCATGGTGAAGGCGACCACCTTCCCGGCCTTATCATCGATGTCTACGGACAGACGGCCGTGATGCAAGCCCACAGCATTGGCATGCACAGGAACAGGCACGACATTGTCGACGCCCTGATGAAGGTGATGGGCGGACTAATCAGCCACGTCTATTACAAGAGCGAGACCACGCTGCCCTTCATGGAGCCTGAGAACGGCTTCATCGTTGGTGGCAGCGACGACAACACCGCCAGCGAGAACGGGCTGCTGTTCCACGTTGACTGGCTGCGAGGACAGAAGACGGGCTTTTTCATTGACCAGCGCGAAAACCGTGCCCTGCTGGAGCGCTATGCCCAGGGACGGCGGGTGCTGAACATGTTCTGCTACACCGGAGGCTTCTCGTTCTACGCCATGAGGGGCGGAGCTGCCGTCGTACATTCTGTCGACAGCTCGGCCAAGGCCATCGAGCTGACCAAGGCCAACGTGGAGCTTAACTTCCCTCACGACCCTCGCCACGAGGCCTACTGCGAAGATGCCTTCAAGTATCTGGAGCAACGAGGCGACGGCTACGACCTGATCATCCTCGACCCGCCTGCCTTTGCCAAGCACAGGGGCGCACTGCACAATGCGCTGAAGGGCTATACAAGGTTGAACGAGAAAGCATTCGAGAAAATTGAGAAGGGCGGCATTCTCTTCACCTTCTCCTGTTCGCAGGTCGTCACCAAGGACCACTTCCGCAATGCCGTATTTACGGCTGCGGCACAGGCCCATCGGAAGGTGCGCATACTGCATCAGCTGCATCAGCCTGCCGACCACCCCGTGAACATCTATCACCCCGAGGGCGAATACCTGAAAGGACTGGTGTTGTATGTGGAGTGATTTGAGGTTTGAGGTTTGAGATTTGAGGTTTATGGTTTGTGAAGTTGTAAGGCAGTTTATTGAGCAACAAGGGTTGATGGTTGCTGGCCACCGATACCTTGTCGGCGTAAGCGGAGGTGCCGACAGCGTGGCCCTTCTGCTGCTTCTGCACGAAATGGGGTATGCGGTAGAGGCAGCCCACTGCAACTTCAAGCTGCGCGGTGAAGAGAGCGATCGAGACGAGCAGTTTGTCAGGTCGCTCTGCGAAGGCCGACAGATTCCTCTCCACATCATTCATTTCGACACCCGCACCTATGCCCGACTGCACAAAGTGAGCATTGAGATGGCGGCACGCGAATTGCGCTACAACTACTTCGAGCAGCTGCGTCGAGACATCGGAGCGGCAGACATCTGCGTGGCCCACCATCAGGACGACAACGTCGAGACGGTACTGCTGAACCTGGTTCGAGGCACCGGCATTCACGGTCTCACAGGCATGCGCCCACGCCAAGGCCACATACTGCGACCCCTGCTCTGCCTCAGCCGACAGCAGATCGTAGGCTGGCTCGCTACTCGCGGGCAGACCTTTGTGACCGACTCTTCCAATCTGGAAGCCGACGTATGGCGCAACAAGCTGCGACTCAACGTCATACCCCAGCTGTTCGACATCACGCCACAGGCCTCTCAGAACATCCTGAAGACCGCCCAGCTGCTCAACGAAAGTGCAAAGGTATGCGACAAAGCCGTCGACGAGGCGTTGGGAAGAACGACCGAAGGGCAATCACTCACCATCAGCAGGCTGATGGAAGAGCCTTCGCCGCTCGTTGTCCTTTTCGCCTGGTTAGAGCCGCACGGATTCTCGTCGGCAACCGTAAGGCAGATAGAACGCCAGCTTCACGCAGCGGCAACCGGCAGCTACTGGCAGTCGGCTACCCACGAGGTGTGCATTGACCGCGACCGTCTGCTCCTGCAGGAAAGGGAGCCCGAACAGCCGGAGCTCCTTATTCCAGAAACAGGAACGTATGTCTATGATAACGACATGAAAGTGCGTGTAAGCATCTCCGACACGCCCGCCATCAGCCGGCAACCCTTCTGTCTCACCGTCGATGCCGACAAGGTGCGCTTCCCCTTACGTCTGCGACCTGTTGTACAGGGTGAACGTTTCGTTCCGTTAGGCATGAAAAAAGGAAGCCGCCTTGTGAGTGACTTCCTGACTGACTGTAAACTCTCGCTGTTTGCCCGCCGTCGCCAACTGCTTCTTGCCGATGCTTCCGGACGTACGGTATGGCTTCCAGGCTTGCGGCCCGACGAGCGTTTCCGTATAGGTCATGATACCCGTCGAATGCTGAAGGTAGAGCTGGAAAAGGACACGCTCACCTGCCAGTGAGCATCTGTTATGAGATAGCTTTCAGCAGGCGCATCAGGCTCTCTGCATCGACCCACGAGAAGCGGTCTTCGCTGATAATCGTCTTGTAGAGCCTTCTCTTCTCCTTAGGCAACTGTCGCCAGATCTCCCGCTCGTGCACCTTGATGATCTTGCCTTCGTACAGATAATAGAAGTGATTGATGATGGGCATCTGAACTTCCTCCTGACGCTCCAGCTCGATGGTCGAGTAGGAAATCTGGTCACCAAGGCTCATGTTCGAGATGTTCACGTTGTTCTTCTGCAACGTCTTGTAGGCCTCTATGTCAATGAGCGTTGAGCAGTAGAGCCGGTTGGCACCGACGGAATCGACAACATAGGCCAGCTCGTTCTCAATCTTCACGTATTTGCGGTCTTTGAAGTCTACCCCCAGCACATTATCCATATTGGCTTCCTTGGTCAGCGAACCACTCTTGTAGAGCAGCGAGGCATCCTTCAGGAAGATGTTCAGTAACGGATTAGCCAAGTCCTTACCATTAGCCATGTGGATAATACCAGGCATGAACTCCTTGTAGACGGTCAGGTTGAACGTCTCGTCCTGCGCCCAAAGCATGATGCCCGAGCACATCATCAACATGATTGTAATGATTCTCTTCATTGCTTTACTTTTTTACCTTTTCACCCTTTTACCTTTTCACCCTTTTTACCCCTATTACCTTTCCCCGCTGTCAACGCCCTCTTTGGGGAAAACAGGAACATTCTTCATCTCGCGCAGAATACGCGACTGACGTTTCAGCATATAGCTGCTGGGCGACTTCGAACTGAACTTCCTGGGGTTAGGCAGCGTAGCAGCCACCAGCGCACACTGGCTCCGCGTCAGGTCCTTGGCTGTACAGCCGAAATGCTCGCGTGCCACTGCCTCGGCTCCGTAGATACCGTCGCCCATCTCAATGGAGTTCAGATAGACCTCCATGATACGCTGCTTCGACCAGAACAGTTCTATCAGGACGGTGAAATAGGCTTCGAAGCCCTTTCGAACCCATGAGCGGCCCGGCCAGAGGAACACATTCTTCGCCGTCTGCTGCGTAATGGTCGAGGCACCGAGCTTGCGCTTCTGCGGATGCTCACGATTGCGCTTGGCAGCATATTCGATAGCCTCGAAGTCGAAACCGTGATGCTGCAGGAACTTGCCGTCCTCGCTGGCAATCACGGCTACGGGCAGCGAAGGCGATATGCGCTCCAGCGATACCCACGTGTGGTTCAGCTTCATCTCCTTACCCTCATGCTGTTGCTGTGCCAGACGGATGAACATAAGGGGCGTAAAGAACACAGGGACGAAACGCAACACGATTACAGCAAGAATCGTGGAAGCGAAAAACGCCACCACGATTCTACCTATTATTTTCTTGATGATTTTCAATGCAATGATTACTGAAGCGTGCCGTTGTTGGCAGCGTTGATCATAGCCTCAGAAGCATACATGTAGACCTCCACGCGGCGGTTCTGCTTGCGGCCCTCGGCAGTAGCATTGCTGGCAACGGGGTTGGAAGAACCCTGACCGTCAACCGAGCGGATCTGAGCTGCGCTCACACCCTGCTGCTTCAGGTAGGTCTCAACAGCCTGTGCGCGCTTGACGCTCAGCGGGTTGTTGATAGCATCGTTACCGGTATTGTCAGTGTGGCCGTAGATAGCAACGTCACAGTCGCTGTTGTTCTTCAGCACGTTGGCAAACTGAGTGAGCGAAGCCTTGGAAGCTGCATTGAGCTGCGACGAATTGGTAGCGAAGAGGATACCAGAGTCGAAGGTCACCTTCACACCCTGCAGACCGTTAGCATCGGTAATCTGCTCTACCTGAGCGTTCTGAACGGCCTCGGCCTGAGCCTTCACCTTGTCCATGTGCTTGCCAATAAGAGCACCAGCACCAGCACCAACAGCTGCACCAACAGCAGCACCAACAGCGGTGTTGCCAGCAACCTTACCTACGATTGCGCCTAAACCAGCACCACCTACGGCACCGATAGTAGCACCCTTCTGGAGATTGTTACAGCCGGTCATCACGATTCCTGCGCAAAGAGCCAGGATGATTGTCTTCATTTTCTTCATAGTTCTTACTTATTTTATTTGTTAAACATTAAATTCGCGCTGCAAAGATAAAAAAAAACTGTCACTTGCAAAGAATGTCCCACAAGTTTTTTCAATACTTTGTACGAATTTTTGTTAAATTACGAAATAATTTTGTGGGTTCGGAAATTATTAGTACCTTTGCACCCGCAAAAAACGGAAAGGAAGGTTGGCAGAGTGATCGATCGCGCTGGACTCGAAATCCGGTATACCCTTTTCGGGTATCGGGGGTTTGAATCCCTCACCTTCCGCAAAATCGGGGTCGGTTCATCTAACGGTTAGGATACAAGATTCTCAATCTTGGCATAAGGGTTCGATTCCCTTACCGACTACCAAAGACATCTAAACAAGGTATAGAACTTGTAAAAAATGACAGATAGGAAGGCTTGAAGGTCTTCCTTTTTCATTGGCATGGTTTTTGCTTGTTAAGTAGATAAAGAACAAATACAATCATCATGGAAGAAGAAAAAATGAATATCGAAGAAGAAGGCAAGTCAATGGAGGGCGAACAGCTGAACATTGAGGATGCTGATAATGAGAAGGTTGAGGAGCAAGAGGCAGCGGCTGAGCAAGAGACTGCCGAGGCTACTGACGAACGTGACCCCTTGGACGTGGCCTTGGATCAGATTGCTGACCTGAAGGATAAATATCTGCGTCAGGTAGCAGAGTTTGACAACTACCGTAAGCGTACATTGAAAGAACGTGCAGAACTGATTCTTAATGGTGGTGAGAAAGCCATTACGGCTCTACTGCCTGTCATCGATGACATGGAACGTGCGCTTCAGAACGGCGAGAAGACCGACGATCCGCAGGTTCTGCGCGAGGGTATGGAACTCATTTACCACAAAATGCTCAAAGTGCTGGAAGGACTGGGCGTCGAGAAGATTGACACCGAGGATGCCGACTTCGATACCGACGTGCATGAGGCTGTAGCTATGGTGCCAGGTATGGGCGACGACAAGAAAGGTAAAGTAATAGACTGCCTGACAACGGGTTACAAGCTGAACAATAAAGTGATACGACACGCCAAGGTGGCTGTCGGACAGTAATTGAATCCAAAAATTAATCATCAAAATAATCGAAGTTCGAGATCATGGCTCAAAAGCGTGATTATTATGAAGTGCTTGGTGTCAGCAAGCAGGCATCGGAGGATGATATCAAGAAAGCATACCGAAAGATAGCCATCAAGTATCATCCTGACAGAAATCCTGGTGACAAGGAGGCAGAAGAGAAATTCAAGGAAGCAGCCGAGGCTTATAATGTGCTACACGACCCCCAGAAGCGGCAGCAGTACGACCAGTTCGGCTTTGACGCACCGTTTGGCGGTCAGGGCGGCTTCGGTGGCTTTGGCGGCGCATCGATGAACATGGACGATATCTTCTCCATGTTCGGTGACATATTCGGCGGACATGGCTTCGGCGGCTTCGGAGGCGGCGGACGCGGGCGTACACAGCAGCATCGTGGCAGCGACCTGAGGTTGAAGGTCAGGCTCACACTTGAAGAGATCAACCAGGGAGTAACCAAGAAGTTCAAGCTACGCAAGGATGTGCCCTGTGCTCATTGTCATGGAACTGGTGCCGAGGACGGCAGTAGCAAGGAAACATGTCCTACGTGTCATGGTTCGGGTGTTATCACCCATACCACCCAGAGCATCTTCGGCATGATGCAGACTCAGGGTGTATGTCCTACCTGTCGCGGTGAAGGTCAGATCATCAAGAACAAATGCCATGAGTGTGGCGGCACAGGTGTAGTCAAGGGCGAAGAAGTCGTTGAGATCAACATTCCTGCCGGTGTGGCTGAAGGCATGGTGGTCAACGTGCCTGGAAAGGGTAACGCCGGTCAGCATGGCGGCATTGCTGGCGACATTCAGGTGTTTATCGAGGAAGAAGACCACAACCTCTTTGTACGTGACGGCAATGATCTGGTCTATAACCTGCTGCTCGACTTCCCGACAGCTGCTCTTGGAGGCGATGTGGAGATACCTACCATTGAAGGCTCGAAGCTGAAGGTGAAGATTGACAACGGTACTCAGCCTGGAAAGACACTTCGTCTGCGTGGCAAGGGTCTGCCCGCTGTACAGGGATATGGTTCTGGCCGAGGCGATCTGGTGGTCAACATCAGCGTGTACGTGCCGAAGACTTTGTCGAGAGAGGAGCGCAAGGCACTTGAGGAATTCCGTAACAGCGATAACTTCAAGGGCGACAAGGAAACCAAGGACTCTATCTTCCAGCGTTTCAAGAACTACTTCTCCTAACTTCTCCTAACTTCTAAATGAAATGAAATACGAAGAGGCGATTGATTTTCTTTTCAACAGGACGGCCAATTTTGAGCTTCAGGGAGTTGCAGGCTACAAGGAAGGTCTCGGCAACTCGCTGGCATTGGACGAGCATTACGGTCATCCTCACGAACATTTCCGTTGCATACATATAGCCGGAACGAATGGCAAAGGCTCTGTGTCGCACTCTATTGCCGCCCTGCTTCAGGTATTCGGCTATAGGGTGGGGCTCTACACTTCTCCCCATCTTGTTGACTTCTCAGAGCGCATCAGGGTAAACGGGCAGCCTGTTCCGCATGACTATGTGGCAGACTTCGTTGACAAAGGGAAGGATTTCTTCGAGTCGGTCAATGCCTCGTTCTTCGAGATTACCACAGCAATGGCCTTCAAATACTTCCAGGATGTCAACGTCGATATTGCCGTCATTGAAGTGGGACTCGGAGGCCGTCTCGACTCCACCAATATTATCTCGCCTGTCCTTTCCGTCATTACCAACATCTCGCTCGACCACACTCAGCTGCTGGGTACAAGCATCGAGCAGATTGCCATGGAGAAGGGTGGTATCATCAAGCCTGGCGTACCTGTAGTCATTGGAGAGGCTACGCCAGAGACCCGCGTGGTCTTCGATGCGCTGGCACAAGAGGCCAAGTCACCCATCATTTATGCCGAGGACGAGCAGGAAATCATTTCTTCGACAGTTGTTCCCGAAGGCAGACTCTACAAGGCCAAGCATCTTGGTGATTTTAAGGGTGAGTTGCAGGGAAACTACCAGGAAAAGAACATGAATACGATTGTCGTGGCAATGCATCAGTTGGTCAATCTGGGCTATATGTGTGACTGCATTGATCCGGAGAACAACCGTATGGTACAACAGGAAATGTGTGAGGCGCTTCAGAATGTTTCTACGATAACAGGACTGATGGGGCGCTGGCAGACCATCAGGCAATCACCCCTTGTGGTTTGCGATACGGGTCATAACATCGGAGCATGGGAATACCTGGGCAAACAAATAGAATCGGTAAAATGTAAGCGTCTGAGAATTGTCTTTGGAATGGTTGAGGACAAGGATGTCTATGGCGTGATGGCTTTGTTGCCGAAAAATGCCACCTATTATTTTACCAAAGGGTCAACGAAACGTGCATTCCCAGAGTCGTCGCTGAAGGTGTTTGGTGATCAGTTCGGCCTGAAGGGCGAATGTTATCCCAGTGTGAAAGAAGCCTATCAGGCAGCTATCTCTGGCGCATCGAGCGATGACTTCATTTTCGTTGGCGGTAGCAATTATATTGTTGCAGATTTCCTGAAATCAAGGGCTTAATCTTTACTGCTCACCGCTTCTATGGCATTGAAGAAGTGGCGGGCAAAGGTCTCCTTTGAGAAATGCTGGGCTTGTCGAAGTGCAGCATCGTGCATGTTTTTCCGTTTCTCCGGCTGGTGGTACAGTTCGATGATGGCCTGTGCAAGACTGTCGACAAGCTGTTCGTCGGCCGGGAGTAGCATGGCACACGACTCGCTGACGGTTTCAGGTATGCCGCCTTGGCGTGTGGTAATGACGGGAAGCCCCATAGCCATAGCCTCGATACATGTCATACCTAACGGCTCGTTCCATACCGATGGTAATACGGCAACGTCGGCCAGCGAGAGAACGGATGGAACGTGATCATAGGGTACGTAGCCAGTGAAGACGAGACGTGAGCCTAATTGCGTTGATTTTTCCTTCAGGCTGGTCATAAAGACGCTGTCTTTTTTGTTGTTGGCATAAAACGAACTGCCAACAACAAGGAGTTTGATTTGTGGATAGTCGACCAGTCGTAGCATCGCCTCGATAAGTTCACCGATACCTTTCTCGGGAATGACCCGACCAGAGAACACAAGCACGAAGTCTTCAGGCTTCATGGAATAGTCGGAGCGACGGGCCGTGGTAGGGGCTTGTGGCGAGAACAGGGTGAGGTCAATGCCATTATGAACGGTGATACAAGTAGGCAGCAGTTTGTTGGCTGATGTGTTGGTGATAGTACTGACACGCTGCGACAGAAAATCGGAAACGGTGACAATGCCTGAGAGGTTGGCACAAATCTCCTTTGCGTAAGGTGTCTCGTCGCTGAGTACGTCGTTGTGAAGATGGCATACGACCTGGGCGTTGGTTCGGCCTTTCAGCTTAAGGGCGTAGCCAGGACGATTCTCTATGACAATCATGTCGTAGTGCTGCTTCCTTATATGGTCAATGGCCCGTTTCAGGTAGTACTCGATGGTATAGTGGTAGTATCCTTTCCCTCTGATCAGCTTGTGCAGGCTTTTGAGCAGTCTTGCCTGAAGGCTGTCTACATCGATGTAGCGGTAGTGATTGACTGTCGAGGCAAGTGCCGGATGGCTGTGGGCATCAGGTTCTTCAACGCTGTAGACCGTGATGTCGTGAAGACGGTGCCGGTCGTTGTAGGCCAGATACATATCGATGAGGTTTTCCACAGCTCCGCCCTTCACGGCTGGCAATGGCAGGAATCCGGATGTCAGTATCGCTATCTTCATTTGTCGTGGGAGGTATGGATGAAGTCGGTGTTCTTGGTGTCAATATGTATGACGTTGCAGAGCATGTGCCACACCAGTTGAGGCAGGCGTAGCATGTCCCTCAGGAGCTTGAAGGTACGTAGCCGGGAAGGAATGGCAATGATGAGCGACAGGGCAAGCAGCAACAGCAAGCACCACCACTTCAGCGACCAAGACGGCATAAAGAAAAGTGTTGCCAGAGCCATCACAGTTGTAAGCACAAGAAGGATGGAGCGTGGAATGAGTGCCTGTTGCAGGGTCTTGTCGATGTAGTTGATGTTACCCGTGAGAATAGCGTGAGGGAGGTAAGGCATCATGGAGAGCAGACATTGTATCTGTGCCGTCATCCAACGCAGCCGTTGGCGCTGGAAGTTGGCAGAGGAACTCACTTTCTCGTCTCGTACAATGATGTCGGCTGCATAGTGGATGTATATGCCCTGACGGAGCAGCAGACCTTCGAGCTCACGGTCTTCGCCAGCAGTAGAAAGACTGTCGACGTGATGCTTGAACCACTTGAAGTCGAAACACATGCCCGAGCCGATGAGGGCCGACGAGAGACCTATGCGGTTGTGGGCAAGTCGGAACAGGGTGTTGTTGATTTCTTCACTTACTCCGTCGAGTTCGGCAATGTCGTTATTAGAATTCTTGGCTGTCCGATGGCACTGGATAGCCTTGTGGCCTTGGGCGCAAAGTATGTTCAGGCGCGTGAGAAAGTCGGCTGACACCATGTTGTCGGCATCGAGTATGACCACATAGTCGAAATCGTCATGAGTCAGGGCAATGGCATATTGCAAGGCTTGGGCTTTGGAACTGTTCTGGAAGTCGGGCAGCAGGAGCCTCACGGGTTGTTCGCCGAGCCACTGGTTGGTCTCAGGCAGCATGTGGTCGGAGATAACGGTCAGCTGGAAATGACTGTGGGGATAATCCTGTTGCAGGAAACTGGTTATAGAATTGCGTATGACCAGGTCTTCGTTGTAGGCGGGGAAGAGCACAAGGAAGCGCGATTGTACGATTGCAACGGCAGGCTGCTTGTCTCTTCTCCTGAACAGGGAAACAATGGCAAAGAACACTACATAGCCTACCGAGACTGCCATGATAATCCATAGCAGAACATCGGCTGTATGTAGGAGGGCTGTTGTCATTTTCTTGATTTGATGATGGCGGTGGACTTTATCTTCTTGATGTTTCTGCCTACGGCACCTATACGGGTGTCAGCTTCGGTCTTTCCTACGCGGGCAATATTCAGCAGTCCCCAGATGATAACCAGAGGGGCACGCAGGAAATCAGTGTCCCAGTTCTTGTCGACAAGATAGTCGGGCGTAGCCACGGAGAATGCGAAAAGGGCAATGGAACAGATGATCCACCATTTGATGGCACTGGAGGTGTTGATGAAAGGAAGTACGAGTCCCAGGACACCCATGAGGCTCATGATGAGGATGATGCTCATCATAATGGTGCGTGGCACAAGCATCCACTGGATGAGTTTGTCTAAAAGGTCGTAGTGCCGCCCTAAGATGGCTTTGGGGAGGAATCGGATATTATTGATGAGGGTATGCAACTGGGTGTAGACCCAACGGTTGCGCTGATTGTTGAAGTCGGTGGTTTGGCGCGTCTTTTCGTCGTAGACATGGATGTCTTCGAAATAGTCTACATAGATACCTTCGCGCATGAGAAGGATTTCAAGTTCCTTGTCTTCGCCTACGGTGTTGTGTGACTTCATTATGTTGCGCTTGAACCATTCGAACTCGAACAGCATGCCGGAACCGCAGATGGCTGCTGAAAGTCCGACTGCAATGTGGCCTTTGCGGAAGATGGAATTGTTGATTTCCTCGAAGATGGCATCAAGCCGGGCCGTGGCCGTGTCTCGATTGCGTGACATGCGGTGAGCCTGAATGGCCTTCGTACCTGCAGACTCGTAAGCATCGTTCATCTGTTCGAGGAATTCGGGTTCTACAATATTGTCGGCATCAAGTATGATGACGGCGTCGTAGATCTTGAATTGAGGCAGGTTAAGTATGGCATACTGAAGTGACTTTGCCTTGGAGCTAACCTCAAAGTTTGGCGTCAGAAGGGTGATGGGTAGCTGGGCAAGCCTCATGTTTGTCATCTCGTCCTGATGGTCGGAGATGACCACAACGTCGAAAACACGTTGCGGATAGTTCTGACCCAAAATGGAATTGACCGTCTGCATGATGGTCTTATCGGCCTTATAGGCTGGAATCAACACGATGAAGCGGTTGAAATGCTTAGATTTTACAACATGTTGCTTGTGGGTGAAGAGTGACGAAACTGCAAACACCAACAGGTAGAGTACTGTCAGGAAAACTGGAATGAACAATATCCAGTCTATGATGAAGAAGATGTACCACAGATAGCTCATATTATCTTATTTTTTTGAAGTCGCGAATGCCTCGGAGGGTAGCCTTCAGCAGGTCGGTACGACCCTTCAGAAGGTACTTTAGCATGTCGCGTAGGGATACTATACCTATTATATATATATAGCAGAGAATCAAGTGAATGCCGCTGATGTTCCTGCGGGCAAATAGCAGCCGGTTGCGACAGACATAATAGGTGCGCAAGGCACTGTTCTGGCCGGTAGTCTTACTCTCCTTATGGAAGATGGTACTACACGGATCATACCAGATGTCGAATCCGGCTTGGCGTATCTGTAGGGACCAGTCGAGTTCTTCATAATAGAGGAAATAGCACTCGGGCATGAGTCCCGCTTCTGAAATAACTTCACGCTTGAGCATCATGGCGGCTCCGTGGGCGTATGGAGTAGGGTGGGGAACGTCATGTTGTCCGTGGTCTTCTTCACCATAGCCTATAGCATGGTTTCTTAGCGTGATAGACGACAGGCGAGTGTAGCCTGCATACTGTATGGGCTTCGTGGCCCAGGCAAACCTGATTTTCGGACATACGACACCAATGGCAGCCGACGACTCCAATCGTTCGATCATTGCCTCGACGTTCCAAGGCGATGGAAACTCGGTGTCGTTGTTGACAAGGTAGAGATAACGCCCCTTGGCTGCCTGGATACCCAGATTGTTGCCTCCGGCAAATCCGAGATTCTTTTCACTTCTGATGGTGCGTATCTGTGGGTATCTGGCTGCAAGTTCTGATGCCTCGTCATGTGCTGAGCCATTGTCCACGACAATCACTTCCATTGGGAGCGAACCGAATGGGATGGTATCAATCAATGCGCAGGTATAGTCAAGCCCATTGTAGTTGACGGTGATTATTGACAGCACAATGTCCATAGGCGCACACTTTCTACTATACTCTTCTTGCTCGCTTCTTCTCTTCCTTCAAACGTTCGCGTTCCAACTGCTGCTGATATCGTTTCTCCTCTTCGATAACATACTCTTCCTCGATTCTTGGGAGGTTGTAGACGATGGCAAGACTACCATAGAACAGCAGCATGTTGGGGAATTGCATCAGCACCTGGTTGGCATATCCTCCAAGCTGCATGGAGAAGAAGGCACAACAAATACCGGCACCGACTCCTTGCATTGACCGGTTTCGAAGTCGGAACAACACGACCGAGCATGCACCTAACCACATCATCAGCGTCGTGAACACGAAAACGCTGATGCCAATGGGGCCCGTATGTACCCAGATGTAGACATACTCAGAGTCAGGAGGAATCGTAGACAGCGTTCGGTATTTGTTGTTTGCTGGCACATTGGAATAGTCAACGCCGATACCAATGCCCCAGGGAGCGTCTTTCAGATATTTGGCCATTACTGCCTGATTCTGTTTTCGCACGTTTGACGAAGCATCCTCAGGGTTGAAAGCAGAGCGCATACGACGTATGACAGAGTTGCCGTTTCCGATGGTCGTGAATTTCAGGAAACATACGAGGAACAATCCGATGATTGACACCGTAACACCCAGCTTCACCGACTTTGACAGGAAGATGTAGACAAAAAGACCGGCCAAGAGACAAATCATACCTGTGCGAGTACCAGATAGGGACATGGAGTAACTGCAGAGCAGCGCTGTAACAAGGAAGAGGATCTTGTCTCGTTTCAGCTTGCTGGTCAGAGCCAGGACAACATAGAGTACAGCTGTAGAAGCAATACCTACACCGTGGGTAGCGGCATCATTGAATATGGAGGGATAGCGGGTGATACCATTTACGAAATGGGTGGTCTTAGCTGACTCGTACCATATTTCCTCCATAGCAGTAAAGCCCATGTGAGCCTGTTTCCATGTCCAAAGTGAAGCGAAGATTGCCAGGCCTGCCCACAGATAGATCAGGGTCTTCAGCCGTTTGTAATTGTCGATATAGATAGAGTAGACAAGGAAACCGTAGAGAAGCTGGAGTGCTATCAGGCGCATGCCTGAATACCATACAGCCATGTTGAATCCCAGACCACAGGTGTCGTTCAGGGCTTCCAAAGTGCAATAGGCGCACCATATAAGCAACGCGAATCCCATCCAGTTGGCCACTTTCTCGAAGCGCATGATGCCTGCATCGATGACGGCTAAGCCGATAAGTAGCATTTCTATTACTTCGTTGGGCAGCGACAACGGACCATAGTAATAGCCCATTCGTCCGGCGAAAAAGATGAAATAGTTGACTACGAACAAGAGCCAGAAAGCCGATAGCTTCCAGTGGAACAGAATGGAAAAAGCGATGACGGCTACCGGAACCGCAGCAAAGGTAATGGCAAAACCATTAAGCCCTTGAGTGTAAAGGGAGTAGAGCGACAGTAAAAACAGGAGAAAGAGTATGGCTATTCTTCCTCCACCTGCGTAAGGATTATCCGAACCTGTGCTCAAATCACTCCAGCTCATGGGTTGTTATTTTGCATGGCTGTTTTCAGTGGCAGTAAGGCCGAGCTGAGAAATGCGATAGACAAAGTTGTTGAACTTCGTATATGGCGGCAGCTGTCCTACAAACTCTTCAACGGCATATCGACTGGCTTCGGTCAGATACATGAACAAGGTGTTCTTGTCTGTCAGGCGTGCTTCAAGCTCTTTCAGTGCTTTCTGGTCGACATCTTTCCACGTACGGTTGGCACGAGTGACCATCAGGTTGATGGTTCCCATATTGAGCAAGGCTGACGATATGGTATTGTCATCAAGATTGGGATATTCTACGATGGCAATCTCGTCGGGCAGGATGTCGGGACACAGATCCTTGATGTCCTTAGCCATGATATACCGGCTGTCTTCGGCAAGGAAGTCTTCGTCGTATGTCAGTCTACGGACACGCAGGCCGATGGATACCCAGTAGTTCTCTAATTCCTGTGCCAGGAAGCTCTTGCCGTTACCTGCGTCGGTAGAAAGCAGGTTGAGCACGTTCTGCTGGTCGTCCTTGAAGTAAGGTAATAATGCTTTGCTGAGCTGTCGTAAAGCCATGTCGCTGATGGTCTTGTTGAACCGGCGGTAGCGCAGTGAGCTTTCTCGCGGATAGCAGCCCATTACAGGAATCTTGGTAATACGCTCTGAACGCATGCGGTCGCGTAGTGTGCGGTCGAGCATCTCGATAACGAAGAAATAGAGCGAGGTGAGGATGAAGGTAATCATGAATGCACCCAACAGATACATCATACGATTGGTGGGCTGGGCATTCAGCGGGAAGATGGGCGGATTAAGCACACGTAGCGTTGCGGTGGTCATCTGAAGATTCTTCTGACGTAGACGGGCTGTGTTCAGCGAGCGCATCATCTCCATGTAGTTTCCTTCGATGAATGAAATGTGACGCACCTTTCGCTCAAGAGTGGCACCTATTGGTGAGTAGGTTTTATACTGTGCGTCAAGACGTTGTTTCATCAGGTCTTCTACCTGCTTCTCAGCCTTTGTCTTCTCAAGGAGCAACATCTGATCAAGCCATCTGGAACTCAAATCGTTGGCCTTGATGGTGGATTTGGAAACATAGTTCTGTTCTTCAATATCTTTGGTCAGCTTTTTAACTTCTGCAGTGTATTCCTCAAGCTTCGTTTGTGCCTTGTGCAGTTCTTCCTGTGCTTCCACATTATTTCCACCGTCTTCGCTGTTCATCAGTCGTAAGTTGGCAATACGTGATTGCAGACGGGATATCTCGGTAAAAAGCTGTGTAAACTGTTCATTGGCCTTCAAGACGGCAACCCTGTTGCCCATCTGGTTTTCAAGATAGGTAATCAGTGCGTTTGTCGTAGCTTCTTCTTTCTCAATATCATGGTGCACGTTCTGCTGCTGCATTTCGAGAATGGTGAGTTGTTTGGTTTGCTCTCCATAGTTGATAATGCCCTTTTTAGTGTTGTAGATAATCAGGTCGTCCTCAGCATCTTTCAGAATATTGTGCAGCTTCTTTGCCTCACGCTCAAAGAACTTGATGACGTTGTGTGTTTCGCCGTAGCGTAGTTCCTGATATTGTTCGGCAAAAACCTTGTTAAGAATATCAAGCGTGTTGAAGCAGATGCCGGGGTCGTTAGCCGAATATTCAATATGGATAATATCTGTTCCTGGTATCTGATGAGGTTTCAAATTGCGTGAGATATTCTCAATGCCAAAGTATTGATGGTTGTTAAGCAAGCCGAACAGATAGTTGGTGCTGAACCCCTTCTCATATCCCTTCAACTTTCTGTATGTAAGTTCTTCGTCTTTGTCATTGATAAGGTTCTTTACCTCCATAGGGACTGACTTCAGTAACTCATTGTAGTGTTCAGCCGTGATATAGTTGGTGTTACGGTTACGGTCACCGTACATCATGCAACGTGCAAAGAGACGAAGTGATACTTCGTGTACGGTAGCATGGGTGGTGATGATGTGTAGCAGGTTTTGGATATTGGTCTGCGGGTTACCTCCGAAGGAACCGGAACCGCCCTCTATGTTATAACCTGTTATCATTCCAGTGTAGATGGTCGTCTCAGTGGAATATACTCTCTCAAGGTTGCGTGTTAGGAACCATGCAACGATAAGGGCTATGAGCGGCAGAATGACCAGATACCAACGTATCTTATATAGGAATCTGACTATGTATCTGAAAATATCCATATTCTTCTACTTGTTTTATGGTAACAAATTATTCTGACAATGTAACTGCTTAATTATTTCTTCTGGGAGGCTGCAGCTTGTTTCTTCCCGTCTGTTTTCACCTGGCTTTTCTTGCTTTCCTGTTTTTTCAGGGCAGCATCGGCTTTCATTTCTTTTTCTGCCTCTTCTTTGATTCTCTTCTCAACAGCCTTGTTGGCTTTGGCTATCTCTTTCTCGCTACGCTCAATGTTACTGTCAAGAGTGATTTCGGTCGTCGTATTAGTAATGATTGGTGTATGGGTAAGAATCTCCAAGGTCAGGATGTCGGTGGTAATTGTAGTGAGAAGTGTCTGATAGGTTGATACGGCTCCCTGTCCGCGCTGACCAGTATAGGCATAATCTTCAATGTTCAGATTGCCATGAAGAAAGTCCAGCTCGTTCAGAGCACTGGCTCCCTGATAGATGGCTGCGTTCTCACCTGCAGTTTTTAAGGCAGTCAGATTATTAGTGATTCGCACATACAAGACAACGATTTCCTGCTTGAGTTGGTCGTAGGCAAGGTCCTTTTGTATTTGAGCATTCTCAACGAGCAGTCTCTTGCGCTTTACTGATGAGTTGAGGTCGAGCAGGTCTTCAAGTGGAACACTGACGTTGACGCCAACGTTCCAATAGTTTTGTTCTGATCCTTGGAACTGATAGATCATCGGACTATAGGATGATGAGCCATTTCCCCACATGTCGGTCTTACCATAACTATAGCTTGCATGACCGTATACGTATGAGAAGATGTGTTTCTTCTGCTTGGCCACTTCTGCCTGTGCTATTTCCTGTTGTTTTCCCATCGACAGAATGGTGGGATTCTGTTTTGCGTTTTCAAACAGAACAGCAAGGGGAGGAAGGTGGAATTTTGAAAAGTTGATGGACTTCTCCTTGCTGGTGTCGAAGAAACCAGCAAGTATCCCGCTTTCGTCGTTAGCTTCTTGAGCGTTGGCACCTAAACAAACGGCTGAAAGACTTACTGCAAATATTAATACTTTCACTATGCTCATTGTCTGTATTGAAACTTTTTCTGACTTGTGATGAAATGCTATACGTTTTCTTTCTGAACGAAATGGAAGAGGGTACGGAAAATAATCTTCAAATCCAGCAGGAAATTGTAGGTCTGTCCGTAGAGAATATCCAGTTGCTTGCGCTCTTCGGCCGACATGGCTCCACCTTTACCGCGCTCTTCAACCTGCCATAGTCCTGTAAGACCGGCTGGTGCCATGAAACGGTCGATGCTTGAGTCGGATGTGAGTTTCTCTGCCTCGTAAAGTGGCAATGGCCTGTTTCCCACAATCGACATGTCGCCTTTCAGTATGTTGAATAGCTGTGGAAGCTCGTCAATGCTGTACTTCCTGATGAAACGCCCGACTTTTGTTACGCGTGGGTCGTTTTCAATCTTGATGAAAGCGTTATTGTTGTTGACTTCTTTTTGCTTGTTGAAGTCGCTTTCGGCTACTACAAAATCATCGCCTACAAGCATCACCTCGTCATCGCTGATCATCATTTCCGACTCCATGCCTTTGTCAAACATTTCCTGTTCGGCCTCTTCTCCAAGAGGTGATGTGATGCTGCTTCCTGCTAATCCTTCACCACCATAGTCGGAATATTGGTTCTCCGTCTTGCTGAGTTCTTTCAGACGCTTCTCAGCATTGATGTACATGGAACGGAATTTCAAGAACTCGAAAATGGTGTAGTTGGTGCCCACTCGTTTCGATTTGAACAAAACGGGGCCTTTGCTTTCTAATTTGATGGCCAATGCCGTGATAATCATCACTGGTGACAGCACAAGTATTGCCACCAAGGAAAAGAAGATGTCAAAAGTACGCTTCCATACAGGAATCTTGAACCTGAGAATCTTTTGCTTGCTTACTTTGTCATCAAAGAGAATGCTTTCCCTGTCGCTGATGAATTGCAGCTTCTTGTTCAGTTCGGTGACCGAGACATTGAGGTCAAGTGTATCGTTGATTCCGCAATGCTGGTAGATGTTCCTTTCTTCTTGGGGCAGATGATCTGTGAGCAGAATCAGGTAGATGTTCTTGCAATTTTTTCGTAAATAGGTAATAGCTGTAAGGTCTTCTGCTTGTACGTTCTTCTCGTAAAAAACAATGAAATGCTCGTTTTTTACCTTCGGTTCACATGCAGCAGCTGCATCCTTATAGCTATTCGTAATGGTCACCTGTCTTCCAGGCAGGTATTTTAAACGTTCTTCTGTTTGTGGATTATTTCCTAAATAGACAACACCTATCATCGCCCTTTTTCACTTGCGGAAATACCTCAGTTCGGCAGAATCTTTTTTACCCTGATTTTCAACTCCATGGGATTGAAAGGTTTTACGATATAGTCCTCAGCACCTATCTCCAACAGACGTATGCGCTCGCTGGTAGAGTCTTCGCTCGAAAGCATGATGACAGGAATGTGTCGGAATAGCTCGTTCTGTTTGATCCACTCCAAGAAATCATCACCTCGCATACCAGGCATGCGAATGTCTGAGATAATCAGGTCTGGCGTGTTGCCCGACTGGAGCCATTTCACACCTTGCAGTCCATCGGGAAGCCACTGTACGTCGTAGTCACTCATCAAGTAGATAGAGAGTACTTTTGCGATGGTCTCTTTGTCATCGAGAATAAGGATTTTTTTCTTCATTATTGTGAAAATTATTCTTTTGTTATGTTTTACGATTGTTATTACAATTTGCAAAGGTAGGAAAAATATTTGAAATGAGCACAAAATCATGTAAAAAAAATCCCATTTTGTCTTTTTTTTAGTGATTGGTGATTTTTTTTCGGGAAAATGTGTTCATAAACGTATTATAATTTGAAAGCAAAATCATTTATGTTATGCAAGCAAGATATCTTTTAGGTTTCGATGTGGGCAGTTCGTCTGTCAAGGCATCATTGGTTAATGCCGATAATGGCAAGTGTGTGTCATCCGCTTTTTTCCCAGAGAAGGAGGCGCCAATTAAGGCTGTGAAAGCCGGTTGGGCAGAGCAGGAACCCGACTCCTGGTGGCAGTATGCCAAGCAGTCGCTTCAGAAGATAATGGCCGATGGCGGTGTGAAGGGCGAGGAAATCGTAGCAATAGGCATTTCCTACCAGATGCATGGCCTAGTATGTGTCGACAAGGATCTCAAGCCTTTGCGTCCTGCCATTATTTGGTGTGACTCTCGTGCCGTTCCTTATGGCGAGAAGGCTTTCAACGAGTTGGGTGCTGACAAGTGCCTCAGCCATCTGCTCAATTCTCCCGGTAACTTTACCGCTGCCAAACTGGCTTGGGTGAAGGAGAATGAACCCGAGTTGTTTGGAAAGATATATAAGGTGATGCTGCCTGGTGACTATCTGGCCATGCGTCTCAGCGGGGTGGCCAACACTACTGTCAGTGGACTCTCCGAAGGCATGTTCTGGGACTTTAAAGAGAATCAGGTGGCACAGTTCCTACTCGATTACTATGGCATTCCCTCTTCGTTTATCCCCGACATCGTACCTACATTCTCCGAGCAGAGCGTGGTCAGCGAAGCCGCTGCTGTTGAATTAGGACTGAAAGCTGGTACTCCTATTACGTATCGAGGTGGTGATCAGCCAAATAACGCTCTCTCGTTAAATGTTTTTGAGCCTGGTGAAATTGCTGCCACAGCAGGTACTAGCGGTGTGGTTTACGGTGTCCTTGGCGAGGTGAATTATGACTCGAAGAGTCGCGTAAATACTTTCGCACACGTGAATCACGAAGCAGATATGACACGTCTCGGAGTGCTCCTTTGCATTAACGGTACAGGTATCCTCAATGCCTGGATGCACCGCAACGTAACCTTTGACATGGGTTATGCCGAGATGAACGATTTAGCCGCTCAGGCTCCCATCGGTAGCGATGGTGTTTGCATCATGCCCTTCGGCAACGGTGCCGAGCGTGTACTTCAGAACAAGGAGTTGGGTTGCAGCATCCAAGGCGTGAACTTCAATAAGCATAATCGCTCACATCTCGTTCGTGCAGCACAGGAAGGTATCGTTTTCTCCTTCTGCTATGGTATGGAGATCATGCAACAAATGGGTATGGATATCAAGAAGATTCATGCCGGTAAGGCCAACATGTTCCTCTCGCCGCTATTCCGCGACACCTTGGCGGGTGTAAGCGGTGCTACTATCGAGCTGTTTGAAACCGATGGTTCGGTGGGTGCTGCCAAGGGTGCCGGTATGGGAGCTGGTATCTATGCAGATCATAATGATGCCTTTGCCACACTTGAGCGTCTGCAGGTTATTGAACCGAAGGCTGCCGACCGTGCCGCCTATCTTGAGGCTTACGCTCGTTGGAAGGAAACGTTGAATTCTATTTCGAAATAACGATAATGTTGTTATATTGAACATGAAGGACTGGATGCACAAACGCATTCAGTCCTTTTTATATGTTTAGGATTTGTCCGTCAAATGCCAGTTCAACGCCCTTGGGCAGTCGTTTCGAGGCTTCAGCGTGAGGTCCGGTGTCGTGACAGAGATGGGTAAGTAGTGTGCGTCGGGCTCCTATGGAACGTGCGAAACTGATGGCATCGTCTACGAGCTGGTGCGAGTGGTGTGGCCGGTCAAAGCGCAGCGCATTCACTAATAGTGTCTCAACTCCTTGTAAGAAAGGGAGTTGGCCGTCGTCGATGGTTTTCATGTCGGTGATATAAGCAAAGGTGCCTATGCGGAAACCGAGAATAGGAAGTTTTCCGTGCATCACTTCTACTGGCATGATGTCCAGGCTTCCGATGGTGAGCTGTTGTCCATGATGAATTTCATGCAGGTTGATGGCAGGTACACCAGGATAGCGGTTGTCTTCGAAACAATAGGGCAGCATCTGTAGCAGACCTTTGCGGGCAATTGGGTCGGCATAGACATGTATATCACCAAACTTACAATACGGGCGTATGTCGTCCAGACCTCCCATGTGGTCGTAGTGGGCATGCGTTATCAGAATGCCGTCGATACGCCGGAAAGGATGTGGTAGTATTTGCTGTCGGAAATCGGGTCCGCAATCGATGAGCACGCGAGTGTCTTCATTCTCCACAAGTAGCGAACAGCGCAGACGCTTGTCACGTGGGTCTTTGCTGCAACATGTGTCGCACTGGCAGCCAATGACGGGCACACCGCACGAGGTGCCTGTTCCCAGAATGGTTATCTTCATCTCAGACGATGTTTACTTCGGGGGTGATTTCGATGTCGAAGCGTTGGCGCACATCGGTTCGGATGGCTTCGCATAGCTGCACAATTTCTTTTCCGCAAGCCCCACCTCGGTTGACGAGCACCAGTGGCTGACGTTCGTGCACGCCGGCATTGCCCTGTGAGCGTCCCTTCCATCCGCATTGTTCAATGAGCCATGCTGCCGGAATCTTTTCGTGCAGGGCGTCGATGGGGTAGTGGGGTATCTGTGGGTATTGCAACTGCAGGGCGTCAAACTTGCTTCGTTCCACCACGGGGTTCATAAAGAAACTTCCTGCATTGCCCTGAATCTTCGGGTCTGGCAGCTTGTTGCGTCGAATGTCAATAATCACGTCGCGCAGCTGTTGTGCTGTCGGATGATCGAGACCATTTTCGGCAAGACAGGAACGGATATTTCCATAGTCGAGTAGGGGAGTGAATCTGCGTGACAGCCTGTAGGTAACATGCGTAATCAGGAACCTGTTGTGCCACTCATGCTTGAAGCGGCTGTCGCGATAGCCGTATGCGCAGTCGCTGGCATCAATGGTGACCGTCTGTGCGCTCTTCAGGTCTACAGCCTCAATACGACAGATCGTATCGCAGGCTTCTGTACCATAAGCGCCTATGTTCTGTACAGCCGAGGCACCTACGTCGCCAGGGATGAGCGACAGGTTCTCCAGACCGTACCATCCGTTGCTCACACAGCGTGCAACGAGCGTGTCCCATTCCATGCCGCTTCCGGCTCTTACGAAGACCTCGTCGCCTTCTATACTGACCTGTAGTCCATGAATCACGGAATGGATGACGATTCCCGGAAAGTCTTGGGTCAACAGGAGATTGCTGCCACCGCCTATGATGAGAAGTGGCATACCGGCTCTATTGTTCTCTTTTAGCCAGAGTGCCAGTTCTTTAGCCTCGTCTGCGGTTGCATAGTCGGCAAACATATTGCACCGGGCATCGATGCCGAAGGTGTTATGAGCTCTGAGGTTGTAGTTATGTAGAAATTCCATGTGTTTCAAGTAGACATCTTTGTAAGCTTCCAGCGCCCGTTATGCAGTTTAAACGTGAGCTCTACTTCCAGTCCGTTGGCAATGCCTCGTATGATGAATACCTTCTGGGTTGTAGCAGGGTTCTGCTGCCCGTAGACAATGTTGAAAATCATTCCCGTGGGCAGCTCAGGGCAGAAGGCATCCCAGAAGTCAGGTGTAATCACCCCTTCCATTTGGGCAAAGTCATCGTCGGGGTCTGGTCCTACAAAGTCAATCTGATCGTCAAGGCTTTCGCGCTGGAATACGGAGTCCGTGACAAACTGCTCATAGAAACCAAGGAATTGTGCGTTGGGATTGCGTGGCAGCGTCTGGTTGCGTATCTCGGTCAGCATCCATCGACCGTTCTCACGATTAAAGATGTACTGTCGTACAAAGTGCTCGCTGAGGAAGATTTTCTCGACTACGGCTTGGGTTAGTGCGGTGTCCTTGACCAGATCTATCTGTTCGGGCTTGTCGAAGATGAGCGTGTAGTAGTCCTGTCGCATGAAAAAGTGTTCGTGCTTCCATTCTTTGCGCTCTATGTACTCTTTTTCCTCGCCCGAGTTGACCAGTAATGGGAATCGGATACGCTCAAGTTGCAGTTTCCTGTTGGCAGCAAAATTAAAGATGAAGTCGTCAAAAAGCTCGTCAACGGCAGCCGACATGGGTTCTTCGGCAATCAGCTTTTCCGATTCGTCCAGCGAGTCGCTGGCGATGGTGTCTGTCGTCATTGTCGTGTCGGCAGGAGCCTCTGAGGATGTCGTGCCAGTCTTGCTATTGGTGCATCCTGTGGCTGTCAAAGCCATTAGGAGCAAAGCAGCAATCCACTTTTTCATCTTTTCTATGCATTCACAATCACGTCTGAAGCACATGCTTCAAAAAACTGCTGCAAAGGTATATCTTTTTTTTGATATGACCAACAATTACATCCTCATTTTTTGGCTATATCGAAAAATATGCGTACCTTCGCAGCGCGAAACGAGCAGACTCGTTTCCTCACTAAGTGACAGAAACAACATACCAATTAATTAATATGGACAAGCACAACTTCGTCACTATTGCCGACTTGACCCGCGAGAAGATCCTCTACATGATCAAGATGGCTGAAGAATTTGAACGGCATCCTAACCGCGAACTGCTTAAGGGCAAGGTGGTGGCCACGCTGTTCTTTGAACCCTCTACCCGCACACGTCTGTCGTTTGAGACCGCAGCCAACCGTCTTGGTGCACGTGTCATCGGCTTTGCCGACCCGAAGGTGACCAGCGGTACGAAGGGCGAGACGCTGAAGGACACCATCCTGATGGTGGCCAACTATGCCGACGTCATCGTGATGCGTCACTACATCGAGGGCGCTGCCGTGTATGCCTCGGAAGTATCGCCCGTGCCCATCGTCAATGCGGGCGACGGTGCCCACCAGCATCCGTCACAGTGCATGCTCGACCTCTACTCTATCTACAAGACACAGGGCACGCTCGACAACCTTAATATATATATGGTGGGCGACCTGAAATACGGGCGTACCGTCCACTCGCTGTTGATGGCCATGCGCCACTTCAATCCCACGTTCCACTTCGTGGCACCTAAGGAACTGGCCATGCCTAAGGAGTACAAACTCTACTGCGACGAGCATGGCATACGCTATCAGGAGCACACGGCATTCAACGAGAAGGTTATACAGGATGCCGACATCATCTACATGACCCGCGTGCAAAAGGAGCGTTTCTCCGACCTGATGGAGTACGAGCGCGTGAAGAACGTCTATGTGCTGAACAACGACATGCTCCGCTCGGCCAAGCCCAACATGAAAATCCTGCATCCCCTTCCCCGCGTGAACGAGATTGCCTATGAGGTTGACGACAACCCGCACGCCTACTACATACAGCAGGCCGGCAACGGACTGTTCGCCCGCGAGGCCATCTTCTGCGATGTACTGGGCATCAGCCTTGAAGAAGTAAAGAACGACAAAACCATCATCCAATGAACAAAAAAGAACGCCTGGTCGCCGCCATTGAGCACGGCACTGTGATCGACCATATACCCGCCGCCAAAACCTATCAGGTGGCACAGCTTTTAGGGCTTTTCGACTTGAAGACGCCCGTTACTATTGGCATTAACTACCCGTCACAGAAAGTGGGCAATAAGGGAATCATCAAGGTGTCAGACAAGTTCTTCACCGACGACGAGATATCACGCTTGTCAGTAGTGGCTCCAAAGGTCATCCTGAACATTATCCGCGACTACGAGGTGGTTGAGAAGAAGACCGTGGAGACACCCGAGGAGATACGCGGCATCGTACGCTGCAACAACCCGAAGTGCATCACCAACAACGAGCCTATGCCTACTCACTTCCACGTGGCCGACGGCATCCTGACCTGTCACTACTGCGAGAAGGAACAGGAGATCAGCAAAGTGGAACTTTGCTAAGTTAAGAGTGAAGAGTGAAAAGTGAAGAGTGAAAAGTGAAGAGTGAAGAGTGAAAAGTGAAAAGTGAATAATTTGCTACCGCATTTAAAGAGAAAATGAAAAACGAAATACCCGTATTGCTGCTGACCGGCTACTTAGGCAGCGGCAAGACTACCTTATTAAATAGAATACTGAGCAACGAGCGAGGCATCAAGTTTGCCGTCATTGTGAACGACATTGGCGAGGTGAACATCGACGCGACGCTTATCCAACAGGGCGGCATCGTGAACCAACAGGACGACTCGCTCGTGGCCCTACAGAATGGCTGCATCTGCTGCACGCTCAAGATGGACTTGGTGAAACAGCTGCAAGACATCATCGCGATGCAACGCTTTGACTACATCGTGATCGAGGCAAGTGGCATCTGCGAACCTGGCCCCATTGCCCAGACCATCTGTTCTATTCCCTCGATGGCCCCCGACATGACGGTCGTTCCGCGCCTTGATGCCATCGTCACCGTGGTCGACGCGCTGCGTATGCGCGACGAGTTCGGCAGCGGTCTGAACCTGACGCGCCCGAACATCGACGAAGAGGACATCGAGAACCTGGTCATCCAACAGATTGAGTTCTGTAACATCGTGCTGCTCAACAAGGCCGACGAGGTCACGCCCGATGAATTGGGACGTATCCGGCAGATTGTACGCACCCTGCAGCCCAAAGCCGAGATTATCGACACGAACTATGGTGACGTGGACCTCGAAAAGATTATCAACACGGGGCTGTTCGACTTCGACACCGTAGCCACAAGCGCTGCCTGGATACAGGAGATTGAGGGTCACCATGAAGATGAAGAAGATGATGATGAGCACGAACACGAACATGATGATGAGCACGATCACGAACATGATGATGAGCACGATCACGAACATGATGATGAGCACGATCACGAACACCACCACCACCATCATCACCACCCCCACGACGAGGGCGAAGCCGAGGAATACGGCATCGGCACCTACGTCTACTACGCACGCCGTCCCTTCTCATTAGGGCTGTTCGACGAGTTTGTGGCGCGCAAGTGGCCAAAGGGTATTATCCGTGCCAAGGGCATCTGCTGGTTCAAGGACGAGCAGGACATCTGTTATGTGTTCGAGCAGGCCGGCAAGCAGGTCAGCCTTCGCAACGCCGGTCAATGGTATGCCACCATGCCTCAGGACGAACTCCAGCAATTCATGATGCAAAACCCTGATCTGCGTCGCGACTGGGATGCCCAATATGGCGACCGCATGCAAAAAATCGTATTCATCGGACAGCACCTCGACAAGGAGCTCATTGCCCGCTTACTTGATTTCTGTTTAACCTGACGATTTAGAAATGAAGAAACTGATTGCACTCGTCATCGTATTGCTGGTAGCAGTACTGATGACACTCACACGTCCCAACAAAAAGGCCCATAAGGAAGCCATGATGGAGGCGGTGAAGGAATATATTGACGAAGAGGCAGGAAACAAAGGCTTTGCCGACAATGGTCTCACCCGATTAGGCAAGGGCGCCATCGTCAAGACGATTGAAGTGGTCATTTCCACCAAGCTGAAGATGAACGACTACTATCTGTTCAACACCACGCACGCAAAAATTGGCGGTGAGGACAGAATCCTGTCGGTTGGCGTGCTTGGCCATGTGTTCACCTTCGACAAGGACATGTTGCGCGAAGCATTAGAGAAAGAAGATTAACCGCCCAGTAAATGTCCAAAAGTCCAAAAGTCCAATTGGACTTTTAAATCTTTCCACATTATAAATACGCGTGCGCGCTTGAGTAAACAGCCTGTCGAGACACTTCGGGTGTAGCGAGCAGGCGAGTACACCTCGGACCTTATTGTAGGGGCAGGCCCTGTGCCTGCCCGAACCGCCGCAAGGCGGTATGTACGCGTGAAGAACGCCGTGGCCGGCGTAGGGGCTAGCACAGGGCCTGCCCCTACACTAGGCCGTTTCACCACTTCCGAAACTTGAATTAAGAGTCCACTTTAAAAAGTCCACATACTGCCGCAACGGGAGGCGTAGCCACTCCCCTCCCCTTGAAGGGAGGGGAGTGGCTGCGCACAGAGTCCTTCTCAGATTTCTCATGTTCGGACTTTTTAAAGTGGACTCATGGAAATTATATGTTGACCTAAGTATAGGGGAAGGTGCGAAATCTCGTACCTTCCCCTATTTTCTGCGTAAAACGCGCCTTATGTCCTTGATTACTTATTGTAGCATTCGAACATCTTGTCAACCGAATCTTTCGACATCTTGGGCGAAAGAATACTGGTAAGCCACACCACGGGGAAGCCTCCAATCATGGCAATGGCACCGCAGTTGATGGGATTGATGGGGTTGCCCAGCAGCATGTTCACCACCGTAAGACCTACGCCCCAGACGAAGCATGCCCATACCGAAGCTGTTGTGGCTCCACGCCAGTAGAGTCCCAGCATGAAGGGAGCGAGGAAGGCACCTGCCAGTGCACCCCAGGAGATACCCATGAGCTGTGCGATGAACGTGGGCGGGTTCAGGGCAATCATCAGCGAGATAACGATGAAGAACACGATGAGAACTCGCATCACGACAACCTTGCGACGCTCAATCTTCTCCGACACCTCGTCGTCGATAGAGCCATCCATCACCTCGCCGGGAGCCGACTTCTTGTCACGGTAAATCAGGTCGAGGGTCATGGTCGAACTCGACGTGAGCACCAGCGAGGCAAGCGTCGACATCGAAGCCGAGAGCACAAGAAGCACCACAAGGGCAATGAGCACGTCGGGCAGCGTGACAAGCATGGCAGGCACAATCGAGTCGTAGGCTATCTTACCATTGGCAGCAATGACAGGGTCATACAGGCGACCGAAGCCACCAAGGAAATAGCAACCGCCTGCCACGATAAAGGCAAAGATGGTCGATATGACGGTGCCACGCTTGATGGCGCTCTCGTCGGTGATGGAATAGAACTTACCCACCATCTGTGGCAGGCCCATCGTACCAAGAGAGGTAAGCACCACCACGCCCAGCAGTCCCCACGGGTCGGGCCCGAACCACGAGGCAAAGCCTCCGTTCATGGACGGGTCGGTATCTGAGGGTAGCTGTGCCAGCTTTTCTACTGCGGTAGCCAGTCCGCCCTGTGCTGCCAGCACGGCTGCAATCACGGCCACGATACCAAAGAGCATGATGATGCCCTGTATGAAGTCGTTCATGGCCGTAGCCTTATAACCACCAAGGATGACATAGACAGCTGTGAGTATCGACATGATGACCACGCAGTACTCGTAGGGAATGTTAAAACCCATCTCGAAGAGTCGTGAGATGCCGCTATAGACACCTGCGGTATAAGGAATCAGGAACACGAAGGCAATGATGGAAGCTGCCACACGCAGTCCCTGGTCGTTGAAGCGCGTACCAAAGAAGTCGGGCATGGTGCGACTCTCAATGTGCTGCGTCATCAGCTTTGTCCTGCGACCCAGGATGATCCATGCCAGGAGTGAGCCGATGACGGCATTGCCGATGCCTATCCATGCCGATGACAAACCATATTTCCAGCCGAACTGTCCGGCATAGCCTACGAAGACCACAGCCGAGAAATAGCTTGTACCAAAAGCAAAGGCCGTAAGCCACGGACCTACCGAGCGGCCACCCAGCACGAAGCCGTCGACGCTGCTGGCCTGTTTGCGTGAAATGACTCCTACACCGACCATGATGGCGAGGAATATTATAGTAAGTAATACTTTGATAATCATGTTCTTATTCTATAATTCTTAATGGAAAAGTTTGTTTGAAAAGTAATGGTGAGGCTGATTAGAATGCCACCTGAATCTGCGATTGCAGCCAGTTATAGTTCTTGCCTATTTGGTCGCCGCAGAAGCATCGTGTGTACTGCAACTGGAAGCGGCACTTCTTGAAAAACCAGTATTGTACCCCCAGCGTGGCATTGGTCTGATCCCATCCGTCGACCTTTGTGTTGCGGTCAAAGGTCTCGCCACTGGCAACCAAATCCCAGCCTTGAACCAAAGGAATGCAGGCAGTAACATAACCACCTCGGCTGCCTACGTCGCCATCCTTTCCTCCGAGCCACTCGGCACGCACGCTCATCGGACGTGCTTCCTTGTATTTCCCTTCTCCATATCGGCCAGACTTAAGTTCGAATCCGGCACTATAGCGGTCACGTGTATAGTCATCGCCTACGGCAATGTCCGGATTCCATGCAGCCGTATTTACGGCATGGCCTGTACCCTTCTGTCCCGAGACGACCAGACGCAGTCCGTCTACAGGACGCACATCGAGCTTTGCTATGACATCTTTCTTGTTGTTCCCGTCCCGACGGTTGATGCCTTGTCCGTTCATTACTGCCAGCTCGTAGTGCAGGTGGTCATCGAGCACGTCACCATAGAGCAGCAATCCCATGTCGCGTCCGTAGTTGACGCCATTGAGGGGATCGGGTCCCTCGCCAGCCAGATAGAGCACAGCCTGCGAATAGACGTCAATCAATTCGAGCATTGTCGGAGAAAGCGGGTTCTCCATAGAATAAGAGTGTTTGAATTGTCCTACACGAACGGTAAGCGCTTTGTTGTTGGTAATGCGATAGTCGGTGTAGAACTCCTGTACGACGCTTGAAAAGTCATGCATGAACAGAAACGACCATCGGTCGGTGATGCGGGCCTTGGCCCATAATAAAGTACGCTTCAGATTGAAGTCGTTCTGCTGTTTGTCGTTCTTGTCCTGCCAGGAATAGCCTCCCTGTGCATAGCCGTTGAACGTAACCCGACTGGTAAACTCCTTCATCCAGTCGATGTCGGAATCTTTCTGAGACTGTTGTCCCATGGCGGCTGTGCTGCTCATGATGGCCATTGCCATAGCGAGCGTAGCCTTCTGAAATGATTTGTTGTAAGTCATAACGTTATTGTTTGAATTGATAAATATTCAATGAATACCCATTTTGCTTGCATATATGCAGTTTGGACTGCAAAAATACAATATTTCTGCATAACGGCCAAACAAAAACGCTGCAAAAAGAAATTTTAGCTGAAATTAATACATTATTCTTGCTCGTATAAAGAAAAATCAGTACTTTTGCAGGTTGAATAATCACATATAATAATGTTATGGGCAAACCAATACTGATAGCAGGCCCCTGTGTCATTGAATCATCAGAACTGCTGCACACCGTTGCCAGACGGCTGAAGGAAATCAATCAGCAACTGGGCACCGATATTATTTTCAAGGCATCCTTCGACAAGGCCAACCGCACTTCGCTGCATTCTTTCCGCGGTCCGGGCATAGACAAAGGCCTGCAGATGCTGTCTGACATCAAAGATACATACGGTCTCCGAATACTCACCGACATACACGAAGCATGGCAAGCCAAGCCTGCGGGCGAGGTGTGCGACGTGTTGCAGATACCCGCCTTCCTTTGTCGGCAAACCGATTTGCTGGTAGCTGCTGCACGCACGGGCCGTACCGTGAACATCAAGAAGGCACAGTTCCTGGCCGGGCGCGACATGCGCTATCCCGTTGAGAAGGCCCAGGATGCCGGTGCCGGTGAGGTATGGCTTACCGAGCGTGGCAACATGATGGGCTATGGAACGCTGGTCGTCGACTTCCGTAATATCAGCGACATGCTCCAGATTGTGCCCAACGTCATCATGGACTGCACCCATAGCGTTCAGCGTCCAGATGCCCAGGGTGGCAAGACCGGAGGCGACCGGCGCTTCGTCGAGCCGATGGCCTTGGCTGCGAAAGCCTTTGGTGCCACGGGCTATTTCATGGAGGTCCACCCTACACCTGACGAAGGACTGAGCGACGCAGCCAACATGCTTGAGCTCGACAAGCTGGAAGGACTCATCAGAAAACTCATTTGAACCAATCTACAATGACTGCAAGAGAATACGGCATACAATGTATCCTTGACGAGGCCGAAGCCGTCAGAGGGCTGGCCAGTCAGTTAGACGAGCATTTTGACGAGGCAGTAGAGCTGATCTACCGGTGCAAGGGAAAGATTATTGTCACGGGTGTCGGCAAGAGCGGACACATCGGTGCAAAGATTGCGGCTACGCTTTCCTCGACAGGCACTCCCTCGTTTTTCATCAATCCGCTTGATGTCTATCATGGCGACCTTGGTGTCATCACGCCCGACGACGTGGTGCTGGCCATCTCCAACTCCGGGCTTACCGACGAGCTGTTGCGTTTCATCCCTATGGTGCTCCACATGCAGGTGCCCATCATCGGCATGAGCGGCAACCCCGAATCGCTGCTGGCCAAGTACTCCACCTGCCATCTGAACGTGCATGTGGAGAAAGAGGCCTGTCCGCTGAACCTTGCTCCTACCAGCTCTACGATGGCCCAGCTGGCCGTGGGCGATGCTTTGGCCGTAGCCCTCATCGAGAAGCGTCATTTCCGTCCACAGGACTTTGCACAGTTCCATCCCGGCGGTGAGCTTGGTAAGCGATTGCTGACTACTGCCCAGGACGTGATGCGCAGCGACGACATGCCCGTGCTTCCTCCGGAGATGCATCTGGGCGAGGCTATCATCCTCGTAAGCAAAGGCAAGCTGGGGCTTGGCGTTGCCGAGCGCGAAGGCCGTATCGTGGGCCTGATTACCGACGGCGACATCCGTCGGGCTATGGAGCGCTGGCAGTCACGCTTCTTCGACCACACCGTCGAGGACATTATGACCCGCACTCCGAAGACCGTGAGTCCGCAGACCAAGATCACCGAGATTCAGCGCATCATGCAGGAGCACAAAGTCCACTCCGTGCTCGTGGTCGATGACGACTACAGGCTCTTAGGTGTGGTCGACCACTATTCATGTATGATTTAGCCAAACCGTCATACTATATTGATTACCAACCGACTATGAAGATTAAGATAAAGATACTGATTGCGCTGCTGCTCACCATTCCTATAGTGGTGACGGCTGCCTATTTATTCAAGAAGCTCGATGCCCGGAACGGACTTACATCCAGCCAGGTCAATTGTATACTGAAGGACTCGCGAGGCTTTATGTGGATGGGCACGCCAGCCGGTCTCTACCGCTACGACGGCTACACCTTCCGTCATTTCCAGAGTGATTCCCAGAACGGCTCTTCGCTTCCCGACAGCTATATCTTCAGCATTCAGGAGCAGAACGACGGCATCCTATGGGTAGGAACAGGTTCGGGCTATTTCGTCTACGACCCGCAGACCGAGAGCTTTGAACGCGGCATGGATCAAGTGTACAGCCGCATGGGCTGCACCCGCCCCAGCCTGGTCTATGTTGACTCGCACAAGAATGTTTGGTGCTATGTTCCCAAGAAAAAGATTCTTCGTTACAACACCCAGCAACAAGTGAGCACCGACTATGTCATCTCCGATGACAATAACAGCATTCCTCCTGGCAACATCTGTTCTATTGGCGAATGTAAGGACGGAGCCATCCTCGTCTATGACGACGGACGCCTGATTTGTCTTGATGCCCTCCACCAGCAGTTCATTCTATGGACCAACGACGAACTCGCCCGACGAAACCTCCGCAAGACCGGTTCGCTGAAGGTTTTTGCCGACCAGATGGACAATATCTGGCTCTACGGCCAAGGCACGCTTTTCGTTCTGAACAAGAAGACAGGCGTATGGGACACGTCCATCGGTGATCAGCTGGGGCTGATGAATGTCAGCGCCGACAACAGCGTTACCAGCATGGCAGCCGACCGCAAAGGCAATATTTGGATAGGAACGAACCGTCACGGATTGCAGAAAGTCAATGTCAACACGCATGTCATGGAGCCTGTCGACCTTATTACGATGAGGACTATGCATCTTAGACAGTTCGCTTCCAACAACATGACCAGCATCCAGAGCGTCTACGTCGATGACAGCGACCTGCTCTGGATAGGTACGTCAAAGTCGGGTGTTGCCTACTGGGGCGAGAATATCTACAAGTTCCTGTCCGACCCCATCGGAGATGTTACCGCTATGGTTCAGGACTCTGCAGGACACGTTCTCTATGGCACCAGCGACAACGGTATCATCGGCTCCGATGCCCACTTGGCCAGCCTTGGCGTCACCGCTATGGCCAAGACGCTTGACGGCAGCTTGTGGGTAGGCTCACAGCAGAACGGAATCACCCGTATACTGAACGGTGTATCGACTGTCTATTCTACATCGAGCGAGGACCACAAAATCATCGATAACCACATCCACGCCATGTGTACCGATAAGAACGGCATTTTGTGGATAGGTACCGAGAACGGTCTGCAAAACTATAACCCCCGCCTGAACACCTTTGCCAGCTATGCCAAAGATCGTCATCAGCTCCAGTCGAACAACATCACCGCTTTGGGCAATGGTGTAGGGAACGAGCTGCTTGTCGGAACGGCTGAGGGCCTGACCATCCTGAACCTCTCGACCAATAGCCAGTTGCACCTCAACGGCAACAAAAGCAACAAGTCGAGATTCACCAACAGCTATATCACCCAGGTCTTCCAGGACAGCCGCAAACTATTGTGGATAGGTACACGCGAGGGTTTGAACATCCTGAACATGGAGAACGACGAGCTCTATCACATTACCGAGCGTAACGACCTGTGCAACAACAATATCTGTGGTATTGCCGAGGATGCTCACAACAATATCTGGGTCACTACGAGCAACGGTGTCTGCCGTATTGTCGTTGATTTCCACAAAGGAAAGCTCAACTGGGGATTATACAACTACGACCAGAGCGACGGTCTGCAGAGCAACGAGTTCAACCTTGGCAGCATCCTTACCACCTCCGAAGGCAACATTCTGATGGGTGGTATCTATGGTACGAGCATCATCCGTCCGAAATCCGACGACGAGAAAGCTGCCCTTCCGAAGGTCATCCTTACCCAACTCTTCATTGGTGAGGAGGAAATCCAGACAGGACGCGTATTCCATAACCGCGTCATACTTGAGCGTGCACTCAACGAGAGCAGTTCCATCACGCTCGGACACGATGAGAACACCTTCACCATCAAGTTCGCAGCAGGCAACTACAACCAGAGCGAGCGTCTGCAGTTCCACTATATGCTCAAGGGCTACAACGACACCTACCTTCCCGGTGACGCGCTGAGTCATGGCGTCACGTTCACCGACCTGAAGACAGGAACCTACGAGCTGCTGGTCAAGGCAAGCAGCGCCGAGAGCAAGTCGCAGCCGACGCAGGAGACGAGACTCGAGATCATCATCGAACCAGCATGGTGGTGGCAGTGGTGGATGCAACTCACCTATGTTGCCATTGCCATCATCATCCTGTACCTGTGGAAGAAAGGCTTCGACCAGATACGCATGCATTGGCGCAAGAAGAAAGCCATCATCACCGACCTTGTGCGACAGCGCGAGGAAATCAAGAACGCCAGCGACGACCTGCGCCAGCCTATGGCCCGCATGACCTCGATCATCATGAACCTGGCCGAGCGCGACACTACCCTCGAAGAGCGCGAGCAGCTCAACAACCTGCACTCACAGATGTTGCAGATTATCACCCAGGTCAGCGACATGCAGGCCGCACTCGAGCATCCTGAGGAGAAAGCCCGGCAGAACGTCCGTAATCACTTCGAGCTGAACAGCCGGGGCGAGATGAGCCTGCCGGAAACCGTAGGCGACGAGCTCACCTACGAGATACGCCATCGTAGCGACGATTCGCCCATGTCGGGCTTCAAGGTGTTCTTCATCGACGACAACGAGGAGTTCACCAAGTTTATTGCTTCGCGTCTGCGCTATGTCTATGAGTTGCACTCCTATACCAGTACTGCCGGTGTCATGGCCGATATCGAGACGATACTTCCCGACCTTGTCGTCTGTAAGCACGATATGCCCGGACTCACGGGTAGCGAGCTGTGCAACAAGGTGAAGATGGACAACCGCCTCTACAAGATCAAGTTCATTCTGATGACCGAGAACAAGCTCAGTTCCAAGGACATGATGAACCAGGACATTGCCATGAGTGCCGACGACTACCTGTCCAAGCCCTTCAACCTGCAGGAAGCCGTGATGCGATTCAACAAGCTCCTGGGCATCGACTCGTTCGAGATGGCCAGCAACCTCATCGAGGGAGCCGAAACCCGCATGCTCGAAGGCTACAACTCCAGTATGACCACCTCGACCGAGACGATGGACTACGGCACCATTACGGCAGGCAGCAACGACGACGACAAGGAAATACAGGCCGTCACCCTGCGACTGCTCAAAGATACTGGCGATAAGACTTCCGACGTGGTCGACATGACTCCTCACGACGACTACTCGATGAGCGACGTCATGGACCAGCGACTCATCGACAGCATCGAACAGTATGTGCAGCAGAACATGAGCCGCGGTGCCATCAACCTTGAGGAGATGGCATCGGCTATGGGCATGGCCATGCGACCCTTCTTCCAGAAGGTGCGCGACCTCACGGGCAAGACGCCTGCCGAGGTGGTACGCGACCTGCGCCTGAAGAACGCGTGCATCCTGCTCAAGCGCACCAACATCAACATGAACGAGCTTGCCAACAACGTGGGCTTCGCTACCGGCGACCACTTCATCAGCATCTTCAAGGAGCGTTTCGGCATCTCTCCAACCGAATATCGACTGAAATACCGCAAATGAAACTAATGTTCTCCATTCTCCACCTTCGACCCTCCACCTTCCACCTTCCACCCTGCATCGCAGCAGTCCTCCTCTGTCTTGCCACGAGTGCCTGGAGTGCCGAGCCCTCCGACACCCTGTTCCGCAGGCAGATGGAAGAGTGCGGCGTTCGCTTCTCCCACAACAACCGCGTGACGCTCCTCATGTCCGGACAGCAGAAGTTCGACGACATGTTCGAGGCCATACGCCAGGCCCGCCATAGCATCCACCTTGAATACTTCAACTTCCGCAACGACAGCATCGCCTCCATGCTCTTCGACCTCCTGCGTGAGAAACGACGCGAGGGCGTCGAGGTCAGGGCAATGTTCGACGGCTTCGGCAACGACTCCAACAACCAGCCCCTGCTGAAGCACCACGTCAGCTCGCTGCGCGAAGACAGCATCGACATCTGGGAGTTCGACCCCATCCGCTTCCCGTGGGTCAACCACATCTGGCCACGCGACCACCGCAAGATCGTGGTCATCGACGGACAGATAGCCTACACCGGCGGCATGAACGTGGCCGACTACTATATCAACGGCACCGAGCAGGTGGGCGAGTGGCGCGACATGCATTGCCGCATCGAGGGTGGTGCCGTCAACGAGCTGCAGCTCATCTTTGCCCGCATCTGGCAGAAGACCACCGGCGAGGACATCTGGCGACCGGAGTACTTCCGTGCCTACGAGCCCAACAGCTTCAGCCGTCTGAAGCCCGACACCACAGCCACCGCAGGCCGCAAGCTCGTGGGCATTGCCAACCGCGAGCCCCACACCACCAATAAGATCATGCGCCAGCTCTACATCAACGCCCTCGACGACGCCCAGGACTCCGTGCGCATCATCAACCCCTACCTCACACTCATACCCTCGGTCAACCGCGCCATCAAGCGAGCCATAGACCGTGGCGTGAAGGTCGAAATCATGGTGTCGGCCAAGAGCGACATACCGCTCACCCCCGACTGCGTGTTCTACAACGCCCACAAGCTCATGAAGCGGGGAGCCACCGTCTGGCTCTACCAGCCCGGCTTCCATCACTCTAAGATCATGATGGTCGACGGACGCTTCTGCACCGTGGGCTCCACCAACCTCGATGCCCGCAGCATGCGCTTCGACTACGAGGAGAACGCCGTCATCATCGACCGCAACACCACCCTCGAGCTCGACCGCATGTTCGACCGCGACAAGCAGCAGAGCGTGCTCCTCACGCCCGAGGAATGGGAGCGATTCCGCACCCCGTGGCAGAAATTCCGCGGATGGTTTGCCTCCCTGCTACGTCCGTTCCTATAGGAAATTTATCATTGAGAATTGAGAAACGAAACCATCTCCATCTGTAAGGCCATCGCCATCATCCTCATGGTTATGGGCCATGCCGACTGCCCGTCCTGGCTGTCAGCATTCCTCTATGAGTTCCACATGCCGCTCTTCTTCGTAGCAGCAGGCTATTTCTTTTCCCTCCACTACCTCAACGACGAGGCCACCTTCATCAAGAAGCGCCTGCGCGGGCTCTACCTGCCCTTCGTCCAGTGGTCGCTCTTCTTCCTCGTCATCCACAACCTGATGTTCCGCATCGGACTGCTCAACGAGCAATACGGCAACTGGACGGGTGGCGTCACCCACCCCTATACCTGGCACCAGGCCGAGCAGCGCCTGTGGAACATCGTCACCGCCATGGGCGGCTACGACGAGTTCCTGGCCGGAGCCTTCTGGTTCTTCCGCGGACTTCTTGTGGCCAGCCTGCTCTACCTCTTCACGTTCAAGATCGGCACGTGGCTCTGGCGCAGGTTTGCCCATAGCGAGCCCTCCGACAAGGCGCTCCACCTGTGGATTCCCCTGGCCATCTGCGTCACGATGCTGCTGCTTGCCGGCTGGAAGACCGCTGAGAACCTCAAGGTGGTCAACCTCGTTCAGGGCGGCTACCGCGACATCATGGGCTGCTTCTTCTTCGCATCGGGCTTCCTCTTCCGTCAGTGGCAGCACCTCTACCGTCCCCGCTGGTGGCACAACGTCGTACTCTTTGCCGTTGTAGCCCTCTTCTCCGTCTATGCCACGGCCAACATGAACTGGCGTTCCACCTTCGAGCAGTTCCTCTCGCTGCCCCTTCCAGCCCTCTGCGGATGCCTGCTTACCTACAACGTCGCCACCTTTATCGACCGCTTCGACAATCGGGTCAAGCGTATCCTCGTCTACATAGGCGACCACACCCTCATCATCTTCGTACTCCACATCATCTCCTTCAAGGTGGTCAGCGCCCTGAAGATTCTCTACTATGGTATGGATTGGGCCCAGATAGGCTGCCACATGGTCATCCACGACCACTCTGCCGACGACCTCTTCTTCCTCGCCTACACCTTTGTGGGCGTCGGCCTCCCCCTATGTATCGAGTGGTGTTACCTGCATATCACTCAGCGCATTATCCATTCGCATAAATAGAAAGTACACGGCGTTCACGCGTACGAAACTTCCGAAACTTGAATAACATGAGTCCTCCCGTTGCGGCAGTATGTGGACTTTTTAAAGTGGACTCAATAACATAAAAAAAGACCGGCAGCACCTGTTGATGCTGTCAGTCTTAGGGGGAGTTCTTGCCTTGACTCCCCTTGACTTCCCCTGACTTCCTGGGCGATTTAATCGCCCTCCTGCTCCTCCTCCGGCTCCTCGGGCTTGTCTCCGAGGCTGTCGACGCTGACGAACTTCGCCTTCTTGAGGAACTGGCGGCTGGAGATGTCCATCTCCTGCTCCTGCTCAGGGAGGAAGCGGATGTGCAGGGCCTTGATGTTCTCGGCCACGTTGAACTTGTCGGGGTCGGTCTCGCCCTTGCCCTCGATGGTGGTGTAGAAGGTGCC
>JAFZIL010000050.1 GCA_017554385.1 Prevotella sp. | reverse complement strand
TTATTACAATGGCTGGACGGAAGAAGATGAAGAAGCTCTTTATACAGCATTAATAAATACACCAGCACATTTCATTTTATCTACATGGCATCATAATGAGTTTCGAGAAAATGAAATGATGGATCGTTTCTGGAACCAGTTTAATGTGGCAACTCAAGAACACTTCTATCACGGTGGTGGCCATATAGAAAACCGCCATCCAATGATAGAGGCATTGGTGTATAATTTTGATTTGCAAGAGGCACAATACCAAGAAGAAGCCATTGAACTTGAACTGGCTTTTGCATGATATCATAATTATATCAGATGGAGGTCTATTTCGAATCAAACGACCATCAGTTTGAATTGTATCAAGGCGATGCAACTGAAGTGATGGGGGCATTATGCAAAAAATGTGATGTGGTTTTCGCTGACCCTCCATATTTCCTATCTCGTAACAAATCAATAAAGATAAACGGAGAATGGAAAAGCTTTGAGAAAGGTGAATGGGATAGAGTGACAGATCTTGAAAATATTGATAGATTTAACAAAAAATGGCTTACTGTCTGTCATGATGTTTTAAAGGATAGTGGTACTATATGGGTTAGCGGAACCTATCACAATATCTTCTCTGTGGCCACATGTTTGGTTGAGTTGGGGTTCAAAGTCCTAAATATTATTGTCTGGCAAAAATCAGACGCGAAACCAACACTTTCGCGTAATTATTTCAATTTTACAACAGAATACATCGTGTGGGCAAGGAAATCTGAGAAGATACCACATTACTTTAATTGCGATCTAATGGAGCAAATCAATGGAGGTGTACGAATGTCTGATGTGTGGAGAATTCCATTCATTTCGTCATGGGAAATGAAATTGGGTAAACATCCTACTCAAAAGCCCCTTCGACTTCTTTATCGCATCATTCTCGCTTCTACTCGTGAAGGTGAAACCATTCTAGATCCCTTTGCTGGGAGTTGTACCACGGGAATTGCCGCAAATTTACTTGGCAGGAAATTCATCGGTATAGATCAAAGCCAAGAGTTCCTTGACTATGGAATCCGACGCAAGCATGAAATTGAAGATGCTTCAAGGGCTGAGTGGATACTAAAAAAGATGTCGGAGAATCCAGAGGAGGTGATGGTAATGGTGAATCACGCTCGCCCAGACTTATACAAAAAGATGATTGAGACGGGCATTTGCTATCTTCGCGCTGGTGATTCGAAAGGCTCATTGCTTGTTACTCCAGGTTTTGAGCGCCTCAACTATGTCCTGCTTCATACCAATGGTCAGAATGCCCAGTTGTTCAAGCTGAAGACACGCGGGCATTTCCAGATATGGGCCCGTGAAACGTTGCAGCAGTATGGTTTCTCACCTCGTAGTGCAGCATACTACGTGGTACTCCATTTCGACCCGATGAAGCCCATAACGATGAAGCAATGTCCTGACCTCAAAGAGGATAAATACACGTTTGCAGCAAAGATTCGGCCTCTGAGTGATTTCATGGGAATAAAATAACATCGTATATCTATGACAAAAGAAGAACTTTTACAGAAACTATCTGATATAGAAAGGGACACTATTGAGTGCAAGAAAGCTCAGGAAAAACTGTTTGAAGATGTTAGGACTGTAATATCGGCCCTCACCAGCACTTCTTGCATTCGTGAGAAGTCTGTAGTGAATGACGTGTTAGCAAAACTATTTCCTAACTTGGTTTTTGAAGAATGCAATCCCGAACTCGATTATGCAGGTGATATTGACTATGTTGCCAAGGTGGGGAAGCATCAACTGGGCATACAGGTCAAACTCGTCATGGATAGCGATAACTTAGAACATCATTCCATGAGCGAGCGCATGCAAGCCAGTTTCAACGACTTTACAGAAGAATTTGGTGGTAAAGTGTTTGTCGTATATAATCAGAATGGCGAAATAGTTAATCCTGACGTAATCGAAAGTATTCGCAAGGAAATTGCCCGTCTCCAGAGTCTTTAAAAACGACTTTTTGAATCTGAAAATGAGAAATCGGCGATAAAATACCCCATTTGTCGCCGATTTCCATGATTTCAGAATCGATTTTCCTATTTTAGAGGCATTTTGCTGTTTCTACTATTAACCCCGCCGTTGGCAAAGAGCAGAGTGCCAAGGGCGGAGTTTTGTATGAGGGGAGGATGTTCAGCCGTTGACCATCAGCCGATTATCGGTCATGTCGTAGTTGACAGGATGTGCAAAAGAGGTAAAAAACAACTTGTTTTATTGGTTCGTTCGGAAAATATTAGTACCTTTGCAGTCAAAATTCTGGTATATAGATGACTTCGAAAAAGATAAAGGACCGATATGTGCAACTGATGGGTGTCTTGATTCTTGTGCTGGCACTCGGACGTTGCACATACGATGGTTTTATAAAGAATGATCATTCTGCGATGGCCAACGAGGCCGTTGCTCCGAAAATAGAGACTTCGGCTGCTGAGGAGATAAGCGACAGCACTCCCCAAGTACAGGATACGTGCTCGGCACAAGTACAGGATACAGGCTCGGCACAGGTACATTCGACAGGCTCGGCACAAGAACAGGAGACTGTGAAGGGAAAGGAAGAGCGGCGATACCATCGCATCTACTCGGTGAGCGACTATCAGGTGGAATTTCCCGATACCAACGCCCTGCAGCTGACGGCAGCGAGGAAGTGGGGCGTGAAGCCTGTTGCGAGCAGGGCCGATGCCGAGAAACGGCGTAAGGAGCTGGTGTATGTGGGTGTCAGTCCCTACTATCATGTAGACCCCCTGCAGCGCAGCATACCCTATCTGGTGCCCCGTGCCGCCATACTGCTTCAGGACATCGGGCAGGCGTTCTACGACAGTCTGCAGGTGAAGGGCGTGCCGCTGCACAAGCTGGTTGTCACGAGCGTGCTTCGTTCGCAGGAAGACATCAGGAAGCTGCGCAACTACAACAAGAATGCCACAGAGAACTCGTGCCATCTCTATGGTACCACCATCGACATCTGTTATAACCGATACATCACCGTTGAAGACCCCGACGGTCCCCACAAGCGGGAGGTGAGAAACGACTCGCTGAAATGGATTCTGAGCGAGGTGCTCAGAGACATGCGCAGGGGCGGGCGTTGCTACGTGAAGTATGAGCGGAAGCAGAGCTGCTTCCATCTTACGGTAAGATGAGGGGAAAAATTTCAAAACAATAAAAATCAGAAAATTGAGGGAAGAATTGCTTAGCCAACTGAATGAGAGCCAGCGCGAGGCTGTAGAGTATTGCGACGGTGCCTCACTCGTCATTGCGAGTGCCGGTTCCGGAAAGACGCGCGTGCTGACCTATAAGATAGCCTACCTGCTGAGTGACAAGGGTATGAAGCCTTGGAACATTCTGGCGCTGACGTTTACCAACAAGGCTGCGAAGGAGATGAAAGAGCGTATCGGGGCGTTGGTGGGACAGGAGGTAGCCGCGTATCTGCACATGGGTACCTTCCATTCTGTCTTTTCCCGTATCCTGAGGGCCGAGGCATCGGTCTTGGGCTTCAATTCCAACTTCACGATCTATGACCAGGCCGATTCACGCTCGTTGGTGAAAAGCATCTGCAAGGAGATGGGCCTTGACGACAAGGAGTATAACCCGCATGCCGTCAGCGACAGGATCTCTATGGCCAAGAACCACCTAGTGCGCCCTGATGGCTTTGTAAACAGTTCGCTGTTCGACCCGAAGAAGCCTAAGGTGGCCGAGATATACAGGATGTATGGCGAAAGATGCCGCCAAGCCAACGCTATGGATTTCGACGACCTTCTGGTGAACACCTACCTGTTGTTTGCTCAGCACGAGGAGATCAGGCGAAAATACGTAGACAAATATAAATATGTGCTGGTCGACGAGTATCAGGACACCAACTCCGTACAGCAGGCCATCGTACTGCAGCTGACGCGTGATCATCAGCGTGTGTGTGTCGTGGGCGACGATGCCCAGAGCATCTACGGCTTTCGTGGGGCCAATATCGACAACATACTCGACTTCAGACAGTCGTACGACGATGCCAAACTGTTCAAGCTGGAGCAGAACTACCGTTCGACGCAGCTGATAGTACAGGCTGCCAACAGCCTGATCAGCAAGAATGCGCGTCAGATACCCAAGACGGCCTACAGCCATAATGCCGAGGGCGACAAGGTGCAGCTGAAGCTTGCCTATAGCGACAAGGAAGAGGCGCTGATTGTGTGTAACGACATACTGAGGCTGCGCAGGACTGAGAAACTCCAGTGGAACGATTTCGCCATACTCTACCGTACGAACTCTCAGAGCCGCTCGTTCGAGGAGTATATGCGCAAGCAGAACATACCGTACCGCATATATGGAGGCCTGTCGTTCTATCAGCGCAAGGAGATCAAGGACATCATTGCCTACTTCCGTCTTGTGGTCAACCCCAACGACGAGGAGGCTCTGAAGCGTGTGATTAACTATCCGACGCGCGGAATAGGGGCCACGACGCTGACAAAGATTATCAACGCAGCATCGACGTATGGCGTGTCGCTATGGGCAGTCGTTTCACAGCCGGTATTGTTTCATGTTGACATCACCAAGGGAACAGCGACGAAGATTGAGGCCTTCCGCCAGCTGATAGAGGGGTGGACGGGACGCGTGGCCAACGAGGATGCCTACCAGTTGGGCCATGACATCATTACTCAGAGTGGCATTTCGAAGGATATCTACAGCGGCCATGAGCCGGAGGATGTAGCCCGTCAGGAAAACCTGGAAGAGTTTCTCGGGGGTATGCAGGATTTTGTGGAGTCGCGTAGGGAAGAGGGACAGGGCGACGAGGTGTCTATGAGCGACTTCCTGCAGGAAGTGTCGCTGCTGACCGACCTTGACAGCGATGGCGATGCCGACAGCCCGAAGGTGTCGCTGATGACCATCCACTCGGCCAAAGGACTTGAGTTCCCCACGGTTTTTGTGGTGGGGCTGGAAGAGAACATTTTCCCTTCGCCCATGTGTACGAACTCTATGAGGGAGATAGAGGAAGAGCGACGCCTGCTCTACGTCGCCATCACCCGTGCCGAGAAGCATTGCATCCTGACTTGTGCCCAGAACCGTTTCCGATTCGGACGGATGGAATATGACACGCCCTCCCGCTTTATCCGTGACATCAATCCCTCGCTGCTGCATGTAGACAACCAGAAGGATGCGGCAGACGAACCGTATGCACGTAGTCAGCGCACAAGCTGGACGCAGAACCCGCGGCCGGTAGCCACTCAGTTCAGGGCTGACCCCATGCCACGTGCCGTAGCTCCACGACGTGAAGAGCCACCGGTAGACCCGTTCTCGGCACAGTTCAAGACCCAGCTGGCAGGAGCCGCTGCCAGGAGGTTCAAGCCGGTGTCGTCGCTGAACAACAGGACTGTGAACACGGGGGGTAGTACACCTTCTTCCGCGTCAAACACCCAGCATGAGGGTTTGCGCGAAGGATGCACGATAGAACATCAGCGTTTCGGAATAGGCAAGGTGCTGCGCATAGAAGGTGTTGGCGAGAACGAGAAGGCCACGGTAGAATTCCGGAATGCCGGCACGAAGCAGCTCTTGCTCAAGTTTGCCAAGTTCACCATACTGAAAAACAGTTGATTATTCCGTCTTCTTCTTTTTCTTAAGCAGCAGCCAGCCGATGACCAGTACAACGATGGCCAGGATGCCGGCCACGATGTAGTGGTTGTATTGCTGAATGGTCTGCGAGAGCTGGTCCTCGGGAACGACGGCATGCAGATACCATCCCATGACGGCAAGAATGGTGTGCCACGCTCCGGCTCCGATGGTGGTGTAGAGCAGGAACTTCCAGTAGTTCATCCGAGCCAGTCCTGCCGGCAGACTGATCAGATGGCGGATGCCGGGAATGAGACGACCCGTGAGTGTAGCCACGATACCGTGATCGTCGAAGTATCGCTCGCTCTTCTCGACTTTCTCCTGATTGAGCAGGCACATCTTTCCCCAGCGGCTGTTGGCAAAACGGTAGATGACAGGCCGGCCTACATAGAGAGCCACGAAATAGTTGATGGAAGCGCCCAGGTCGGCTCCGATGGTGGCAAACAGGACGACGAGCACCACATTGAGGTTGCCTCCGGCAGCATGATAGGCAGCAGGAGCAACAACAAGTTCTGAGGGAACAGGTATGACCGTGCTCTCAAGCAGCATAAGCAGGAGGATAGTACCGTAGTTCAGGTTGTTGAGAAGGGTGGAGATAAAGTTCATTTCTTTAATTGGGAATAGACGTAATCGTAATACTTTACTGGATCAAGGTCGGCAGGAAACATGTGATGAAGCACCTGCTTGCATTCCATGGGATTACGCTGGCAGGCAATCTTCAGGTACTTCAGGAACTCATCGTATTTCTTCATTTCGAGGCAACACAGAGCCATATATGCAAATCCCAGTTTGTAATCGGGTGGGGTGGCCTTGTAGAGGTGGTTCAGAATTTCGTAGGTCGTTTCCATGTGCTTGTTGTCGAAGTACGACACAGCGATGCGCATGATGGTAAGGTGCTTGTCGCTGCTGTTCTCTACTGCCATATTGAAGCATTCGTCGGCTTCTTCCAGTCTTCCAGCCGAGAGCAGTACGTGACCCTTGACGACTTCAATTTGCGAATGGTCACAATCCAGAGTGTCGGTCAACCCGAGGCAATGGAGCGCTTCGTCTGTTTTTCCCTGTTCGTTGAATGCAAACCCTAGTTCTGTATATATCTCGCAAAGACTGGGTGATGTGTTACCTTCGTCGTCCACCTCTTCCGCAATTTGTCTAGCTTTTGTCAGAACATTTACTGCGTCATCTATCCTTCCCATGTTGATGAGGCATGTACCTTTGTGCAGCAAGGCATACTCATCGTCGGGAACGAGTTCCAGATACCGCTGATAGTATTCGTTTGCCTTTTCATAGTTGTCCAGATGGTACAGGGCATTTGCCTTGGCAAAGATGCTGTCGGCGTCGTTAGGGTCGATGGCGATGGCAAACTCGCTGCTCTGTATGGAGTTCGAGTAGTCTTCATTCATAAACTGAGCTGAAGCCAGCGCGTTCCAATAATACTTTGAAAAGGGATTGTCGTCGATCAGTTCGTTGAAGAGCTTTTCGGAATCCTTGTATTTTCCCAGCCCGAACAGCGTCCGTGCCATGAGCTCCTTGAACTCCGGCGTGTCCTCGGGCTTGGCACGTGCCATCCACTCCATTGACTTCTCGCTGACTCCATAGTCGGCGAAGATGTTGGCCACATCGACGACAAAGTCTTGATACTCCTCGGCAGGCGTCTTCTTCAGTTCATCCCTCAGGTAGGTGTCGGCCTCGTCTATCCTACCTTCTGCAAGCAGTATCTCGGCAAAGTCGTAGACATAGTCGGGCTCATCTTTGTCAACAATCTGGTTGAGGTAGACACGGGCCATCTCTGTGTCGCCATTGTAGAGCGCTTCGTGGATTTTATAGGTAAGTGGTGCTATAGCACCGGGCGACAGGCTCAGCGCGAGGGTGATGGCTTTGTCGGCAAGTTCATTGTTGCCGGTTATCTGGTAGTAGTCGGCAATTTCGGACAGCTCGTCGGCATCCATGAAAACGGGTTCACCGGCATTCACGGCCTGCTCATACTCGCTGAGCAGGTCGTGGAATTCCTGGCTGTCGTAGTATTCGTCACCCGTTTCCTTCATTATTTCTTCCAGGTGTCTTTCAGTCCTACGGTCTTGTTGAAGACCAGGTGGTCGGGAGTAGAGGTCGTGTCGACGTTGAAGTAGCCGATGCGCTGGAACTGCAGGTAGGTGAGCGGCTTCATGGTGGCTGCGAAGGGCTCTACGTAGCAATTGTCGAGCACGGTGAGCGAGTCGGGGTTGATGATCTGCTTCATGGCTGTCACCGCATCGCATTGCTGCTCCTCGCGGATGGCTGCCATATCGTCGCGTGGATTCTCCACCTTCCAGAGACGGTCATAAATCCTGACTTCAGCTTTCACCGCATGCTCGCAGGAAACCCAGTGGAGGGTCTTTCCCTTGATCTTACGGTCGGCACCGGGCAGTCCGCTGCGTGTCTCGGGGTCGTAGGTACAGTAGATGGTGGTCACACGGCCGTCGGCATCCTTGTCGCAGGGATGTTCTTCGTCACATTTAATAATGTACCCGTTCTTTAACCTTACTTCCTTGCCGGGAGCCAAACGCATGAACTTCTTCTCGGCCACCTCCATGAAGTCATCACGCTCAATCCACAGTTCCTTGCTGAATTCTACGGTGTGCGTACCGTCGGCCTCGTTTTCGGGATTGTTGATGGCGGTGAGTTGCTCCACCTGTCCCTCAGGATAGTTGGTGATAACCACCTTCACAGGGTCGAGCACGGCACTAACGCGGATGGCGCGGCTGTTCAGGTCTTCGCGAACAACGCTCTCCATGAGGGCCATGTCGTTAAGGGCATCGAGCTTCGTATAGCCGATTTTATCCATGAACTTCACGATGCTCTCGGGCGAGTAGCCTCGGCGTCGCAATCCGCAGATGGTCGGCATGCGGGGATCGTCCCAACCATTGACCAGCTTCTCGTTGACTAATGCCAGGAGGTTGCGCTTGGACATGAGCGTATAGTTCAGGTTCAGCTTGTTGAACTCTGTCTGACGAGGCCCCTGATAGGTTGATAGGGTAGAGTGGAGAGTGGAGAGTTTGCTACCGCTCTCGGCTGTAGCACCGCACTCTGCTGCCCATTCACGCATCCACCCGACGAAGAGGTCGTAGAGGGGACGGTGCTCCACAAACTCCAGCGTGCACCAGGAGTGGGTCACACCCTCGAGATAGTCGCACTGGCCGTGGGTGAAGTCATACATCGGGTATGCATTCCACTTTGTTCCGGTCTTCACGTGTGGGATGTTCAGCACACGGTAGATGAGCGGGTCGCGGAACAGCATGTTCGGATGGGCCATGTCGATCTTGGCGCGAAGGACCAGAGTGCCGGGTTCGCACTTGCCGCTGTTCATGTAGTCAAACAGCTTCAGGTTCTCCTCCACAGGACGGTCGCGATAGGGACTGTTTGTACCAGGCGAGGTTGTCGTGCCCTTCTGCTGGGCAATGACCTCGGCACTCTGCTCGTCGACGTAGGCACGGCCTTGCTTGATGAGCCATACGGCAAAGTCCCACAGCTCCTGGAAGTAGTCGGAGGCATAGTAGACGTGGGCCCATTCGTAGCCCAGCCACTTGATGTCCTGCTCAATGTTCTCGATATATTCGGTGTCCTCCTTCACGGGGTTGGTATCGTCGAAGCGCAGGTTGCACTCACCGCCATATTTCTTTGCCAGTCCGAAGTCGATGGCAATAGCCTTGGCATGGCCTATGTGAAGGTAGCCGTTGGGTTCGGGTGGGAAGCGTGTCTGCAGTCTTCCTCCGTTCTTGCCTGCTGCCAGGTCGTCAATCACCTTCTGTTCTACAAAGCTGACGCTTTTCTTCTCTTCGTTCTCAGTCAGAATTTTCTCTGTCATAATTGTGATGCTATGTTATTTTGTTGTTGGGATGCAAAGGTAGGCATTTTTTCCGATATGACGAAAACAATTGCCAGATTATTCCTCCATCAGTTTCCTGTAGCGTGCTCTTTTGGGTTCGTCGAGTCCGAGACGCAACGCTTTGTTGGCTTCGTATTCCGAATAGTTGCCTTCAAAGAAGAACACATTGCTCTGGGCCGTTTCCGACGTGCCGTCGCCAGCACGGGGGCTTTCGAAAGCCAGGATGTGGGTGCAGATGCGGTCGAGGAACCAGCGGTCGTGGCTGATGACGACGGCACAACCGGCAAAGCCCTCCAGACCTTCCTCCAATGCGCGAAGGGTGTTCACGTCGATATCGTTGGTAGGCTCGTCGAGCAGCAGCACGTTACCCTCTTGCTTCAGGGCTACAGCCAGCTGCAGACGGTTGCGCTCACCGCCTGAGAGCACACCGCACTTCTTCTCCTGGTCTACGCCGCTGAAGTTGAAGCGCGACAGATAGGCACGGGCGTTGATGTCCCTGCCTCCCATGCGGATGGTTTCGTTGCCGCCGCTCACTACCTGGTAGACGCTCTTCTCAGGGTCTATGTCCTTATGCTGCTGGTCTACATAGCTCAGCTTCACCGTCTCGCCTACGCTGAAGGTGCCTGCATCGGGCTTCTCCATTCCCATGATCAGTCGGAAGAGCGTGGTCTTTCCTGCTCCGTTGGGACCGATGACGCCTACGATGCCGTTGGGCGGGAGCACGAAGTTCAGGTCGGTGAACAGCGTCTTTTCCGGGAACGACTTGGCCACATGCTCGGCCTCGATGACCTTGTTGCCTAATCGAGGACCGTTGGGGATGAATATTTCAAGTTTCTCTTCGCGCTCCTTCTGCTCTTCGTTCAGCATCTTGTCGTAGGAGTTCAGACGGGCCTTGCCCTTGGCGTGACGGGCTTTTGGAGCCATGCGCACCCATTCCAGCTCGCGTTCCAGCGTCTTGCGGCGTTTCGAGGCCGTCTTCTCCTCTTGTGCCAGCCGCTGGCTCTTCTGCTCCAGCCACGATGAGTAGTTTCCCTTCCAGGGGATGCCCTCACCGCGATCGAGCTCCAGGATCCATTCTGCCACGTCGTCGAGGAAGTAGCGGTCGTGGGTCACGGCAATCACCGTACCCTCGTACTGCTGCAGATGCTGTTCCAGCCAGTCGATGCTCTCGGCATCGAGGTGGTTGGTAGGCTCGTCGAGCAGCAGCACGTCGGGCTTCTGTAGCAGCAGTCGGCATAGCGCCACACGTCGGCGCTCACCACCCGAGAGGTTCTTTACGTCCCAATCGCCTGGAGGACAGTTAAGTGCGGCCATAGCTCGGTCGAGTTTCGAGTCCATGTTCCAGGCATCGGTAGCGTCGATGATGTCCTGCAGTTCAGCCTGACGGGCCATGAGCTTGTCCATCTTGTCGGCATCCTCGTAATATTCGGGAAGACCGAATTTCTGGTTGATGTCGTCGTACTCTTTCAGAGCGTCATAAACACTCTGTACGCCCTCCATCACGTTCTCCTTCACCGTCTTCTCCTCGTTGAGCGGAGGATCTTGTGGCAGGTAGCCCACGGTGTAGCCTGGACTCCAAACCACGTTGCCCTGATACTGCTGGTCAAGCCCGGCAATAATTTTCATTAGTGTCGACTTACCTGCACCGTTCAGTCCTATGATGCCTATCTTCGCTCCGTAGAAGAAACTCAGGTAGATGTTCTTGAGTACTTGTTTCTGGTTCTGCTGGATGGTCTTGCTTACTCCCACCATCGAGAAGATTACTTTCTTGTCGTCTACTGTTGCCATGTCTTGTTATTCAAATAGATTTCGTTTGTTTTGGCTTGTCTCCCAAGGAATAGTGTCAGAGCTTAATGGTTTTCTTTGCTCCCTTGCTCTCGTTGTGCAGGCGGTTAAGTGTGGTAACCACATAGGTATACTTTTTGTTTCCGCTGGTGTAGGGTAGTGAACAATAGTTGTCGGAGGTGATAAGCACCAGCTTCGTGGCATCACTAAGGTTCACCTTTTCTCCTTTCTCAAAACGATAGACGGCATATTGGTGGGCATTTGTTCGCCAGTCTTTGCCTTTGGGTGCCGTCCAAAAGAGTTTCAAGCCATCGCTGGTCCAGACAGGTTTCAGCTTACGTGGCTTCTTGGGGACGGTTTTGTCGATGAAGTCCATAGAGGGCTGAAGAGCTGGCGTCCGCCAGTAATAGCTACGGAGGGCAGAACCATAGCTGCCGATATTGTCGACGACAGCCTTGGCATACCAGAGCACCGTACCCCTTACATTACGCATTTCCTGATGTAGTGCGTATTTGGCATTCATCTGGTGGGTGTTAGGATTGTGCAGGTCCTTATGCTTGACGGTACGTTCCACGTCCTCGCCGATGACGAGTGGTCGTTTGCCTGCATATTGGTTCCACCAGCGTATGAGCGTTTCGTAGTCGGCTGCCTTGTTGCCTATCTCCCAATATATCTGAGGTACAAGATAGTCGAGCCATCCGTTGTTCACCCACAATAGGATGTCGGCATAGAGGTCGTCATAGTTCTGCAGTCCGTTGGTGTTGCTTCCCATCTCCGACGAGCGTTTGTTGCGATAGATGCCGAAGGGTGAGATGCCTACCTTGACCCAAGGCTTGGCTTCGTGGACAGTCTTGTAGAACTGTTCAATAAAGAGGTTCACATTGTAGCGCCGCCAGTCGCCCTTGTTGGAAATACCGTTATTATGAAGGCGGTATTCATTGTTGTCGGGTATGTCGAGTCCTGCAACAGGGTAGGGATAGAAGTAGTCGTCCATGTGAATACCATCGACATCGTAGCGTGTCACAATGTCGCGCACCACGTTGCAAATGTAATCGCGGTTCTCGGGAATACCTGGGTTCAGTATGAGCAGGTCGTCGTAGTTGAAACAGCGTTCGGGATGGCGTGCGGCCACATGGGTGACAGCCAGTTCCTTCGTGGTCTTTGTCTTGGCACGGTAGGGATTGATCCATGCGTGCAGTTCCATGTTACGACGGTGGCACTCGTCAATCATCCATTGTAGTGGGTCCCAATATGGACTGGGTGCCTTTCCCTGTTGTCCGGTAAGAAAGCGGCTCCAAGGTTCAATCTGACTCTGGTAGAGCGCGTCACACTCGGGACGTACCTGAAAGATGATCACGTTGACACCGTCTTTCTGCAGTTCGTCGAGTTGATAGGTGAGCGTCTGCTGCATCTTCTGGGTACCCATGCCTTGGAACTGTCCATTGACGCATTGTATCCATGCCCCACGGAACTCTCGCTTCGGCTGTGCCAATGCAGAGCTGAAGGATAGGAGGCAAATGATTATTGACAAACATGTCGTTATTGACAAGCGCTTGGCTATGTGATTTTTCATCATCTGTTGTTTCGTTCAATTTTTATTTGAGGTAACTATAAATATCCTGTGTCCAGTCGGCCCCGTTCTCAGGGCAGTAGGTACGGATGCCTATCTGGCTGGCAGCAGCCACGTTGCGGGGACCGTCATCGACAAAGAGACATTCCGACGGTGGCGTCTGCTCAGCCATCAGTACACGGCGGAAGAAAGAGTCGGCTGGCTTCATCACCTTCATCTTGAAACTCAAGTAACAGGCATCCATATAGTCACGTATGCCATGACCCTGACCATCGAAACGTGGCGAGTCGACCCACTCCATCATATAGGGATTGGTATTGGAAAGAAGAATGAGCCGGTAACCTTCGCTACGCAACTTCCTCAGCGCGTCGAGGTTGCGCTGTGGCAGTTCTTTGGCATAGCCCTGCCATGCAAAGCAGCACTCCTCAAACGATACTTCACGACCGACGAGCTTGCCCAGTTCCAAACGGAAGGTCTCGGCATCTATCTTGCCTTCTTCCAGGTCTCCGAAGATGCCCTGTTGTGTATAAGGGTCAAGCCGCTGTTCGGCATCCTCCAGGCCGAGGGCCTCGAAACGGCGTATTGCCTGCGGTTGGTCGAGTGTGAGGATCACGCCTCCAAGGTCGAAAATAATGGTCTTTATCATTCTTGCGGATTGAGATTTGTGAAAAAATTGGGTTTGTTCTTTCTCGCCTCTTCGAGCGACACAAGCGTATGTTGCTCCTGCTGGTATTGTTTGCGCAGATGGGCATATTCCTCGTTCAGTTCCTCAGACAAGCGCTGACCGTCGGCCATGAGGCGCGCTGCAACCAACGGATTCTGCGAAGCATCCTTCATCCATACCACAGGACCGCCATAGACAGGAGCTATCTTCAACGCTACATGCAGTTCGCTGGTTGTAGCTCCACCAATCATAACGGGGATGTCAAGTCCTGCCTTCCTTAGTTCTTTAGCCACGTTGACCATCTCTTCAAGACTCGGAGTGATGAGTCCTGAGAGACCTATCATGTCGACATGTTCTTCGATTGCCTTCTTCACGATGTCCTCAGCAGGCACCATCACGCCCATGTCGATAACTTCATAACCATTGCATGCCATTACCACACCAACGATATTCTTTCCGATGTCGTGCACGTCGCCCTTGACAGTAGCAAGGAGTATCTTGCCGGATTTCCCGGTTACTTTGGAATCTTTGGATTTTCCAGACATTCCACCATCCATATTAGGCAGAAGAATCTCCACGGCCTGTTTCATGGTACGGGCAGTCTTCACCACCTGCGGCAGAAACATCTTACCTTCGCCAAAACGACGGCCCACCTCGTTCATGCCTTCCATAAGCGGCCCTTCGATGATATCGACTGGTCGCTCATATTGCTGCAAAGCTTCAGCCAAGTCGGCCTCAAGGGTCGAGCTGTTGCCTTTGATCAATGCCTGCTGAAGACGCTCCTCAAGGGGGAGTGGGGTATCAGTAGAAACTATAGAGTCTATAGATGCTATAGCGTCTATACAAGAGGTGTTAAGACTGCTGGCCATCTCAATAAGCCTTTCGGCAGCATCGGGACGTCGGTTCAGGATCACGTCTTCAATCAGTTCCCGCTGATCATTTGGAATATCATCGTAGGTAACTTTCGTGGCTGGGTTCACGATACCGAAGTCCATACCCGCCTTGATGGCATGATAGAGGAATACGGCATGCATGGCTTCACGAACATAGTTATTGCCCCGGAACGAGAATGACAGGTTGCTCACACCACCGCTGATGTGTGCTCCCGGCAGGTGCTCTCTCATCCATCGCGTAGCTCTGATGAAGTCTAAGGCATAGGCATTATGCTCTTCCATTCCCGTGGCTACAGCCAGGACGTTGGGGTCAAAGATAATGTCTTGCGGTAGGAATCCTATTTGCTCTGTAAGAATACGATATGCTCTGTCGGCTATCTCAATGCGACGCTCATAGGACGTGGCCTGTCCTTCTTCGTCAAAGCACATCACCACCACGGCTGCACCAAGGCGTTTCACGTCGCGGGCATGCTGTACGAAGACGTCTTCGCCCTCCTTCAACGAGATACTGTTGACGATGCTCTTACCCTGCACGCACTTCAAACCTGCCACGATAACATCCCATTTCGAGGAGTCGATCATCACCGGCACACGGGCGATATCGGGTTCTGCGGCAATGAGGTTCAGGAAGGTCACCATCTCCTGACGGGCATCCAACAGACCATCGTCCATGTTGATATCGATGACCAATGCCCCATCGTCTACCTGCTTACGCGCAATCTGCAGCGCCTCTTCGTAGTTCTTCTCTTTGATGAGCCGCAGGAACTTGCGCGAACCGGCCACATTGCAGCGCTCACCGACATTAGTGAAGGTCGAGAGGTGGGAGGCTGGAGAAGTGAGGTTGGAGGTTACTTCAAGTACATCCAAACCACTCAGCCATAGGTTCTTTGGCTTCGCAGCAGGCACATGCGGCTGCTTACTGACGACCAATGGAGTATACTTGGCAATGAAGTCGGGCGTGGTGCCACAGCAGCCACCAACAATATTGACAAGTCCTTCGTCGATAAACTCCTGTATCTGCGGGGCCATCGTCTCCGGTGTCTCATCGTAGAGGCCGAGAGAGTTTGGAAGTCCAGCATTCGGATAGGCACTAATATAATAGGGTGCACGTCTTGCCAGCTCTTTTAGATAGGGTTTCATCTGACGGGCGCCAAACGAGCAGTTCAAGCCAATGGAAAAGATAGGATAGCTGCTGACCGATGCGAGAAAGGCATCGAGCGTCTGTCCACTCAACGTTCTACCAGCCTTGTCGCTAATAGTCACACTGAGCATGATGGGCACATCGCGTTCAGCTCGTGCTTGAACGGCAGCGTCGATGGCCACCTTTGCATTGAGCGAGTCGAAAATCGTCTCAATGAGCAGCAAATCAACGCCGCCGTCAATGAGTGCCGTTATCTGTTCGGTATATGCTTCGAACAACTGGTCATAGGTCAGCTCGCGACGGGCAGGGTCGGACACATCTGGCGACATGGAGCATGTCTTATTCGTTGGGCCGATACTGCCTGCTACGAAACGCGGTTTCTCGGGCGTGGAGAACCTGTCGGCCGCCTGCCGTGCCAACCGGGCACCTTGCAAGTTCATCTCACGGCAGAAGTTCTCCAAGTGGTAGTCGGCCTGCGAGATGCGCTGAGCATTAAACGTATTGGTTGTGATGATATCGGCTCCAGCCTTCAAGTATCGCTCGTGAATATCGCTGATGACATCGGGGCGCGTCAGGTTCAGCACATCGTTGTTGCCCTTCTGAGGCACATCAAGCAGCTTGCTCCTTGGCTTGACTACATCACCACGAAAGTCCTGTTCCTCAAGTCCATACTCCTGGATAACGGTACCCATAGCACCGTCAAGGATTAATATCCGCTCAGTTATAAGATTGGTAATCATTTGTAATCCTTCATTGCCCGGTCAATCTCGCGCCGGTCTTCTTTTTCCTTGAGTGTCTGCCGCTTGTCGTAAGCCTTCTTTCCCTTGCAAAGCGCGAGGTCCATCTTCGCCCTGCCGTTCTCATCAATGAAAACGAGCGTGGGGACAATGGTATAGCCTGTCTGCTTCGTGGCACTTGCCAAGCGGGCTATCTCACGGCGAGTGAGCAGAAGCTTGCGGTCGCGCTTCATCTCATGGTTGTTGTACGAGCCGTAGAAATAAGGGCTGATGCTCATTCCCTTCACCCATAGCTCGCCATTGATAATGGTACAATATGTATCGACAAGACTTGCCTTGCCCATTCGGATCGACTTGATCTCGGTTCCGGTGAGCACGATGCCTGCGGTGAACTCTTCGATGAAGAAATACTCGAAGGCAGCCTTTTTATTCTTTATCTGCACAGGACTCTTCTTCCTGAGCAATTCCTGTTCTTTGTTCATACGATAGTCGCAAATTTCTCGATATGCTCGTCAATGTAATGTGCCACCTGCGAGGTATATTCCTCTTCGTTCTCCACGAACATGTCGTCGTAATCGTCGAACTGCGGGAAGCGCTCAAACAACGCCATGAACTCCTCATCAGTGCAGTCGCGTTCAATTTCCTCACGGTTCTGGAGCCAAAGCGTGTGTACTTCATAGAGAATTTTTGACAGCTCACGCATACCCCACAACTTGTTCAGCGCCTTGGCAAAGGGATTCTTGAAGATATAAGGGCCATACCCATTGTGAATCAGCTGGATAAACCCACCGTCCATCACTTCTTCATGCAAGGTATCCCATGCTAATAACGTCAGCTGGTCAGCGTTTAACTCCTGCATGGTATCGTCTGTCAGTTCACCACCAATGGCTTCGTGTATAGCTTCGACAAACACATGTATGAATGCGTCCATACCCTCCATGGCCGCATTGCTTAAATCTTGGTCTTTTACTGTTATCTGTTTCATTTCCGTGCAAAGGTACGTCATTTTTTTCAAACTACCAATTTTAAAATGCCTAAATTAATGAACAAGACGTTTAAGGCTTGAAAAATTTGCAGGTTTCAGAATTATTGATTACTTTTGCGTTCCAAAACAGAGAATTAACGATGAACTACGAAGAAATGCTCGATTCCAGGGAAGGTGTGGCTACCCATCATGAGGATTTGCCTATTGGAACTTTCTATAAGAAGCTGATTGAAAAGAAATATCGTAATGTTGTCGAGATACGTCCTGAACTGTCTGACAGCATCGTGTTTTGTGAGGGACTGAAAGCCGATGCGGAACTTACCGACACACTGGTTCATCCAGCCCAGTTGCATTTCAAGATAAAAGAGGATAGTAGTGGCATTTACGAGATTGAACTCAATCCAGGCAACTACCAGTCGTTTGAGCAACTGCTTACTCAGAATCCTGCCGTTGTGACCGGCAAGGATTACATCGACCACGTCATTAGCCAGCTGGCATCCGTCCTAAAGTCTCTTCATGAGCAGAGAGTCTATCAGTGCTGCCTTTCGCCTAAGACCGTCTTTGCACGTAAGAATGACAACATGCCCATGTTGCTATGGCACGGTTCATTCTTCAAGTCGATGAACGACAAGGAGTCTCTTTATCAGGGATTTGAAGATTATGTGGCACCCGAGGTTGTCAATGGTGACGATGTCGACGAGCGTAGCGATGTCTATGCACTGGGTAAGTTCATTCAGCGGTTGCATGCTGATGGCAGCATGCCCTTTGAGTATAGAAAAGTGGTGGCTAAGGCCACAGAGGCCGACCCTTCGCTCCGCTATGCTTCTATCGACGAGATGATCGATGCTGTGGGGCGTCGTCGCAACTGCATGCGCTCGGCCATCCTGACCATGACAGCTGTGGCCATCGCATTGCTTTGCATCGGACTGTATGTGGAAGCGCTGCCCGAACCAGTCGACGTGGTTTTTGTCAAGCCTGCTAACGAAGGAGTGGTACTGGATCCCTATGACGCGGCACTGACACCCACCGAGCTTGGGTTGGACGTTGCCGATACCGTTTTCATGTCTGACAAGGAACGGGCTGAGATGGAGGAGTTGGAAGCCGAGGTCGAACGTATTTTTCGTCGTCAGTTCAGACAAGAGACAGAACGCGTGTTCTCTAAGATGTATAGCAAGGAGCGCATGAGTTCCAGCGAACAATCCTTCATCTCAGGCAACAACACGATGATGGACGAGCTACTCCGTAAGCGTGATGCCCTTGCTGCACAGGCCGGCATCAGTGTTGACAAGGCAGAAAGCATTTCCAAGCAGATCATGAGCGAAGTGCAGACTCAGAAACAGAAAGTACTGAAAAAGTATGGCTATCAACCGGCTGGAGACAAAAGTGAATAACTATCAATTCAATAATCATAATAACAAACAATCAATGAGAAGCAGAACAGCAATGTGGTTTGAGTGCAAGATCCGTTACGAGAAGACTATGGAAGACGGCTTGCAGAAGAAAGTAACTGAGAATTATACCGTTGACGCCCTTTCCTTCACCGAGGCCGAACAGCGCATTATGGAGGAGATGTCGTCGTATATCAGTGGCGAGTTCGAGGTTGCCGACATCAAGAAAGCACCCTACAAGGAAATCTTTTTCGACGACTCTGACCTGGCCGACCGCTGGTACAAGGCCAAGTTGCAGTTCATCACCATCGACGAGAAGACCGAGAAGGAGAAGCGTTCCAGCGTGAACTATCTGGTTCAAGCCGGTACGCTCAATGGTGCTGTGAAGAACATCGATCAGGTGATGGGCGGCACCATGATTGACTATGTGATTGCCTCTGTGGCCGAGACCACCCTCATGGATGTCTTCGAATACAAGAAGGCAGATGCCGGCTCAGCGTCTCAGGATGACAAGCCTGAGTTCGAAGGGTAGGGGGATTCTACACTCCTGCACTACTAAAAACTTGAATTATGTATAATGTAAAGGAAAATCTCAGCGAGGTGCTTGCCACCCTTACCGATGGCGTGCGCCTCGTTGCTATCAGCAAGTATCATCCTGCCGAATATGTCATGGCTGCCTATGATGAGGGCCAGCGCGTGTTTGGTGAGAGCCACGAGCAGGAGTTGAAGCAGAAGCACGAACAGCTGCCCAAGGATATTGAGTGGCATTTCATAGGACATCTGCAGACCAATAAGGTGAAGTACATTGTTCCCTACATCTCAATGATTGAGGCTGTCGACTCCATCCGTCTGCTGCGTGAGATCGAGAAGCAGGCTGCCAAGTGCGACCGTGTGGTGAAGGTACTGCTGGAGCTGCACATTGCCGAGGAAGCCACGAAATACGGGCTGACACTTGATGCCTGCCGCCAACTGCTCGATGAGGGCGAATGGCGTCAGATGTCTCACGTCAGTATCTGCGGACTGATGATGATGGCTTCGAATACCGACGATGAACAGCAGATAGAAGAAGAGTTCCAGACAGCTCAGGATTTCTTCAACGAAGTGAAAACCCACTATTTTGCCAACGACCCCGCATTCTGCGAACGTTCGTGGGGTATGAGCGACGACTATCTGTTGGCCTTGCGCCACGGTTCGACGCTGGTGCGCATCGGAACGCGCATCTTTGGCCCACGCATCTATTAGAGCTAACCGGCGAATACAACTATATACGATGAACAGCCCTACACCTATTTATATTATAGAGGAGCGCAAACTGCGTCGTAACCTCCGGCTCATTGCTGACGTGTCACGTCGTGCCGATGTCGAGATTATCTTGGCATTCAAGGCATTCGCACTATGGAAAACGTTCCCAATATTCCGCGAATACATTCATGCCACGACGGCCAGTTCGCTGAGTGAGGCCCTACTGGCTTTCAAAGAGTTTGGTGCCCCTGCCCATACCTATTCGCCAGCCTATACCGAAACTGAGTTCGACGAGATTGTGCGCTGTTCCAGTCATCTCACCTTCAACTCGCTTTCCCAGTACGAGCGCTTCCACGACAGGGCTACCCGTTGCAGCCTTGGCCTGCGCGTCAATCCCGAATACAGCGAGGTGGGCACGCTGCTCTACAACCCCTGTGCACCCGGCACCCGCTTCGGTGTCAATAGTGACCAACTGCCCGAGCAGCTGCCCGCTGATATTGAGGGCTTCCATTGCCATTGCCATTGTGAGAGCGGAGCCGACGTTCTCCAGCGCACCCTCGTGCATATCGAGCAGAAGTTCTCGCGCTGGTTTCCGCAGCTGAAGTGGCTCAACCTGGGCGGCGGACATCTGATGACGCGCAAGGACTACGATGTCGAGCTCCTTGTCAGTTTGCTTGAAGGCTTGCACCAGCGCTATCCGTGGTTGCATATCATCCTCGAGCCAGGCAGCGCCTTCGCATGGCAGACGGGGCCACTGGTGAGCCATGTGGTAGACATTGTTGAAGATCATGGCATCAAGACAGCAGTGCTCGACGTCAGCTTCACTTGCCACATGCCCGACTGCCTTGAGATGCCCTACTATCCAGATGTGCGCGGAGCTGAGCATGTCGACGAGGACTCAAACATCATATCTTCTCTCGACCAACGAAAGTATGCAGAGCAAGAAGCCTCAAACACCTACCGTCTTGGTGGCAACAGCTGCCTTAGTGGCGACTTCATGGCCTCGTGGCGCTTCCCCCACCCCTTGGCCGTGGGCGACGAGGTGATCTTTGAGGATATGATACACTACACCACCGTGAAGACCTGCATGTTCAACGGCATCACCCATCCCTCCATTGGCATGCTCCATGAGGATGGTACCTTGGAGTTGTTGCGTCGCTACGACTACGAAGATTACAGAAACAGAATGGATTGATACATGTAACATATATCATAAGATACGGAGTTGAGGAGGTGGAAAAAAGTACGAAAGCCATTTTTTTTCAAAAAAAGTGACGAAAAATTTTGGTGGTTCAGAAAAAAGCATTACCTTTGCACCCGCAATCGAGAGAGATGCACATCAAACAGCCTTTGATGGTCATGCGGAAATAGCTCAGTTGGTAGAGCACAACCTTGCCAAGGTTGGGGTCGCGGGTCCGAGTCCCGTTTTCCGCTCAACATTTTGAAAACAAGAGAGCGTTAGGGAATGGCCCTATCGAAAAATGCCCAGGTGGCGGAATTGGTAGACGCGCACGTTTCAGGTGCGTGTGCCGCGAGGCGTGCAGGTTCGAGTCCTGTTCTGGGCACTCTTTTTTATT
>JAFZIL010000049.1 GCA_017554385.1 Prevotella sp. | reverse complement strand
GTATAGTGAATAGTGAATAGTGTATAGTGTATAGTGAATAGTGAATAGTGTATAGTGAATAGTGTATAGAATAAATATGAAGAAAGTAGTAGTAGCCTTTTCTGGTGGGCTTGACACCAGTTACACCGTAATGAAACTGGCACAGGACGGATATGAGGTTTATGCCGCCTGCGCCAACACCGGAGGCTTCAGTGCCGAGCAGTTAAAGAAGAACGAGGAGAACGCCTACAAGTTAGGCGCTAAGGAGTATGTCACTCTCGACGTGACGCAGGAGTACTACGCAAAGTCGCTGAAGTACATGATCTTTGGCAACGTGCTGCGCAACAACTGCTACCCCATTTCGGTTTCGTCTGAGCGCATTTTCCAGGCCATCGCCATCGCGCGCTACGCAAAAGAGATAGGTGCCGATGCCATTGCCCACGGTTCTACAGGTGCCGGCAACGACCAGATACGCTTCGACATGACGTTCCTCGTCATGGCTCCCGGCGTGGAGATTATCACGCTGACTCGCGACAAGAAACTCACCCGCAAGGAGGAGGTGGACTTCCTGAACGAACACGGATTCTTTGCCGACTTCACCAAGCTAAAGTACTCGTATAACGTCGGCATCTGGGGAACCAGCATCTGTGGCGGTGAGCTACTCGACCCGACTCAGGGTCTGCCCGAGGAGGCATATCTGAAACACGTCACAGCTAAGGAACCTGAACAGCTGCTGAAGATTGAGTTCGACAAGGGCGAGATTGTCGGTGTGAACGGTGAGAAGTTCGACGACCGCATAAAAGCCATCCAGAAGATTGAGGAGATTGGCGCATCGTATGCCATCGGTCGCGACGCCAACGTGGGCGACACCATCATCGGCATCAAGGGTCGTGTAGGCTTCGAGGCCGCTGCACCGAAGCTCATCATCGAGGCCCACCGTCTGTTGGAGAAGTCGACGCTGTCGAAATGGCAGCAATACTGGAAGGACCAGGTGGCCAACTGGTACGGCATGTTCCTGCACGAGAGCCAGTACTTAGAGCCTGTGATGCCTGACATCGAGGCCATGCTGACCAGCAGCCAGCGCAATGTCACCGGCACCGCCATCCTGAAGCTGCGCCCCTACGGTTTCGAGACCGTTGGCATCGACTCTGCCAACGACCTTACGAAGTCGAAGCTCGGAGAGTATGGCGAGACCCAGACCGGTTGGACTGCCGACGAGGCCAAAGGCTTCATCAAGGTCAGCAGCACTCCGCTGAGAGTATATTACGGCATCCACCCTAATGAAAGGTAAAAGTGAATAGTGAAAAGTGAATAGTGAAAAGTGAATAGTGAAAAGTGAATAATTTGCTACTACAATGATAAAAGTAGGTATTCTTGGTGCGGCAGGCTATACGGGTGGCGAGCTCATCCGTGTGCTGTTGAACCATCCCGAGGCCGAGATTGTGTTTGCCAACTCTGAGAGCAACGCAGGCAATCTCGTAAGCGACGTGCACGAGGGACTTATCGGTGAGACGGATTTACGTTTCACTGATCAGATGCCCTTTGAGGAAGTCGACGTAGTGTTCTTTTGCTTTGGCCACGGCAAAAGCGAACAGTTCCTCAAGGAGCACACCATCCCTGAGAACGTAAAAATCATCGATCTCGCCCAAGATTTCCGTATTAAAAGGGAAAAGGTAACAGTGAATAGTGAAAAATTTCCTACCGGAGAAGGAGGTGCGGAAGCAAATGGTTCACTCTTCACTTTACCCTATAAATTCGTTTACGGTCTGCCAGAAATCAACAAGGCTGAAATCCTGAAAGCTCAGCATGTAGCCAACCCAGGATGCTTCGCCACGTGTATTCAGATAGCCTTGCTGCCAGCAGCCTACTTGAATATACTGAAAGAGGATGTAGCTGTTAATGCCATTACAGGTTCAACAGGAGCTGGTCAGAAGCCAGGCGCCACCACCCATTTCTCTTGGCGTAACAACAACCTGAGCATCTACAAGCCCTTCCAGCACCAGCACATTGCCGAGATTCGCCAGAGCCTCAAGCAGATACAGGGTTACCTCGATGCAGACATCGACTTCATCCCCTATCGCGGTGACTTCGCCCGCGGCATCTTCTGTACTGCCGTAGTCAAGACACCAGCACCAATAGAAGATATCATCGAGGCTTACAAGGACTTCTACCGTGACGCCGCCTTCACCCACTACAGCGATGCCCCCATCGACCTGAAACAGGTTGTCAATACCAACAAGGCACTTGTCCATTGCGAGAAGTACGGCGACAAACTGCTCATCACCTCTGCTATCGACAACCTGCTGAAAGGTGCCGTCGGTCAAGCTGTACAGAACATGAACCTTATGTTCGGCATTGACGAGACCGCAGGACTGCGGCTGAAGGCAAGCGCATTTTAAATGATAACAGCGTCATAACGTCATAACGAGAGGCGTAATAACGTGATAACGAAATAACGTAATAACGAATAACAATATGAAACTATTCGATGTATATCCCCTCTTCGACGTCAACATCGTCAGGGGCAAAGGGTGTAAGGTCTGGGACGACAAGGGCCAAGAGTATCTCGACATGTATGGCGGCCACGCTGTTATCAGCATCGGACACTCGCACCCCCATTATATTAAGAAGGTGACGGAACAGTTGAACAAGATCGGGTTCTACTCGAACTCGGTGGTGAACACGCTGCAACGCGAACTGGCAGAACGGTTAGGTAAGATTTCTGGTTACGACGACTATCAGCTGTTCCTCGTGAATAGCGGTGCCGAGGCCAACGAGAACGCGCTGAAGCTCGCCTCGTTCCGCAATCCCAACTATATGCGAGTTCTGGCCTGCGAAAAGGCTTTCCATGGCCGTACCAGTCTGGCTGTCGAGGTATCCCACAACTCGAAAATCCGCGCTACGCTCAACGACAACCACCATGTGCGCTTCCTCCCGATGAACGACATCGAGCCCTGGATTCGCGAACTGTCACGTGGCGGTATCTGTGCCGTTATCCTCGAGTGCATCCAAGGCGTAGGCGGCGTGCAGATGGCAACACCCGAGTTTGCCCAGAAACTTGCTTATGCCTGCAAACGCTATCGTGTGCCCCTTATTGCCGACGAGATTCAATGCGGCTACGGACGCAGCGGAAAGTTCTTCGCCCACCAGTGGCTTGATATCAAACCCGACATCATCACCGTGGCCAAGGGCATTGCCAACGGCTTCCCCATGAGCGCTGTGCTCATCAGCCCCGACTTCGCTCCTGAATACGGACAACTTGGCACCACCTTCGGTGGCAACCACCTGGCTTGCGCAGCCGCGTTGGCCACACTCGATGTCATCGAGGAAGAGGGCTTGATAGAGAACGCCCGTGTCGTCGGTGACTACCTGATGGAAGGCATCAAGAACATAGGCAGCTCGCACATCAAGGAAGTGCGTGGTCGTGGACTCATGATCGGCATCGAACTTGACATGCCCCACAAGTTTGTACGCAAGCCTCTCATCAAACACGAGCACTGCTTCACCGGTGCCGCAGGAGAAAACATCCTGCGCCTGCTACCGCCCCTCTGTCTCACCAAAGCGGAGGCTGACGATTTTATCGAAAGACTGATCAGAGTACAACCAGAAGAAGACTGAACAATTGAGAATTGACAATTGAGAATTGAGAATTATGAAGATAAGTGTGATAGGAGCCGGTGCCATGGGTGGCACTACTGTCGAGGGACTGATAAAAGGAACGTACTTCAAAAACGAGGACATCACCGTTTCTGACCCGAACAAACAGGTGCTCGAGAAGTTCCGCAAGTTAGGCGTAAACGTGACCTCCGACAATATCGCAGCTGCCGAGAAGGCCGACATTGTATGTGTAGTGGTGAAGCCATGGCTCGTCGAGACAGTGCTGCGACAGATCAAGGACGTATTGGCTCCCCAACGACAAATACTTATTGTGGTGGCTGCCGGTGTTGCCTCGTCAAGCATCGAGGATTGGCTGGGCCTCAGCTGTCCGCCACTGTTGCTCGTCATCCCCAACATTGCTATTGCTCAGATGGCATCAATGACTTTCATCGTGCCCGTCACCGCTTCTGAGAAAGACACGAAGACCGTGGTCGACATATACAACGAGATGGGTGGCACGCTCATCACCGACGAAGCCCATCTGGCTGCCGGCACCACGCTGGCTTCCTGCGGCATCGCCTACGCTATGCGCTACATCCGCGCATCGAGCGAGGGAGCTGTGGAGTTAGGCTTCAAAGCCGACGAGGCGAAGCAAGTGGTACTGCAAACACTACGCGGTGCCATCGAGTTGCTCACCTCCACAGGCCTCCATCCCGAGGCTGCCATCGACCTGGTGACCACGCCGCAGGGTGTCACCATCAAAGGTCTGAACGAGATGGAGCATGCAGGCTTCTCCTCGGCAGTCATTCGAGGACTGAAAGCCGGACTGAAATAATTCATTCTAACATCCCACAGACAGCGTGCATGACAGTTAATTGGCATGCACGCTGTCTGTTTAACATTATTTATCTCACAACTTGAGACAAGTATCATAATTATTCGCTAAATTTGCAATCAACTATTAAATCTAAAACCTTATGACAACCGAAACAACTAAAACCGCAAAACAATTCATGGATCTGGAGGAACAGTATGGTGCTCATAACTACCATCCGCTCCCCGTCGTACTCCACAAGGGCAAGGGCATCTACGTGTGGGATGTCGAGGGAAAGAAGTATTTCGACTTCCTGTCTTCCTACTCTGCCGTTAACCAGGGCCACTGCCATCCCCGCATCGTCAAAGCGCTCAAGGATCAGTCCGACACGCTCTGTCTGACCAGTCGCGCGTTCTATAATGATGCACTGTGTGAGTACGAGCAGTTCATGCACGAATATTTTGGCTACGACCGCATCCTGCCCATGAACACAGGTGCCGAGGGTGTGGAGACGGCACTGAAATTGGCCCGGCGTTGGGGGGCCGTAAAGAAAGGAATACCCAACGAGAAAATCAAGATTATTTGCTGTGAGGGCAACTTCCACGGTCGTACGGTGACTGTCATCACCATGAGCAACGATCCCAGTTCGTACGACAACTACGGCCCGCTGACACCAGGCTTCATCCGTATACCTTATAATAATGTGGAAGCACTGCGCCGTGCCCTCGAAGAGTATGGCAGTGAGGTGGCAGGCTTCATTGCTGAACCCATCCAGGGCGAAGCCGGCGTATTCGTGCCCGACGACGGCTACTTGAAGCAATGCTACGACCTGTGCCATGAACATAACGTGCTGCTGATTGCCGACGAGGTTCAGACGGGTATCGCCCGAACGGGTCGCATGCTGTGCTCAGAACACGACGGTGTCAGACCCGACATCGTTATCCTTGGAAAGGCACTCGGTGGCGGTGTACTGCCCGTCTCGGCTTGCTTGGCCGACGATGACATCATGCTGAACATCAAACCGGGCGAACACGGCTCGACGTTTGGAGGATTCCCCTTGGCTGCCCGCGTGGCCGTCGAGGCACTGAAGGTGGTGCGCGATGAACATCTCGTAGAGAATGCCGAGGCCATGGGCCGCATCTTCCGCGAGGAGATCAAGAAGATCGACTCACCCTTTATCGTCGAGGTGCGCGGCCGCGGTCTGCTTAACGCCATCGTCACCAAGCCTATCAACGGCAAGACGGCATGGGACATCTGCCTGAACATGATGGACAAGGGACTCTTGGCCAAGCCCACCCACGATGACATCATCCGCTTCGCCCCGCCGCTCTGCATCAACGAACAGGAGTTGCGCGAAGCCATCGGTATTATCAAGTCTACGTTTGAAGAGATGGCGGCATGAGCATGCAAACGACGAATCATGTATTGATGGTGCGTCCCGTGCGTTTCGCCTTCAATGAGCAGACGGCCACGAACAATGCCTTCCAGCAGAAAAGCGAGGAGGGCGAGGAGGCTGTTGCTCAGCAGGCCATCAAGGAGTTCGATGCATTCGTCGCCTTGCTACGCGACAACGGCGTCACTGTCGACGTACTTCAGGACACGCCCGAGCCACCAACGCCCGACAGCATCTTCCCCAACAACTGCTTCTCCACGCACAGCCTCACCCCCGTCCCCTCTCCAAAAGGCGAGGGGAGTACGTTGGTGCTCTATCCTATGTATGCACTGAACCGTCGATTGGAACGTGAGAAGTTGAAGAAGGTGCTTTGGCATCTGCACTACTCCCGCGATGTAGATTTCACCCCCTACGAAACTTCCGGCCACTTTCTTGAGGGTACAGGCTCACTCGTCCTCGACCGTGAACACCGCATGGCCTACTCCTGCCTATCACCCCGAACCGACAAGGAGGCTCTCAAAGAGTGGGCAAAGACGATGGGGTATCGTTCCTTCGCCTTCCACAGCTTTGACGAGCAGGGCACGCCCGTCTATCACACCAACGTTATGATGCATGTAGGCACCCGTCAGGCCGTAGTCTGCCTCGACAGCGTCCGCGACGAGTCAGAGCGTAGTGAGCTTCTGACTCACTTACAAAACGACGGCAAGGAGATCGTGCCTATCACCTTAGAGCAGATGCACCAGTTTGCCGGCAACATGCTGGAACTGCATAACGACCGCGACGAGCAACTACTCATCATGAGCCAGACGGCCCGTCAGTCGCTCACACCTGAGCAGGTATCCACCCTCTCGAAGTACACCCGCATCATCTCGCCCGACATCCATACCATCGAGACCGCAGGCGGTGGCAGCGCCCGCTGCATGCTGGCGGAACTATTTAAGTGAATAGTGAAAAGTGAAAAGTGAATAATTTGCTACCGCACTATGTCATATTTACAATATAACAGTTCACCGCTAACAAGGAAGAGCTATCTTTTCGGTGTAAGAGTCGTCAAGACTGTAAAAGGCATCAAATGCAGTCCAAAGGAATACGGTATGATTAATCAGTTATTTCGCTCTGGCACAGCTATTGGCGCTTTGGTGAGCGAAGCCACTTACGCTCAAAGCCCTGCTGATTTCATCAACAAATTGTCTATTGCTTTGAAAGAATGCAATGAGACTCTCTATTGGCTCAACATCCTCGAGGATACAGAGTATTTGAACGAACAAGAATTCGAAAGCATGAGCAAGGATTGCCAAGAATTGCTTGCACTTTTAATTTCATCAATTAAAACAACCAAACAACATAATGAAAACAAGTGAACAGGGAGAGCGGAAGCAAATTTTTCACTTTTCACTATTCACTTTTCACTATTCACTATTACTTTAAAATTATGAATAATTCTATTATCACCTTCCCCACACCGGCCAACGAACCGGTGAAAGCCTATCTGGCAGGCTCGCCAGAGCGTGTTGCACTTGAAAAAGAGCTGGAACGCCAGAAGAGCATCGTTGTCGACATTCCCATCATCATCGGTGGCAAGGAGATTCGCACCGGCAACACCGGCACGGTGACCTGCCCACACGACCACCAGCACGTGCTGGCCACCTACCACAAGGTGGGAAAGGCCGAGATTGAGTTGGCCATCGAGACCGCCATGAAGGCCTGGCAGGAGTGGAGCCGCACGCCGTGGACAACCCGTGCCGCCATCGTCATGAAGATGGCCGAGCTGCTTGCCACGAAGTACCGTCCCATCATGAACGCCGCCACGATGCTGGGCCAAAGCAAGAACTTCTACCAGGCCGAGATCGACAGCGCTTGCGAGACCATCGACTTCTTCCGCTACAACGTCCACTACGCCTCGAAGATCTACGCCATGCAGCCTAAGGACGGCAACATGCAGTTGAACCACACGGAGTACCGTCCGTTGGAGGGCTTTGTGCTCGCCGTGACACCGTTCAACTTCACCTCGATTGCTTCGAACCTCTGCATGACACCTGTGCTCATGGGTAATGTCGCGCTGTGGAAGCCTTCGACCACAGCCCTGCTCTCGAACTACTACCTCATGCAGCTCTATAAGGAGGCCGGACTGCCCGACGGTGTGGTGAACTTCCTGCCTGGCAGTGGTGCCCTCATCGGTGAAGTGGCCACACAGAGCAAGCATTTCGCTGGCATCCACTTTACGGGCAGCACCGCCACGTTCAAGAGTCTCTGGCAGCAGGCATGCAAGAACCTCGACCGCTACGTAAGCTATCCGCGACTGGTCGGCGAGACAGGTGGCAAGGACTTCATCTTTGTGCATCCTTCTGCTGATAAGAAGGCCGTGGCCACTGCTGCTTTCTGCGGAGCCTTCGAGTTCCAGGGACAGAAGTGCTCGGCTGCCTCGCGCATGTATATCCCCAAGAGCCTGTGGCCCGACGTATTGGAGGACATCCGTCGTATGTGTGCCGAGATCAAGATGGGCGATGTCTGCGAACCTATGAACTTCGTCAACGCCGTCATCGACGAGGCCTCGTTCGACAAGTGCAAGTCGTACATCGACTATGCCAAGGAAGCTGCCGACGCTAAGATTGTCATCGGCGGCAAGTGCGACAAGTCCGTAGGCTGGTTCGTGGAGCCTACGGTCATCGAGACCACCAACCCGCACTTCAAGTCGATGGAGGAGGAGATCTTCGGCCCGATCATCACCGTCTATCCCTACGACGACGACAAGGTGGACGAGACGTTGCAACTGTGCGACGAAACCTCACCTTACGGACTGACAGGTGCCGTCTTCGGACGCGACCGCATGGCTGTGGAGAAGATGACCGACCGCCTGTGCTATGCTGCCGGCAACTTCTACATCAACGACAAGCCCACCGGTGCCGTCGTGGGTATGCAGCCCTTCGGAGGCGCCCGTGCCAGTGGTACCAACGACAAGGCAGGCGGTGAGTTCAACCTCATCCGCTGGATTATCCCGCGTGTCATCAAGGAGACGCTCGTGTCTCCGACGGACTACAGGTACACTTACATGAAATAAATGGAAAAGAAAGTTTATGTTGCCTCGGAGACTGGCCGTCTGCGTGCCGTACTCTTGCACCGTCCAGGTGTAGAGATTGAGCGCATGACACCGATGAACTGCGCCCATGCGCTGTATAGCGACATCCTCGACCGCATGAACGTCGACATCGAGTATGGGCGATTCTGCGGCGTGCTCGAGAAGTGGGCGAAGGTCTATTACGTCGAGGACATCCTGAGAGAACTGCTGAAGAACGAGGACATCAAGACGCACCTGGTCAACGAGAGTGTGTTCAACTACGGCCACCGTCCCATCAAGCTCTCTGGCAACACCAACGACAGGCTGGCCGAGGAGTTGATGGGCATGGATGCGAAAAAGCTGGCCCGCATTCTCATTGAGGGTTATGAGAACCCGCAGTGGGAGGGCGTCAATGACAACCGCTACCTCCTGGAGCCACTGTATAACCTGTTGTTCACGCGCGACGCCTCGTCGACCATCTACAACCGTGTGCTCATCAACAGCATGTCGTTCGAGGTTCGCGAGCGCGAGTCGCTCATCTACGAGGCCATCTTCCGCCACTTCTTCGGTGTAGAGACGATGAATGCCGCCACATGGACCCCGAAGGCGCGCACCGAGGGCGGTGACATCCATATCGCCTCGCCCGACCTGCTCGTCGTAGGCGAAGGCATACGCACCAACGCCAAAGGCATTGAGTATCTGGCACAGACCTTCGCACGCGAGCGCGATCATTTTAATATTCTTGTGCAGGAGCTGCCACGCGAGCCGGAGTCGTTCATCCACCTCGACATGGTCTTTACGTTCTTGGGTAAGCACCAGTGCATGGCCTTCGAGCCAATGCTACGCAAACAGGGACTCTTCGCAGGCAAGGACACTACGCTCATCAGCATCCACAACGGGAAGATCAGCTACCGTCAGGTGAAGAACATCCTCGCCGGGCTACGCCACTTGGAGTGGGACATCGAGCCAATCTTTGGTGGTGGCTACGACCCGTGGGTGCAGTTACGCGAACAGTGGCACAGCGGAGCAAACTTCTTCTCCCTCGGCGATGGAAAGGTATTGGGCTACCGCCGCAATGCCTATACCATCGAGGCCTTGGACAAGGCGGGCTTTGCCGTCCTTCAGGCCAAGGACATCTGCAGCGGCAAGGTCATGATGGACGACTACGAGAAGTTCGTGGCCGTCTTCCCTGCCTCCGAACTGCCACGTGCCGGTGGCGGTGCCCGCTGCATGACCATGCCCATCTGGCGCGAGGAATAGCTGAAACAATATGCACATAATAACTATTTGGCACAAATTGTGAGCGTTTTATCACAATTTGTGCCGTTTTGTTTCCCGTATATCACAAAATCTTCGTACTTTTGCAGCAAATTTATACAAAGCGACAACATGGATGACCAGTTAAAACAAATCGGTGAGCGCCTGCGTGGACTGCGCGACGTGCTCGATATTCCCGTAAGCGAGATGGCAGAGACCATTGGAATCGAAGCGGAGAAGTATGAGAAGATAGAGAAAGGCGAGATGGACATCACCATCTCGAACCTGATGAAGATTGCCCATAAGTACGGAGTCTCGACAGAGGAGCTCATCTTCGCCGAGTCGCCCCACATGAAGAGCTACTTCGTAGTGCGCAAGGGACAGGGCATGTCCATTGAGCGCACGAAGGCGTACAAGTATCAGTCGCTCGTGGGTGGCTTCGTGGGTCACAAGGCCGATGTGTTCATCGTGACGGTAGAGCCAAAACCCGATGCCCACACCATCTACAAGAACTCACATCCCGGACAAGAGTTCAACCTCATACTCGAAGGCAAGATGGAACTCTACATCGGTGGCAAGACGATCATCCTGGAAGAGGGCGACAGCATCTATTTCGACTCCTCGAAGCCGCACGGCATGCTGGCCGTTGGCGACAAACCCGTTAAGTTCCTTGCATTTACAGTTGAATAATTTCGTTATAACGTCATAACGAAATACCGTCATAACGTCATAACGTCATAACGAAAAAAAGAAAATGATAGAAAGATTCTTAAAACAGACGACCTTCACGAGCGTCGAGGACTATAATCAGCACTTAGAGTTCATCATCCCTGAGAACTTCAACTTCGCCTACGACGTGATGGATGTCTGGGCCGAGGAGAAGCCCGACGGTCTGGCACTGCTATGGACCAACGACCAAGGTGAGGAGATCCGCACCACGTTTGCCGAGCTGAAGGAGCAGACCGATCAGGCCGCCTCCTATCTGATGTCGCTCGGCATCGGCAAGAACGACCCCGTGATGCTCATCCTGAAGCGTCGCTACGAGTGGTGGGTCGTCATGCTGGCCCTGTGTAAGATCGGTGCCATCGTCATCCCGGCCACCCACATGCTGACGAAGAAGGACATCATCTACCGCAACACCCGCGCCTCGGTGAAAGCCATTATCTGCGTCGACGATGCCTACGTCACGGAGCAGATACAACTGGCAAAGGAGGGCAGCCCGACGGTGAAGCAATACATTGCCATAGGAAATCATATCCCCGAGGGTTTCCACGACTATCTGAAGGAAATAGTAGACGCTCCGAAGTTCCAGCGTCCTGCCTTCGTCAACGAGAACGACGACACGATGCTGATGTATTTTACTTCTGGCACCAGCGGTGAGCCGAAGATGGTGGCTCACGACTACCTTTACGCCATGGGCCATCTGTCTACAGGTGTCTTCTGGCACAACCTTCACGAAGGCTCGCTCCACCTCACCGTTGCCGACACGGGCTGGGGCAAGGCCGTCTGGGGTAAGTTCTACGGTCAGTGGTTTGCCGGTGCTACGGTCTTCGTGTTCGACCATGAGAAGTTCAATGCCGACACGCTGCTGCGCCAGATGGAGAAATACAAGGTGACGAGCTTCTGCGCTCCTCCCACCATCTACCGTTTCATGATCCGCGAGGACTTGTCGAAGTACGACCTGAGCAGTCTGGAATACTGCTGTACCGCCGGCGAAGCCCTCAATCCTTCTGTCTTCGACAAGCTCAAAGAGCTGATTGGTCTTAACATCATGGAAGGTTTTGGCCAGACCGAGACCACGATGTCCTTGGGTACCTTCCCCTGGATGACGCCGAAGCCCGGCTCCATGGGCATCCCCAATGCCCAATATGACATCCAGCTGGTACGTGCCGACGGCACGCTGTGCGAGGACGGTGAGAAAGGCGAGATTGTAATCAAGGTGGGTGACCGTAAGCCCATCGGCCTGTTCAAGGGCTACTACCGCGACGAAGAGAAGACGCGCGAGGCCTGGCACGACGGCTTCTACCACACGGGCGACATGGCTTGGCGCGACGAGGACGGCTACTACTGGTTCGAGGGCCGCATCGACGACGTCATCAAGAGTTCCGGTTACCGCATTGGTCCGTTCGAGGTCGAGTCGGCGCTGATGACCCATCCCGCTGTCGTAGAGTGTGCCATTACCGGTGTACCCGACGATATCCGTGGCATGGTGGTCAAAGCCACCGTCGTCCTCGGCAAGGAGTGGAAGGACAAGGCTGGCGATGACCTTGTCAAGGAGCTGCAGCAGCATGTGAAGAAGGTCACCGCACCCTATAAGTACCCCCGCATCGTCGAGTTCGTCGACGAACTGCCGAAGACCATCAGCGGTAAGATACGCCGTGTAGAGATCAGACAGAAAGATGCCGGAAAGGAATAAACGACCTTACCTACTCTGAAATCAGCCTCCATTACTATACGACAAAGGGTGCGCCACACATACGGCGCACCCTTTTTATCTCAGCGAACCGAGATACTGCCCCTGGGTGGGGATGGATCGTCGGTATGCACCGTTCGTCTTTGCGATGAGCGGGCATTGCTGCCCGACGATAACGATGGATAGACCAACACTGCATCCTTCGCCGAGTAGTACATATAACCCTTGCCTGGTCTCATCTTTTCGAGGCTTCCAGTCCATGTGCCGTTCTTGTATTCAGCAAACCCATCCTGGCCTACAAGACGATCGCCATTCGAAGGTTCCATGTTCCCGAGAGCATCGGCTATGGGCAACTCCACTGTGAGCAAGTAGCCTAACCAGTTCCAGCCTTTATGCAGGTCGATGGCCATAGATGCGTCGGCCGGCTGTCCTTCACAAGTGAAGGTGCATGCAGCGTTCAGGTACAGTTTGTAGGCTGTTCCCGGTACAACGCTATTCAGGTTACCCACCAATCCGTACACAGGGTCTTTGATCAACTCCTGCGTCTGGCTGACCAACCGGTCTGTCAAGTCCGTGATGTCCGTAAGGAACGTCATGCTCGCCATCGCTTCTTGGTTTGATGATATCCAGTTCCAGCCAGCAGTCAGCCGATAGGTGATGCTTTCTGGTACTGGCACCGTAAGCCAGAAAGGAGTGGTTGAGCCCACGATGTCGTTGGAAATGAAACCGAAGGTCTCTGGTACGTCGGCAATCGTCGGGTGCTCGAAGTCGTCACCATAGATAACCTGGCAGTGAAACTCCTCGCCCTCTTCACCCTTGATGGTGAGTGTGCATAGATGGTTGTCCTTCGCTCTGGAGCGGCTGCAGTGGCGCAGCTTGCCGTTTTGGTCGTAGACGGCCACCTCGTAGTTCTCAATGTGTGGACCGTTATCACCGAAGCGGGCACACACCAGATAGTACTCGGCGTTTGGCCAGTCGCTGGGCTGCGTCCAGTCAGGAAAGTGAGTCGGACGGTCGTAGTACTTGTCGTACTTCCCGTTGGCACCAGGCTCAGTGTCCCACGCAAAAACCTGCTTCGGACCTGCCACGAAGACGAGGCAGGCCAGAAGCAGTTGTAAAATAGATTTGTTGACGATTCGATTTAGCATGCTGTCTTATTTCTTGACAACAACCTTCTTGTTCTGGTTGATGTAGACGCCCTTTCTCATGTGAGCGTTCTCAACCTTGCGACCCTGCAGGTCGTAGTAATTGTCAACGGGAGCATATTCAACGGCGTTCACACCTGTGGTTCCGCCTAACTGCAGCACGTAAGGCTGAGCCATCGTTCCCATCATTGCATTTGCATGGAACAGTTCGGTCTGGTTCAGGTAGTAAGTGCTCTCGCCAGCGGTGACCACGAATGTCAGCACGTCGTCTTCGCCACTCTTGCCACCGATGGTCAGGAAGTGCTTACCGTCCTTCACTGGCGCTGTCGACTGACCGCGCAGCTCCGTACCGGCATAGACGCTCACCTCAGCATTCTCAACCATCTCGTCGCCATTCATCACCACGGCAATCATGGTCATGTTGTCGCAGAACTGTGAATCGAGAACCTTGAACGGAGATTTACGCGGTGCGTTCTTCTTACCGCTCACTTCGGGCTTCGGGTAGTTGAACGTCTTGGCAGCCGATGCCATCGAGTTGTACAGGTAACCCTCGCCGGGAACCATAGCCGTCAGCGTACCAATCCACTCGTTATCGGTGTAGATAGAGAACGCGGTCTGGCTCTTCACCTGGTCGCCCTCCTGCGGATCTGCATAGGCAAATGCTGCTTTGAGCGAGTTAGAAGCCTGGCAGGGATAGCCTATCCAAGACCAGCCGCTATTCAGTGTGATGTCGATGTCGGTACAGTCAGTGGGCGTGCCTACGATCGTCTCCACATACCGTGCAACAGCGTTCAGCTTGTACATCGTAGCAGGATCGTCAAGATCCGGCCCACCAATCCAGTTGATAGACGAATTATCACCATCAGTAACTGTCGTAATGGCATCAAGGGCATCCTTGAACACAGCATCTGGAGCAGCGTCCTTCGGCATGGCGTACAGTGAGAACCACTTCCAGCCGGCGCGGTTCAACGACAGGTCTTGCTCAATCTCGTTCAGCGGAGTAAACGTCACAGGAGTGTTGAACGTACCGACGGTCTTATCGGCCACGAACTCGTTGGCCCTCGTATCGCTTACTTCGACCGACGGATAGATGGTACCCGTCGAGGCATCGTATGCCTTGTAGGTCAGGTCAGCTTTGTTCTCACCATAGATGTTCAGCATCACCATGTAACTATCGTAGCGGCTGAAGTACTTCGGATGAGCCACGCCCACGCACTCGGTGCCACGGAAGGCGGCTACCATATCCTCGGTGTCCTCGCTCTGATGGCCGTCGATGTTCAGCACACCCACGATGGTCATGGTGCTATTGCCCGGTGTAGCCTCCCAGTTGGGTGTTTCACCAGTGACGTTCAGGCTCACCGTAAACGGCTCGTAGATCTGGTTGTCACCATAGAGATAGATGGTGCTCTCATACTTGCCGATGGCTGTCGACGGGTCGACGGTAAATGTCAGCGTCTTCTGCTTGGTAGCAGCCACTGTACCGGCCGTCTCGCTGGCGGTCAGCCAAGAAGGCAGACCTAAGAGTGCCCATGTAGCGTTCTGTCCGCTGGTGTTCTCGAACTGAGCCGTGAAGCTCATTTCCGATCCCTGCTCGCCCTTCACGCTGGCATTGTCGGTGAGCCACAGCAGCTGGTTCTGTCGGATGTATGCCGTCCAGACGATAGGCAGACAGTAGTTGCCGTTCACGTCGGCGACATTCTTGACAGTGAACTGCACGGTGGTTCCTTCAAGCAGGTCGGGCGTATTGTTCAGTGAGAACACAATCTTGCGCTCGCTGGCCACGTAGCTGAAGTCCAGGTTGGTGGCATTCTTCGCAGGCTTCAGTGCGGGAGCATCGTCGCTGTAAGCGATGTCGGCAGCAGAACTGCTGACCACAGTAGCGGTCGACGGTCTTCCGTTGGCATCAAGGGCGTTGTCTAACGGGCTGTTGACAACCACCACCTGATTGCCGCTGTCCAGCGTCTTGGCCTCGAAGGGATAGTAGGCCACGAGTCCGTTCTCATTGCCCTGCAGGCGGTTGTGGATACGGCTCTGTATGGTCTTTCCGTTGAGCGTAGCGTGCCAGAGGCGCACCTCGTCGATGCTACCTGTGAAGTAATTCTCAAAGGTATTGTCCTGCTTATCGGCACCGATGAAGAGAGCATAGCCCTGGAGGGCAGCCACTGCCTTTGCAGAGATCTGCTTGGCGATGGTACCGTCGACATAGACGCTGGCTGTACCTCCGCGCAGCACGTTCAGTGCCACATGGTGCCAAGCGTTGTCGAGGTAGTTCTTCTTCGAGAGCTGCGTGGTGGCACCCTTGCTGCTCAGTGTGAGCATGCCGTCGGCATCGAAGGCCATCTTAGGTCCGTCAGTCACGCTGGTTGCGAAGAGCGTGGCACCCTTGTTGGTGTCGCTACCCTTGAACCACATCTCAAAGGCATAGTCATCGTTATCGCCGGAGCTGATAGCGGTGATGTCCATCTGGAGGGCATTGCTACCGTCGAGCGTCACGGCCTTGTTCTTGTTGTTCAGATACCAGTTGGCTGCTGTCAGCGTCATGTGACGGCTGCGTGCAACGTCGTTGGCGACGGTGCCGTTGCCCTCGTCAAACTTCCAGTAGCCGATGAGGCCCGGTTCCGTAGGTTTCTTGGTGATGTGCATGTACTCCAGAGCCTCAGCGAGTGTGTGTGCGCTGTCCCAGAGGGTCAGCTCCTGGATGGCACCGGTCATCTGGTTTCCAAGAGTGATATTGCCGTTACCGCTATAGTCAGCTACGCTTTCTCCTCCGAACAGGCCGATGGTCTGGTCGTCAGTAGCGATGTTGGCCGACAGCTTGCTGGCACCTTCATCATAGTTGTAGCTCACCATGAGATAAGCCCACTTGTTCAGCGGCATGGCCTTGACAGAGGTGTAGGTGTGCTCGCCGATGGTAGCCACGAGATGGCCGTCGGCATCAGCACCCAGTGCGAACTTGTTGCTTCCCTTGCCATGTGCAAAGAGGGTACCCTGGCCTGCGATGTTCACCCACGACTCAACGCTGAAGCTGCGGTTACCCAGTGTGACGTCGGCCTGGGTGTAGGCGGTACAGTCGCTACCTTCCATCTTCAGACCCACGTTATGGTCGATCTGAGCCTCGTTCAGTTCACCGATGACCTCGAAGCTGGTCAGCTCGTTGATGGCACCCGAGCGGATGTCCTCGTTGAAGTTGACAGAGATTTCCTCGCCGGCGGAGAGGATACCGTCGCTGGGGTTGGCCAGTCCAAGCAGCTGCGGACGCTGCATGTCCTTGATGACGGTGATTTCGTCGCTAAAGACATTGTAGTCCTCGCTCTTGAAGGTCGAAGTGCTCATAGCGCGGAAGGTGTAGCGTCCGTCGCTCTTGCCCTTCATGTCGTAGAAGTAGGTCAGTCCGCCCTCAGGCAGCTGTTCGCTGGTCTGAGTTGCGTAGATGTCGGAAGCGTGGTACTCCTTGAAGGTCGTCCAGGCAGCATCGTTGGCATACTTGTACTGCAGCTTCACGCCCTTGAATCCGTTGAAGCCGAGGTCGTAGCCGCCCACCTTGATGACGGCAGTCTCGTCGGTGTTGCTGGTGTTGACGGTCGTAGAGGCTATCTGCATCGTCACGGGCGACGAGGTGGCCACATAGTGTACGCTGACGTAGGCCGTGTCGGCAATCACTTCCCATGTGCTTGCGGGATCCTGCTGGCACTGCGATGCGATGACCACGGCAATAGAGTCGTAGTCCTGAATACTCGGATCGATCTGGTCGACGGTGAGCACGGCGTTGACGGCTTCACCGGCCGGAACGAGCAACGACACCTTCTTCACGCTGACAGGCTCGCCGTTCAAGCCGACGTTTGCAGCGTTGGCGTTACCCGTGCTGGGCACGAAGACATCGAAGAACACGTCCTCGTCAATCTCTGAGGTGTTGGTCAGTGTCACGTTGAAGCGGGCAGTAGAACCATTGGCCACACCGCTCTTCACAGCGTTCTTCACATTGTCAATGAGGATGTGCGGCTGCTCAATCTGCATGGTAGCCTCGTCGAGCTTGTAGCCGGGCTTGTAGTACTTGGTGTAGCGTGCACCCTCGTACGGGCAGCAGGTCTGTCCGGCACGTGTGATGAAGATGGGCGAGAATGCGTCGGCCGACTTGAACACGTCGACGGAGATGGCATCGTCGTCACCGTTCTCCACCAGCGAGTAGCTCACGGTAGAGTGGTTCTCGTTCTCCTTGCCATCGCTCTTTCCCTCGTGTTTTCCCCACTCGTTCTCGGTGTTCACAATCAGACCAGTCTCACAGAAGAGCGCACCGACAGACGCGTTGAGTACGGCCGTCGTGGTATATTCCTCTGTCGTGGTAGTGCCCTCGGCGTATGTCTGAGTCATGCTCTGTGTGATGGTGCTGCCGGAGTCGAAGGAGATGTTCTGGTCCAGATAGGTGTTGCGGTTGCTCTTAGCTCTCACCTTGGCCTCCTCGTTGGCGGCAAGGGTATTGTGCCAGCCCTTGATGTTGTTATTGTAGAGTTTGATGGAGTCCACGCCTTCCACCAAGGCATTGCCCTGATTATCCCTCGGGATGATCATGCGGTAGCTCGGTCCGGTCTGGGCGTCGTATTTTGCGGCGTTATCGCCCCACACATCCTTATTGTCGTTCGACGAGCCGTAGCCGTAGTCGCCAGGCTTGAGGTTAGTGACGAAGATGATCTTGCCAGGCACAGGTGCCACGCTCTGAGGATTCTCATTATAGATGAGCTGTGCGTCGCGCAGTTTCTCCAAGTTGGGCAGCAGCGTATTCTCTATGTAGTTCTGTGTATAATTGAAGTAAGTGCCATACTCCACACCACGGGTGATACCCATGTCGAGGTCGAGGACATAGTTGTTGGCGCTCTCTTCCTTGAAACCGATGGTGCGTGCTGCTCCAAAGAGGTAGTTCTTGGCGCGTCCGATGAACACGTCGCCCTGGGCGCCCACATACTCAGGCTCTGCACTGGTGCTGATGGCGCGATCGAGTGTGGTGGTGGTGATAACGGTGTGCTCGTCGCCAGTTTCCGTCTGGCTGTGTACACCGGCATCGAGATCGGCCTTAGCCTCTATGCGGGTCACGACGACCACGCCTAAGCCAGCCTCGGTCTCCTGCCAGAAACCTGCCTGAAGGTGAGTAATCAACTTGTCGTCGGTGACGGCCTTCGCGAAGTCAGTATGTGAGGTGGTCACGGTAGTTCCAGCTTCCCAAGTGGCCGATGAGTTGGTGCCTGGGGGATCGCGCAGCACCATCTCTACCACGTCGGGTGCTGCCGTCGTGAAGTTGACTCCTGTGGGTACGCAACCCAGTATGATGCCCGGCTGAGAGGTGTTGGGCGCGGGCCACTGCTCGCCGTTGTTGTAGGTGAAATAGAAGCCCTTGTGGTTGTAGGGCGATGTCAGGTCGGGGAATCCTGCCGTCCACGCGTAGGTGCCCTTTCCTTCGGCATCAAGGTAGAATTTGCTGCTCTGCATCTCTACCAAGTCACCGGCCTTATAGCTCTTTCCGTTGTAGGTGACATCATCCCTGATGGCCACAAACTGCTCGTCGCTCAGGCCGTTGCTTGCCGTCACCTCCATGCTGTCCATGGGCACGGTGTCGACCACTGGGTTCGTCAGACCACCGTCGTAGTTCTTGTAGGTCTGGCATGCCTCGATGTTGAAGGTGTACTGTTCGCCCTGCTGGAAGATAGGAGCACCGTAAGGGTAGCCGACCTTTCCGATAGAACTAATCGTGTAGAGGTTGCCTACGGTGTGTTCATCCAGTGCAGCGTCGTTATAGGTGACTGACTCGAGACCGAATGCACCGTCGGGGCATCCCTCCTGGATCACCTTGAAGTCGATGGGTGCGGTATAGATCTTGTCGAAGCGGGTCAGGTAGGTGAAGGTCTGGCTCTTGTCGGTCTTCAGCGTGTCGGTCGTCTCAAAGCCAAGCCGCGTCACGTTCACCTCGTCCTTCGAGCTGGAGTAGTCGAAATGCACGTCGGGGTTGGTATTGACGAACTCTACATTCACAACCTCATAGCGCAGTGGCGGCAGCAGCACGGCATACTCACCAGTGGCGGGGTCGGTCTTGATGACAATCTGCCGGGCAGCGGTGGCGTCACCGGTGCTGGTGGCGTTGCGCCACGCCGTGCTGTGTACCTTGTCGGAGGGCGAGTTCAGCGCTACGGTAGCTTTGGCATAGCTGCGATTGGTGGTGGTTCCGACCTTGGTAGTCGTCACGTTCACATGATACTTCTCGTCGGTGGTCTGCAGGGTGATGCGTGCCTGGCCGATGTTGTTCTTGCTCAGGCCGAATCCTAACTGCTTGTCACGCTCAATGGCACCGCCGACCACACGTCCGGCCAGCACGGTCATGGTGTTGTCGTAGAAGTCCACACCCTTCATCTCTTTCATGAAGGTCTCCCTCAGTCCAGTGTTGTTGTTATCTTCAGGATAGCGTCCGCCATTGACGAAGGTATGGTGCAGTCGCGAGGCGGTGATGTAGTGGTCGCCAATGGGCACGTCGATGGTGTACGAACCGTCAACACCCGTCATGACGGGCACACCGTCCTTGGCGCAGATGGCACCGTCGACGAAGAACTGTACGCTGTCGACGGGGATGTCCGTACCTTCATAGTAGACTGTTCCGCTGACGGGGAAGCTCGAAATGTCTTCGAAGTCAATGGAAGAGAAATTCAGCGAGTTGATGCTCACGAAGCGGCTCTGGTTGGTAGGAGCAAACTCGTGTATGCCTAACGATGGTGTGATGATGTAGTTGGTGCCATCGCCCGAGAAGGGTATGCCGCGCACCATATAGTTACCGTTCTTGTCGGTATAGGTCATCAGGCTCAGCTGTTCCTCGCTGGGCACAATGTTCTGCTCGCTGCGGGCAGCAGTACCAGTACGCATGTGGTGTTCGTTGCTCACACCGTTCTGCCTGCTGAAGTCGTAGGCCTTGGTCTGCTTTGCCATGCCCTCATCAAACGGATAGTAAGCCATCAGGCCTTCCTCCGAACCGTTCAGCGTGTGGTTGCAGTTCTTCAGAATCTCAGCCTCGCTCAGACAACGGTTGAAGATGCGCACCTCGTCCATATAGCCGGCGTAGGGTGCCGGTCCCCCCAGGTTAGACCAGTTACCGAAGCCAAATGTAGAGGCTGCATTCACTTTGTTAGCAGGAATGGTAACGGATGTTTTCACTACCTTGTCCTTGATGTTGATGCAGTCCTGGGTAGTATAGAGTGTGAGTGTCTTGGCCGACTGTGAATAAGTCCAAGTAAGGTGAGTCCATTTGTTAGTATCGACAGTCTTGTCAAATGAACCTTGTGAATTGTTGACCATGTAAGACCACTTATAGCCCTCAGAAGACTTGGTAATGAAGAATCCTACGGCTGCCGGGAGGTCGAACAATTCATAGTTATCGTTGGCAGTCATTTTCGTCACATCGGGCTTCACCCACATCTGGATGGTAAAGTCCTTGCCAAACAGATTCTGGATATCGGCGGCATCTGTTTCGCAAGTGAGACCGGAACCGCCATTAGTGGTGGTGTTCACTGTACCGTCGAAATACAATGAGCGGTTGCTCTTGATGGCCTCGCCGTCGGCATTGGTAGTATTCAGTGTAATCCTGGCGCCCTCGACAGCCGTGCCGGAGCCGTAGGTAATGCGTCCACTCATCACACCGCGGGCTAAGCAGAAACCGTCGGTCTCCAAGGAGCTGCCTTCGTAGAGTTTGCCATTCCATGTATCGAAAATCTTCAGACGATACTCGTTGAACGAGCCGGGCTGGGCCGTCTGGTCGTCATAGCTGTAGCTGGTGGCCGTACCTGAAGTGTTGTAGATGTTGGCCCAGGCACCCTCGCTGGTACTGCCCATTGGGCGACGCTGCAGGGTGAAGTAGGTGTTATTAGTGCCCTTCTGATTGACCGTCCACGCCAGTTTCACCGACGTGTTATAGGTGCCGCGCGAGGCGGTGAAGTTCGTCAGCGTGGAGCCTGCGGTCGACGTGGCCGTCTTTTCAGCACTAAAGACCTCTATGCCCTGCACCGTCATCTTTGCGCGGAACTTGTAGGGTTGGTAGGCATCTGGATTGTCTAAGGTATAACTGCCGCTCGTCGTCGACGTACTGGTAATTTCAATGGTTTTTACATTGGTCCAATTCTTGCCGTCGTCAGTACTTTGCTGCACATAGAGGGTATACTTATTCGTAGCGCTGGCATCCGCAATGGCATTATGACTCCACGAGAAGGTAATCTTGCCATCTGCCGCCGTAGCTGTTTCGCCGCTGAACGCAAAGTCACGATTCAGCGTACAGCGCACGAAATTGCTAAGTCCCTCGGCATCGCCCTCACTGCTTATCGTCCAGCCATTGGGCTGATAACACACGGTGTAGGTGTACTGGGTGCCATATTCCAGGGCGCCACTCGTGTCGGTATAGCTATAGGTGGTGTTGGCCAAAGGCGAAGTGCCGGTCAACTTCACTTGCGTGCTGGCATCACCCGTCTTCTTACGGAAAATGACCCATTTACCATCGGTGGCCGTGCTACTGTTGTAGGCATCGCGCTCCCAGGTGATGGTCACATTCTTATTGTAGGTGTTGGTGCTCGACACCGTCACATTCTTCGGACGGGGCTGTCCGGGAATAACTATGGAACCATCTTTACCATAGTTCTTGTCGAAGCGGAAAACATAGTCACCAGAGGATCCAGATCCCCAATAATTGGCATTTTTGTAATACTCAAAGCGCGGATAGAGGGTCACAGGCTCGTAGTTGCTGCCCACGCTGAACTCGCCGGTCTGAGAAAGCGTACCGTAGGCTTTCTGGCTGGGGTTCAGCCAGGAGTTTGTACAATCCTCCCAGTACATGATGGTCTGCGTTGACCAGCCGGAGTAGTTTGAATAAGACGGATAGGTGAACTTCACTTTCTTGTTGCCAGTACGGGTGAAGTTACTTTTGGTGATAGTAGGCATCGACACCGTAGGCGCTTTGCAATTATACAGGACCTCGTTATAGTCCGTATAATTTGTATGATCTCGATTCCACCACCTACCTTCCCATTTGATAGTTCGTGTAAAATCAACCCAGTATCGCTCAAACGCAACGTCGATGGTCATCTCCATACTATACGAAGTATTAGCCCTTTTCCGGGGGTTACTGGCACTGACATAGACGACGGTGTTACCAACAGTATACTGCCTAGTAACGATCAGTTTGCCTGTATACTTTTGATAGAATTCATCATGTTTAGCTTCTGTATAACTACCCGAACTGTTATTATACGGCTCTCCTATTGTGAAATAGCCTTTAAGAAGATCCTTGAAGGTACAAAGCGTTTCACCGTTTACCTTGATACATGCATTTGCATCCCAGTAGTAGTTATTTCCGTTATAGTCCCAATACACGATATTGAACGCATAATTGAGTGCGTTTTCGGTAATACTCACATTTTCGTCGGATGTCTTGTTGATAGTGGGACTATAATCATTACCCGCCCACGCCCCTTGCACGGCAAAGAGCATCAACAGTGCCATGAGACAGGAGCGCAGGGTGCCCGTCCCATCACTTCGTTCTGGCTTTCGCCCGCCTATCGGCACGCGTAGCCAACTGAGTAATTGTTTTTTCATTTCCATACTTAAATGGTTTTTTAATGGTTATTATTTTGTTTAAAAGAAGTTTCGCATTCGCTCACTTGTCACCAGCCATATTCGTCGCGCTCTTCCTCTTCGTCCTCCTCTTGCCAGCAGTCGTTATAGCGGCGCGTGCCTGGGGTCAGGTTACCGTCCTCGTCAACGCCTCCATATTCAATCTGCTTTTCGTCCGATTCCACGCCCGAGGCGCAGATGATGGTCATGGGTTGGCAGCGCACCACAAGGACATCCGGTTGTATGTAGTTTTTCTTTTTCATCGCGGAAGTAAATTCTTCATTATTTCATCACGGAAGCAAATTCTTCATTCTTCATTATTTCATCGCGGAAGCAAATTCTTCATTCTTCATTCTTCATTTTACAAAGAACTTCCTGCCGTTCTGTATGTACAGGCCTGGAGACTGTGCTTTCGTCAGCCGGCGGCCCTGAAGGTCAAAGAGCTGATCCGGTTGCAGCGACCGAACCGAAACAGGCTCAACGGCGGTGGGGGCACCATTGTCGAAGGACATGGTAATACGGGAATCGGCTCCCTCCATCGAAGGCAGCACGTCGTAGAAGTCGAAGTAGGCACGGAAGGCCATCATCTTTGTCTTGCCGGTAGAGTACCAGAACTTGCCGCCACTGAGGAACAGCGACTGGTCGGGAACGATAAAACCGTTCTGGTAGTTACCCACGAAGCTGTTGTAGCTGACATACGTATCACTGCCCACAGTTACGGTTTTCTTGTCGCAGTCCACCGACGCCTTCTCGTTCTCGCCCAAGGCGACAATGTCCACACCGTCGACCTCGAACTCTTTGACCTGCTCGCGTACCTTTATAATATAAGGGTGGTTGGCCTTCATAGCCGTGGTGTCGGCAAAACTCACGTTGATGCTCTTCACGGTCTGTCCGTCGTCGTCATAACCTACCACGCAGCCTTTGAAGTTGGCCAGCTCCACGTCCTCGCCGAATGCGGTCTTCACCTGAGCGGCAGTCATGGCGAAGGGCAGACAGATGGTGCCCCACTCGTTAGGAGCAATGGTACGCTTCACGGTGACCCTGGCACACGTCTCGCTGACGAATGGCTCGGGCGATGTCTCAGAAAGGAGGGTGCGCTCACGCAAGGTAAGCCAGTACGGTGCGGTCTTTGAACCCACAATGTCGTTGGTACCGAAGCCGAAGGTCTCCACGGCGTCGACTATCATCGGGTGCTCGAAGTCGTCACCATAGATAATCTGGCAGTGGAACTGGTCGCCCTCCTCGCCCTTGATGGTGAGCGTGCAGAGGTGGTTGTCCTTCGCTCTGGAGCGGTTACAGTGGCGCAGCTTGCCGTTCTGGTCGTAGACGGCCACCTCGTAGTTCTCAATTTGCGGACCGTCTTCACTAAAGCGTGCACACACCAGATAGTACTCGGCGTTGGGCCAGTCGCTGGGCTGCGTCCAGTCGGGGAAATGGGTCGGACGGTCGAAATACTTGTCGTACTTCCCATTGGCACCGGGCTTAGTATCCCAAGCGATCATCTGCTTCGTGCCTGCCATGATGAACAGGCAGGCCAGAAGCAGCCGGAAGGTTGAATGGTTGATTAATGGTTTCATATATGTCGATATTCCTCAATTATCAATTATCAATTCTCTCTGCGTCCTCGGTGGCATACGTGGCGGCCTCAATGACATAGCCATACTCGGAGAGGGCGTAGAATATATAGCAATAGACCGCGATGCCCATACAAAGCAGCACGGTGTAAGGGGTTATCTGAGAGGGGAAGGCAGCGGTGACCACGATGCTGCCAATGCCGAAGAGCACGATGAGGTGGCCGGAAATCACAAACGAGTGGTGGCCATTGAGCACCGTACGCTTTGCTGCCGGCGTCCACCACCGGCGAGAGCCTTTGTCGGCAGGCATGCTCAGGATGTCGCGCCTCACCTCGTGATAGGTATGATAGAAGGTGTAGGCGATGAAGGTGGCGTGGAGGAAGAAAATTGAAAGTGAAAAGTGAAAAACGAAAAGTGAAAAATTGGCTACCGCTGTCCAATAGCTAATCAGTCCTATAATTAATATAATAAGATCGCGCGCGATGACCTTCTTCGTCAGGTAGTCGGGACGCAGCAGGGAGGTGTGGCTCCAACCGAAGAGCACGCCACCGATATGGAAATAGCTCACCGAGAGCGCAGAGGCAGCGGCAGGCCACGACGTGCGCCACTCGAAATGGGCATGGAGGAAAAAGCCAATGGCGAAGATGGTAAAGCAGAGAGCTACCAAGCGGCGTGCCCATCGGTAGACCGAATAGTCGACGTACGACAGGTTGCCGTGGAGCAGAGAGGCTGCCATCGACAGGTTGGATATTCCAGCCAGGATAAGTAGTGTATGATATAATTCGGTTTCAAACATTCTATATGAAATATGGTTAAGGCTTTGGTTGACGATGCAAAGATAGACATTATCAATGAAAATAGATGTGCAAAAATGCAATTAGGTGTATAAAAACACGTACTAAGGTGTGCAAAAATACGTTCATTGCGAGTTTTTACACACCTTTTTAGCGTACTTTAGCATTTTTTTCGTACCTTTGCACCCGAAATGAGTCTGGAAGAGATACAGTTCGGAGGAATGCTCACCATGGCGCTACTCACGCTGACCCTGGCATTCTTGTTACCCGTGCGAACGGCCATGGGCAATATCTTCAGCCGTGCGCGATGGCTCATGGCGGGTGCCACGAGCCTGCTCTTCATCCAGTTCCTACTGCAATACACTCTTCACTTCCGACAGATGGGCATCACCCAGGGTGTGTTCATCAACCTGCTGTTTTTCGTGCCCTGCGCCTGGCAGCTCTCGCTCGGCGTGCTCTATCTGCAACGAAATGGAAAGGTTTTGAGACATGAGTGGTTGGGCGGCATCGGGGCTTACGTCATCATGGTGATGGTGCTGATTATCGGTGGAAAGATGAAGGGACACTCATTGCTCGACGATACGCCCGAGATGCGAGCGGCCGAGTATGTGGCGGCATGCATCTACTCCATCATACAGCTTTATTATAGCTGGCTCAACGCCCACGGCTTCAGGCGACTGCGCCGCGCACTCGACAACTACTATGACCACGACAAGGGCGACATGCTACGCTGGATGGAACGCAGCGTGCTGCTGCTCTCGCTGAGCGCGCTCTTCGTACCCCCCACCCTCTTTGCCACGGGACCGTTGCTCCTGGCCTACTCCGTGTTCATCTTCCTCAGCATGTACTACTGCATCTTCAGCTTCATCTGCTACGGTGTCAGCAGCGCTCCGCAACAGGTCATGGATGCTGAGCTCGGAGAAGAAGAGGAGGAAAAGGAAGAAGAGGAAAAGGATGAGGAGGAAAAGGAGATAGTAAAAGCCGAGAAAGCGCCCAATACGGATGAGCTGGAACGCACAGCAGAGATCGTGAGCCGATGGATCGCGGCCAACCGCCACCTGAACAGCGGCATCACCATACAGACAGCAGCCAACGAGATGCACATCTCACGCCACCAGCTCACGGTATGGCTCAAGACCACCGAGCAGGAGCTCTTCAACCCTTGGCTCACCCATCTCCGTATCGAGGAAGCGAAGCGCATGCTGAAGGACCACCACGAATGGTCGAACGACCATATCGCCGAGTCCTGCGGATTCAGCAGTCGCAGCTATTTCCACAACGTCTTCCGCAAACAGACGGGCCTCACCCCCAGCCAGTACGCAGAACAGAAGTCTGCCGAATCCCCATCAGACGCTGAAAGCACCACCACCCAATAGTACTATGTTTGCAAGTCAATAACATATTGTTTGCAAGTCAATAACATATTGTTTGCAAGTCAATAGTACTATGTTTGCAGATGAAAGGATGTATACTCCAATGGTGTAAGTAGATTTTTTACATACACCCTACTTACACCCTTACCTACACCCACATAATAATTGACTATCAGATACTTACAATCAAGATGTAAGCAGTGCAGGTAAAAATCACAAAAAAATATTTTTTACCAGTCTTCCGCGTCGTCGAACCAGCCTTCGCGTGAGCGGAACTCGCCGCTGCCGCCACCGCCCATCTTCAGGCCGGCGTTGCTGTAGACCTGGTCCGCCGGGCTACCGCTTAGCAGTTGACTACTCATGTTGATGTTCACTACCTGCATCTCAGGCTTCTGGTATGTTTTCTTGTTCATAGTCTCTTTCTTTTAACATGTAATTGCCATTAATATTCATGTTCATTCGTGGGCCATTCGTGGTCATTCGTGTTCAATTCCTTTCTTTTCTTTAACATGTAATTCCCATATAATTGCCCATGTAATTATCATTAATGATCATTCGTGGGTCATTCGTGGTCATTCGTGTTTTATCTTCTTTTCTTTAGTGATGATAAAAAAATAACTTGGTACAAATAATTAATGGAACACGAAGATACGAAGATACGAAGTTTTTCGTTCTCGTGAAATAATCTTCCTTTCTTCGTTTCTTCGTGTTTAGTTAAAATCATACCCACTTATTTTTTTACGATTACTTAACATGTAATTCCCATATATAATTCGTGGTCATTCGTGTTTTATATTCTTTTCTTTAACATGTAATTCCCATTAATTGCCCATGTAATTACAATTAATTTATTTTATCAATATCTTTCTGCCATTGTGAATATACAACCCCTTGACAGTAGGTTGGCCGTCGAGCTTCCGTCCGTCGAGGGTGTACCACGCGCCGTCATTTCTCATTCCTTCATTTCCATTTCTCATTTCTCCTTCCTCATTTCTCATTTCAACGATTCCCGTCGTCACGTTGCTATCGAAGTTGAGGTTGAAGGCGCGAATGGCGTTGGGGTTCGACGGATCGCCCGCGGTGACATCGTCAGAGACTTGGAAGTAGGCACGGCAGGCACCGATGCGGGCACCGTTCTGTGGCCAGTACAGCGTATTGTCGGCACCAAGGAAGAGGATGCTCTGGTCCTCCGTGGTGAACTGCTGGTAGTCGTAGCTGCCCTTGAAGGTGATATTACCGTCGCTGGTCTTCACATCGTGCATCGTCTTGTCGATGGTCACACCAGTAAACACGGGACTCACGAGGTTGTCGCCGCTGTCCCACTTGATAATATAAGGTACGCCCGCGCTAATCGATGTCGCATCCGTGAAGTTCAGCGTCAGTGTGCCGTCTGTGAGGTCTGATGTCGTACCGTTGAGTGTCATCAGTGCAGTGGGATTATCCAACATTGTCGCCACCTGCTCGGCACTGAGTGAGAACGGCAGGCACAGCGTGTTCCAGTCGCCGTCCTTCCACAGCGTGCGGCCAGTGAGCTGCACGGGGTATTTGCCTTCGCCCCATCCGAAGTCGACATTGGCGGGCAGGGTAGCGAAAAGACCGATAGCGGTAGCATTGGCAGCATTGTTGCGCAGGGCAGGCACGGCAGCGTCGTAATAGTCGGCATCATAATAGAAATCGTAGTGGTCGATGTCCTCAATCCTGATGCTATCATTATTGATGTCGTAGATGCCGCAACCCACGCCAGCAGCGTTCTCAACACCTGCCACGGTGCAGGCGGTGTAGTAGTTATGCTGGAGGAAGGAACCGTTGTATTCGGCTTCGATACGGCCACAGATAGCACCGCAGCTATTGTCGGCAGCAGCCGGGATGGTGGCACCGATGACGAGGTTGTTGCTCAATGTGCCATGGTTGACACCTGTTATTCCACCGAAGTTTTCAGCATATTCGTCATTGGCGTGGATGGCTACGTTGACTACACGGCAGTTGGTGATGGTGCTTTCATTGTCGGTGTAACCTGCGATACCGCCGTTATAGTACTGGCCTGTGATCTGGGCATCGGCCAGGGTGACGTTCTTTATGGTACCTCCATAAACATGGCCGAAGAGGCCCTGGTATTGACCGATACCGTCAGTCATATATACGCGGATGCCGCTGATGGTGTGGCCATCGCCGTCGAAGGTACCTCCGAAGTCGAGCCATGCATAATTGACGTATGCACCGATGGGCGTGTAGTTGCTGTCGTTTATGCCGTCACCGTCGTTGTCGATGGTCAGCTCGTCAGGATCGTATGCAATGTCGGCACCGAGCTTGAAGTAGTATCCTACTGGATTATCCTCGTCATAGCGATATCGATTGCCCTGGTTCACACGGCTGGCCAGCAGGTCGAGCTGCTCTTTATAATAAATCATGTAGGGGTCGTCTTCTGTTCCTGCATGCCCCACTGCCCAGTCATCGATGCTGAAGTCGGTGCTGATGGACACATCGTCGTCGGGCATGGTCAGGGTGTAGCCGTCGTCATCGTTCCCTGCGAGGGTGCCTGCGGTGGCGGTGTAGCCGTTGCAAGTATAGCCAGCTGTAGGTGCAGGGTGGCTGAGCGTGAGGCTCACCTGGTCGCCGCTGCCGTAGTAGAGCATATCGCCGTATGAAATGCCGCCACCGCTGTAGGCCGTAATGCCGGCGACACCGTAGGGTGTGGTGGTGCCGATGAGCGCGATGTCGGTGATGGTGACATTCTCACCTGCCTCGACAGTGCGTGGAGCCTTGCCGTTACGCCACAAGTTCGGGGTTTTGTCGCCACCGACATACACGGGCTTGTAGTTCGTGCCGTCGTTGAGCAGGTAGGTGTAATAGCAGTTGTAGGTATCAATCAAGTTGCGTGCGAAGGTGGCACTGTTCGTATTCTTGACGGTGACCTCGGTGGGGATGAAGAGCGAGTTGTAGATGTTAGCCCCGCTTTGGCGCCATCCGACGAAGCCGCCCACGCACTCGGTATTCGCGCCAAGCAGGCTGCCGTTGAACACGCAGCCGTAGATCTCGAGGCCGCTTTTCGAAGCTGTCACGCCGACAATGCCGCCGTGGGTGCCGTCGCCACTGGTGGAGCTGCTGATGGTGACGCTGCTGAGGCAGTCGGTGATGGTAGTCGAGCCCTGCACGATGCCGACGAGTCCACCGGCATACTTGCCGTTGGTGGCTATCCGGCCACTGGCAGTGCAGTGCTCAATTCTCAGCGTGCCGCCATTGTCCGAGGAGGCCTGGCTGACGAGTCCTGCGGGATAGAGGTCGGTGTTGTTCGAGCCTTTCGTGCTGCTGATGTCGACCGTGGCATTGCAGTCCGTCACGTTGACGTGGCCCGATTGCAGGGCAATGAGTCCAGCGGTATGCCTGTAGTCAGTCGCCGTGATGGTAGTCTTCACGTTGAGGTTGCTGATGGTGATGGCATCGTCGGCAGTACTGCCACCCCTGACGTTACGGAAGGGGGCGCAGTAGTTGTCGGCGGCGGTGGCGGTGAAGGTCAGCGTGTGGCTCCCGCCGTCGAAGTTACCGCAGAACTCATGATCAGTGCTGCCTGCCATGCGGATGACAGGTTGCTGTGCCGAGCCGATGTTGTTGCTCATTTGTACGTCCTGGCCAATGAAGCGGTTCCAAACAAAATTGTCCTGAAGGGCATCGCAGAAGGCGTTCCATCCGTCAATGGTGCTGATGATATAGGGATTGTTCTCCGAACCGTCGGGGGTATAGCTGCTGGTGTAGCCGAAATGCGTGAGGTCGCGGTATTTGGCCGTAATGGTCATATCGGCCGTGACTGGAGCCGAAAAGTCATAGAGCGCATTGTCGTTTGCCCAGCCCACGAAGGTATATCCGGGGTGCGATGAGCGGGACGGCTCGTCGACAGCTGTGCCGAAAGGAATCTTTTCAGTGGCCGATGCCTCAAAGTCGTTCAGCGTAACCGACCTGTAGTTCACAATCGTCTTGTTCTCAAAGTTCGTGGTGTAATACCATCCATCGACATGATTTGCAACGGCTTCGGTTCCTGTTCCGTCGTTCAACATGAACTGTCCGGACAGTGTGATTGAACCTCCATGAAATGCATTAATTGATGTGCGCAACTCCAGCGGTCTGCCTGTGTCATTGATACTGAGATGGCCTTTGTATCTGCAATTGATACCATTAGAGGTTGTTATCTTGCCGCCGTTGATGGTGATAGTTGCATCATCGGCCTGGCTTCCTATTGAGCCGTTATAGAGACCATCATAATTGCCGCGTCCGAGATAGATGATACCGCCATTGATGGTCAGGTTGAATGTGGTCGTCTGGAAATATTCACGCTCATCATCATTCACTTCATATTCCACCTCACCGTCGCCGATGGCATAACAACCCCTGCTGGTCACATCTAAATTTCCGCCGTTGATAACGATTGTTCCCGCTATGCCGTTGACGGTCGTTGTTCCTTTTTGGTGGAAAGATTTCGAGCCGCCAATGGTAGAACAATCTTCTGAATCATCATCATCTTCATCCAAAGAAGCCACCAGCTTGCCCATAGTGTTCTCGTCTGTTGACTGTGCGTATATCCTGAACGTGTTCCATCGTTTCACCTCGATACCGTTCTTCACGGTAAGCGTCTTCCCGTCGAGCAGTAACAGGTTGACCGTTCCATTGACCGACACTCGTGCATCAAATGTCACATCATGGTCCACGATATACCAGCCGTTGCTCCATACGGCATTGTCTGCCGTGACTGAGGTGCCGGAGGCAAGCGTCTGCTCAACACCGTTTTCATCAAGATAGGTGACGGCAGTAGTCACTGTTTCTGCAAGCGTTATCTCGAACCGACCTGCTGAGTCCTTGAAATACTTGTTACAGCGTTTGCAGTGGTAGTAGGCTATATGTCCGTTCGACGTGAATGTAGCCGGAACTGCCGCCGTGTATTCCATGTCATGACCGAGGGGTTCGAGATACACCTCGCTCTTGTCACATTCGGTAGGCACCGTATTGTCCGTGAAGTATTTCCCACACTCGGGACACTGGTAGCAGTTGCGCGAGTAACCATTCTCCGTACAGGTGGCATCCTTCTTCGCATGGAAGGTATAGCCTTTGTGCGGAACGAGAATCTGCCGATTGTTCTCCCAGCCCTTTTCAAATGTCTTAAGATAGTTCTTGTAGCCGTAGCAGCCATCATACATCATTTCATTTGACGTTATCCGGGGAACAGAGAACGCGTATCTGTCGCTGGCCCTCGTCCAATTGAGGTTGATGGTGATGTATTTACCGCTCGTACCTGTGCCGACGCCTGGTCTACAGCCGTACATACCATATTCATACGTGGTTGTCGTTATCCGGCCACCGTTGATGTTCACAGTGCCGGCATTGGATTGTGAAAGCCACCATTCATTGTAGATACCGCCACCGATGCCTGTCGCAAACAAGTCGTCGCTTGCTACTCCGGCTGAAGCGTTGATGTTGCCGGCGTTGATGGTGATAGTGCCGGTGCTGGAACAATAGCCACCGCCAATGCCTGCCGATGCACGTCCGCCATTTGCCGTTATGTTGCCGCCATTGATGGTGATAGTGCCGCCCAACCTATAGTCACGATCCTTGGCTGAGCCCGCACCGATGCCGGCAGCCCAGTAACCGCCGGTCACTTCGATGGTGCCACCGTTGATGGTGATGTCGCCGTATGACCTTGAGCTGGGGTCGTTATTTCCCTGATACTTGTTGCCGCCTATAGCCGCACAATAATTCGGAGCCCCGCAATTGAGCCTACCGCTGTTGGCCGATTGACCGTAGATGGTGATGCTGTTAGGATCGTTCACTTCGATACCGCTACCAATACTCAACGAACAGCCGTCGACAAGTATCAGGCGGACGTGGCCGCTCACGCTTACACGCGAACCTATCTCAACAGTTGAATTGACCACATACCAGCCTTCGCTCCACGTCGTGCCGGTGGATGAGGTGATAACGGTATAGTTTGTACAGTTTTGTGTGTTGCCGTTTTCGTCAATATAACTTACGGCTGTTGCAGCTGTCTTAAACGCCCACGCCGTCGAGGCGGTGAGCAGCATGAGGAGCAGGGTTGTCACTAACCGCACGCCATGGGCGGTAGAGAATGTAGCTTTTGCTTTCATTTATCTTTTAATGGTTGATGGTTTGCTGTAAATGGTTAAGGTTATGGTTGACGATGCAAAGATAAG
>JAFZIL010000048.1 GCA_017554385.1 Prevotella sp. | reverse complement strand
ATTTTATTCATTACTTAGTGTTGTAACGGACTACTAAGTTACTGAAAATCAGGCACTTGACCAAATTTTATTAGTTATATAACGTTAATGTAACTCATTGATTTTTAGACGATTAAATGTAAAATTAACTAAGTATTGATACAGAATAGACTAGAATAAAAAAGCAGAAGAGGGATTCGTAAATCAATATTGGCGAATCCCTCTTCTTATTTGGTGTCAATTGCTATTGGCCTAGTGATTACGGAAGGATGGGCTCTCCCATCTCGCTGGCTTCCTTGTCTCTGGCATCGAGCTTGAAGAGCATGAATTGCGGGGCCTCGGCAGTGCAGGGATTCCATCCCAGATCCTCACCCTCACCGTTGCCGTTGGGGTCACCGTACTTTGCGAAGTTGGTCCAAGCGGTGAGCATCTTCTCGGCCAGGTCCCAGTCGCCCTGTGTCCAAGGTCGCCAGCAGTGCTTCAGGCTCTTGAACACAAACCAAAGGTCACTGCTGTGGAAAGCACCTTTCAGACGGTCGGTGATTTCGGGATGCTTACCGTCGTCGGGAAGTGGGCGTGCGAACTCATAGGCCCATGCCTTGCTACCCTTTTCCTGGCGAACTTTGCAGAACTCGGCGATGCCGGGCGACATCGAACCCATGTCGTTGAGCGTATAGCCAATCATATAGGGTACGTCGGCAATCTCGCCGGCACGTGTGGCCTCGTCGAACGACTTCAAGGAGACGTAACCGTCGATGATGGGACGCTGCATGAGGAAGAGGTCGCTCTTGTTCACCATATTATATAATGTACCCACAGTGTACATGATCTCGGTAGAAGCCTGACGCAGCTTTGTGAGATCGGTCAGCCCTGCCCAGTCCATCACCTTCTTTGTCTCAGCCTCGCTCTCAGCGAGTGTGGGCATATAGGTGAAGAAACGGTTCATGGGAGTAGCAGGCTTGGCTTCTTCACCCTCCTTGGCAGGCACGTTGATGCCACCGCCGCTCATAATGACAGCCTTGTGGAACAGGCCACGAGCCAACGGACTCTCGCAGAGCGTGCGCACGCTGCCTGCACCGGCACTCTGACCGAAGATAGTCACGTTGTCGGGATCACCGCCAAACTGTGCGATGTTCTCCTTCACCCACTTCAGCGACTGTATCTGGTCGAGGATGCCGTAGTTGCCGCTGACGTGGTTGGGACTCTCTGCTGACAGCTCCGGATAGGTCATAAATCCGAATATGCCAAGACGGTAGTTGATGGTGACGAGCACCACATCTTTCGATGCCCATTCCTGTCCGTCGAATTCAGGCTCGGTGCCCCAGCCCTCGCGGTATCCGCCACCGTGAATCCATAGGGCTACAGGCAGTTTCTTGTCTACTTGTCCAGGTGCTTTGGTATAGACATTCAGGTAAAGGCAGTCCTCACTGTAGGGGGCCTCGTCGCCATAGCCCCATTCCGAAGCGTAGAAGCCTGGATAGTGGACGGCCTGATAACCAGGATGACCGAACTTGTTGCAGATGCGTACAGAGTCCCATGCCACGACGGGTTGAGGCTCCTTCCAGCGCAGGTCACCAATGGGCGCTGCGGCATAGGGGATACCTTTGTACACAAACACACCGGGATTCTCGGCTCGGACACCCTGGATCTGTCCGCCTTCCACGGTCAGCACAGGTACTTCTGTTTCTTTCTCGCTGGACGTGCAGCCCAGGAATGCCAGCATTGTTACGGCCAGCATCGACAATGTCGTTAGTTTCTTCATATACGGTTAATCATAAAGGTAAATAATACGTTCCATCAGTTGCTACTACCATTGCATTGATAAGTACGATGTCCGTAGACGGTGACGACAAGGAAACAGAGTAGCGGTAGCACGAACGAGGCGTTGGTGGCAGGGAAGTCGTCGAACACTGTTCCCCTGTCAATAATCATTGCCTGCAGGGGTGGCAGTACCGAACCGCCTAAGATAGCCATGATCAGTCCTGCAGCACCGAATTTTGCATCATCTCCCAGACCGTCGAGTGCAATGCCGTAGATGGTGGGGAACATGAGCGACATGCAGCCGCTGACACATACCAGACAGTATAGACCCATTCGGTTTTGGAACATAATGACACCCAATGTGAAGACCATGCCCAGGATGCCGAAAAGGGCAAGCAGTCGTGCTGGCTGCAACCAGCGCATAAGGAAGGTGGCGATGAAGCGCGAACAGATGAAGAACACCATGGCTGCGATGTTGAAACGCTGTGATAGCACCTCGGCAGCCTGCTCGTCCATGCCTTCACCCATGAAGATGCGAGTGCCGTATTGGATAATGAACGTCCAGCACATAATCTGTGCACCTACGTAGAAGAACTGCGCGATGACACCTTCGCGGTAGCGTTTCAGGGCGAAGATGCGGCGCAGGGTAGGCATGACGCTGATGTCATGGTTCTGATCAGCGTTCTTCGGCATCTTTGTGAACAGGATGAGCAGGAACATAGCCGCGATGACTAAGCCGATAATGAGATAGGGCGATATGAGCACGCTGAGATCGGCATCTTTCAGTGCCTCGAACTCAGCATCGCCCAATAGTGCCCGCTCGTCGCTGCTCATGGGGTTGAGTTTAGCCTGTATGAAATTCATGGCAACGAACATGCCGATGATGCTGCCGCAGGGATTGAAGCATTGTGCCAGGTTCAGGCGGCGCGTGGCCGTCTTGGGGTCGCCCATTGAGAGAATGTATGGGTTGCACGACGTCTCAAGGAACGACAGTCCGCAGGTCATGATGAAGTAGGCCATAAGGAAACAGCCGTAGACTCCGACAGCCTTGGCGGGGAAGAATAGCAGGGCACCGGTGGCATAGAGGCCGAGACCCATGAGCACGCCTGCTTTGTAGCTGTACTTGCGGATGAAGATGGCAGCGGGGAAGGCCATGCAGAAGTAGCCTCCGTAGAAGGCCACCTGGACGAGTGCACCCTCGGTAACGTTCATTCGGAATATCTTGGAGAACGCTTTCACCATGGGGTTCGTGATGTCATTGGCAAAGCCCCAGAGAGCGAAGCACAGCGTCACGAGAATGAATGGTAGTAGGTAGTTATTGGCTTTTTTCATTTCTTAAAACTTAACAAGAATTCGGAACACTTTGCCTGGAGCGTCGGCCCATTGCTGCATCGCGGCTGCTGCCTCTTCGGGTGTGACCTCGGCTGAGATGAGACGGTCAACGGGACAGGTGCCACGCTCCAGGTAGTGGATAACGGCGCGGAAGTCGGAGGGCTGTGCATTGCGCGAGCCGCGGATGTCGAGTTCCTTCTGCACGAAGTACTTCGTCTGGAACGACACCTCGGTCTTTGCATAGCCAATGCAGATGACGCGTCCGGTGAAGGCTACCTCGTCGACAGCCATCTGATAGGTGGGGCTGCTGCCCACGGCCTCGATGACCACATCGGGACCGAAGCCGCTGGTTATCTCACGCAGGCGGGTATGCACATCCTCAGTGCGGGTGTTGATGGTGTAGCTGGCTCCCATTTCACGGGCCAAAGACAGTTTCTCGTCGTCGATGTCGGCAGCCACGACGGTAGCACCGCGTTGTGCCGAGCGCACTACGGCACCCATGCCCACCATGCCGCAACCAATGACGAGTACCACGTCGATATCGGTCACCTGTGCACGGCTCACGGCGTGGAAGCCCACGCTCATCGGCTCAATGAGAGCGCAGGTACGTGGTGTGAGCAGTCCGGCGGGGATTACCTTCTCCCACGGTAGTGCAATGCGTTCGCGCATAGCACCCCACCGCTGCACGCCGAGCGTCTCGTTGTGTTCACAGGCGTTCACACGGCCGTTACGGCACGAGGCACACTTGCCGCAGTTGGTGTAGGGGTTGCAGGTCACGACCATACCTGGCTTCAGCCCCTCAGGCACATCGGCACCGACCTTCTCAATAACGGCACCTACCTCATGTCCAGGCACCACGGGCATCTTCACCATCGGGTTCCTACCCAGCCATGTACTGAGGTCGCTACCACAGAATCCAACATACTCGAGGCGCAACAGCACCTCGTCACTCTTCATCTCTACTTCGGGAATGTCTACCACTCCCATCTGCCTTTCGGCACTAATCTGTATTGCTTTCATTTTATTTCGTAGTTTCCTTTTTTCGATATTACGTTATTACGATATAACGTTATAACGCCTTCATTCTGACATGTTTTTGACATACGGCAGTTCCGGCAGTTCGCTGAAACCATAGAAGCGACGGGCATTCTCGCCCAGGAAGAGTTCCTTCTCATCGTCGGTTAGCTCTGTGGACTTCGTGATGAAGTCGTACGACATGCGATAGGTGATGGCGGTGATGGTGCGCGGATAGTCTGACCCCCACATCAGCTTGTCCATGCCCACCAAGGCTGCGGCCTCACGAATGGCGCGGACGGCAGAAGGGTAGGGATAGAATTCTGAGTTGTAGAGCCAGGTGATGCCGCCCGACTCAATCATGACGTTCTCATGGCGAGCCAGCAGCATCTGTTCGCGCCAGTCAGGGTTTTCCCAGCATGGCATCGAAGGCGGGTTGGCCATGCCTAAGTGGCCAATGGCAATCTTCAGCTGTGGACACTCCTGAATAACCTCGCGCAGCTCGCCCACTTGCTTATTGCCATCGGCCAGCGTGATGGACAGCAGCCAGTGGTTGGCCTCCATCAAATGGAACATCTTCATCATTTCAGGACTGGTGAGCGACTGTTCCAATAGACGGTGGCCGGGGATGGCCATGCCACGGAACTTCCTAATAGCCATCAGATGAAGTGCTTGCTCGTAAACCCCATCCTTAAGGTAGTCGGCCATGCCGAAACAGAAGAAACGGTCGGGATAGCTTCGCTGTACTTCTTCCAGATAGCCGTTCTGCATGCCGTCGATGAACTCCTGCACCACGACGGCGGCCTGTACCTGGGCATAGTCCATGTTTGAGAGGAAAACCTCTGCTGTATTCCGTCCGTCGGTTATGAATGGAGGCAGCATTTGTACTTCCTCTCCGAGGAATATGGAACGGCCGTTATGGGTAGTGCGTATGGGCAGGCCGTTCCACGTTGTGTCTTGTCTAAGCCATAGGTGGCTGTGGGCGTCGATGATAGTCATGTGGCTAATAGGGCTAATGAGACTAATGGGACTGGGGCTTATAGGACTTATGAGTTTTTCCAGCGTGCTCCCATTTGGTCGCCGATGATGCGCTGTACCTCCTTGACGAGCTGCCCGTCAATCGGATCATTCACGAAATCGATGTTCTTTTGGACATTTGCAGGGTTGGCACTACTAAAGAGCGTTGTAGCGATGCGGGGGTTCAGGCTTGTCGAGAACTGGATGGCCAGTTTCTCGATGGGATAGCCTTTGTCGGCACAGAAGGCGGCTGCGCGAGCACAGGCATCCTTCAGTGCCTGTGGTGCCGGATGCCAGTCGGGTGTGCCGCGGCTCGACAGTAGTCCCATAGACAGTGGCGAGGCATTGATGACGCCCACGCTGTGCTGCTCGAAGAAATCGAGATACTCCGTGAGCAACGTGTCGTTGAGCGAGTAGTGGCAGAAGTTCAGAACGCTCTCCACCGTGCCCTCCTCCACGTGCTCGATGACCCACTTTAGGTTCTCGGGTTGCAGGTCGGTGATGCCCACATGACCCACCACTCCTTTCTTCTTCAGAGCCACGAGGGCGGGCAACGTCTCGTCGCAGACCTTCTGCAGTCCGCCGGGCAGTGAAGCCTGAAACTCGATGTCGTGGACGTTGATCAAGTCGATATAGTCTACGTTCAGGCGTTCCATGCTCTCATAGACGCTCGCGGTGACTCTCTCTGCCGAGTAGTCCCACGTATTGACGCCGTCCTTGCCGTATCGTCCCACCTTTGTAGAGAGGTAGTACTTGTCGCGTGGAATCTCTTTCAAGGCCTTGCCCAGTACTGTCTCAGCCTTGAGGTGTCCGTAGTAGGGCGACACGTCGATGAAGTTGATGCCGCCATCGACGGCAGTATGTACGGCACGTATGCCCTCGTCTTCGCGTATGCTGTGGAACACACCGCCTAACGACGATGCTCCAAACCCCAGGTTCGACACCCGCATGCCTGTTTTTCCTATTTCGTTGTATATCATCTTTATATTATTGTAATTAAAATTGGTGATTATTTTCCCATAATTTTGCGTGTTTTGCCGTCGGCTGTGCGGATAATGTTCAGTCCGCTGCCCATGGTCTGACGCTGACGTCCGGCCGCATCGTAGATGATGGTCGATGCGTTTCCGCAATCGTCGACCAGCTCGATACCGTCGGACGATGCCACAGCCTTGACGCGGCACTCTAAGAGCAGGAACTCATCATAGCCACTGCTGACGTTCTGGAAGCTGATGATGTAGTTGCCCTTCGTGGTGACGTTGAACTCCAGCTCGCGGTTCGTTGCCGAGGCGATGTTGGCTGACATGCTGCCGTTGGCATTGGGTGCGGCGGTATGTTCTGCCGAGGAAGCCACGGTGCTGCCGTTGCTGTTGAGCATCACTGCCTTGTACTTTGGTGAGCCTTTCCATGCAGCCATGGCGTAGGTCAGCTTGTACGAACCTGGCTCCAGTGTGAGCGGGAAGCCTGAAAGACGTCCGTATTCGGCACTGGTGTTGCGCCAGTAGAGAGCCTTGCCCTGATGCCCGCTGAAGCCCACCATGGTTCTCGGGCCCTGAGTGTCGGAGTGTGGGTATTCGCGCACGTCGTTGCCGTCGGTGGTGCGCCAGCCCTCGGGAAATGTGCCGTTGCCCACCGTTGTGAAGTCGAGCGCATAGCCCGACTGCTCACCGCCGCCTGTATCGATACCAAAGATGGGCAGTAGTGTGACGTTGTCGTCGGGCATGGTGAAGGTCACCTCGTTATTGCCGTTCACCTTGATGGTCTTCTCCATGGTGTAGTAAACCGAGTTGACCACGCGCAGTTGCTTGAGCTGATAGCCCTCTTCGGCATTGACGGTAAGCGTCACCGTCTCACCCTCGGCAGCTTGGCTCACGTTGGCTGTCACTGTGCCGTTGTCGCTGTTGCGAATGGTGACGAGAAACTTCTCGGCCTCTGTGCCTGTGGGAACATAGATAATCTGGTCGATAACGAGCCCCGTACCACCGGTATTGGTAATGACGAGATCGTTGTTACCGGCATTCAGTGTGCCTGTCACTTTCACCTTCTTCCAGTTGTTCTTTGCCACCTTCTCACATGCTACCACATTGGCGGTGCCGTTGAACGTTACCTTGATGTTGCCGGCTTTCGTGGTGTTGCAGTAGCGCACGTAGATGTCATAGTCGCCGCCCTCGTTGAGCTTGAACTGGTGGCGCAGGGCAGCAGTGGTGTTGGTGCCCATCTCCACATAGCCCATGGCGGAGAAATCGGAGTAGTCGGGTGCCCACCATCCAGAGTGGGTCAGAGCCACGCTCTTTACGTTCTTGTAGTCCATGTTCTCAGCCTCGATGACGATGGGGCCTCTGAAGTTTTCAGGCTGCTTTGGTTCGGGCAGCTGTTCATCGGGCAGCACGTCGCTATTGCGGTCGGTGCCCTCACCTGTACAGTTAATGGTCACGTCGATAGGACCCATGTGCTTCACGTTGACGGTGTAGGTCTTGGTTGCCTCGTCGTAATTGTCGGTCACGTTTGTCGAGTAGCCCGTTGCTCCTGTGTTGTGACGGGCCATCTTGTAGGTAGGTTTCGTAGTGGCTCCCGTCACCACGATGATGTCGGTCTGTGCCGTTGTCGAGTCGCTGCGGTAGTTGTTCAGGTAGAAGTCGATGTGGTCGGCATATTCGCGAATGAGACCGCTCGAGAGTTTGCCGTAGGTCAGCTGTAACTCCTGGCAGGTGTTGTACTGCAGGGGAATGGTGGCCTGTGCCGTCTTCTTGCTGTTCAGATAGGAGTAGGGGGTGTAGGTGACGAGCTGGTTACGATAGCGGTTCACGTAGAGGTCGCCCGATGACACCTCGGGATACTGTGCGTTGAATTCGTTCACCTTCTTGGTCTGCGAACTCCATGTCGACGAGCGTTTCGACTTGCTCACCTGTACGGGAATCTTCTTTGACAGCTCGTCGTAGAGACCGATGACAATGGGAATGGCTCCGTAGCGGCCGGTCTTCTTGAAGTAGCAGAAGTTGTCCATCCACTGGCCGTTGCCGCGGTTGAATGGGTCGTCCTGCTTATATAGGCCGTTGTAGAGGTCGCCCCATGCGGCAAATTTTTCCTCGTCGCTGCTATTGCTACTGGCGCTGATATCGTTCTTCACCACAATCTTCGTCTTTGCTACGACCTCCTCACGCGAGGGGATATACATGGTACCGTTGACTATCTGGCGGAACATGTCAATCCATACGCCCTTGAAGTTCGGGTACATGCCCCAGTTGCGGCGTGTATAGCCATCGACGGTCGAGTTGTTCAGGTTCTGGAAATCCTCGGTCCAGATAAGCTCGGGGCCGTCCCATACCGCACCACCGTTGACGCATGTCTGTTCCATGACCGTGCCTATACCGGCGGCACCAGGATATTTCTTTCCGCTGTCTTTGCCGAAAAAGGCCTCAAGTGCACCGTTCCATCCGCAGTTGTCGTAGCGCACACCATAGTTGTTGGCCAAACCGCTGATGAAGGGACCGAAGGTGACGCTCTCGTTGTTGTACCAGCAGCTGCTGGTAGTGTACTTGTACAGCCAGAGTATGGCCTCGGGATAGTCCTTGCAGGCCTTCAGCAGTTGCGAGTTGCGCTTCATCATGCCCATGGGGTTCAGGCCGTGGCTCCAGATATTGCCACAGAAGCTGATGGTGAGGAAGCCACCGTACTCGTGGTGCATGGGTACGAGCTTGGCAAACAGGGCGATACGCGAGGCCTGCGTACTCGAACTCTTGTCGCCGCCCTCGTCAAAGCCCCAGAACTGCTCAGCGTAGTTCCATCCTAAGAAGTTGGGATAAGCCTTGAAGAAGTACTCGAACGTCTCCAAGTCATCGTCCTGGATGTGGGTGTGGCCGCCCGAGGCGGGTTGGCAAGTGAACCACATGTTGTTGGCTTGGCACACCGATGCCCATGACTTATAGGTGCGCACGGCACAGCGTGGCATCTTATACATGTTCTGATCTTTGTCGTATGAACACGACAGCGACAGGTTCATGCATACATAGGGCTTGATGTCATCGGGAATGAGATTGATGATTTTCTGCGGATCGGCACTATTCCAAACGTCAACATGAATCATCCAAAGTGGGTGCTCATTGTCAACTGGTCGGCGTTGCTGGGCCGATACAGCCTGTACTGCCAGCAGGAGGAGCAGCAGAAGGCAATTAGTTACGGTTCTCTTCATGTCTTATAATATAAATATGTGATAATGCCTGCAAAGTTACGGTAAAAGTACCGAAACACCTTTGGCGCATGTTTCATACTGTTTGGAATATGTATCGATGAAAAATGCGGCGCTTGCCGATGAGACATGATAAGCCCGCGCGATAGTTATTGAAATATCGCCTGCTTGGCTAACAGGGGCTCTTAGACTGGCTAACAGGGGCTGTTTGATATGCTAACAGGGGCTGTAAGGGTGGCTGACAGGGGCTGTTTGATAGGCTAACAGGGGCTGTTACCCGGCCCTTTAGGTTTAATTCGTGCGTCGGGCTGCATGCCGTTGGTCTATAACGAGCGCTGTAAAATACAAACAGGCAGCAACCGTGATGGGTTACTGCCTGTTCATTTTATTTTACAAAAATGTTAGTTCAGAGCGTCAGCCAGCTCAGCTCCAGCCTTAAACTTAGCAACCTTCTTGGCAGCGATGGTGATCTTAGCCTTTGTGGCAGGATTGATACCTTCGCGAGCGGGGCGCTCGTTCACAGCGAATGTGCCGAAACCAACGAGTGAAACCTTGTCGCCTGCAATCAAAGCGTCCTTAATAGCTGCAACAGTGGCATCGAGAGCCTTCTTTGCGTCAACCTTTGAGATACCAGCACCAGCTGCAATCTTCTCAACTAAATCAGTTTTGTTCATAATAATTTGATTTTTTATGTGAATAAATACGTTAAAGGTTCGAAATCTTCCGCAAATATAGGGCAAAGTATTTAGAAAACAAACAAAAAAACGGAAAAAATGAGATTTTTCATAAAAAAAAGTGCTTTAGACACCTTTTTTGTGCAAAAAAACGGATTAATTTCGTAATTTTGTGCCCGGAAAGCCACATTATGTGTGTGCTGTTAATTTCTTTCATGTTAATTATCAAATAGTCAATAGATCTGTGTTACGCAACATACCCATCATCACCAAGAACCTGCTCATCATCAATGTGCTGGCCTATCTGGCTACTGTGGTGCTTGAGCCTCGAGGCATTTCCTTGAACCAGTGGGGAGGGCTGCATTTCTTTATGGCATCCGATTTCCACCTGTTCCAGTTTATCACTTATCAGTTCCTTCATGGTTCATTCATGCACCTGTTTTTCAACATGTTTGCTCTCTGGATGTTCGGAGGCGTGGTCGAACATGTGTGGGGTGCCAAAAAATTCCTTTTTTATTACATTTTCTGCGGAATCGGTGCAGGTGTTTGCCAGGAAGTTGTGCAATATATCACCTATGCCAATGAAGGACTGGCTGCTTACGAGTACGTGAACATCACGGGTTACGGGTCGATGGCCGTGGGTGACTACCTGAACCAGTGGTGCACCATTGGTGCCTCGGGAGCAGTCTATGCCATTCTCCTTGCTTTTGGCATGACCTTCCCCGAAGATCGTATCTTCATTTTCCCTTTGCCCATACCCATTAAGGCCAAGTGGTTCGTCATAGGCTATGCAGCTATAGAGTTGTTCTCGGCCATGAGCTCACCGGGCGACGGTGTTGCCCACATGGCCCATCTGGGAGGTATGCTCTTCGGCTTTTTCCTCATACGCTATTGGCGTAAGCATCCCGGAAACCATTTCGACATGAGTGGGGGCCAGCAGTTCTTCGACCAGATGAAGCGCAACTTTGGTCAGCAGCGTCAGAGAAACAGCCACATGCATGCCGAACCCCAGCAGCCACGCAGCGCTACACGCGAGGATGATATGGCATATAACGCCCGAAAAAAGGCTCGTCAAGACGAAATCGATGCTATTCTCGACAAGATACGCCGTTCGGGTTACGACAGCCTGACTAAGGAAGAGAAGCAGACACTCTTCGATGCCAGCCGCGAACGATGATCAAGCGTTTGAAGATAATTACCATCCAGCTTATAGCCGGAGCCAACTTTGCCATAGTCGTGCTCATGTTACTTGTGGGCTTCAGTGACCGTATAGACCCTGAACAGTATCCGTTGTTGGCCTGTGTAGGCATGACCTTCCCCATCTTCTTGCTTGCCAACCTGCTGATGCTTTGCTTTTGGACACTCTTTGCCTGGCGAAAGTTGTGGATTCCGGTTCTCGGTTTCATCCTCGCTTACGTACCTATTAATATATATGTGCCCGTGCGCGCGATGGAATCACCGCCCAATGATGCACTGAAACTCGTTTCCTACAACGTCAGTGGCTTCGGTAGCACTATTGCAAAGGGCGACCATTTCGACTCTGTCTTTAGTTATCTGTGCCATCAGCAGGCCGACATCATCTGTCTGCAGGAGGATAATGACACTTGGAGAAGCGCGGATGACCGCTTTGCTGAGCATTTCAAATATAATGCACGGGTGAAAATCTGTTACGACAAAGTCACATGGTCCAACCACGTCGGACTACACACGCGCTTCCCCATCCTGCGTTCCGAGCGTATCGACCTGACTTCGTCAACCCGTGTCAACGGTGCTGCCGCTTTCTATTTGCAAGTGGGAGCCGACACGATGCTCGTTGTGGGATGCCATTTAGAAAACATACATCTCAACAAGAAAGAGCGTCAGCAATACAAGGAAATACTGAAAGGAAGTATGGAGCGCGACACTGCCAAGGCAGAAGGAAAGATGCTATTAGGAAAACTTAGCGGTGCGTTCAAGATAAGGGCCGCACAGGCAAAGGCCATCAGACGATATATTAGCGAGCACCGGGGCAGCGGACCCGTCATCGTATGTGGTGACTTCAACGACACCCCCATTTCCTTCACTCGCCATACCATTGCCGAAGGACTTACCGACTGCTTCGCTGCAAGCGGACGAGGACTCGGATTGTCATATAATCAGAAAGGATTTAACTTCCGAATTGACCATGTTTTGTGCTCCGAAGACCTCAAGCCTTATCACTGCCTTGTGGACTCGAAAATTAAAGAAAGTGACCATTTTCCAGTCGTTTGTTGGCTGAAAATGGGTCATAATCCTTAAAAAATGTAGGAAAATGGGCTGAAAATTTTCCACAATGTAAAAAAATCACTATATTTGCAAGCTAATTTCGGCATATATAAATAATAAACAACATAAAAAACAAAATGCAAAACAAAGGAATTGTAAAGTTTATTGCACTCGTGCTTGTGCTCGTGTGCTGCTTCTACCTGTCCTTCTCGTTTGTTACGCGCCACTATGAAAGTAAGGCTGCTGCCATGGGCGAGATCGAAGGTCAGGAGTATCTCGATTCAGTGATGAACGAGAAAGTCTACTTAGGGCTCTACTCACTGAAGCAGTGCCGCGAAATGGAAATCGGCCTCGGTCTTGACCTGAAGGGCGGTATGAACGTGATTCTTGAGGTCTCAGTGCCCGACGTAGTCGATGTACTGGCCGACCACAAACAGGACGCTGCCTATAAGAAGTCGATGGAAGAGGCTAAGAAGGAAGAGGAGACCAGTCAGGACGACTTTATCTCGCTCTTCGTCAAGTATTGGAAACAGAATGGTCAGGGTCGTCCCCTCGCCTCGATTTTTGCTACACAGCAGATGAAGGGCAAGGTGAGCACCCAGTCGACCGACAGCGAGGTCGAGGCTGCCCTGCGTGCAGAAGTGCAGAGTGCCGTCGACAACTCGTTCAACGTTGTGCGTAACCGTATCGATAAGTTCGGCGTCGTACAGCCCAACATCCAGAAGCTGGAGGGTCAGAGTGGCCGTATCATGGTCGAGATGCCTGGTATCAAGGAGCCTGAGCGCGTGCGTAAGCTGCTCCAGGGTTCTGCCAACCTTGAATTCTGGGAGACCTATAACACACAGGAAATCGTTCCTCTGCTGGCTCAGCTGAACAATCGCTATGCAGCTGTGATGAGCGGTGAGAAAGTCGAGGCTGACACCGTTGCTGCCACCGAGCCTGCTGAGGCTGCCGAAGTTGCTGAGAATCAGGAAAGCGCTGACAGTGTCGCTGCCGATACTGCTAAAGCTGCTACTGCTGACCTAGCTGCCAAACTGGCCAAGAAAGATGCAAAGGTTGCTGACTCGAAGGCTCGTGAGGAGGCTTTGAAGCAGAACCCGCTCTTCGCCATCTTCCAGCCAGCACAGGGTCAGGGACTGGCCATCGTGGGTTATGCCAATGCTCGCGATACAGCTGACATCGACAAGGTCATCTACTCTGAGGTTGCTGCACAGATTCTGCCTGCCGAGTGTAAGCTGCGCTGGGGTGCCAAGCCCGAGGACTTCGGTGGACAGAACACCCGTGGCGACATCTTCGCCCTCTATGCACTGAAGATTACCGAGCCCAATGGTCGCGCTCCGTTAGAGGGTGATGTCATCACCAACTCAAAGGACGACTTCGACCAGATGGGTCATCCCTCTGTTTCGATGCAGATGAACAGTGACGGTGCACGCCGCTGGTCGCAGATTACCAAGCAGAACATTGGTCGCGCAGTGGCTATCGTCCTTGACGACGCTGTCTACTCGGCTCCCCGCATCCTCTCGCAGATCGACGGTGGTAACTCACAGATTACCGGTTCGTTCACCATCGAGGATACCAAGGATCTGGCTAATACGCTGAACTCTGGTAAGATGCCGGCTCCCACGCGTATCGTACAGGAAGAGGTGGTTGGCCCCTCGCTCGGTGCACAGTCAATCAAGCAGGGTATCATCTCGTTCATCGTGGCTTTTGTGCTGCTGATGATCTATATGATTCTCCTCTATGGTTTCATCCCCGGTATCATCTCTGATATCGCACTGCTGTTCAACCTGTTCTTCACTCTGGGTATCCTTACCTCGTTCCAGGCTGCCTTGACCATGCCTGGTATTGCCGGTATCGTGCTGACACTGGGTACTGCTGTCGATGCCAATGTGCTCATCTATGAGCGCACGAAGGAAGAGCTGCGCCGTGGTCTTGGTGTGAAGGAAGCCATCCAGAAGGGTTATTCAAACGCTTTCTCGGCTATCTTCGACTCAAACTTCACCTCTCTGATTACTGGTATCATCTTGCTCTACTTCGGTACGGGTCCTGTGAAGGGCTTCGCCACAACGTGGATCATCGGTATTGCCGTTTCGTTCTTCACTGCAGTGTTCCTGACCCGTCTGGTCTATGAGCGTCAGCTGAAGAAGGACAAGTGGTCCAACCTGACTTTCAAGGGCTTTATCTTGAAGGATGCCTTTGCCAACAGTAAGTACAATTTCATGGGCGCCTATAAGAAGAGTTTCATCATTTGGGGTGTTGCAGCACTTGCATTCATTGTTTGCTTCTTTGTTCGTGGTCTCAGCCAGAGCATCGACTTCACTGGTGGTCGCAACTATGTGGTGACTCTCGACAAGGAGACTCCCGTAGAGAAGGTGCGCCAGACACTGGCCGGTACTTTCGTCAACACTATCGGTGAGAAGGCAGGACAGGAGGCTAACACCAGCGTTATCGCACTGGGTACCGACGGCAAGACCGTGCGTATCTCGACCAACTGGGATATCGAGTCGAATAATCCTGAGGTTGATGATATGGCTGAGGATAAGCTCTACGAGGCTCTGAAGGCTGCCGGTCTGGTGGCTCAGGAGAGCGTTGAGGACTTCAAGAATCCTGATGTACGTCAGGGTGGCTCAATCATCAGCTCGGCAAAGGTAGGTCCGTCGGTGGCTAAGGATATCACCTACGGTGCTATCATCTCGGTGATCATCGCCCTGATTGCCATCTTCCTCTACATCCTGTTCCGCTTCCGCAATGTGGCCTTCTCGACCGGTGCTATCGTTGCACTGGCACTCGACGCCCTCGTCGTCATCGGCCTCTACTCGGCTCTGTGGGGTATCGTTCCCATGTCGTTAGAGATCGACCAGGTATTCATCGGTGCCATCCTTACCGTGATAGGTTACTCTATCAACGATAAGGTGGTGGTCTTCGACCGTATCCGTGAGAACTTCCATCTCTATCCGAAGCGCGACCGTCAGCAGCTGTTCAACGATTCGCTGAACCAGACACTGGCTCGTACCATCAACACCTCAGTTACCACGCTCATCGTGTTGCTCTGTATCTTCATCCTTGGTGGTGATAGCATCCGTAGCTTCTCGTTCGCCATGATCCTGGGTGTAGTCTTTGGTACGCTCTCGTCTATCTTCATCGCTGCTCCCACTGCATTCCTTGTGATGGGACGTTCTATCCGCGAGGAAGAGACTCCTGCTGAAGCTGCGAAATAATACGCATCCATAGCAATAATACAAATGGGCTTTCCTTCACGCGAGGGAAAGCCCATTTTAGTTGTTCCATGATTTGAAATGACCGATTACAGATAGCCTTGCCGGTGAAGCTCATCGGCCAAGGTGCATAGCTCGTCATACCATTCTTTGCCAAAGCGGCGTATAAGTGGTTCTTTCAGGAACTGGTAGACAGGCAGATGAAGACTGCGTCCTTTCTCGCGAGCAGGACGGCAGATGTCCCACTGATGGTAGTTCAGGGCTACGGTACCGTCGCTGAATTGCTTCTCGCGGATGGGGTAGAGGGCGCAACTAATGGGTTTGATAAAGGGGTGGCTGGCTGATGGCGAATGGTGAGTGGCTCTGTAGGCTTTCTCTAAAGCACAGAGGCAACAGTGGTTGACGGTTTTGCCGTCAACTTCCAGCTCATCGTAACAGGTGAAGACGCAGTTCTTACCGCCTACGATGCTCGTCACGAGGTCGCCCTCCTGGTCGGTGTAGGCTACGCCCTGACGGTCGACCACTGCCTGAGCTTGTGCCGAAAGGTCGGCCCATACGGCATCGAGCATGTCCTCAATTTCGGCAATCTCGTCCATAGTGACTGGTGCACCGGCATCGCCCTCGATGCAACAGGCACCTTTACAAGCATTCAGGTCACAGCAGAATTCTTCTGTTAGGATGTCCGAAGAGATGAGTATGTCGCCTATTTGGAGTATGGGAGGAACAGTCATTTTTTAAGTGAAAAGTGAATACTGATAAGTGAACAATTTGCTACCGCTGCCGGGGCGATTTGCCTCTACCACTGTATGGGCTGTAAGCCCTGCTCTATTAGATAATTGTTCGCACGCGAGAACTGATGCTGACCGAACCAGCCACCACGATTGGCCGAAAGGGGCGAGGGGTGTACACTCTCAAGCACGAGGTTCTTCTGCTTGTCAATCATGTAGGCCTTCGAGCGTGCAAAGCCTCCCCAAAGCATGTAGACCAGATGTTCGCGATGGGTGGCCAGTGCCTGGATGGCTGCATCGGTGAAGTTCTGCCAGCCGAGCATGGCGTGGCTGTTGGCCTGATGTGCTCGCACGGTAAGCGTGGCGTTAAGCAGTAGTACGCCCTGCCGTGCCCATCGTGTCAAGTCACCGCTCTGTGGTACGGGCGTGCCTAAGTCCATCTCTATCTCTTTGAAGATGTTCTGTAGCGATGGCGGGAACATCACGCCTTCCTGTACCGAAAAACTTAGTCCGTGGGCCTGTCCTGGCTCATGATAAGGATCTTGTCCGATAATCACCACCTTCACTTGGTCGAACGGACACAGGTTGAAGGCGTTGAAGATCAGCCGTCCTGGCGGGTAGCATGCTCCTGTCATATACTCGCGTCGCACGCTTTCAGTAAGCTTCTCAAAGTAAGGCTTCTCAAACTCACCCTGTAAGTGTCGTTTCCAAGACTCTTCTATCTGTACGTTCATATATTAGATAGCTGTATTATATAGATTCCAGTATGGTGTGTTTTTAGTGTCAGTAGAGCAGCAGTAGTCCGGCGAAGCCGGCCATGAGAATCATCTTGATGGGATTGATTTTCAGGATGAGTGTGCCGAAGAAGGTGGCAAGGAAAAGACCGATGCTGATCCAGAACTGCCAGGCATTTTCTGAAGGCGAAGAGAAATTGTCCTTGGTGCAGAGGAGAAGCGTGGCGGCAGCTAAAAGACCGACAACGGCAGGACGCAGGCCGGCAAAGATTGACTGTACGGTCTGTGTGCGCATATATTTGAGGAACATCTTGCTGATGAGCACCATAAGGATGAGAGACGGAAGGACCAAGGCAAAGGTGGCTGTAGCCGATCCCAGTACCGCCATGGGCATGCTGTAGCCAGCATTAGCACAGGCCGTGTAGCCTGCGTAGGTGGCCGAGTTGATACCGATGGGGCCGGGCGTCATCTGGCTGATGGCGACAATGTCGGTAAATTCTGATGATGTCATCCAGTGCCAGTGCTCAACTGTCTCGTGCTGGATGAGTGAGAGCATACCGTAGCCGCCACCGAACCCGAACAGACCGATTTCAAAGAACGTGATGAACAAATATAAGTATAGCATTTTCTATTCCTTACTCAGTAGGTTTGATAATACTTCCATAGACATAGCCGCCAATGCCTGCCGCCAATATAATATAAATAGGTGAGACACCGAGTAGCCAGATGAGCAATGCACCGACGATGGGAATCCAGCAGGTAGCCCATGTGAGTTTCGCACTCATAGCTAAGCGGAACGTAGGTACGGCGATGAGTGCCACCACAGCCGGACGGATTCCTCGGAAGATGGATGCCACGACCGGATTGTCCTTGAACTGACTGAAGAACATGGCAATGGCCAGGATGATGAGGAATGAGGGCAGGGCCGTGCCGAAAGATGCGACTACGGCCCCACTTACCTTGCGTAGTTTGTAGCCTATGAAGATGGCGATGTTGATGGCAAAGACACCAGGACAGCTCTGCGCAATGGCGATGAGGTCAAGGAACTCGTCTTTCGTAATCCACTTATACTTGTCGACCACCTCGGCCTCAATCAATGGTATCATGGCATATCCGCCGCCAAGGGTGAACAGGCCAATCTTAAAGAAGGTCTTAAATAATGCATAATTCATAATGCTTATTGCTTAATTGCTGCGTAATGACATTATGCATTATGCATTAAGCATGATGCATTGAAATCCATTTCCTCGCGTTGACGAATGCCTCAATCCAGGGCGTCACCTCGTCGTTACGTCGGTTTTTCGGATACCAGGCATTCTGCCAGGGGAAGATGGCACGCTCCAAGTGCGGCATCATACATAGATGACGTCCGTCAGCCGAGCAGATGCCTGCCACGTCGTAGTCGCTACCGTTCGGGTTGGAGGGATAGCCGTGATAGTTGTACTTCGCGATGACGTTGAAGTCGCTCTCCTTGCCAGGCAAATGGAACTTTCCTTCTCCGTGGGCCACCCAGATGCCGAGCTTCGAGCCACTCAGAGAGCCGAACATCACGCTCTTGTTTTCTGGAATCTGCAGCGTGAGGAAGTTGCTTTCAAACTTGTGTGAGTCGTTATGCAGCATCTTTGCACCCTTAGTGCCAGTCAGCCCGAGCTCAACCATCAGTTGGCAGCCATTGCAGATACCGAGCGACAGGGTGTCCTTGCGGGCATAGAAGCGGTCGAGGGCTTCCTTGGCCTTCGGGTTGTAAAGGAAGGCTCCTGCCCATCCCTTGGCCGAGCCGAGGACATCGCTGTTGGAGAAACCGCCGCAGAAGACGATGAGGTTCACTTCGTCGAGCGTCTCGCGACCAGTGATGAGGTCGGTCATCATTACGTCCTTCACGTCGAAGCCGGCCAAATAGAGGCAGTAGGCCATCTCACGCTCACCGTTGGTGCCCTTCTCGCGGATGATGGCAGCTTTGGGAAGGTTTGAGGCTTCTTCTTTCCAGCGATCGGGGTTCAGACCGTACTGGGCGAGCTTACCGGTGAAGCCCTTCGGGAACTTCATCTCCACAGGCTGTTGCTTATAGTTGTCAAAGCGTTCGCGAGCCTTTCCATTGAACGATTGCTTTCGGTCAAGCAGATAACTGGTCTTGTACCACACATCGCGCAGGTGGTCTATGTCGAGAATAAGAGGTGAGTTGTCGCAAACAATTTCAATGGTGCGACTGTCCTCAACGGGGTAGCCTATCTTGGCGTATCCGATGCCCTGTTCCTCCATGAACTCGCGGAACTCAAACTTGTGTTCGTCGCTCACCTCGATAACCACACCAGGGTTCTCGGCGAAGAGCGTTTTCACTATGTCTCCGTCCTGACAGAGGTCGTGCAGGTTGATGTGCAGGCCGCCCTTCGTATTGGCGAAGCACATCTCTAACAGGCAGGTGATAAGACCACCGGCTGAGATGTCGTGACCAGCCATGATCCATCCTTTCTCAATGAGCTGCTGGATGGCCATGAAGGCGTCGGCGAAATATTCGGGATTGTTGACTGTAGGAACATCGTCGCCTACACGGTTCAGGCTCTGTGCAAAGGCCGATCCGCCAAGACGCTGCTCGCAGAATGAGAAGTCGATGTGGTAGAGTGAAGCGCGGTGGTCGTTGACGATAACGGGGCTGACCACCTTCTTGATGTCTGACACCTCACCACCAGCGCTGACAATGACCGTTCCTGGTGATATAATTTTCTCACCGTTGGGGTACTGCTGAGAAAGCGAGAGCGAGTCCTTGCCCGTGGGAACGTTGATATGCAGGTCGCAACAGAAGTCGCTTAGTGCTTTCACTGCAGCGTAGAGACGGGCATCCTCGCCTTCCTGTGAACGGCAGGGCCACATCCAGTTGGCTGAGAGCGAAAGGGAGTCCATACCGTCGGCTAATGGTGCCCAGACGATATTCGTCAGAGCCTCGGCTACAGAGAGCACCGAGCCGGCAGAAGGATCGGCAAGTCCTGCCTGTGGGGCATGGCCGATGGCGGTGGCGATACCCTTCACGCCGCGGTAGTCGAGAGCCACGACACCACAGTCGCTGAGCGGCAATTGCAGCTCGCCCTGACACTGTTGGCGGGCAATCTTTCCCGTTACTGAGCGGTCCACCTTGTTCGTGAGCCAGTCCTTGCATGCCACGGCCTCGAGTTGAAGGACACGCTCGAGATAATCGTTGATAGCAGCGGCAGAACCGCTGCCCACTGTATAGGTGACGGGGGTGTAATGGCGCTCAACCGTGTTGTCGCGCATGACGGTCTTCGGTGAGTGGCCGAACATCTGGGCTACGTCGAGGTCGAAGGGCTTCACACCGTCGCCTTGACGGAAGGAGAAGTGGGCGTCGCCGGTCGTCTCGCCGACCACATAGAGCGGAGCACGCTCGCGCTCGGCAATTTGGCGCACATGGTCGATGTGTTTCTCATCAATGAGCAGACCCATACGCTCCTGGCTTTCATTGGCAATAATCTCTTTGCTGGAGAGCGTCTTGTCACCGATGGGCAGCTTGGTCATATCGATCTCGCCACCGCATTCTTCCACCAGTTCACTGAGACAGTTCAGATGACCTGCCGAGCCGTGGTCGTGGATGGAGACCACGGGGTTCACGTCCTCCTCGCACAATGCCCTCACCAGGTTATAGGCACGTTTCTGCATCTCAGGGTTGGCACGCTGGATGGCGTTCAGCTCGATGCCGTTGGAATAGCGGCCTGTGTCGACGCTCGATACCGAACCACCACCAAGACCGATGCGGTAGTTGTCGCCACCGACGACCACTACCTTGTTGCCCTTCTGTGGTTCCTTCTTCAGACAGTCACGTTTGGTGCCGTAGCCCACGCCACCAGCAAGCATGATGACCTTGTCGTAAGCGTATTTCTCCTGACCCTCTTGATGCTCAAAGGTGAGCACGGAACCACAGATCAGCGGCTGACCGAACTTATTACCAAAATCGGAGGCACCATTAGAGGCCTTTGTCAGAATCTGCTGTGGTGACTGATACAACCATTGACGAACAGGGAGGATGTCTTCCCAATCGCGAGCAACATCGTTATCATCGTGCAAACGAGGGTAAGCGGTCATATAAACAGCAGTTCCAGCGATAGGCCATGAACCCGTGCCACCGCCCATGCGGTCACGTATTTCGCCACCGGTGCCAGTAGCAGCACCGTTGAAAGGCTCCACGGTAGTGGGGAAGTTATGGGTCTCAGCCTTCAGCGAGATAACGCTCTCGATTTCCTTCACACGGAACCAGTCGGCAGTGCTTTGGTCGGCAGGGGAAAACTGCTCTACAACTGGGCCTTGGGCGAATGCCACATTATCCTTATAGGCCGACAGAATCTTATTGGGGTTCTCCTGCGTGGTCTTTTTAATCATGGCAAAAAGCGATGATTCCATCTCCTTGCCGTCAATGATGAAAGTACCACCGAATATCTTGTGGCGGCAGTGCTCTGAGTTAATCTGTGCGAAACCGAAGATTTCCGAGTCGGTCAGTGGACGGCCGTTCTGCTTCTCCAACCCATGCAGATATTCAATCTCTTCTGGTGAGAGCGCCAGGCCTTCCTGCTCGTTATATTCTTCCAGGTTCTCCACATATTTGATGGGCTCTGGCTTGATGTTGATGGTGAAAATGCTTTGGTCAAGCCCGTTGTACATGCGCTGTAGCATGGGGTCATGTTCAGCATCCTTGTCGGCCACGGGGAAGTACTCCTCAATACGCGAAATGCCATTGAGATTCATGTTCTGCGTAATCTCAACGGCATTTGTCGACCAAGGGGTAACCATTTCGCGGCGCGGACCTACGTAGCGGCCTTCGAGCTTCTCGCCTTCGAGCAGCGTGGCATCGCCATAGAGCCAACATAGTTTCTGTACTTCTTCTTGCGTGAGCTGGTGGTCCGTCTCAGTGGCCATCACGCTCTTCTGCGGAGTCTGGAAAAAAAGAATCATACCTTAATTATGTGTTATGTTTTGCTTTTTGCGTGCAAAGGTACTACTTTTTCGAGATACGGCCAAACATATTACAGAACATGTCACCAAAAATATTTTAATGTCATGCTATCGAGGTTAAATTTCCATAATTGCGATAGACATTTTTTTGCTGATGTACGTCTAATCACTAAATTTGCACCGTCTTATTAATTATAAAAGAACATGATTATGAAGAAAACAACAATGTTGATGGCTGCTGCAGTCGTAGTGCTGATGAGCAGCTGCGCCAGCAAGAAAGCCCTTACGGCTTGTCAGGATGAGAATAAGTCGCTTTCCACTAACCTGCAGAGTGCCAAGGAAGATTTGGCTGCCAAGAATGCCCGTATTACCAGCTTGGAAGAACAGCAGAAAGGTTTGCAGCAGGCATTGGCTGCTGCCGAGGCCAAGTATGCCAAGCTGCAGGAGTCGCTCGACAAGAGTCTTTCGAACGCCTCACAGAACAATGTGTCTATCGAGAAACTCGTAGACCAGATCAACGAGTCAAACCAGTACATCCGTCATCTGGTAGAGGTGAAGTCGAAGAGTGACTCGCTGAACATGGTGCTGACGAACAATCTTACCCGTTCGCTCTCGAAGGAAGAGCTGAAGGAGGTCGATGTACAGGTGCTGAAGGGTGTGGTCTACATCTCTTTAGCCGACAACATGCTCTACAAGAGCGGTTCTTATGAGATTAACGACCGTGCCGCAGAGACCCTGTCGAAGATTGCCAAGATTATTAAGGACTACAAGGACTACGACGTGCTGATTGAAGGCAATACCGACAATGTGCCCATTTCGCGTCAGAACATTCGCAACAACTGGGACCTCTCTTGTCTGCGTGCATCGAGCGTGGTTCAGGCCTTGCAGACACAGTACGGTGTAGACCCGAAACGTCTGACTGCCGGCGGTCGTGGCGAGTACAATCCTTTGCAGTCGAACGACACCGAGCTGGGTAAGCAGCGCAACCGCCGCACCCAGATTATCATCACGCCGAAACTTGACGAGTTCATGGACCTTATCGGTGAGGCTCCCGAAACTGACAAGTAAGCTTTTTCCTGCAAAAAACAAGACAACGCCAAATGTTTCTTCGCGAAACATTTGGCGTTTTCAAAATAAGTTTGTAAGTTTGCAAACGAAATGCAGATAAAACAATCAAACAACAGATAAATGATGAAAAAACTACTCTTTACCGCAGCAATGGCGTTGACCGCTTTTTCGGCATCAGCCCAGAATTTTCAGAAGGGTAACTACGGTTATCTTTATTGCCACATGAGCGACCGTGGACAGTGGACGGCATACGCCATCAGCCGCGACGGATACAATTATGAAGACCTGATTGACGGTGATCCCATTATGGATCCTAAGGTGCACGCACGCATTGAGGGTGGGCAACGCGATGCCTATATCTGCCGTTCGTGGGATGGCAAGGGCTATGTGATGGTGACCACCGACATGAACAACTCAATGACCAAGGCACTGGGCAAACAGAGTGACTGGGACAACTACGGTATCGATTTGCTTCGCAGTGACGACCTGATCCATTGGAAGAGCGTCAGCTTCGACTATCGTAAGGGTCTGCAGATCTTCAGCGACTACTGGCATGAAGGTGTTTATCGCGACTGGTCGACCATCAACCGCGTCTGGGCACCGCAGATATTCTGGGACCCCGACTATATCTGGGACAACGGTGACCAGGGTGGCTACATGATTTACTACTCAATGCTGAACCGTCAAGAGGAGAAGTACGACCGCATGTACTATTCGCATGCCGACAAGACGTTCACCAAGCTGACGCAGCCTCGCCTGCTCTTCGACTGGGGCTATGCCACCATCGATGCTGATATCAACCTTCTTCCTGACGGCTATTATCACATGCTTATCAAGAAGGAAGGTGGAAAGCCCGGCATCTATACAGCCACCTCGAAGCATCTGACCGTTGGTTGGGGAGAACCCGTTGATGACGATTACGTTTCCTTTGAGGGTCGGAAAAACTGTGAGGGTAGCAGTGCCTTCCAGCTTATCGGTGACAAGAACTGGCGTGTGGCTTACATCCAGTATAGCGACCATCCGAAGCACTACCGTATTTGTGAGGCTGACGAGCACATGCGCAATTTTAAGAATCCTGTCGACATCAAGGGTGTTAGCTCACCGCAGCACGGCTCGTTTATGCGAATCACTGAGAGCGAGTATAATCGACTGAAGAGCTGGTCGGACAAGCAGAAGAAAAAAGCAAAGAAATAACAATGGGTAAGAAACAGACCGTCAGTTCCCCAAAAGAAAAGAAACAGCAGGCGTGGCTCACTGAGCAGCGTCTGCGTTTCTATCCGCTGCTGCTTGTGCTTGTGGCACTGGTAGCAGCGTTTGTCGTTGTTTTGAACAATGAGAGCGAGTATCTGTTCTGTGTTGAGGAGATGAACTTGTTCCTCTACACACCGCTGTTCTTCAAGCAGCAGCTGGTGGTGGCGGGTGGCCTGTTGACTTACCTTGGCACATATTTCACGCAATTTCTCTTTGTACCATGGCTTGGTACCTTGTTGCTATGCCTGTGGTGTGGACTGCTCGTATGGCTTACCAAGCGCACCTTCTGTGTGTCGCGTTGGTGGTCGGCACTCCTGCTTGTGCCCATAGCCTTGGTGCTGCTCACCGATTTTGGCGTGGGCTACTGGGTCTACATGCTGAAACTGCGTGGCTTCTTCTTCATCACAGTCATCGGACTCTCGATGGCAGTGGCATCGGTATGGGCATGGCGTGTACTGCTTAAACATGTTTCTCGTCTTTCATTTCCCGTCTCTCTTCTCTTCATGGTCTTTGCCGCAGTAGTGCTCTATCCATTGGCAGGTTTCTACGGACTGTTAGCCATTGTTCTGATGGCCCTCGTTGGCTGGAGATTAGAGCAAATGACGCTTAAATGGAAAATCTCCCAGACGGTGCTGGCCCTGTTGCTCGTTTTCTTCGTGCCGTTGGTATTCTATCGTAACGTTTTCTACGAGACCAATGTCGATGACATCTATCGTCAGGCTCTTCCTCTTTTCGAGTCTGTTGAGCTCTATACGCAGTACTACTGGCCTTACGGACTACTCTGCGCCTTCTTCATCCTGTTGGCAGTCTTCTTTCGTTCTGAGTGGAGTCTACGTTGGGTTCGAAAGCCTATCGTATGGGTATTGCTCCAAGTACTTGTCATAGGAGGTACCGTCTGGGGATGCTGGCACTACTGGTATAAGGATGCCAATTTCCATCGCGAATTGCAAATGGATAAAGCTCTCGAGAACTGCGACTGGGAAGGCATGCTCAGTATCGCTGCTTCCTGTGATGAAGAGCCTACGCGCTTCATCTGGATGTATAAGAACCTGGCACTCTTCCGCTTAGGACGGGTTGGCGACGAGATGTACAACTACCGTAATGGTTCCTCCATGCCCAACGCCCCCTTCACCGTGCCGATGGTGGTGCAAGGCGGCAAGCAGCTTTATCTCTACTATGGACTGCCCAACTACTGTTATCGCTGGTGTATGGAGGATGGCGTGGAGTTCGGATGGCGCACGATCTATCTGAAATATCTCACGCGCAGTGCTTTGGTGAATGGAGAGACCACGTTGGCCAAGAAATTCATCGACCTGTTGAAGAAGACTCGCTATCATCGTGAGTGGGCCGAGCACTACGAGCACTTCGTCACCTATCCCGACGATATGAAGAAAGATCCCGAACTGGGTGGTATCCTGCCACTGCTCGACCACGAAGACCTGCTGGCCAGCGACCAGTCGGTTGTCGAGACCTTCCTGCTCACCCTGTTGAGCAGCCAGAACACCTCTTCTCCCCTGAAGAGCGAGCTGGCTATGTCGGCTGCCCTGCAGCAGAAGGACATTCCCACCTTCTGGCGTGCTTTCTACAATTACATCCAGCTCCATCCCGACGGCCCTATGCCTCGTCACTATCAGGAGGCCGCCTTTATGTTCGGTAACCTTGAGAAGACCGTCGACATCAGCAGGATGCCCTTCGACCCTTCGATACCTGCTACTTACAAGGAGTTCATGCAGGCAGCCCAACAGTATGCCGGCATGAACGAAGAGCAGCTGGCCAAGGTCATGCGTTCCCGCTTCGGTAACACCTATTACTTCGACTATTTCCTCATGCGAGGCCTGAAGACCTATTAAACAATACCTAATCAGCTATGCGTTTGAAGTACTTTGCACTGGGCATCATTGCGCTGCTGGCTGCCTGCTCGCAGCCACAAGTGCCCACCGACTATACCGATGCAGGCAAGTCTGCCTCCATCTATCCCGACTACAGTGGCGTCACTATACCTATTAATATGGCACCGCTCCACTTCCAGCTTATGCAGCCTGCCGACGAGGTGGTCTGCCGTTTCACAGCTGGTCAGGAGCAGCTGGTCAGTGAAGGTCCGAAAGTCATGCCTTCCATCGACGACTGGCGTCCGCTGGCTGAGGCAGCCAAGGGTGGCAGCATCAGCATCGAGGTCTTTGCCCGCCAGAACGACAAGTGGCAGCGCTACAAGCCTTTCGAGATCTACGTGTCGCCCGACTCTATCGACCCGTGGCTCTCGTACCGACTCATCTCACCTTCCTATGTCACCTACGAGGAGCTGACCATCAACCAGCGTTGCCTGGAAAACTACGACGAGCGCGTCATCTATGACAATGTCCTATGCTCTACGGAGAAGAACGGACAGTGCATCAACTGCCACAACTATCAGAACGGCAATCCGCAGCGCATGCAGTTCCACGCCCGTCAGAACTTAGGCGGAACGGTCATCAACTACGACGGGAAGATTATCAAGACCAACCTTAAGACCGACTCCACGCTCTCCGCAGGTGTCTATCCTACATGGCATCCGCGCCTGCCGCTCATTGCCTACTCCACCAACAACACCATGCAGATGTTCCACACCCGTGACCTCAACAAGATTGAGGTGCTCGACTCGCAGAGCGACCTCATCCTCTACGACCTGGAACATGGTGAGGTGAGCACTGTCGAGAACGATCCCGACGAGTACGAGGTGTTCCCCTTCTGGAGTCCCGATGGCAAGTGGCTCTACTACTGCTCTGCCCATTTCGAGCAGCGCGACACCACAAGCGCCGAGACGCAGAGCATCAAACGCTACAAGGAAATCAAGTACAACGTCTATCGCAAGCCGTTCAACGAGAAGACCCTTACTTTCGGGCCACGTGAAATGGTATTCGATGCTGCTTCACAGAACCTTAGTGCCACTCTGCCGCGTATCTCCTCCGATGGCCGCTGGCTTCTGCTCAGCGTGGGCGAGTGGGGCTGCTTCCATATCTGGCACCGCGATGCCGACCTCTGGCTTATGGATCTGAAGACCGACAGCATACGGCCTTTCAAGGAGGTGAACAGTCCCAATGTGGAGGCCTATCACACCTGGAGTCGCAGCGGACGTTGGATAGTCTTCAGCAGTCGTCGCTACGATGGTGACTTCACCCGTCCCTTCTTTGCCCATGTCGATGCCGAAGGCCACGCCACAAAGCCCTTCGAACTGCCCTGCGACGATCCCGACTACCATCGTCAACTGATGAAGAGCTACAACATCCCTGAGTTGATGACCGGTCCCGTCACCGTCTCGCCCCAGCAGTGGGCCGACGTCTTGAAGCAGGACCCCGTTCCTGCCAAGTTCGTCAGCAGAGGCGGGCAACCTGGTCAAAAGGAATGAAGCGAATAAGTGAATAACGACAAGCAGACAAGAGACTCGAACATAGAACTGCTTCGGCTGGTTTCTATGTTCCTGGTGTTGGTGGTCCATGCCGATTTCAAAGCCTTGGGCATGCCGTCGTTGGCAGATCATGCAGCTGCTCCCGTAGGAACATTTATGCGCTATCTTGTGGAATCGTTCTCGATAGTGTGCGTGAATGTCTTTATCCTCATTTCGGGCTGGTTTTCCATAAAATTCCGGTTCGTTCGGTTAGGAGAACTCCTATTCCAGTTGCTTTTTATTTGCTTGGTCATGTTTGGCTTCCTTGCCTTGATGAGTGGCGTTGGAGAGCTGAGCCTGCGGGCGTTCGTTGATGACTATTGGTTCGTCTGGTCGTATGTTATGCTGTATTTGTTTGCGCCGGCATTGAACAGCTTCGTAGACAAAGAACCGAAGAAAAGCGTTGAAACCTTCTTGTTGTTCTTCTTCCTGCTCCAAACGCTTTTCGGTTGTCTGATCTCAACGGATTGGTTCTCCTTGGGTTATTCTCCGCTCTCCTTCATGGGACTTTATGTCTTAGGGCGTTATATGCGGCTATATCCGAACAGGTGTACGACACAAAGCAGGACCATTGACCTGGTAGCCTATATGGGTATGGCATTGCTTATTACTCTCTCAGTCTATCTGTTGCATTTCCTTCAGATAGACCCGTCAAAAGTCTATGCCTATTCTTGCCCTTTGGTGATTGTTGAGAGCGTTTCCCTGTTTTTGTTCTTCACCAAGCTGTCCTTCAAGAGCAGCGCAGTCAACTGGCTTGCAGTGTCCTGCCTTTCCATCTTCTTAGTCCATTGCTTCCCAGGCTTTTTCGAGCGTGTCTATCTATACCAGATAAGAGCGTGGTTCATGGGTTTGGATACCCTCTCGTTTGTCCTTTGTACTTTCTTGTGGATTCTCTTTTTCTTATTCGTTCCTGTATTCATAGACAAACTACGCATCTTTATCTGGCATAAGATGATGACACGGTCGTAGATTATTGCTGTTTGATGAGCCTTACGCCATAGATTTCGCCAATTTGCTTGCGGGGTTTGGCCACGAACTTTACGCGCACCTTCGATTTGCCCTGAAGCAGTTGGGCGGGAATGTCGTAGGTTTCGTATTTGAATTCGGAGATACGGTATTTCCCGGTGTTGTTGACACTTGTCAGCAGCTGGTCGTCAATGAAGATGTCGAACTCGTGGCTTTTCCATTCGCCCACGCCCCAGTATTGCAGGCGCAACTGAAGGTCGGTGCGTCCTGCTGTCTGCATCAGATAGCTGAAGTAATGGCCGTCGCGGGCATCGCGATAGAACACGTCGTTCGTGTTGCCCACAAACGAGTTGTCGGTCTCCATTTTATGGTCGGTCTCGGGCTGCTGCTCACCTGGCTGTACCTTGTCGATGGTACGGGCTTCCAGCGCCTGGCGTTCCTGTTCCTCCTTGGCCAGGTTGTCGAGATAGCTCTTATAGTTCTTCTCCGACAGGGCAAGCCAGTAGATCATGTAGCGCGAGTCGTGAATCTCGAAGAACGGTTGCAGTTCGTTGGCAATGCCATTTTCCATCTTTGTTTCCAACACAAAGTGCAGCGGTTTGCCTTCAATGGGAATGATCTGCTGGGCGATATCGTCGATGTTGTTGTTGATGAGGATGGGAGCCTCGTTGATGGGCAGCTTCTTGCCGCTGGCATACTGTCCGAAGCGGCTGTCGTCAGCCACGAGGTGTGCCAGGTCTTCCGTACCCGTTTTCATACCCAGCAGGATGGGACCGTGCATCAGGGCTACGTACTGCGGCACGTTGGGCAGATACTTCAGGCTGTTGTGCATGGGGAAGGTCACTTCAACGATGTCGCCCTTCTTCCATGGACGGTCGATGGCAACGTAGCTCGACGGACCGGTGATGATGTCGACAGCCTTGCCGTTGACGCTTACCTTGAAGTCGCCAGGCTTCACCCAACCGGGATAGCGCACGAGCAATGGGAACTGCCCCTTGCCGCTGGCGATGGTGATGCGAGAAGTCTCAGCATAAGGGAAGGCGGTTTCCTGACGAAGCACAATACCCTTCTCCTTCCAGTTCAGCTCAGAAGCTACGTAGAGGTTCACGTAGAGCGCATTACCCACGTGGGTATAGATGAATTGTCCGTACTTGCCGTGATTCTCCATACCCGTTCCTACGCAGCACCACATGGCTTCGTTTGGCGCGGAGTAGTTGCGGTAATGGCGCGGACGGGCAGGGGTGAAGTACACAAAGCCGCCGTGCTCAGGGTGTTGCGACGAGAGGATATGATTAAAAGTTGCCAGTTCGTAGTAGTCGGCATAGCGCGCCTCGGGATTACGACGGTGCAGGTCCTCGGTGAGCTTCAGCATATTGTTGGTGTTGCAGGTCTCAGGACCGTCGATGTCGTTGATGAAGTCGATGCAGGCCTCCTTGCTGGGGAAGTGCTCACGACGTGAGTTTCCGCCAAAGGCCAGCGAACGCTCACCGGTCACGATGTCCCAGAAGAAATTCGCTGCCTCGTGATAAGGCTCAAAAATGGTTGAACCGCAAATCTTATCACCATTATCTGCCAACCAGCAGTGCTTCATCGGATACAAGTTTGCAAGTTCGCTAATGCGCTCGAAGCCTACGACTTTCGGTACCTGTGTGTTGGCGTGCATGTTGTCTAGATTGTCCTGCCGCTGCGACATCGGGGTAAGCAGTCGGCGGTGTGAGAATCGCGTAGCCACATAGAGGTATTTGGGCTCTTTCGTCATGGCGTAGGCATCGGCCAGAACCTCGTTCATGCCGCCGTGCTCGTTGCTTAGCATCTGCTCCATCTGTTCGTCCGTCAAACCTGCCGTCAGGTCGCAGGCCCAGTCGCAGAAGCCCAGAAAGAGCTGCTTGGCCTGTTCGTTGCCACAATAAAGCCACGCATCGCGCAGGCCCGCGTACATCTTGTGGAGGTTATAGAATGGTGCCCACGAGCCAAAGTACACCCTGAAGTCACCCTTCTTAAACGTGCTCCAGATGCGCTCGCTGTTAGGCATGCCGCCCACGTAGCCCTTGCCCCATTCCGGATGGTTCTTGGCATTGGCATCGGCACAGAGCTGCAGCTCGCTGATCATATACTCCATGCGGCGTCGGCATTCGTCGTTGCCCGTAGCGGCATTGATGGCCATTGCCGTGAGGTAGTGGCCGCCCACGTGTCCGTCCAGCCCGTCCCAGTTGGGATAGGTCTTGGCACGAGGCTCCAGCCCCGCCTCCTTGCGATAAGGAGCCAGCAGCCGGTCGCAGTCATACTTCAGCAGCGTCTGGATGTTCAGGTCGCGCGCTTTCTTCAACGGACCGTCCAACAGGGTGACATCCCCGAGTGGGAACTCGTTGGCATACAGTTTGTCTTGTGCGCTGGCAGCCACCACGCCGGTTGCCATCAGCAGAGCCATCATCATTTTCTTCATATCCTTTGTTCTCGATGTTTTCGGAAACTTTGCTGCAAAGGTACTGATTTTTGTGTAAATAACGATGTGTTGCGCAAGGTTTTTTAGAAAAGTTGCGCGTGTTTAAAAAAAAATGATTATCCGCAATCAGGCGATTGTTGACGCTTTCAGCGTCCTTGTCGGTATATTGCGGATAATCATTTAAAAAAAAGCCAAGATGAATCCTCGTGAGTGTATAGGATGCCATCTCTTTGTTGGCATGTCGTTGTTTCTTCGTTCCATGAGGCGTGCATGCTTGTGTCATTAATGCTGTTTGTTCGTTCAATGAAGCCTTCTTTTTATTTGCTGACGAAGGTCAGCAACATTGCTGACGTGTGTCAGCTAATCTGCTGACCTTCGTCAGCAAAGACAAATCAATATTGATGACATGAGTAAGGAGCATTCCCGACACAATCAAGGAACGTTGCTGATATGAGCAAGGAATGCTCCTGGCATGGTCATGCGCGTTACTGTTATAAAAGCGTAGCCACTCCCCCTCCCTGCGACGGGAAGGGGAATGGCTACGGAGAGGTGACCTTTCCCACGAACGAACGTGGGATGTAGGGTGATAGGTAAGGCGATTAGAGGCGCACCTTCAGCACCTTGTCGGCTACCTTAATGATATACAGTGTCTTGGAGGCGAGGGCAATTTCGGCCTTGTCGGAGCTGAGCTTCTGCGACTGCAGCAGTCGTCCGTCGACAGAGAATACCTGCAGCAGGTCGCCAGCCTTGGCGTTCTGCACGCTGATACCGCCTTCCTTGCCGAGGATTCTCACTTCGCTGGCGGGTTTCTCTAAGCCGCGTATCTCGTTGGGAATCGTTTGCTCGAAGGTGACGAAGAGCGTAGAACGCTCGCTGTTGATGACGGGCGTGGTGATCATGTCGTTCTCGGTGATCTGGCTCGTGATGTCCTGGTTGTTGAACGTTACGCTGTGTACCTTCCATCCGATGGCGGGCTCGAGGTAGTAGGTGTACTGCTTGCCCAGCTCCACCTGCTGCCAGATGGCACCGTTGTCGGCAGTCGACAAGGCGATATAGGCACCTGTTTCGGGTTCGGTGCCGATGATATCGATGTCTGAATCGTCGCTTGCGTCGTCGCCGTCGGCCCAGAGGCACGAGAACGTCCAGCGGTTCTTGATGTTAGCCAGGCGGGTAGCCTCGCCAGTGGTGATGTCGACGGCATAGAGCGACGTGTCGTACTTGCCGTTGGTGCGCCACTCCTTGTCGCTGAGCGAGCTCCACGAACCCCACTCGTTGATGCCCTTGCCGCTGTTATAGAAGCCGTTCCAGTACATGATGTTGGGGTTGGACTTGCTGAAGCAGGCGCTCTGGCGCTTGTACTGAGAGCTATAGCCTGTGCCGTGGTCGTAGATGTTGACCTGTTCGGTCTGCACCGTACCCTCTTCGTCTATGTAGCTGCTTTCCTTGGTCTTCATCAGACCTGTGGCAAGGTCGAACTCGCAGAGCTGTGCGCCAGTCAGGTTGCCGTTGATGTCGGTCATCTTGCCTTCGTCGTTGATGACGCCGTTGCTGCCACCGCTGGTCAGTGCGAAGGCGCGTCCGTCGCTGTTGATGGCGAAGGTGACGAAGTTATAGTAGTAGAGTCCCGGTGTGATAGGAGTGACCTTCATCGTCTTCAGGTCGACGGTGCAGATGGCATAGCCGGCATCCTGGTCGCTGGACTCGCCATCCTCGTCGACGAAGAAGTCGGGATCCTCGGTGAAGGTCTCCGACAGCTTCTGCTCGGTCAGATAGAACAGTCCGTAGACCTTTCCATCCTTGGGGTTGTAGGCCATGCCAGCCGATTCGAGGCAGTCGCTCTTCGGATGGATTTTCGACGAGAGCAGATTGCCGGTCTTGGCATCCCACTTACGTACAGCGAAGAGCTCATCGTCGGTGGTCGACTGTTCGTCGCGCGACATGACGGTGACTACGTAGCCGTTGACATAGACGGCACCCGAGTTGCCATACATCATGTTGAAGTCGTTGGCCCACTTCTCTTTCTCGTTGTCGCCCTTAATCTCTGAGGCAACCACGGGTGGCTCCTTGGTGGGAGTGGTCAGGCTGGTGCCGTTCCACGACATGGTGTAGAGTCCGTTGTCGACGATGAAGACGGCCTTGTTCAGTTCGGCGTTCCAACCTAAATAGGTGCTAACCATCTGGTCGCCGTCATCATAACGGTTGTTGTGGCCTACTCCATTGAGCTTTACTGACTGTGCACTTACGGCAAGACTACACATAGCAGCCAAGGCTAGAGTAACGAATTTCATGTTTGATTTCATTGTTGTTATTTATGACTTTTGTTTGTTTTTTGTTCCTTAAGAATTGTCTCAGTAGTTTGTCGTCGTTATTAGTGATAGTGTTACACTATTTTGAAATTGGGTACAAAAATACGATATTTTATCCAACTTTCTATCATTTTACATTCAAATGTGTAGGTTTTTTCAACTTTTTTAACTGCTTATCCCGACTTCTTCTACATCAATGACTGAGGTGGTGAATGAAAAAAACTAAGCCAAGGAGTACGCCAATTCATTATTTTTTTGTAATTTTGCGCCCGAAACAAGTACACATTATTATAATACGGTATTATGGCAAAGAAAGCATTACTGATGATTCTCGACGGATGGGGAATCGGACAGCACGGACGGGGCGACGTGATCTATAATACGCCTACACCTTATCTTGATTATCTGACGGCCGTTTCGGCCCACTCGCAGCTGCAGGCCTCGGGCGAAGACGTGGGTCTGCCCGACGGACAGATGGGTAACTCCGAGGTTGGCCACCTGAATATTGGTGCCGGCCGCATCGTCTATCAGGACCTTGTAAAGATCAATCGCGCCTGTAAGGACAATTCGATTGTGGAGAACCCGCAAGTGAAGGCTGCCTATACCTATGCTAAGGAGAACAACAAGAAGCTGCACCTTATGGGCCTCTGCTCCGACGGTGGTGTGCACTCCAGCCTTGACCACCTTTTCAAGCTTATCGAGGTGGGCAAGCACTACGGCCTGAAGAACCAGACCTTCGTACACTGCTTTATGGACGGTCGCGACACCGACCCGAAGAGTGGCAAGGGCTTTATCCAGCAGGTGACCGATGTCTGCGCTAAGAACGACGCCGCCATCGCTTCGATTGTGGGCCGTTTCTACGCAATGGACCGCGACAAGCGTTGGGAAAGAGTGCAGCAAGGTTATGCCTTGCTGGTCAACGGTGAGGGCAAGCAGGCTACAGATATGGTTGCTGCCATGCAGGAGAGCTATGACGAGGGTGTGACCGATGAGTTCATCAAACCCATCCACAACGCCAGCGTCAACGGATGCATCGAGGAGGGCGACGTGGTCATCTTCATCAACTTCCGCAACGACCGCGCCAAGGAACTCACCATCGTGCTTACCCAGCAGGATATGCCCGAGGCTGGCATGAAGACCATCCCTGGCCTGCAGTACTACTGCATGACACCGTATGATGCCAACTTTACTGGCGTGCACATCCTCTTCCCGAAGGAGAACGTAGAGAATACCCTTGGCGAGTATCTCTCGCAGCAGGGCAAGAAGCAGCTGCACACTGCCGAAACGGAGAAGTATGCCCACGTGACGTTCTTCTTCAACGGTGGACGCGAGGCTCCCTACCAGAACGAGGACCGCATCCTCGTGGCTTCACCCAAGGTGGCTACCTATGACCTGAAGCCCGAGATGAGTGCCTACGAGGTGAAGGACAAGCTGGTAGCCGCCATCGGCACACAGCAGTATGACTTCATCGTGGTGAACTTCGCCAACGGCGACATGGTGGGCCATACGGGCGTCTATAACGCCATTGCCAAGGCCGTTCATGCCGTAGACAACTGCGTGCGTGAGGTCATCGAGGCTGCCAAGAAGAACGACTACGAGGCCATCATCATTGCCGACCACGGCAATGCCGACAACGCCATCAATGCCGACGGTACGCCCAACACGGCCCACTCGCTGAATCCTGTGCCCTTCATCTACGTCACCGACAACAACTCGGCTACGGTGAAGGACGGTCGTCTGGCCGACGTGGCTCCCTCCATCCTGCACATCATGGGACTGGAGCAGCCCAAGGACATGACGGGCGAGTGCCTGATTTGTGACTAATACTGGCTTTATGACAACAGGGGCTGCTCGGAAGAGACAGTCCCTGTTTTTTGTATAAACAAAAGAGTGCGGTATGAATCACTCACCCCGCACTCCTTCTAACGGATGTTGGTGTGTGTCAGTGTGACGATGCTCAGAATTGCGGCAACGGCAACCGACGCCAACATGGCCGTAGTTTGAAAATCTAATAACATAATCTTTACCTTAAATCTAATACTTGACCATACGGTCAAGAACTACTAACCTAATGAATAACATGTGCGTAATCATCACGATTACATGTGCAAAGGTAGTGCGTTTCGGGCTTCTGACAAAGCATTTGAAGGCTTTTTCGGTCGGTGATTGCGATTCGTTGACCTAAGTCAACCACCGTGATAGGCTCTCGCGTAAAACAGGAAAAAATGGATTGGAAAAGAAAAAAACGGTCAAAAAATTTGCTCGTTTACAAAAAAAGGTGTACCTTTGCAGTCGCAATTGAGCAATAGAGGGGCGTAGCCCAGTTGGTTTAGAGCGCTGCAGTCACATTGCAGAGGTCCCCGGTTCGAGCCCGGGCGTCCCTACTCAATCAAAACAAAGATGCACTTCCGCCGTGAAAGCGAGGTGCATCTTTTTTTTGAGTTTGGGAGTAAACAGACAGTTATGAATACCGCCGCATCGGTTTTGGAACTGCAGCGCCAGCGCATGCTGCTGCAGATGGAATACGAAGAGGAACTCGACGCCCACCGAAAGCTCACTGAGCAGATAGGCGTAGAGCGGCGCGTGGCCCGTGGCGACGCGTGGTGGCCGGTGCGTGTGGGGCGCAGTTACTATAACTCGCTGAACCAGCTCTGCATAGAGGTACACCGTACGGCTACTACCGAAGATGAGCAGGACACCGACCATAACTTCGAGTTCGGGCGTCCTGTGGATTTCTTCTTGTGTGGTCCATTGTCCCTTTCACTTCCCAGTCACTCTCCAGTCACTCCTTCTTCACTCCCCTCTATTCATGGTACGGTGAGCTATGTCGATGGCGACCGCATGGTCATCGCCTTGCCCGACAATGCTCCGATTATAGACCTGCAGAGTGCTGAGGCAGGCACGGTGGGTGTGCAGCTGGGCTTCGACGAGACCTCGTACCGTCTGATGTTCGATGCGCTGGAGCGCACCATGCGCGCAAAGGGACGGCTGGGCTATCTGCGCGATCTCTTCTATACACGTGGTATGCGGGCAGAGACCTTTTCCTTTGCCGACATGCACTTTCCCTACCTGAACCGTACGCAGGAGCATGCCGTGAACGAGGTGCTCAGGGCCAAGGATGTAGCCATTGTGCATGGTCCTCCCGGTACGGGCAAGACCACCACGCTTGTCGAGGCTATCTACGAGACGCTGCGCCGAGAGAGTCAGGTGCTGGTGTGTGCACAGAGCAACATGGCAGTTGACTGGATTTCGGAGCGGCTTGTCGACCGCGGGCTAAACGTGTTGCGCATCGGAAATCCGTCGCGCGTCGACGATAAAATGCTCTCCTTCACCTATGAGCGCCGTTTCGAGGCCCATCCTGACTATCCGCAGTTGTGGGCCATACGCAAGGCCATCCGTCAGCTGCGCCAGAACCGCAAGCGCGGTGATAGCTCATGGCATCAGAAGATGGAGCGGCTGAAGGACCGAGCCACTGCCCTTGAGATCAGCATCAACCAGCAGCTCTTCGGCGAGGCCCGCGTCATCGCCTGTACGCTGGTGGGCTCGGCTAATCGCCTGTTGGACGGCATGAAGTTCGGCACACTGTTCATCGATGAGGCTGCCCAGGCACTCGAAGCCGCCAGCTGGATACCCATTCGTCGTGCTGGTCGCGTAATCCTGGCCGGCGATCACTGTCAGCTGCCGCCTACGGTGAAATGCTACGAAGCCATGAAGCAGGGACTGGGCAAGACACTCATGGAGCGCATCGTAGAACAGAAGCCCGAGGTGGTGACGCTGCTCACCATGCAGTATCGCATGCATGAGGATATCATGCGCTTTTCTTCCGACTGGTTCTATCATAACATGGTCGAGAGTGCACCCGAGGTGAAATACCGTAGCATCTTGGACCTGGACCTGCCGATAACTTGGATAGACACGGGTAATGAAGAATTAAGAATGAAAAATGAAGAATGTGCTACTGCATCAGGCAAAGGAAAAGCTGGCGCGGAAACCAATTCTTCACTACTCACTCTTCACTCTTCATTCTCTAACGAGTCCGAGGCCCAGCTGACCCTCCTTGCCCTGCAAGCTTACTTCGAGATGATTGGCAAGGAACGGATACTCAATGAGCGGCTCGACGTGGGCATCATCTCACCCTATCGTGCCCAGGTGCAGCTGCTGCGACGCATGTTGCGCAAGCGCGAGTTCTTCAAACCTTTCCGCAGTCTGATTTCGGTGAATACCGTGGACGGCTTTCAGGGGCAGGAGCGAGACATCATCGTCATCTCGCTGGTTCGCTCGAACGACGAGGGGCAGATAGGCTTCCTACGTGACCTGCGTCGCATGAATGTGGCCATTACACGTGCGCGTATGAAACTTATAATGTTAGGTGACAGGGGAACCCTCTGCCGTCATCCTTTTTATCGCAAGTTGTGGCAGTATGTGAAGGCACTCAAAGCGTAGTAGAAACATTCAAAGTGCCCATTATTAGCTGTTTCACCAGTTGTTGAAACAAAATGGAAAATTCGCGAAACGCACGCAAAAGCGCGCGTACGAGAGAAAAAGCACATCGGACATAGGAACAAGTATTACGCGTGTTTTGTTTATACCTTTGCATCGGCAAACCGAGATGGTTTTTGCCAGCCCAATAACGAGAAGTTAAAAGCAAAACAAATCATAAACAAAAACAATCAAAAAATTCGTATGAAAACCGAAAGACAGATCTGGAAGCGAAGTCGCAGCTTGCTGTTGACTGCCGCTGGTGTACTGTTTGCAGGTAGTGGCGTCTTGATGACGTCGTGCAGCGACTACGATTTGGACGAACGTACACCTGACGGGTGGGGTTCGAGCATCTACAGCTGGCTCGACGAACAAGGCAACTACACCAATACGGTGCAGATGATTAATGATCTTGGCTACCGCGAAGTGCTGGCCAAGACGGGCTCGAAGACACTGTTTGTGGCCGATGATGCGGCCTACGACAGGTTTTACCGTAACAATCCGTGGGGAGTGAGCGGTTACAGAATGCTCACAAACTCACAGAAGAAACTGCTGCTCTTCGGCAGCATGATGGACAACTCGATGCAGGTGGCAAGTCTGTCGAGCGTCGAGGGCAATCCCCCACGTGAGGGCGAGGCCATGCGTCGTTTCGCATCGAGCACTACCTACGACTCTGTGTCTGTGCTCCGTGCCGACCAGATGCCCGACAATCCCTATTGGCGCCGGTTCCGCGAAAGCGGTCAGCCGATGGTTTGCATGACCGACAACTCGACCGTGCCCTTGGTGCAGTTTATCGAGAAACAGCTCGTGAACAAGCGTATCACCAACGACGATTATAACTTCATCTTCAACCACAAGACCAACCGTCAGCCTGGCGATGCCAGTGTCAACGGTGTACAAGTGGAGCAGGCCAACATCAAGTGCTCGAACGGATTTATCCACAAGATGGCCGAAGTAGTGACGCCCCTGCCCAACATGGCTGAACTGATCAAGCAGAAACCAGCCGTGAGTGAGTTCAATAAGCTGTTAGAGCGCTATTGTGCACCCTATCCTCTGGATCAGTCTGTTGCCACGCAGTATAATTATCTCTATGATACCAACGTGGATACCGTTTTCCAGAAGCGCTTCTTCTCAGAGAAATCACAGGGTGGACTGCCGCTGAACGCAACACCTAATAGAGGCGCGGTGAACGGACAGTTGAAGTTCGACCCTGAGTGGAACGCTTACTATGCCGGTCTGGACGACCAGAGTGGCAACATTGTCATGCAGCGCGATATGGCAGTGATGATGGTTCCCAGCAATGCCGCTCTTGAGGAGTACTGGAACGATGGCGCAGGTAAGGTGCTGCGCGACTACTATGGAACGTGGGACAAGGTGCCCGACGATGTGGTCGCAAAGCTCTTGAACAACAACATGCTTTCGTCGTTTGTCTCGTCGGTTCCCTCGAAATTCCAGAGTATTCTGAACGATGCCAACGACCCCATGGGCGTGGAGATCGAAGCTATCGACTCGGTATGGCTCGGCTGTAATGGTGCCGTCTACCTGACTAACCGCGTCTACTCGCCCACAGCCTATGTGAGCGTCAGCTTCCCCGCACTCATCAATGAGACCATGCGCATACTCTACTGGGCCATCGAGCAGTTGCAGTACGATGTCTACCTGAATTCACTGAACTCGTACTACAGCTTCTTCATTCCCACTAACAATGCTATGCTTCAGTATGTAGACCCCTGCTCCTATGGCAAGGACAAGCTGCAACTGTACCAGTTCCATTACGATCCAACTATCGTGAAGAAAGAAGATAGGGTATGGGCCAGCATTTGGAACTACGATCCAGAAACGGGCGAGATAGGCGACAGCATTGGCGTCGTGCGAGATAATTATCAGATAAAGAACCGCTTGAAGGATGTTCTCGACACACACATCGTCATTGGTAATGTGGAGGACGGACATACCTACTATCGTACCAAGGGCGGCACTGAGATCAAGGTCAATAACGCTCAGGCCGGTGCCAATGGCATGACTGTTGAAGGAAGCTACCAGCTGAACGAGGCAGAACCTTTGGAGGTAAGCGAAATATACGACCAGACCGACGGTGGTAACGGCAAGAGTTATATTCTGAATTCGCAGCCTATCTTAGGAACAAGACAAACGGTGCGCGACGTGCTGGCTCAACACGACGAGTTCTCGAAGTTCCTCGAACTGATGGACGGTAGCGGACTGTTTGAGAAGATTCACAACAAGCGCAATGCTACGGCCGGAGAGAATATCTCCACTTTCAATACCTACCATTATACCATTTATGTGCCTACCAATGAGAGCATTGAGGAACTTCAGAAGAAAGGCAAGCTCCCCACATGGGATCAGGTTGCCGAGGACGAAGAGGCTGGAAACCTGACTGCGATGACACGCGACTCGCTCCAAATTGTGAACTTCCTGAAGTATCACATTCAGGATAATGCGCTATTCATCGGTGCTGAGGAAGAAAACGGTATTTTTGAAACAGCTGTCATTGACCCCTCGACCGATCGTTTCTATCGTGTCAATGCTACGCTTAAGTCTGACGGAATCGAGGTTGTGGACCATGCCGGCAATACCCGCCGAGTGGTGACTTCCGACCCGAGTTTGTTCAACCTGATGGCTCGTGAGTATCAGTACAATTCTTCTGATGCCAGGCAAGCAGTCAACATCGAAACTACGTCGTCAGCTGTTGTTCATCTGATTGATAAGCCGTTACTAATTGAGAATTGAGAATTGAAAATTGAGAATTATGATTACCAAGAAATGTAGGGACTTACTTGATGTATGTCCGTTCAATAAGCGACTCTTGATAAGTTTGTCATTTATCATTTGTCATTTGTCATTTAGCTACGCGCAGAAAGCCGGCGACATCATCAGCGGAACGGTAACCGACAACTTTGGTCCTGTAATGATGGCCAACGTTGTCGAGCTTGACGCTGCCAACCGTATCGTAGCATCGGCTGTAACCGATATGAGTGGTAACTTCTCCTTCCGTCTGAAGAACCCGAAGGATAAGCTCCGCATTACCTACGTGGGCTATAAAACCGTGACACTGCCCTTCAACAAGACCAAGTTCAATGTGAAGATGCATGATGCTACGCAGATCAAGGAAGTGACCGTGGTGTCGAAGAAAAAGGCTCAGGGCTCGGGTCTGGCTATTCCCGTCGATGAAATCTCGACGGCTCGACAGAGCATCGACATGAGCGAGTTTGAAGGACTGGCCATCACCACCGTCGACGAGGCTCTGCAAGGTCGTATCGCCGGTCTTGACATTGTGGCCAACTCTGGTAACCTGGGTTCGGGTACGTCGATGCGCCTGCGCGGTGTGTCGAGTATCAATGGTTCCAGTGAACCTCTTATCGTGGTTGACGGCAACGTTTGGGAAACTAACGCCAATGATTTTGACCCCTCCAGTATGAACGAAGAGAAGTTTGCCGAACTGCTCAACATCAATCCTGAGGACATTGCCAGCATTGATGTGCTGAAGGATGCCGCTGCAACGGCCATCTGGGGATCGCAGGGCTCGAACGGTGTCATTGAGATCAAGACCAAGCGCGGTGCACGCGGTAAGACGCGCGTGAACTACAGCTTCCGTCTGACTGGAACCTACCAGCCCAATGGCTACAAGATGCTGAACGGTGATGAGTACACCATGCTCTTAAAGGAGGAATACTTCAATCCATCAATGAGCGACGTGGCTAGCAATATTCAAGAGCTGAACTACAACCCCTCATTCCCTGAGTACGAGATGTATAATAACAATACCGACTGGCTCAAGGAAGTAAAGAAGACGGGTTGGCGTCAGAACCACTACTTGGCATTGAGCGGTGGTGGCGAGAAGGCTCATTTCCGCATTGGTGCCGGTTACGACCATGAGACCGGTTCAATCATTGAACAGCAGCTGGACCGTTTCACCTCGCGTGTGAACCTGGACTATTTCGTCAGCGACCGTATCAAGATCGAGACAAACATCGCCCTGACCTATACCAAGAACAAGAAAAACAACGGCGACCTGCTCTCTATTGCATACGTACGCATGCCAAACCTCTCTATCTATGAGCAGGACAAGGAGGGTAACGACCTGGATGACTACTACTCCATGTTGCCCACCGTCAGCTCGTCACTGAGCGACCAGCTAAACCATAAGAACCCGGTGGCTCTGGCTCATCTGGCCAAGAACAACGAGACCAGCTACAACATTACTCCTGAGTTCAAGCTCAACTACCGTCTGCTGGGTCTTGACAACGAGCACCACCGATTGGATTATGAAGGTAAGGTGGTGTTCAACATCTTCAACCGTTATGAGGATCAGTTCATGCCGCTGTCGCTGAGTACTACAGGATGGAACGACGAACAGGGAAAGCAGAGTAACCGCTCCACGGCAAACTCATCGAAGAGCCTGGGCGTCACCACTACCCACACACTGACATTCACCCCGACCTTTGCCAACCAAGACCACCAGCTCACCATGATGCTGCGCGGACAGATGACCAGCGGAAACTCGTCATCGCAGAGCACTACATCGTGGGGACTGCCCTCAGGAACTATCCAGAGCACGGCTGCCGAAGGTATCATCGATGGCATGTCGACGGGTAGCGGACAGTGGCGCTCCATCTATTTCACTTATTCGGCCCACTATGCCTACAAAGGACGTTATATGTTTGACTTCTCTGTACGTCGCGACGGTTCGACAAAATTCGGTGACGACGAGCGCTGGGGTAACTTCCCTGCCCTGTCTCTGCGCTGGAACATCAGCAAGGAACCTTGGTTCAAGGAAGCACTGCCTTTCGTGTCGATGCTGTCCATTCGTCCAGGTTGGGGTATCGTAGGTCGTCAGCCAGGTGCCGAGGGCCTCTACTTCAGCAAGTATCGCGACGGTGCAGGCTATTTAGGAGTAGGCTCTGTATCTCCGCAGAACATTCAGCTGAAGAAACTGAAGTGGGAGCAGAAAGAGACTTGGAATATTGGTACTGACTTCGGATTCTTCGACGACCGCATCACGGGTAATGTTGAGATGTACTGGCAGTACACCAGTGACCTGCTCATGGCCAACCGCGGTATTCCTACCTCTTCGGGCTACTCTTCGCTGGCCTATCAGAACGTAGGCGACATGAAGAACGTCGGTTGGGAGTTCAACCTCAATGGTAACCGCATCATTAAGATTGGAAAGTTCTCGTTCGACTTCAATACGACCTTTGCTAACAACAAGAACCAGATAACCTCTATGGACGAAACCTGTCTGGCTTCGCTCAACCATGAGTTCAACCGCTCGAACGGTTCATACCTCACACGTGTGGAGCTGAACACTGCCATGGGCTCTATCTATGGTTTCAGATATAAGGGCGTCTATCAGTACAGCGACTACTCGCCCGAAGAAATCGAGGGCGTCAGCGGTCCTAATGCTCCAGTGGCCCGCGATAAGGACGGTCTGGTCATCCTCGATGAGAACGGTATGACCAAACCCATGATGTTCTGTGCCGGACAGGTGAACTATGAGTTCCGTGGTGGTGATGCCATCTATGAAGACATCAACCATGATGGTCAGATCAACGAGCTCGATATTGTATATCTTGGTTCGTCACTGCCTAAGTTTACCGGCGGTTTCGGTTTCAAGTTGAATTTCGGTCGCCTGACATGGAACAACCAGTTCAACTTCCGCTATGGCAACAAGATTATCAATGCCGCACGCATGGAGGTTGAGAAGATGTACGACAACAACAACCAGAGCCGCGCAGTGAACTGGCGCTGGCGTGTTGAGGGCGACGTCACCGAGATTCCGCGTGCGCTGCGACAGACGGGTTATAACTATCTGGGTTCCGACCGCTTCGTCGAGGATGGCTCGTTCATCCGTCTGAACTACTCGCAGATCAGCTATTCGCTCGATCCGAAGATCATCAAGAAGTGGGGCCTCACACAGCTCAGCCTCTATGTCTCGGCTAACAATCTGTTCTGCCTGACCAAGTACTCGGGTGCCGATCCTGAGGTGGGTTACGGCTCGATGGGTATTGTCACCGATGGTGCCAAGACTCCGCGTGCCAAGTCGTTCACCGGAGGCGTCACCATTCAGTTCTAATTGAATAACTGATAATTGAAAATTGAATATTATGATTACCAAGATAAAAAAATCAATCTGTGCTGTCTGCGTGATCTGCGGTTTGACATCCTGTTCCGACTTCCTTGACATCCTGCCCATGAACGATGTGGTGCTCGAGAACTACTGGACGGAGAAAGCCGACGTGACGAGCGCAATGAGCAGCTGTTATGAAACGTTGTGGGGTAGCGACGTGCTGACGCGAATGGCTGTCTGGGGCGAAATGCGCAGCGACAATATTCGTGGCGGTTCCAACGTTCCCAACGATATGAACGAGATTCTGAAGGAGAATCTTCTGCCGTCGAATCCCTATTGCAACTGGGCCAAGTTCTATGAGTGCATCAACCGTTGTAACATCGTGTGCCACTATGCGCCAAAGGTGCAGGCCATCGACCCGAACTATACCGAGGATGAGATGCTCGCCAACGTGGCCGAGGCCGTCACACTGCGTTCGCTCTGTTACTTCTACCTGATTCGCACATTCCGTGACGTTCCCTATTCTACGGAGCCAAGTATCGACGACACGCAGGACTATATTTTGCCTGCTACTCCTTTCAATGCAGTGCTCGATTCGCTGATTAACTCCCTCGAAAGCATCAAGGGCAATGCCGTGCGTCGCTATTATACCGATGACAGCCCCAATGCTTACGTGAATTCATCCAAGGTGACCCGCTGGATGGTTTATGCCCTGCTGGCAGACCTGTACCTCTGGAAGGGTGACTGGGATAACGCTATCAACTATTGTGACTTAGTGATTAAATACAAGCAACAGCAATACAAAGAGATGCTTGAGCGCGAAGGCTCAGTCAATAACATCGCCCTCATTGACAGTATTCCAATGATTTTAGAGAAACCCGTCGGTAGCACCACTTGTGGTAATGCCTACAACGAGATATTCGGTGACGGCAACTCCTTCGAGAGTATCTTCGAGCTCTATATCCCGGGTACCTCTAGCCAGCAAAACTCGTTAGTGAGCAGTTACTACATGTACAACAACAATACGTTAGGACGACTCGTCGCTCCCGACTTCCTGTTCAAGGATGTCGCCACAGGTAGCAACAACACCTTTAAGCGTACCGACGGACGTGCCTATGAGAGCGCCGAGCTCGTCAGCTCGCGCTACGCCATCACCAAGTATGCACGCACTTCTGTAAGCTATTCTACCCAGAATGTTACGACCGAAAAGGATCTGAAACTTTCATCCAACTCGGGCTCCGGCACGTCGGCCAACTGGATAATCTATCGTCTGAGCGATATGATCCTCATCATGGCTGAGGCACTGATTGAGCGAAACGGTGAGGGTGACCTCGATGCCGCCTTCGCATTGATTGACATAGTGAACAAACGTGCCAACGATGCAGTTACTGGCCGTTCCAGCACATTGAAGAAGACCGACTATACTGATTCTAAGGCTGCTATGGAAGACCTTGTCATCGAAGAGCGTCAACGCGAGTTTGTCTTCGAGGGTAAGCGATGGTACGACCTCGTGCGCTTCGCACGCCGCGATGGCGACAATTCACGTCTCATCAACCTGGCAACGCGCAAGTATCTCGAGAATGTGAATGCCATCAAGATCAAACTGGCTGATCCTAACATCATCTACTTCCCCTATGCCAAGAACGAGCTGAAAGTGAACCCGCTGCTCAAGCAGAATCCAGCATTCACTACCGGCGAAGACTCGGAACTGACGAAATAATTGAGAATTGATAATTGAGAATTGAAAATTATGATTACCAAGAATATTAAGTATTACTTCGCCTCATGTCTCGTAGGTTGCGCTTTCAGCGCGGCAATGGTCTCCTGCGTGGACAATGATGACGATGTACCCGAGAATTACTATTCATCGACCAAGCTTACGGCAGCCGAGTTCCTGGAGGAGCGTCCTGAACAGTTCAGTGAGTTTATTGGCATTCTGAAGCGTACGCCATATTACTCCATGCTTTCCACTTATGGAACCTATAGCACAGCAGGACTGTTGAAGTACACGCTCTTTGCCCCGAACAATGAGGGTATAGCCCGCTATTTGAAGCGCATGGGCTATAGCAGTATCGACCAGATTCCTACTGAGACCTGCGACACGCTGGCACGTACCCACATTATTAAGAAGGGTGCCTTCTTCACCACTGACATCAGCGAGGGTGCGCTGCCCGAACTGAATATGGACGATGCCTATATCGTGTTGTCAAGTGACTCGGACGTGGAGAACAACAATAAGCTCGTATATTATATTAATAAGAACGCGCGCATGGTGGAGTTCAACGACTCCGTGACCAATGGTGTGGTACACGTGCTGAACAATACCATTTCGTCGTCAAGCATGTTGCTGGCCGATAAGATTGAGGAGGATTCAACGCTCACGCTCTTCTTCCAGGCACTCAAGCTTACGGGTATGGCCGACTCGCTGACGAAATACATTGACGAGACCTATAGTTGTGGTGATGACTCGGTCTACACTGGCACCATGGAGCGTTGTACCAGTGGCGGTGCCACATACACCCGCACCTTCTGGGTGGGCAAACGCTACTTCAAGTACACTGCCTTTGTCGAGCCCGACTCTGTTTATCACCGCAACGGCATTTACAACATGGATGACCTCAAGGCCTATGCCAAGAAGATCTACGACGCCACCTATCCAGAGGATGCAGGCCAGTACGACGATAATCCTAAGGATCGCCGCAACCCACTCAACCGTTTTGTCAGCTATCATTTGCTGAACCGCGTTGGTCAGTATAACAGCTGGGTGCCCTCAGGTACCATCCGCGAGCGTTGTCTGGATACCAAACTCATTGATCCTGAGGAGTATTATGAGACGATGTGTCCTGGAACGATCATGCGTTTTGCCGGTCCTTCAGCTGGTTTGTTTATCAACCGCCGTGGTGTACAGAACCGTCCTGAACGTGGAAAGTTTATCCAAGGAGTGAAAGTGCTATCACCCTCTGAATCGGGTTCTACCGATCAGAACGCGTTGAATGGTGTCTACCACTATCTCGATGACATCTTGGCTTACACAACACAAGTACGCGATGAGGTGCTTAACCGTCGCATACGTATTGATGCTACCGTGCTTAGTCCCGACTTCATGAACTGTAACGGCCGTGGCCGCTATGGTGAGGACATTCTTACGGGTTTCAAGAACAGCTACATTACCGACTGGAAATGCAGTAAGGAAACCTTTGTTGGAGTGCATAGTGACGTGGACTACTGGCATTCCTATCAGGCAAACGCAGTCTGTGTCAGTGGTGTATTCGACGTGACATTCAAACTGCCTCCCGTTCCCACGGGTACCTATGAGATTCGTTTGGGTTACACTCCTGGTGAGGAGCGTGGTGTGATTCAGGTTTATCTGGAGAACGAACCCTGCGGAATCCCCATCGACCTTCGCGTATGGGGAGGTGACCCGACCATTGGCTCCGTGGCCGATACGGAAGATGAGGAAGAGAATGTTGCCAACGACAAGGCCATGCATAACCGTGGATACATGAAAGGCCCAGACTGCTGGCATCCCGGTGGTGGCGACGATTCCATGCGCGAGCTTAGTCCGTTGCGCCGCATTCTGGCAACCAAATATCTCGATAGCAACAAGACCTACCACTTGCGCTTCCGCCAGGTACTCGACGATCCCGACCGCTATTGGTCGTTTGACTATATCGAGCTTTGCCCGAAGAGCGTCTATGGCAGTCCTGAAGGCGAAGACACCCACTAATTCACAGTTCATAGTAAATAGTTTATAGTTATGATTACCAAAAGCATAAAATATTTCCTCCTGGCAGGTATGGTAAGCTGCGGCATCGTCGCATCCCTCACCTCATGCTCCGAGTGGGATGACCATTACGAGGGCAATGGCTCTGCCGCAGGTAGTGACCAAACACTGTGGCAGCAACTGAAGCAGAACCCTCAGCTGAGCGATTTCTGCCAGGTGCTGGAGCAGACCAAGGTGTTCCGCATGCATAAGAAGACTCCCGTCAGCTATGCTCAGTTGCTCGATGGAGGCCAGTCGTTTACCGTTGTTGCTCCGCTCAACGGTACCTTCAACCGTGACTCTCTTCTTGAACTTGTTAAGACCAATCAGGGCGATTCCGTCGTTGAGAAGTTCTTCGTGTTCAACCATCTTTCACGACAGGCCAGTTCGCTTAAAGATGTCGAGCAACGAATGCTGATGCTCAATTCCAAGCACGTTACCACGAAGACTGGCAGCATAGAGGACGTGGCGGTTACTGCAAGCAATCTACATGCCAAAAATGGTGTGCTCCACATCACCGAGCGTCCCCTTCCCTACAAGTACAACCTTTATGAAGCGCTGTGCGACATGCCAGACATGAAGCCCGTAGGTCTCAGTCTGCGTCAATACGAACAGGATTACTTCAGTGCCGATGAATCTGTTTCGAGCGGTATTGTCGAGGGTGTTCCCGTTTATGTTGACTCGGTGATCATCGAGTATAACCGCATGCTCCAGGCCATCGGTCTTATCAATAACGAAGACTCGGCCTATTGGGCTGTTGCTCCTTCTGCACAGGGCTGGCAGCAGGCATGGGACGAGGCAACCAAGTACTTTGTCTATGACGAGAAGGTGCTCAAGCGCGACTCCATCCAGCATTACTGGACTACTCGTGCACTCCTCGAGGATGCCATCTTCAACATGACCGACCAGCACAACACCCAGGACTCGCTTGTCTCAGTGCCTTATCTCAGCTGGCGCAAGGGGTATGTGAGTGGCAAACCAGTCTTCCATGTGTTTAAGGAGCCTTTTGCGCCTGGTGGTATTCTCTACGGTGCCGAGCCAGTGTCGTGTAGCAATGGTATGTTCTACAAAACTGATGCATGGCCTTTCACCCCTGCTCAGACTTATCTGAAGGAGTTGTGGTCAGAGGGTGAGGCTACATGGCTCATCACCTCCGAGAATGATTGCTCATACAACACTCGTCGTGAGATTGCTGACAGTATTTCGGAGAATGCCTATTTGCAGATTCTTCCCAGTACGGGTACGTCAAACTGGAGCCTTACGTTCCGTGTCAACAACACTCTTTCGGGCGATTACGACATCTGTGCCATTATTCTGCCCAAGGCCGTTTCTAACACGAACCCCGATTTGCGCCCCTGCAAATTCAAGGCTTTTGTCAACTATGTCGATGAGAAAGGCAAAGAGAAGACCTTCGACTGCGGTGATCAGCAGTTCCAGAATAATCCCGAGAAGGTCGATACCATTGTTCTGGCCGAGGCTTTCCATTTCCCCGCTTGCAATTACGACCAGCAGGACATCAAGGTCAGCGTGAAGCTGCAGTGCAGCATTCTGGCCCGCGAGACGTCGCGCTTTGCCCGCGAGATGTACCTCGACTGCATCTATCTCCGTCCCAGAAGAAATTAATATTAAATAATTCGTCATTATGATTACCAAGAATATAAGATATATCTTCCTGACGTTTGCAGTTGGCTGTGGCTTTGTTGCAGCAACAGCGCAGGAGAATACGGAGGTGAATAGCAACCGTCCGGTGGAAAGCACCAGCCATCTGAAGACCGTGACGGGCCATGTCGTCGATGCCGCCACCGGCCAGCCTTTGGCAGGTGTCATCGTCTCGGCATATGGCAACCAGCGTCAGACCTCAATGACCGACGAACAGGGATACTATGAGTTGAAAGTACCCACATACACCCGTTCCGTCGTGATGCGCATTGATGGCTATAACCTGCAGCAGCGTGCCATCAATGGCGACAAGGCTGACGGCAAGCTCTACAGCGATGCCTTCAGCGAGACTTATAATCGTCAGACCGTCGCTACCGTAAGCAGCGAGACTGGTCATTTTGACAATAATTCCGAGCTGAGCATTGATCCCCTTGTTGCCCAGCGACTTGGTGCCGATGTTCGCACGGTGAGCCGTGGTGGTATTCCTGGTATGGGCAACACCATGCTCATTGAGGGTATCAACTCGCTCTGGTGCAACGCCCAGCCGTTAGTCGTCATTGACGGTGTGCTCATGGATATGCAGTACAACCGTGAGATGTTGCATGACGGTTACACCAACAACATTTTGGCCAACCTCAACGTCAATGACATTGAGAGTGTCGAGGTTCTGAAAAACGGTACCGCCCTTTATGGTGCCAAGGGTGCCGGAGGTGTGCTGGTCATCAAGACCAAGCGCAACAAATCGATGGCTACTAAGATCGATGTGACCATCAATGGCCGCTATGAACTCGTTCCCCGTCTGCCTGAGATGATGAAGGCCGATGATTATCGTCTCTATACCACCGAGCTGCTTACTGGTAAGATGAACCCCAATTCACTGGGTAAGATGAAGTACTTGAACAGTGAGCCCAATTACTATTATTATAATCAGTATCACAACGAGACCGACTGGGCTGACGAGGTCTACAAGAATGCCTTCTCTCAGAACTACGGCATCAACGTGCAAGGTGGTGATGACGCTGCTTCTTACAACCTCTCGGTGGGCTATTCGCTGGGCAACAGCACGCTGAAGGAGAATGACTATTCGCGCTTTAACATGCGTTTGAACTCCGATATCACTATTACCAGACGTCTTGACGTGCGCTTCGATGCATCCTACAGTGATGTCGACCGCTCTCTGCGCGACGATGGTGCACCTGCCGATCCGCTTGGTATGGTGATTACTTCGCCAGGTTTCCTCGGACTGACCAAGGCTCCGTTCCTCTCGCCGTATGCTTATGACAAGCATGGCAACATTTCCCATTATCTTGCCGAGGCCGATGATTACCTTGAGGGTATGTTCCAGGGACGTGGTCGTCTGGCCAATCCTACCTCAATTCTTGAGCATGGCGACGGCAAGAACCGTAACTCTTTCGGTAACCGTCTTGTCATGTTTGCCATCACGCCGAAGTATCAGTTCAATCGTCATCTTTCCCTTCAGGAGCATTTTACGCTCGGTTTGGTCAATACCAACGAGAACTACTACCTTCCTATTCAAGGTGTACCCACCTTCTATGTTGAGGGACTTGACGAGGGAACCCAACTTGATAACATGGCTCAGAGTCAGGCAGCCAGTCAGACGATTATCCAGAGTGACACCCGTCTGACGTGGAACGTCAATGTCAAGCCTCAGATTTACAATCTCAAGGTGATGGCCGGTGTGCGCTATATGAGCAACAGTTACAAGCTCACCTCGCAACTGGGCTATAACTCCGGCAATGATAAGACGCCAAACATGTCCAGTTCGTTGCGTTTCAAGTCTACCGGCGGTGCCGATGACCAGATTCGCGAAATTGCTTGGTATGCATTGGCCGACTTCAACTATGCCGAGCGCTTCTATCTCAATGCAGGTCTCTCGGCTCATGCCTCTTCGCGTTTTGGCGACGATGCTTCCGGCATGCGCCTATTCGGTGCAACGTGGGGACTGTTCCCCAGCGTCGAGGGTGCTTGGGTGCTCAGCAACGAGCGTTGGCTCAGTGGTGTGAAGGCCATTGACTATCTGCGCTTGAGCGTCGGCTTCGACATGACTGGTAACGACGATGTAGACTATACCGCTTCGCGTTCATATTTCGTTTCTAAGCGTATGCTTGGTGAGACTGCCAGCAGCAAGATTATCGGCAATATCGGTAACACCGACCTGCAGTGGGAGACAACGAATCGTCTGACCGCCGGTCTCTCTGGAAACTTTTTCAACAATCGTATCCATGTCGGTCTGAACTTCTTCAAGAGCTGGACTTCGAATCTGCTTTCATTGAGCCAGTTGGCTTGGACCAGTGGTTTACAACAGAACTGGACCAACAACGGCAAGCTCGAGAATGCTGGTTTCGATGTCAATGTGGGTGCCAAGTTACTGGCTCTGAGGAACTTCAGCTGGGAACTCGGTGCATCGGCAGGCCACTATAAGAATAAGGTGACTGCCCTGCCCAACAATGACAAGTCCATCGAGACCTCTATCTATAGTGGAACTGTACTCACCGAGGTGGGACAGCCCGTGGGCGTGTTCTATGGTTACAAGACCGACGGCGTCTATACCACTACCGCTCAAGCTCAGGCCGACGGCTATTACATCCTGAAGCAGAATGGCGATCGACAGTACTTCGAGGCCGGTGACATGCGCTTTGTCGATCTTGACGGCAATAAGCTCATCGATGAGTCCGATCGTACCATCATCGGCGATCCTAATCCCGACATCTATGGTAATATCTACACTACGCTCACCTACAAGAACGTCTCTTTGCAGGCCGTGATGAACTACTCTTTGGGCAATGATGTCTATAATTACCAGCGTTCGCTCATTGAGGGCGGCAGCCTGTTCCTTAACCAGACCACGGCCATGCAGTACCGTTGGACTACTGAGGGACAGCAGACCGAGATTCCTCGTGCCACCTATGGCGACCCGATGGGCAACTCGCGCTTCAGCGACCGTTGGATTGAGGACGGCAGCTACCTGCGTCTCTCCAGTGTTACCCTCTCCTGGCACCTGCCTATTCGTAGCACTTATCTGCAGGGTATCACCCTTTGGGGCAACGCCCAGAACCTCTTCACTGTGACCCGTTACTTAGGTAGCAATCCCGATTGTGCTCTTGGTTCCAGCATCCTTTCTCAGGGTATCGACCGCGGTTTGCTCTCTGCCGGCAGAAGTTTCTCTTTGGGTGTGAACATCAACCTGTAATCGAAATCGAAATTGATAATTGAAAATTGAAAATTATGATTACCAAGATAAATAACAAATGTGGCTGGCTTCTGTGCGCAGCATTCTTCACTCTTCACTCTTCACTTCCTGCAGTGACATGCTCGAGACTTCTTCCGAGCTTGTTGAGTTCGAAGAGGACAACACGCTCAACCATCCTACCGACTCGGTCTATAGCGTGTTAGGCATAATCAATCGCATGCAGATCATTGCCGATCGTGTTGTACTGCTTGGTGAGACACGTAGCGACTTGGTGCTTCCCACCGAGGTCGCCTCGTCCGACCTGAAGCGTCTGGCTGCTTTCGACTTCTCGCAGCCCAACAAGTACAATCAGGTGAGTGACTACTATGCTGTGATCAACAATTGCAACTACTTTTTAGCACATGTCGATACGGCTTTGCAACGTCGTGGACGCCAAATTTTCAAGTATGAGTATGCTGCGGTGAAGGGCTTCCGTGCCTGGGCTTACTTAGAGTTGGCTAAGAACTATGGCCGTGTGCCCTTGGTTACCACGCCTGTGATGACTGAACGCGAGGCCGAGGATGCCCGCAGTCAGCAGTATTCCGACATTCAGCAGATTTGCAACTACTTCATCAACGACCTCACACCTTACGCCCTTGTCGAGCTGCCTCATTTCGGTACTATCGGCTCGTGGAACTCTGACATGTTCTTCATCCCCATGCGCGTACTCCTCGGCGACCTCTGTCTTTGGAGCGGACGCTATGAAGAAGCTGCACGCTGGTACAACAGCTACCTGAACGACAAGGACATTCCTGTCGTCATGCGCAGTGGAAACCGCATACAGTGGAACAGCGTTACTGAGTTCCAGCGCCCGCAGGACAGCTATTACGTCACCAGCACCGAAGAGTACCTGAGCATCATTCCCATGGAAGAGCGCATCTTCGATGGCACAGTAAGCGACTTGAACAACGTTTTCAACTCCACCCGTGAGAACAACTACTACTATCAGCTCGCCCCGTCACCGGGTATGCGTCGCATATCTGCCGAGCAGATATACTGCAAGGAGTACAAGACCGAAACCGCGACCGACACCGTCTATGTGCCCCGTAGCGGCTTCAGCGACGACATCCTTGTAGGCGACCTGCGCCTCTATTCCAACTACAGGCTCTCGTCGCGTGGTGGTCAGGATGCCTACTCTGAGTATTCCTCTTATCATCAGAGCATTAACAAACTGTGGAGCGACCGCATAGCCACTTACCGCAAGAACATGGTCTATCTGCGCTATGCCGAGGCTCTTAACCGTGCCGGACTACCTCAGTCGGCTATGGTTGTGCTGAAGTATGGCCTCTGTTCAGAGAACATCCAGGCTTATGTCGATAGTCTTGAGCAGGTGAAGGCCGGAGAGCTCATTTCGTTCGACAAGACCGCGTTCACCCGTGAGAACACCATCGGTATCCACTCTCTTGGCAGTGGTGATTCCCAGTGCAACAACTATTATGTGCTGCCGCAGCCCCAGTCGCAGTTAGCCACACGCCAGGACACCATCGACTACCAGATTCCGCTCGTCGAAGATATGATCGTCAACGAGATGGCACTCGAGGGTGCCTTTGAGGGCTATCGATTCTATGATCTCATGCGCGTGGCCCTGCGTCGTGGCGATCCTGCCTATTTGGCCGATCCCATCAGCCGTCGTAACGGACAGGCCGATGACCAGCTTCGCACACTGCTCATGGATACTAACAACTGGTATCTTCCCTTGAAGTGATTTGAGCCGAAAAACCCATTTCCAACCGCTGTTTGCCCTCGCAGACGGCGGTTTTTTTTGAATTAATACGAAAATGAAAGTAACCGAAACATGTGAGATAGCCAGTTATGGGAAAAATGCGTAATTTTGCATTGTCAATAAGAAATTGATGAGAAAGTTAGTTTTAGTGAAATAGTTAGTGAATAGTTAGTGAACTAGTTTAGGCTTTGAAAGCCTTTCCAACCAAGTAATTTGATTAGTTAGTTATGTTTTCATAACTTGTGTAGTTAGTAGTTGATTTTTCAGAGAGTAATTAGTTATGGTAAAACTAATGCCCAGCGGCAAGCCTGTATGCGAAATATCGGCTGCCGCTTTTTCTTTTGTGCGCCATGAGACAAAAAGAAAAGTATAAGAAACGTTAATTGTGAACTATATTTGACAAATAAGTTGTATCTTTGCAGCATCTAATCTGAAAACCGGTTTTACCATAATGAAAAAACTACTAATATTTTTTTCCTTCTGTCTCATGTTGCATGGCTTATGCTACGCGCAGAACGGACATCTTTTCCCTTCAGACAGATTCTCCAGCGGTCTTATTTCTGATCTTTGTCAGGATCGCCAGGGCAGTATATGGATTGCAACTGACTATGGACTTAACCGCTTCGATGGGTATCATTACCAGACGTTCCTTCATGACGATGCCGACACTACGTCGCTTGCAATCAATGTCGTGGTATCGCTGCTTTGCGACAGCAAGGGCCGGCTCTGGGTAGGAACCAACCATGGCCTCGACCGCTTCGACATGGGCACCGAGTCGTTTGTCCACTATCCTTTTCCCGATGGCATCCATCCTCGAGTCTCCACTATTATAGAGCGTAGTGACGGTACTATTCTTTTGGGTACTGCCGGCTATGGAGCTTTTGTCCTTGATGACAAAGGCCGTCTTTCTCTATATTCCTTGGCCGGAACCAATAATTATTTCAGCCGTTTGTTTGAAGATTCGCATGGACGCTTGTGGAAGGGCGGCTTCGAACCATCGTTCAGCATGCGTAAAGGTGACAAGGTTGAGACCTTCTCGTCTCAGGTGGGCACGCCAGTTGGCTTTATTGAACTGGCTGACGAGATACTTGTGGTCTGTAGCCATGGCGTCATGTCTTGGCGCAATGGCAAGGCCTCGATTGCTGATATCGATATGAGTGCCGTTGATGGCAAGGATGTCCTGTTCACCCGCGTCGGGGGTGCCGAAAGTGGTTTTATCTATATAGGTACGCGTGGAAAGGGTGTCTATCGCATTGTCAACACCAATCCCCGGCGTCTGGAATATGTCGACATCGATATTTTTGAGCTCGACCTTCATACGGCTAAAATCAGTGCAGTCTTCTTCGACCGTAGCGGCAATCTCTGGTTAGGCTGCCATCACAAGGGACTGCTCGTGGTGCCCCAGCGTCCCATGCAGTTCAGCAGTTGGAGCTTTGCAGCCCAAGGGTTGCGTTTGGGCTCAAATGTATCCTCCATCTGTGAGGGCGATGGCGGCATCGTCTGGTGTACCGTTCAGGGCGTGGGCGTTTACGGTTTTAATGCCAATGGCCATGTTGTAAGCCGTCCGTCGGCGCCCAACGCAGCTGAGTTCATTTTCCGCGACCGTCAGCACCGCTATTGGGTGGGTACTGACGACGGTCTCTTTAGCTATGATCCAGTCACTGGACGTTCCGAACTTCGTGTGACATTCGACTGCGACCGCTTCAACGACATGACCTCCGATGCCGAGGGAAACATCTACATTTCGACCTTTTCGCGTGGCTTCTGCGTATACAATCCCTCTACAGGCCAGCTGCGCAACTACGATATGAACCAGCGTGACAGCGTGCGTGGCTATCTATGCAACAACTGGGTCATGGGCATGGCCAGCGACCGTCAGGGCTACATCTGGATGGCCACCTCGTCGGGTGTGTCGTGCTTCTCGCCCCGTGACGACAGTTTCCGTTCCATGGGTTGGAACTCACTGCTCGACGGTGTTGTCTGTTTCGATGTCTGTGAACTGCGCGATGGCCATCTGGCCGATGGACAACAACTATCTGGTAGCATCGTCATAGGTACCGAGCAGGGGCTCTATCTCTACGACCGCCGTACGCGTCAGGTCGGTCGTTTCCCGGGTAGTGAACAACTGGCAAACAAGGTTATCAGTTATATCGTACAGTCAAACGACGGTGACCTCTGGTGCTCCACGTCCAATGGCATCTGGCAGTACTCGCTGAAGAGCCAGTCGTTCATTGGCCATATCAATGGCAACGGCCTTACGCAGAAGGAGTACATCTACGGTGTGGGTATGCATACCGATACCGACCGCATCTTCTTCGGCCACAACGACGGTCTCACTGTTTTCTCGCCTCAGGATATTAAGGAGGCCCATTCATCGCTCGACCCTGTACAGCTTACGGCTTTCTTCGCAAGTGGTCAGACAGTCACCAAGGGCATTGTGCTCAATGGAGTATGTGTTACTGAGAAGCCCGTTAATGAGTCCGACTATTTCACTCTGAGCTATCTTGACCACACCGTCACTTTGGCCTTCTCCCAGATGAACTTCGACAACCCGATGAACGTGGCCTACGAATATCGCGTGAATGACGGACAGTGGATTTCCAATCCCGCCGGCATCAACGAGTTTACCCTTGGTCACATGCAGCCGGGCACCTATCGTATCGAGGTGCGCGCCCAGGTTTCTGGCGAGTACACTCCCTCAAAGGTTATTGTAGTAACCATCCGTGCTCCGTGGTACCGTTCGCTTCTCGCCTATTTCATCTACTTCGCTCTTCTCGGTGCCTTGGCATTCTATGTGTTGCGCACCTACCGTCGCCATGCCAATCAGCAACTGAACGAAGAGAAGATGAAGTTCCTCATCAATGCCACCCACGACATCCGTTCACCGCTGACGCTCATCCTCGCTGCCTTGAAGAAGTTGGAAAAGAATGCAGCCGTCGACACTATCGATCATAACGCCAAGCGCATCCTTAACCTCGTCAACCAGATACTTGACGTGCGTAAGATTGACAAGCAGCAGCTCCAGCTCCACTGTCAGCTCACCGAGATGGTCGCCTTCACACAGGGCATCTACAAGATGTTCGAGTTCAACGCCCGTGACCGCAACATCGACTTCACTTTCAACCATGATGCCGACAGTATCGAGGCATGGGTCGACCATTCCCAGTTCGACAAGGTGATAACCAACCTCCTCTCCAACGCTTTCAAGTATATCTACGACGGCGGTACTATTGCCATTAACCTCACCCATACCGACGATGCCATGCAGTTGCAGGTCATCGACAGCGGCATCGGACTCGATAGTGACAGTCTGAAACATATCTTCGACCGCTTCTACCAAGGCAACAACTCGCGTCGCATGCACATCGACGGAACTGGAATCGGGCTGAACCTCTGCAAGATGATTGTCGACATGCATCATGGAACCATCACCGCCCAGAACCGCCCAGACGGACAGCGTGGTGCTGTGTTTACCGTTACCCTGCCCTTAGGCAATAGCCATCTGCTTCCTGAGGAAATCGACGAAACCCCCGTTGTCCAAGGTGTCTTGTCCGATCAGGGTGCACCTGTCGTGCAACATTCTCATAGCTCGCAGAAGTATCGTGTGCTTATCGTCGACGACGATGTTGAGATAGCCCGCTACATTCAGTCCGAGCTGAGTCACTACTATAAGTTTGGACTCTGCTCCAATGGTAAGGAGGGTCTGAAGGAACTGCTCACCAGCGATGGCTACGACCTCGTCATCAGCGACGTGATGATGCCCGAGATGGACGGATTCACCATGCTCCGCATGATCAAGACCAACATGAACATCTCCCACATCCCCGTCATCATGCTTACCTCGAAAGCCGATGTGGGCAACCGCCTTGAAGGTCTCGAGCGTGGTGCCGACGCTTTCCTCGCCAAGCCTTTCGACATGGAAGAGCTACACCTCACTATCGACAACCTGATTCAGGGACGCCAGCGTCTGAAAGGTAAGTTCACCGGTGCCCAGCAGCAAGCCGACAAGGTGGAACAGCCCGAGGTGAAAGGCAATGACGAGCAGCTCATGGAGCGCATCATGAAGGCTATCAACAAGAATCTCAGCGACAGCGACTTCAACGTCGAGATGCTCACGCAGGAGGTAGGCATCAGCCGTGCACAGCTCCACCGCAAGATGAAGGAGCTGACCGGTATCTCGACCAGCGAATTTATCCGTAACATCCGCCTTGAACAGGCTGCCCGCCTGCTCAAGGAACAGAAGATCAACGTCACCCAGGTGGCATATACCGTAGGCTTCTCTAACCTTGCTCACTTCTCTACCATCTTCCGCAAACATTTCGGCGTGGCTCCGTCCGAATATGCAGAGCAGTAGCAGAATGCATCATTGCCACGTCGTTTCGCAATAAATACTTCCTTGTCTTGCAAACAGGGGCTGTTTGACATCCAAACAGCCCCTGTTTGCAAGACTGTCACTATCTGCTTATGCATCGGAGGCATGCGGATGGCCGCTGCATCGGTGTTTCATGGCTGTTTGTCTCATGTTTTTGCAACAAATAGGAAACGTAACGAGACATTTTGAAAAGTCTTTCTCGCGCGTGTATAGTATCTTTGCATTCGATTAGTCTATTATTATAATTTTATTTATTAACCAAAAACAAATGCTTATGAAAAGATTAACCAAATCTATTCTCACGCTATTGCTGCTATGTGTAGCAGGCGTAGCAAATGCTGCTGTAAAGACGTATGAGCTTGACCAGAAGCTCGCTACTATGGCAGCGTTAGATGGCCAGAAGTTTGCTATCGTGAATGAAACAGACGCAAAGGCTTTCTTTGGTACAACTAACCAAAACCTTGGCTATGACGTGTATGCTACGGCATTCGTCGAGACCAACACTGCTCTCACCTTCCGTCTGGTTGCTGCCCAAACCCAAGGCCAAAGTGGTGATGTCAGCGGTTGTTACTATCTTCAGTCGTGTAAGGCTGATGGTAGTGATTACTCCATCTGGGGTGGTGGTTGCCTGAATTCACAACCTGCTACAGGTGGTTGCAGCTTTATCATGGGTCTGAATGGACAAAATGGTCAGGACGGTTTGAATCTCGCTGTTTGGGAGATTGAGTCCAATGACGGCAAGTTTGCCCTGAAGAACAAAGGCACTGGTCTTTATCTGAAGGACAATGGTCCCGCCAAGTACGAAGAGGCCACATGGTTCAGCTTCTATACCCTGAAGGAGTATGTAAGCGCCGACCCGCTCGCTTCGTTCAAGGAAGACCTGAGCGACGCTATTGCTAAGGCTAAGATGGTGAATTCTTTCGCTTACACGGATGCCTCTTTCGCCGCATTAACGAGTACGATTACTACTTCTGAGGCTGCTCTCGCTGCTGCCGATGCCACAGAGGCCAGTCTGACTGCTGCAACAACAGCTATTAACGATGCTATTGCTGCTTTAGCACTGAAGGATGGCTTCACCGATTTGACAGCTGCCATGTTCATGCATTGGGACAGCGCAACTGCTCCTACTACAGGTTCGGCTACAGGATGTTCCTATGAGTTGTTTGTTCCCTCTGGTCTGCCTTATGGTGACGGTAACGTAAGCTATTTGAACTTTGCCAACTTGGCTGAGTATAGCAAACTGTATGTTGCTTATGCTGAAGGAACTCCTCGTATCATGATGAATCGCGATATCGATAATGGCGGCTATAGTGCCACAGAGGCTGAATCGCACATGATTGAGTTCCCGAAGGGCGGCTGGGAAGACAAGTATTTCACCAACGAGAACAATATTGTTACTGTTGACCTGGCACAGATGCTTGCCGACAAGGGCATTGCCAACCTGAATGCTATCAAGGGTGCAAACTGGGCTAATGTCACTGTGACTGGTCTGTATCTCTTTAAGGAGGCTGCTGCTCCTGTGATTACTCCTGCTTATGGCGTGATTTGGGATGCTACTACAGGTACTGTGGAGACTGCAGGTGACTACAAGAACATCAAGCTCGACGCTGCCTACTTCAATGATTTCGCACAGGTGGGTGACATCATCCGTGTCAACTTCACCATGCCCGACGCATCTCGTGGCCCGCTGCGCACTGTTGCCGACGGTCAGATTGCCCTGCTCGACAAGAACGGACAGACCATCGACGAGGTTTCTGGCATCAAGAACGACGAAAAGCCTTACGAGTTCGTTATCGACGAGGCTATGAAGGCTAAGCTCTACGACGAGTTCGTCTATGTACGCTACCAGAACATTGAGGTGACCAGCATTGAACTGGTTCAGGGTGCCGTGGCCGAGGAGGTTGTCACCTTCGACTTCGATGCCTCTACCCACGCTGCTTCTTCTAACACCAGCCATGATGGTGATATTACTGAGGACGAGATTATCGTCGAGGGTGGCGTCACCATGACCATCACTCCGAGCAATGCTTCTACAGCTAACCGTTACTGGGGCTCTTCTCCGAAGATGCGTATGTATGGCGGCACCATGACGCTCGTTGCTCCCGAAGGCAAGGCTATCGTGAAGGTGGTCTACGAAAACGGTAAGTGGAATGCTGGCAATACCATCAATGGCGATGCCGCTGCTGAGGGCGTATGGGAAGGCAATTCGACCAACGTTGTGCTGGCTGTTGCTGGTAATACCCAGTTGAAGAAGGTTGTCGTCACTTTGGCTGACGCTACCGACGCTACTACAACCTATACTCCGGCAACCATCGCTAACACTGAGGAGACTGCTTACACCGTGGCAGAGGCTATCAATCTGATTGACGCAGGTGTGGCTCTGACCGACGTGGTGTTCGTAAAGGGTATCGTTTCTAAGGTCGACAAGTTCCAGGATGGTTTCATCACCTATTGGATCTCTGACGACGGTACAACTGAGAGCGCTCAGTTCGAGTGCTACAAGGGTAAGGGCATCGACGGTGCCGACTTCGCTTCTATCGACGACGTGGAGGTTGGTGCTGCCGTCATCGTTACCGGTACAATGACCAAGTATGGTGAGACCTATGAGTTCAATGCAGGCAACAAGCTCGTGAAGTACGAGGCTCCCTTCAAGCCCGCAGTGGCCGATGGTACCTATTATATATATAATGTAGCTACGCACAAGTATCTTGCTGCTGGTGCTAACTGGGGTACCCATGCCGCTGTCAACGAGGAAGGTCTGGACTTCGGTGTGGCTCTGGTCGATGGCAAGTATACGCTTGATTCTCAGGTGAGCAATGGTGGCAATAATCACTTCCTCAATGGAGAATGGTGCGATGGTGCTGCCTATGGTTGGACGATTGAGAAGGTGGCCGACGATGTGTTGACCATCAGCAACGGCGAGAATTATCTCACCGCTGGCGAGAATGATGTGGTGACGCTTGCTGCCGACGGTACTGCTGCCGCTGCCCAGTGGCAGTTCGTTCCTGCCGCTACCCTCGAGGGTCTGCGCATGGATGCACTGCTTATCTTGATGGGAAATGCCACCGAGGAGGCTCCCGTCGATGCTACCTATCTCGTTAAGGCTCCTAAGTTCAACCGCAACGACCTGCGTAATAGCGCTTGGACTGAAACCCATGCCGGTGGTAACGTCAACATTGGTAGACCTAATGCTGACCGCGCTACCTATGGTGTGGAGTTCTGGAACAACACGTTCGACTTCAACCAGACTTTGACCAATGTGCCCGACGGTATCTATGAGTTCAGCATTGCTGGTTATGGTACCAACGGAACCACTAAGATCTATGCTAACGAGACCGAGGCTGCTTTCGTCAACGAGACAAGCGCAGCAAACTTTGGTGCCGCTCTTGATGCTATCGCCAACGGCGAGTACACTGGCAACACCACTGGTAAGGTGAATGTCATCGGTGGAACGCTGAAGATTGGTATCAAGCGTACCGAGAACTCTAACGCTGACTGGACTGTCTTCGACAATGCCCAGCTGACCTACTACGGCCCGATCACCGATCCTAATGCCTACAAGCAACTCTACGAGGAGGCTCTGGCTGCTGCCAAGGATGCTCAGAATAATGCAGACTATGCAAATGTGACTGGCGATGAGAAGAGCGCACTCGATGCAGCTATCCAGCAGTATGGCAATGTCGACGAGACCGATGCTGCCGCCCTCGAGGCTGCCATCAAGGCTCTGAACGAGGCTACCAACAACTTCAAGGATGCCAAGGCTGCTTACGACGGCCTGGCTGAGGCTCAGGCCAACATCACCATCGATGCTGAAGCTTGGCCATACGCCAGCGCAGAGAAGCAGGGTGTCGTTGAGGACGCTTTGAATAACAGTGCTGCTACCAACGCTGCCGACGCTACTGCTAAGACTGAGGCTCTGGTGAAGGCTTATCGTGCCTACATCGAGTCGAACGCTAAGGCTGAGGGTGTCGAGGGTGCCGGTGATGTTTCCGACAAGATCGTGAACCCGAAGGCCGAGGATGGTATCAACGGATGGACTGTCAGCGTTGAGAATGGTATCCAGATCCTCAGCAATGAGCCTTGGACCGATGGCGAGGGCAATTCAGCTCACAAGTACTTCGACAGCAACAAGTGGGGTGACAGCTCTTGGGACATCGCCCTTACTCAGGATGTTACACTGCCTAAGGGTCAGTATCTGCTCACCGTCAAGGGTCGTGCTTCGGCTGCTGTGACCATGACACTGAAGGCTGGCGAAGAAACGAAGGATATGAAGACTATCGGTTCTGCTGGTGGTGACTTCAACCGTGGTTGGAACGATGCTTGGGTGCTCTTCAATGTGACTACCGACGAGCCTTCTGTTGTAACCATTGGTGTACAGGGTGTTACCAGCGAGGTTCACAACTGGATGTCGTTCTCCGACTTCCGTCTTGCATGCCTCTCAGGTGAGCTCACCGGTATTGAGACCATTGTCAACAAGACCGATGCAGTCGAGGGTATCTACAACCTGAATGGTCAGAAGGTGATGAAGGCTCAGAAGGGTCTCTACATCATTAATGGCAAGAAGGTGTTTGTGAAGTAATCCCCCTCCTACTTTAGGGCGTAACGTTTACGCCCAACTATCAGGCACCTGGCGCCCGCGTGGCACCAGGTGCTTTTCAATTTGTACGCATAAAACCCGTTTGAGAAAACGTTTTGACGAAAACAAAACACAATGGCACATAAGATAAAGAGTTTTTCGTAGAACAGTCATACCTTTGCAGCGGAATCCGAAACGAATTGTAATAACATACTTTTTTTATTAACTAAAAACAAAACATTTATGAGAAAAACTTACCAAATGTTTCTTGCCCTCCTGCTCATGGCAGTGGGTGCAATGAATGTGAGTGCTGAGGAAATCTCCCTGCAAGAGGTTCCCTTCTGCTCATGGGACGGCTGGACCTTAGATGCTTCGAGCACCGGTGAAGCCGAGTGTGTTTGGGTTCTGGGCGAAGCTACCGGACTGCCTTATGGCGACAGCAATGTAATCAACTATGCTGATCTGACCAACTACACGAAGCTTACCGTTATCGTGAGTGATGGTACCCCGCGTTTCCTCTTCAACCGCGACGTAGACGAGGGTCAGTGGAACGAGGACGAGTCTCAGTCGCACCTGATTGACAACACGAAGGGCGGTTGGAGTGGCAAGTATTTCAGCAGCCAGGCTGGCGAAGAAGAGGGCGAGACCATCTACACCGTCGACCTGAAGCAGATGGTGAAGGACAAGGGTTATGCCCACCTGCACGCCATCAAGGGTGCCAACTGGGCCGATGTCACCGTTCTCAGCATGACCGTTGAGACCACTGGTAAGAAGAAGACCGTGGGCTGGATCGACCTGATCAACAACGGCAGCATGGAAGGCGACGACAACAGCAGCTTCTTTGCCCGCATCTATCCTGACGACACGATGCCTGTGCCCAACGCTGAGATTACCGACGGTGTGGGTGTTGATGACAGCCGTGGTATCATGGTTGCTGCTACCGCTAAGGCTTCTCAGCCTTGGGACAACCAGTTCTGGTTCCGCTTCAACGAGGTTCTGCTGCCCGATGCCAAGTATCGCGTATCGTTCGACTATCGTGCCGACGTTGCTGCAAAGGCCAGCACACAGGCACACGCAGAGCCGGGTGACTATATCCACTATCAGATGCTGGGCGACGTGGAATTCACCGAAGACTGGCAGCACTTCACGATGGAAGGTACTGTGACTGCCGACCAGGCTGAAGGCAAAACGAACAACGAGCCCAATGGCAAGAAGTTCCAGTCTATTGCTTTCAACCTCAATGAGTTTGCAGAAGCCAACAACTACTACTTCGACAACATCAAGTTCGAGGTTTACAAGGCCGGTACTTCTGCCATGTTCAGCAACGATGTTGTGCTGCTCGACTTCGGCTTCGACACCAACCTTCCCGAACTGGTGAAGCAGAGCGGCGCTCGCCGTCTGTTCTTCGAGGGCTGCGCTACCGTAAAGGCTAATGGAGCTGAAAAGAAAATCGCTTCCATCGAGGGTCTCGACGACGGTCGCTTCTATATCTTCCTTGAGGATGCCCTGAATGATAATGCACAGGTCGAGGTGACCTTCACCAACAGCATTGGCCTGATCTACACCTCGGGTGCTAACCAGGGTACAGCAGTTGCCGACTTCGCCGGCATTGCCGACCATGACCAGAGCATTGAGGAAAACGAGGGCTATCCCTACACCTTTGTTACACCTACTGTGATGGTTGCCGATCCTGAGGACGGCTCGTTCAACCTGCCTAACAACGTTACGTTCAACCTTACCTTCGACAAGGTTGTTGACTGCGCTGCCCTCGTGGCTACTGCCAACGGTGCTGCCATGACCGTAAGCCCCGCTTCTGGCTTTGCCAAGGAGGTGACTCTTTCTGCCGGTTCTCTGTCCGACGGTGAGTGCACTGTCAAGGTGACGAAGATCTATCCTGAGATGCGTCTCGACGATTCTATCTTTGGCGAATATGAGTTCACCGTGAACATCGGTGAGACCGTCAACGACCCGAACGACCAGCCTAAGGACCTGATTCCTGCTGAGTACTTTACTGATTGTGCTGCTGATAACATTCCCGAAGGATTCTACGTGATGTATCAAGACGCAGAGCGTCCTGCCGGTACAAACTATGGTGGCGGTGCTCGTATGTTTGACTTCGCTGCCGGTGGCGACTTCACCAAGGGCTTCTATCTCCGTGAGGGTTATATCGAGTATGGTTCTGTTCCCGGCTACGAAATTGCACTTGAGGCTGGTAAGAAGTACACCATCTCGTTCAACAGCGCTATGTGGAAGGATAATGGTTCTACTCTCGACCTGAAGGTGCTGACTGCCGACGAGGAGGAAGTGTTCACACAGACTATCAACAATAAGCCAAATGTGAATGGTAGTAAGAATGCCGTAAGCGGTTCTACCAAGACTTCTATCAACTTTGTTCCTGAGACCAGTGGTAACTTCATCGTACGTTGGGACCGTCCGGGCTTCAACGAGGTGATCATTGCCAACGTAGCTATGAAGTACATGCCTAACAAAGCAGGTATTGAGTATATGATGAAGCTTGACGAGGCACTGGCTGCTGCCAAGTCTGCTCTCGAAGGAAACAGCGACGAACGCTATCTGGGTGAGGCATACAACAACCTGAGCAGCACTATCGCCAAGTATGATGGCGCTAAGTTCACTTCGCCTTCGGCCTATGACAACGCCGTGGCTGAACTGAATGCTGCCGTTGAGGCTCTGGGTACACACCGTGCTAACTGCGATTCTTACGATACGCAGATTAAGAAGGCCATCGATGTGGTGCGCCAGAACGCTTCTAACAAGTTTGCAAAGACCGCACTCTATCAAGAGCTTGTGAGCATTGTCGGCAAGTACAATGGTACTTCTGAGTGGGAGAATCTGGGCGACGAGGAGAACGAGCAGTGGCAGCTGAACTACAGCTTCGACGTGCTGAAGGACGATGCACAGCTCATCACAGCTATCGCCGATCTGAAAGATATTGCCAATAAGACCAGCCTGCTCTTCACTGAGGGTGTCTCGGCTCCCGAGGATGCTAATGGTGGCAAGGGTACTGGCGTGGCTGTGCTCATCGAGCGTCTGCGTCTTGGTGCTGAGGCTCTGAAGTCTCTGGGTGGTGAGGACGATCCTCTTATCGAGGTCGCTAACAACGCACTCGACGACGAAGATATTTATGCTGAGGCTCTGAAGACCGCTATCAAGCAGCGTCTCTATGCTCAGATAGCAGATAAGGATGTTGACCCGTTCGAGCCTGTTGTCGACGAGGAGACCTTAGAGGAAACTACTCCTACTTACGACATGACCGTATTCGTGAAGAACCCGAATACCTATAAGCTGAGCGATGGCGTTGACTTCACCGACGAGTCGGTTCCTGGTTGGACTACTCCCGACGGTTACAACCGTCCTGGCTTGACTCCTGGTTGGGGTGCTTGGAAGGGTAACTCTGAGATTGCTCAGGATGCCATGTTCCAGACTTGGGGCAGCAGCTACCGCGTTGAGCAGACTATCTATGACCTGCCCGCAGGTGTCTACTCTGTCAGATTCGCATTTGGTGAGCGTAACAATGGCGACGCTGGTGTCTTCGCTGACAGCTATGCTTACGTCGTAACATCCGACTTCAATGAGACTCAGAGCCCCTACAGAGGCGATAGCGATCAGGGTGAGGAAATGTATATCCCGGGTATCGGACAGGCATTCCCCTTCGCTGGTAACGACAACCAGGCTGCTGTGATCGATGAGATCGAGGTAACCGACGGTGAGCTGACCATCGGTGTCAACGCAGGTTCCAGCTCTCACACCTTCTTCAACGAGGTTCGCATCGTGCTCACCGCTCCTGCTGCTGGCTTCGACTATGCCAAGGCTGCTCAGGACGGCATCGAGACACTCGAAGCTACGCCTAATAAGGTTCGCGCCATCGAGCTCTTCGACCTCAACGGTCGTCGCATCTCGCACGCTCGTCAGGGTGTGGTTCTCATGAAGAAGACCATGACCGACGGTACCGTAAGCACCGAAAAGGTGGTGAAGAAGTAATTATTATCGGTGTAGGCTCCCGCCTGCAACGATGAAACATCATCAAAACAAATCGAGACGTAGCCTTTAGCTGCGTCTCGATTGTTTTTGCTACCTTTGCACCACCGATAAGCCCTATTGGCCTCATTGGCCTCATTGGCCCTATTGGCCTCATTAGCCCTATCATCAAAAACCCCAATAATTATGAAACGTTTACTACTGAGTTTGTCATTAATCATTTGTCAGTTGTCATTTAGCAGCGTAGCTGCGCAGATCAAGAACCCGATGCTCTGGGCCGACGTGCCCGATCCCGACGTCATCCGCGTGGGCGACACCTTTTATCTGGTCTCCACGACGATGCACCTTATGCCAGGTGCTCCCGTTATGGCATCGAAAGACCTGAAGAACTGGGAGACCGTCGGCTATATCTTCGACCGTCTGACCGACTCGCCGAAGTATGATCTCAGTTTCTCCCTGCCGCTCGACCAGCAGAAGGGTGAGGGCGTGGGCACCGTTTATGGACGCGGACAGTGGGCTACGTCGCTGAAATACCACGACGGCAAGTTCTGGGCACTGCTCGCTCCTAACGAGGCCGGTTCAATGGGCGACACCTATATCTTCACTGCTCCGAAAGCCGAAGGACCGTGGACCATCCACTCGCGCTTGCGCCATTTCCACGATGCCACGCTGTTCTTCGACGACGACGGAACGCCCTACGTGTTCTTCGGAACAGGCGAGATGTGCCAGCTCAGTCGCGATCTGAAAAGCGTCGTCGAAGGTAGCCTGCGCCACTACTTCCAGCGCGAGGAAGACGAGCGCGGACTGCTGGAAGGTACCCGTGTCATCAAGCACAACGGCACCTACTACGCCCTGCTCATCAGCCATGTCTTCGCTCCAGGCCGTCATCGTCGTGAGGTGTGCTATCGAACGAAGGATCTGAACGGCACGTGGGAGAAGAACACCATCCTTGAGAGCGACTTCGGTGGCTTCAGCTATCTGGCACAGGGCACCATCGTCGACACCGAGGAGGGCGACTGGTACGGCATCATGTTCCAGGATCGCGGTGGAGTAGGGCGCGTGCTTACATTGTCGCCCGTTCGCTGGATTGACGGCTGGCCCATGCTTGGCGATGAGAATGGAAAGGTGCCCGACACCGTTCGTCCCTATCGTAGCGGCATGCCCGAGACCCATATCGTGTGCAGTGATGACTTCTCAATTATCAATTCTAAACTAAAGAAGTGTTGGCAGTGGAACCACAATCCTGTGGATAACGCATGGAGTCTTGCCGAGCGTCCCGGTTTCCTGCGTCTGAAAACCAGCCGCGTGGTGCCTAACCTCTACCTTGCTCCTAATACGTTGACGCAGCGCATGGAAGGGCCCACGTGCTCGGGCAGCATCTGCATCGACTATTCCCACATGAAGGACGGTGACTGCGCTGGCTTCGCTGCCTTTAATGGCGACAGCGGTGTGCTGACACTGAAGCGTGTGGGCAAAAACTTCTTCTTGGAGATGAGCGAGCAGGTAGTCAGTCTCACAGAACGCGAAAAGGCCGTGACCAACGTTGAGGAGAAGATGGTAAAGGGCATTGCCATCACCTTGCTCTACCCCAAGTCAAAGACTATCTGGCTGCGCATTACCGGCGACTTCCAGCCCGGTCACAACGATGCTGCCAACTTCTACTACAGTATGGACGGTGAGAAGTGGGAACAGATTGGCACCAAAGACTATCGCATGCGCTTCGATTACCGTCGCTTCTTCATGGGTTCGAAGTTCGCTATCTTCAACTATGCCACGAAAAAGACGGGTGGCTACATTGACGTTGACCGCTTCGACTATTCCGTAGAATGAAAAAAATGATGAATAGAGCTTTCTCAATGAGCATCCTTCTGCTACTCACCTTGGTTGCACAACGGTCGGTAGCAGATACGATGCTCACTGTGAGCGAGACAAAGGGTGGCTTCGCGCTCTTTGACAAAAGCAGGGTAGCCACGATTTATGTGGATGCGGGCGAACCGGTTGCCGTAAGGAAGGCGGTAGCGCTCTTTGCCGAAGACGTGGAGCGGGTGACGGGCTTGAAGCCTGTTGTCACGGCCAATGCCAAGGCAGCTCAGATTATAATAGGTACGTTGGGACATAGTCCTTACGTTGATCGCCTTGTGAAGGGTGGACGGGTAGATGCCGGGACCATCAGTGGCGGATGGGAGCAGTTCCTGATAAAGACCGACGGTGACCAGCTCTTTGTCGTGGGCAGTGACCGCCGAGGAACGGCCTACGGGCTCTTCACGCTCTCCGAGAAGATGGGAGTGTCGCCTTGGTACTGGTGGGCCGACGTTCCCGTAGAACGACGCAGCAGCGTATATGTCACTGCCGATTATGTCTCAAAGACACCCAGCGTTAAGTACAGGGGAATCTTTATCAACGACGAGGATTGGGGATTGAAGCCATGGGCCACTACGAACTATGAAAAGGAGTTGGGCGATATTGGCCCACGTACCTATGCCCGTGTCTGTGAACTGCTGTTACGTTTGAAGGCGAACATGCTGGCTCCAGCCATGCATTCGTGTACGGGTGCTTTCTACTCCCATCCGGACAGCAAGGTGGTCTGTGACTCGTTCGGCATCATCGTCACCACCTCACATTGTGAGCCACTGCTGCTGAATAATGCAGCCAAGAGCGAGTGGGATCAGAACCGAGATGGTGACTGGAACTACAAGACCAACCGCGAGACCATCGTGAAGAAATGGGACGATCGCCTGGCCGAAGCCTCTCAATACGAGAATATCTACACCGTGGCTATGCGAGGCGTGCATGATGCCGGACTGCGCGGCAACCTGCCGATGAACGAGCGTGTGCCGCTCATCGAACAGGTCATCAAAGACCAGCGCGAATTGTTGGTAAAGCACAAGGCTTACTCACCAATCTCTTCTCCAAGCTCATCTCCCGACCCGCGGACAATTCCTCAGATCTTTGTGCCCTACAAGGAGACAATGGACATCTACGAGAACGGTCTGCGTGTGCCCGACGATATCACGCTGGTATGGGTCGATGATAACTATGGCTATCTGAAGCGCGTTTCCAATCCCGAGGAACAACGGCGGTCGGGTAGGGCAGGTGTCTATTATCATCTCTCCTATCTCGGTGCGCCGCACGACTATTTGTGGCTCAACACCACACCGCCCGTGCTGATGTATGAGGAACTGAAGAAAGCCTACGACACGGGTGCCGACCGTTATTGGTTGCTGAACGTGGGCGATATCAAGCCTATGGAGTTGGGCATTCAGACATTCATGGACATGGCATGGGACTTTGGGACTTTCAATATCAGTAATACCAAATGCCATCAGGCAGAGATGCTTGCCAGCCTTTTCGGAAAAGAACATGAGAAGGAATTCCAGACAATTCTCGACGACTACTACCGGTTAGCATGGAGCCGCAAACCGGAGTTCATGGGCTTTGAATACGAATGGGACGACAAGGAGCACACGGGACTGAAACCCACGGATTTTTCGTTCCAGAACTATGGTGACGCACAGCAGCGACTGGCCGACTACCAGCGTCTGAGCGATGCCGTTGAATTAATGGCAACGAACATACGAGGTGCAGGGCATGTTCTCTATGGTAATTCGTCCGCATCCGATGCTTTTTATGAGTTGCTGCAGTTTCCCGTCCAAGGCGCTTGTCAGATGAACCGCAAGTTCCTTATGGCACAGCTGAATCAGGAACTTGGCGCACAGGGACTTTTCGCAGAGGCTAACTGGGCAGCACGCCAGATGGAGCAAGCCTACGACAGTATTGATGCCCTGAACCGCCGCTATAACGAGCAACTGAATGGTAAATGGCGTGGCATGATGGCTTTGTCAACGGGCTTCACTAACACTACGATGTATTATAAGAAGCCTGAAGTGAAGCGTTATGACGGCATCAACGAGCTGCCTGTTGACCTCACGCCCAAACACGAAACATTGCAAGGTTGCTACGTGCTCGATCTCTCCAACTACGACAATAAGAGCAGCGATGCCCGCCTCGTCAGTGGCATTGGCTATGACTGGCAGGTCATGCAACTCGGACAAGCCACCTACTCCTTCCCTGCCGTTAGTCGCGATACTGTTGAGGTGACGGTCTACACCGTTCCCTTCTGGCCCCTCTATGCAGGCAAGAGCAATGTCGTGTCCATCGCCGTGGATGACGGTCAGCCACAGGTGTTCGAGAATAAGTTTGAAGAGTACTCTCGCACATGGAAGGATCAGGTGATGCGTAATGGAGCCGTCTGCCGCCTGCGTTTTGCCGTTGACAAGACCAAAGCTGCTCATACCATCAGCTTCATTGCCAAGGATCCGGGCCAGATGTTGCAGCGCGTCATTGTTGACTGGGGTGGACTCAAACCCACTTACGTGGGACCAGAGATGAGTCCACTTTAAAAAGTCCGAACATGAGAAATCTGAGAAGGACTCTGTGCGCAGCCACTCCCCTCCCTTCAAGGGGAGGGGCAGGGGTGGGGTCTGTATATTCCTCGCTGTCTGATATTTACAGACCCCACCCCGGCCT
>JAFZIL010000047.1 GCA_017554385.1 Prevotella sp. | reverse complement strand
TATTTTTTTTATATCTTTGCAGCATAAAACATGTTTTGATATGAAAAAAGTCTATTTATTACTGCTGACAATGTTCCTTTTTCTTGGAACAAACGAAACAAAGGCCCAGTCAAAAAAATACTCGGTCTATGGTGTTGGATTCTACAATTTGGAGAATCTTTTTGATACCTGTCACGATGCAGGTAAGAATGATTATGAGTATCTGCCAGATGGTACCAACAAGTGGACGGGACTGAAATACACGCATAAACTGAAAAATATGTCGCGTGTCCTTTCAGAGATGGGTACCGACAAACTGCCGAAGATCGGTTGCGCGGCCATTGGTGTCTCTGAGGTAGAAAACGCCAAGTGTCTGGAAGATCTCTGTAACCAGGAGCCGTTGAAGGCCAGGAATTTCCAGTTCGTGCATATCGAGGGACCAGACCAGCGTGGTGTCGACTGTGCTTTGCTCTACAATCCTGCCCTATTTACGGTTCGCGACTACAAGCTCGTACCTTATATATATAGGTTGCCCCAAGACTCCATGAGGGCCACCCGTGGTTTCCTCGTCGTGAGCGGTACGATGGCTGGCGAACATGTGACGATTATCGTCTGCCACCTGCCGTCACGTGGTGCTACCTCGTTCTATCGTGAGGAAGGTGGTGCACAGGTGAAAGTGGTCAAGGACTCGCTGATTGCTGATGATCCCAATGTGAAACTGTTGGTGATGGGTGATATGAACGATGACCCGCAGGATGCCTCGATGGCCAAGTGTCTTGGTGCCAAGCGTAAGATCAAGGATGTGGGCGACGGTGATATGTACAATCCCTGGTGGGATGTGCTGGCATCGGGCACGGGTACTTTGATGTATGATGGTGCGTGGAACCTCTTCGACCAGATCATCCTGTCGCCAAGCCTGCTCGATCGCGACAAAAAGAAGGATTATTCCACATTGAAGCTCTTCTCGCATCAGATCTTCCGACGTGACTATCTCTTCCAAAAAGAAGGAAAATATAAGGGCAACACCCTCCGTACTCAGGCTGGTGGCGTATGGCTCGACGGCTTTAGCGACCACCTGCCGACGGTTGTCTATTTAATCAAGGAACAGAAATGATCATTATCGGAATCGCAGGCGGATCGGGTTCTGGCAAGACCACCGTCGTCAAACGTATCTCCAAGGCGCTGCCCCCTCACTGTGCAGCTGTCATTCCCTTGGATTCTTATTATAACGATACAACGGCACTGACCGATGAGGAGCGTCATGCCATCAATTTCGACCATCCGGATGCTTTCGACTGGAAGCTGCTGACGGACCAGATCAAGAAGTTGAAGAATGGCGAGGCCATTGAGCAGCCCACTTATTCGTATGTACTTTCCAACCGTCTGCCTGAGACAGTTCATGTAGAGCCCAAGCCCGTGATAATCCTCGAGGGTATCATGACGCTGCATTACAAGAAGTTGCGTGACATGATGGACTTGAAGATTTTCGTCGATACCGACAGCGATGTGCGACTGATCCGTAACATCCGTCGCGATGTGGTGGAACGTGGACGAACCGTCGATATGGTGCTCGATCATTATGAGAATGACGTGAAGCCCATGCATGAGCAGTTCATCGAACCCACTAAGAAGTTTGCCGACCTGATTATTCCATGGGGACGCGAGAACAAGACGGGCATCAGTATCCTGAAGACCTATATCGAAGGCTTCTCAGAAGAAGTAATTGAGGAAATGAAAAAAGAATAGAGGTTGAAAGACCTCTATTCTTCTTTTATGGCAGGCATATATCTTGAGTCGTCTTCAGCAGGGGTGGCAGGCTCTGTCTCAGCAGGTATTTCTTCTGCAATCTCCTCTGCAACGGGTATCTCCTGCGCTTTTGTGAACTTACGCTTCTCGTTGTGAATCTTCAGTGAGTTGATTAGTTCTGTGACACCATAGAGCAGACTGCACCAGCCGAGCACAAGCATTGCCATCTCAGCAGGTGCCAGAGGTTTGATGATGACAAAGAGACCAACGAGCAGGATCACCGACGGGAAGATCCAGTAGCCAAAGCTGATTTTTCCGTATTTGCGGGCGTTGAGCAGATTCATGAACTGGTTGACGGCACCAAGCACGAGCACAGCACCGATGATATACATCAGGGCCTTGACAAAGACGGTCGGTGTCAGTGCCAGTATCAGACCGAGAATCGCACTGCCCACGCCTACAATTGGGAAGGTGGGCTTCTGACCTGACACCACATTGCCCTCTGCATCGGTAATGGTGTATTCGCTCACGTTTTTGAGCGCATGATAATAGGCCACCAGTGAGATGACACCTGACAGGAGGAACAACACGCCTATGGCGATGGTGATCCATGTGACGGTGTTGTCGGGATACTTGATAAGCATGATACCGACGGCAATGGCGCAGATGGCGCGGAAGACGGAACTTTGTAATATTTTCATTTCAATCCTGTTTTCTGGTTTTCGTTTGCAAAGTTACAAAAAGTTTGCTGTTTATAGTTTATAGTTTATAGTTTTTTTGTAATTTTGCACCAAATTAAAGGGATTATGACCACATTATACTTAGTCAGACACGGTGAAACGGAGGACAATGTCAATCAGATTATGCAAGGTCAGACGCAGGGACGGCTGACGGCAAATGGCATTGTTCAGGCTCAGGAGGTAAGAGACAAGTTGGCTTCGGAGTCCTTTGCCGCCATCATCGCCAGCGATCTGAAACGGTCGGTGGATACAGCCACCATCATTGCCGAGCCCCATCAGTTGGACGTCGTCCAGACTCCATTGCTGCGTGAACGCGACTGGGGCGGCTTCACAGGCCGTTATATTCCTGATCTGAAAGGCGAAGTGTGGCCTGACGACATCGAGACATTAGAAAACCTTCTTTCCCGGGCTGGCGAATTCATCGCCTTTGTCAAGAAGACGTATCCAGGAAAGAAGGTGCTGGCCGTAGGACATGGCATTATCAATAAGGCCGTCCAGGCTGTCTATTATGGGAAGTCAATGAGCGAGGTTCAGCGGATGATGAATGCTGAAGTTCGTATATTGGAACTTTAAGCGTCTTTCTTTTTATCGACGACCTCCGGCATGTCCACCTGCACTGCGGCTGGAACCACCGCCACTATGTGAGCTGCCTACGCTACGGCTTGGCGAGCTGCTTATGCTACGACTTGGCGCGCTGCTTACGCTGCGGCTGGGAGCCGAGGATGTGCTCATACTGCTGCTTGGGCGCGAACTGCTGCTACTGCCAAAGCTACGACTCGGTCTTGAGCTGCTGCTGCCAACACTACTGCTGGAACGTGGGCTGTTGCTGCTGCTAGAGCTGAAGTCACGGCTGGGGCGGGAGCTGCTGCCTACGTTGCTGCTCGGACGAGAGCTGTTGCTGCTACCAGAACCGAAGTCACGGCTGGGACGTGAGCCACTACGTTCAACGCTGCTATTGGGGCGAGAGCTGCTGTTAGGGGTTCTTTCGATACCAGAATCCGGTCTTCTTACGCCATCGGCTCTTCCGCGGTCATTACGGCCTCTGTTCTCCATACGGCTTCTGTTTTCCACGCGTCCGCCTCTGTTCTCGATGCGACCTCTGCTTTCCGGACGAGCTGTCACACGGGTAGAACTGTGGCTTCTGCCATTGAAATCACCACGGTCCCAACGGTCGTGCATACCCACGTGCTCTCTTCTTGGCGTGCGGAAATGCTCTCTGTGACCATAGTAGTAACCGCGATCTCCATGAACGTGCCAGGCATGTCCGCCACGATAGGTGGCATAGAAGTGCGGACGTCCGAAGTAGAAGTAGTCACGGTGCGGATAGCGGGCATAGATGCCGAAGTGCCAGTAGCCTGCCTCCCAAGAGAGGGGACGGTAGAAATAGCTGGCTGCGATATAGGCATTCCACTGCCAGTCGAAAAGGATATAGCTCAGATCGAGGTTGCGACGCTCCCAGTATGTGCCAAACACATCGGCGCGACCTGTCACACCC